>CALMEI010000040.1 GCA_937863225.1 uncultured Polaromonas sp.
AACCCGCATCAAACAAACCTGACATCTCTGTCAAAGTTTCGCCTTTTAAGCCCACTGTTAAAGCACCCAATGGAAATACGCGTGATTGCTGTTGGCGTTCTGCACGGAACTTCAACATTTCAATCAAGCCCGCTTCATCCAATACAGGATCGGTGTCGGGCATACAAACCAAGCTGGTCACACCACCCGCCACTGCTGCAGACAGTTCACTTTGCAACATGCCTTCATGTTCAAATCCTGGTTCACGCAACCGCGCGGCCAAATCAACCAAACCTGGCATAACGATGCAGCCTTTGGCGTTGATAATTTTATTCGGCACAAAGTCTGTTGCGATATTCTTTATGGCAACGATGTGCCCTGCAGCGATGGCCACATCACAAATTTCATCAAAATTTGTCGCAGGGTTGATGACACGGCCCCTTTAAACAAAATTTTCCTGGCTCCATCCCCCGCCACAATACTCATCACTGCCATCCGCACGGCGATGCCAAACGTCACTTGCGGTAGGATCACGCTCTGCTTGCCATCGACCACTTTAGAATCAATCTCCACACCGCGATTGATCGGGCCTGGATGCATGACAATGGCGTCCGGTTTCGCTAGTTGCAACTTTTCGTGTGTCAACCCAAATCCTTTGAAAAATTCTTGGCTACTGGGTAATAAAGCTCCCGTCATGCGTTCATTTTGTGCACGTAGCGTAATCACCACATCACAGTCCTTGATACCCTCTTCAAGCGAATGACATACACGCACACCCATGTGAGCCATATTACTGGGTACCAATGTTTTAGGACCCACCACCCTTACCTCAGCGCAACCCAATGTGGTTAAAGCATGTATATCAGACCGTGCAACGCGTGAGTGCAACACATCTCCCACAATGGCAACCGTTAGATTTGAAAAATCCTTTTTGTAGTGTCGAATGGTCAACATATCCAGCAAACCCTGCGTGGGGTGTGCGTGACGACCATCGCCAGCATTTACCACATGCACGTGGGGTGCGACGTGTTGAGCGATTAAATAGGGCGCACCTGATTCACTGTGACGCACCACAAAAATATCGGCAGCCATGGCACTCAAATTGGCGATGGTGTCCAACAGTGATTCACCTTTGGAAGCCGAAGATCGAGCGATATCTAAGTTAATCACATCGGCACTTAAACGTTTGGCAGCAATTTCAAATGTGGTTCGGGTACGGGTTGAGTTTTCAAAAAATAAATTAAAAACGCTTTTTCCGCGCAAGAGAGGCACTTTTTTCACCTCGCGGTCATTCAGTGACACAAACTTCTGCGCTGTATCCAAGATATGAATCAGGGTATCTTTGGGCAACCCCTCTGTAGACAACAGGTGAATCAATTCACCATGCTGATTGAGTTGTGGATTTCGTTGATTAAGCATGGTGGATTTGATTGTAATTATTTATTTATTTTTTCCCTGCAGGTTGACCGGCTCTTTTGGTTTTCCCAAATCTGTAGACCGGACATCCAAACTAAATTGGCCTGTGCTACTTTTTGCCAAAGATAATGTTTGATTTGCAGGCAGAGTCAACTTTGCGGCTGCAAACTCAGCATGCACTGGTAACTCGCGCCCACCTCTGTCAACTAAAACAGCCAAACGCACACGCTCGGGCCGTCCATAGTCAAACAATTCGTTGACTACGGCGCGTATGGTTCGTCCGGTATACAACACATCATCCAACAACAAAATATCAGCGTCATTGACTTCAAAAGGCAGGTGGGTTTGTCCAGCACCACTGATGCCCCGTTGGGAAAAATCATCTCTGTGCATGCTCGAAGAAATAATGCCGAATGGCATGCTGAATTTCAAGTCTTGTTGCAAGCGCTCAACCAACCATGCACCGCCCGATGTAATGCCGACCAAATGCGTTGTAGATGTGTGTGCTTGTGTCACATATTCTCGCAATTGGGTATAAAGTGCTTCAGCATCCAATGTCTCAGTTTCGATAACCTGTGAATTGGCCCCCTTGACCGATGCGCTGTTTGCAGTAACGCCTTGTGATGACATCAAGTCAAGCTCCTTAAAAATTGCTCGAGGATGATGCACGCCGCAGCCGCATCCGGGTCTTTGGCACCCATTTGCAACGCTTCTGTGGTGCTATAGCGCTCATCCACTTCAAATACGGGTAGTTTATATCGTGCCGATAATTGCCTGCCGAATTTTTGCGCCCGCCGTGTATTGTCATGTGTTTCGCCATCTTTGTAATAAGGCACACCGACCACAATGGCATCTGGTTGCCACTCTTTGATACGAACATCAATCAATGGCCAACGGGCATTCCCTTCTGCTTTCAAGGTCACCAATCCTTGTGCGCTGTCAGTGATGCGGTTACCCACTGCAACACCCGTGCGTTTCAAACCAAAATCAAATGCCATAAATGACAGCAAATCATCAGAAATCTTTGGTTTTGATGCTTGGTAGTTGGATTCTTCGGCAGTTTGCATGCTTATCTCCTTCACGCACGCCCAGCTTGTGAGGACAACATCCACGGTTCAAAACCCAGCAATTTCAAGGCTTGGGTATACCGCTGCTCAATAGGTGAATCAAATATCAGTGCAGTATCGGCTGCGACCGTGAGCCAGCTGTTGTCGGCCAGTTCAGATTCCAATTGCCCGGTACCCCAAGATGAATAGCCAAGTGACACCAACACACGTTTGGGTCCAGCACCCATGGACAAAGACTCGAGTACATCGCGTGAAGTTGTCATTTCTAAACCACCGGGAATCACCATGCTTGAAGCATAGACCGTTTCAGCTTGTGCCGTATCACCATGCGAACTTGCACCTTGAATTGCATCGTGCAAAATAAAACCACGCTCGGTTTGAACCGGACCACCATTGAACACGGGGGCTTTCAACAAATCTTTGCGTGCCAAAGGTAAATTCACTTTATCAAACAGATGTTTCAAATCTATTTCACAGGGTTTATTGATAACCAGTCCCAACGCACCTTGCTCATTGTGTTCACATACATACACCACTGACCTGGCAAATTCTTCATCATCTAAACCAGGCATTGCAATCAAAAAATGGTGGGTAAGATTGATAGGTGCAGAATCGAGAGGTAAAGGGGCGTCAGACATGCGTTCATTTTAACGGAACATGAGCAATCAAAACAACAAGCAATACGACATTGGTTTGGTATGGTTCAGACGCGATTTGCGGGTGGACGACAACGCGGCGCTCTATCACGCCCTTAAACGCTGCAAACAAGTTTACGCGGCTTTCGTATTTGACAAAGCGATTTTGGACAAACTGCCTGCCCAGGACCGCCGAGTTGAATTTATTCGAGAAACAATAGTTGAGCTCAGTGCAAACCTAAACATGCTTGCTCAACACGGTGAGGTTGACCATGAGAAGTCGGGGGTATTGCTGGTTTGCCACGCCCATGCCAATCAAGAAATTCCCCGACTGGCTCACAGCTTGGGTGCACAAGCTGTATTTTGTAACCATGACTACGAGCCGCTGGCGATTGCCAGAGACGGCACCGTGCTGGGGAAATTGGCGAATTTGGGCATCGCATTTCACACATACAAAGATCATGTTATTTTTGAGCGAACCGAATTGTTGACACAGCAAAGTCGACCTTATGGGGTATTCACACCCTACAAAAACGCTTGGCTTAAAAAACTAAGCGAAAGCACAGATCGCTATTACCTTAAGCCCTACCCTGTTAAGAAATATGCCAACGCATTGGCGAAGGTTGCATCCAATACCCCTTCACCTTGGCAAGTCCAGATACCAGAGTTGACAGATATTGGTTTTGAACGCACAAATTTGAAACAGCTCAAAATTCCGATTGGCGCCAATGGTGCCAAATCATTATTTGAAGATTTCTTTGAACGCATAGACCACTACCACCAAACCCGTGATTTTCCAGGTACCAAAGGACCCAGCTATTTGAGTGTGCACCTGCGTTTTGGCACCATCTCCATACGCCATTTGGCAAGTGTTGCTTATCAGCTGAGTTTGCAAGGCAATGTGGGGGCAAGCACATGGCTTGGCGAGTTGATTTGGCGTGATTTTTATGCGCAAATATTATTCAACTACCCCCATGTTGCCACACATTCATTTAAACCCGCCTATGATGCCATCCAGTGGGAGCAAGGCGCGATCGCAACACGGTTATTCAAAACGTGGTGTGATGGACAAACGGGCTATCCCATTGTCGACGCCGCCATGATGCAGATTAAAACAACGGGCTATATGCACAACCGCCTGCGCATGGTGGTAGCCAGTTTTTTAGTGAAAGATTTGGGCGTCGATTGGCGCTGGGGTGAGCAGTATTTTGCGCAACATTTAAACGACTATGACCTCTCTTCCAACAACGGTGGGTGGCAATGGGCCAGTTCCAGCGGCTGTGATGCACAACCCTATTTCCGCATTTTTAACCCAACCACACAGAGCGAAAAATTTGATGCCGATGGCAAATTCATTCGCCGGTATTTGCCTCAGTTGGCCAAACTGAGCAATAAAACCATTCATCAACCATGGCTGGCCAATCCATTGGAATTAGAAGCCGCACAAATAGTGTTGGGCCAAGATTACCCATTACCGATGGTGGAGCATGCACAAGCCAGAGAGAAAACAATGGCAAGGTATGCAGTCGTGAAATCAACTTAGTATCTCTATATAACTCCCGCAATACCCACCTTATACATCTAACAATATGTCACAAGATTGTCATCTTTTAGGACTACTCTCAATTTTGAATTGAAACATGATGGAGATAGAAATTGACTATTGAGAACAGACACTTGATGCAACGTTTAAGAGAAGATCTTAAAGACAGCTATGACGAAGAACTGGAACTTGAACATGAAGACCAATTAGAAGCTTCAGCAAGTGGCTCACTGCTAACGCCAGAATCTGAGGAATACCGAGCGAACCGAAGACTCTATTTCAAAGAACTTTTCCGACTACAAGCAGAGTTGGTGAAATTGCAAGACTGGATAGTCGATAAAAATCTCAAAGTGGTGGTTTTGTTTGAAGGACGTGACGCAGCTGGCAAAGGTGGCGTCATTAAACGAATAACGCAACGACTGAACCCACGTGTCTGCAACGTTGTGGCGCTGCCTGCACCCAACATACGTGAAAAGTCGCAGTGGTACTTCCAGCGGTATATACAGCACTTGCCAGCAGCTGGAGAGATTGTCTTATTCGATCGAAGTTGGTACAACCGCGCGGGAGTTGAACGCGTCATGGGATTTTGTGATGATGCGCAATACGAAGAATTTTTTGTCACAGCACCTGAATTTGAAAAAATGCTGATTCGGTCTGGGATACATTTGATCAAATATTGGTTTTCAATATCAGACGAAGAGCAAAGTTTGCGTTTTTTAGGCAGGATACATGACCCTTTGAAACAATGGAAACTGAGTCCAATGGACTTAGAGTCGCGCAAACGCTGGGAAGACTATACAAAAGCCAAAGAAATCATGTTTGAACGCACCCACAAACCTGCTTCTCCATGGTGGGTAGTCCAAGCAAATGACAAGAAAAAAGCCCGACTGAACTGCATTCACCATTTGCTATCGCAATTTCCTTACGAAGAAGTTGAACACCCTAGCATCGTACTTCCGGCGCGAGAATACCGAGACGACTATAGTCGACAAGTCGTTCCAGAAGAGCTGATCGTTCCAAACATTTATTAATAACGATGTTGGAAATATTGTGTACAAAGTTTAGACATACGCCCAGAGTGCTATGCTTGTGCTATTTGCACACAACAGTAATCAATGAAAAACGGTACACGCTTGGCTGCAGTGGATTTAGGCTCTAACAGCTTTCGACTTGAAATTGGACAACTGGATCACGGACAAATTCATCGCACGGAATACCTTAAAGAAACCGTACGCCAAGGCAATGGACTTGATGCGGATAGAAACTTAACACCAGACGCACTACAACGCGGATGGGATTGTTTAGCCAGATTTGGAGAACGGCTTGCAGGATTCAAACCTGCAAACGTGCGTGCCGTTGCAACCCAAACCATTCGAGAAGCACGTAATCGGGATGTGTTCATCACTCGCGCACAAGAACTTCTGGGTTTTCCTATTGATGTCATTTCTGGCACTGAAGAAGCCAGGCTCATCTACCAAGGCGTGGCACATTTATTACCACAATCTGATGAACGCAGACTGGTGGTTGACATAGGTGGACGATCCACCGAACTCATACTGGGTCACCATTTAAATGCACAAACCATGGCGTCATACAGAGTAGGCAGTGTTGCTTGGTCCATGCGTTACTTCGCCAACGGAGATTTATCAACTTCAGCATTTAAAGCAGCCGAGGTTGCAGCAAAAGCGATTTTGGATGAAACATGCACCTTGTATTCACGTAAACAATGGGATGTGGCATATGGTTCATCCGGCACGATGGGGGCAGTTGCAGAAATTTTATCGGCATCAGGCTGGCCTGCAGAGACCGTTACCCGTGATGGCTTGGAATGGCTTCTTGAAAAATTAATCAAAGCCAAGCATGCTGACAATGTCTATTTATTAGGACTTAAAGAGGACAGACGTGCTGTGATTGGCGGCGGCGTCAGCATTCTTCGTGCTGTTTTTGACTTGCTGAAAATTGACCACCTCTACCATGCCCAAGGTGCGTTGCGGCATGGCGTTTTATATGAATTAATTGAGAGTGACGAAGATAAAGGTGATATTCGCAGCAACTCCATCAATCGATTAGCCCGCAACTTTGAAGTAGATACCAAGCAAGCAGCGTGCGTCGCGGATACATCGGCTTTCTTTTTTACCCAACTGCGATCGAAGCAAGATTTGAATGACATTGAATTCAATTTATCAATGCGTAAATTGCGCTGGGCTGCACAGTTACACGAAATAGGTACACGCATTTCTCATTCTGAATACCACAAACACGGTGCATACATTGTTGATAATGCTGATGTATCCGGATTTGATTTGTCTGAGTTGCATCGCCTTAGCCAGCTGATACTGGGGCATCGTGGAAAACTTAAAAAAGTGGATGCAGCGTTGTCACAGTCTACCTTTGTACAGCAATTACTTTGTCTGAGATTGGCGGTTATTTTGTGTCATGCCAGAACTGATTGCGATACCACTGACTTGCGTTTAGAACAAAGCAAAAATAAGCCACAACGTTTTAAATTATTGATCCCATTGAAATGGGAACAACAATACCCGCAATCTGCTCACCTCTTACGAGAAGAAGTGATCGCTTGGAGCAAAACCGAGTGGGAACTGGTTGTCCAAAACAATGGAACTTAAATGGAATGGTGAAAATATAGAAACACATGCTTCTCAATCACTGTTGTGATTAATTTGAATATGGTATAAACTATATAAATCATTTATATCAAAGGAATGTGACATGGTAACCACCAAAAAAACCAGCAGCGCCAGCAAATCAACCACTGCTCGAAAAACACCCATAAAGGTAGCTGTCAAAAAAACTGTTTCATCTAAGCAATCAGTTAAAAAGCCCATAACGAACACAAAGTCAACATACATGGTTACAAAAACACCGGCACAAACGCCAGCCACAACAACCACTCCGGCAATTGGTGTTACTTCGCCAAAACTTCTTAAAGAGAAAAAAGTTAAGCTCGTTCGTGACAGTTTCACCATACCCAAACCCGAGTACTTGGTGCTTGATGCTCTCAAAGCACGTGCTTTGGTGTTGGGTCAAGCCGTTAAGAAAAGTGAACTGCTGCGTGCCGGTATCAAAGCTCTTAATGCGATGAGCGACTCACAATATTTAGCTGCTTTAAAGACTGTCCCTACCCTCAAATCTGGTCGCCCGGGTAAATAGACATTGTGCGCGCTCTAGCTTGATGATGAATGCTGCAAAGCGCTAACTACAGCATATCGGGGCTTTGCACAGTAACCAGAACGGTTTCCCATTTCTCATTGCGTACACGACTGCGTAACCACCATACTGTACTTTTTCGTATCGCACACTCATTTTCTTGAAAACCGAGTAACTGCGCGATAAGTTGGCCCAACATGGGTTGATGTCCAACCAGTACGACTGTCGCTTTAGCCTCTGGCCAATCTATCATTTCTAGCAGCTGATCAACATCGGCATTCATCAGTAGACCATCAATCGTTTTGTATTTCCGGTCTAACCGATTAGCCGTATCTTTGCACCGTTTTGCTGGACTGCTGAAAATTTTAGCGCTGTCTGGCAGTTGACGATCCAACCAACCAGCTATGCGCGTGGCTTGCTTGAAACCACGTGGTGTCAATGGTCTCTCAAAATCCAGTGCCGGGTCAGCATGATCTACAGCTTCTGCGTGACGCCAAATAATCAAGTCCATATGTGCTGACCCAGTTATACAGATTGTTTTGACAGCATTATTTACCCAAAAAATGTTTTGCGTAACGTGCGGGCATATCTTGAAGGCGCATCATCATGGGCAAATCAGCAGTATTGAAATCAGGATCCCAAGCAGGAGCGCCCAATACTTTGGCACCTAAACGCAAATAGCCTTTTATCAATGCGGGTGGTTCAAAGTCAAGCGAATCATTCAACTTTTCCACAGGTAGTGGCAGTCGAGGTCTGACTTGATGCTCTACCGGTGCGAGGTGTTTGGCTTTCACCTGACGCCAAATACTTGCTGCCGCATCGCCACTGATGAGGCCATTGTGCATCATGGGAATGCTGGCGCAACCAATCATGGTATGCAATTGGTTACGCTCCATGAACGCTGCCAATGCGCCCCAAAGTGCCATGATGACGCCGCCTTGTCTGAAATCCGCATGCACACAACTGCGACCCAGCTCCACCATGTGTGGACGCAGCGCACGCAAACGCACCAAGTCAAACTCTGAATCGCTGTAAGTGCTACCAACGCGTTTGGCTTGTATCGGAGTTAAAACACGGTACGTGCCGATAACGCTTTGGCTTTGCTTATCGCGAACGATCAAATGCTCACAGTAATCGTCAAACAAATCGACATCATGACCAGCCAAACCCATGGGTGGCTTGATGCGCGCACCCATCTCTGTCGCAAAAATGTCATACCTCAAACGCTGCGCTTCACGAACTTCGCTTTGGTGTTTGGCCCACGCGACTTCAATGCCGGTGTGCACGACTGGATGACGATCAGTAACAATGACTTGATTTGCCCCAATATTCGTTGATTGGGAGGGGTGAAGTGACCCCCGTGGTAAAGATATCGGGGATATGTCAAACGTGGGGTTGGGTAATTCTTTCATGTTTTGCATCCTTTCATTGTTGATGGCTTACTCGGTGTGTCTCGTCTGTTTCGCTGCTTTTGGAATAAGTTTGACAGCCAACTGTGACGTGCTGACGTCACCACGGTGACAGTTTGATGACACCAAAAAAAAATACGCAAAAGCATTGTCATTTCCATATTTCAAATATAATTGAAATATGGAAACAATAAATAGAACCGAAATTTCAGAATCCACCGCTGTCAAATCTTTGGCTGCTTTAGCGCAAGCTCAGCGTCTGCGCGCTTTTAGGGCACTGGTGGTTGCTGGCAGTGATGGCTTAACGCCAGGTGCCATGGCAGAACGCCTGGATATTGCCGCAAGCGCTTTATCGTTTCATCTGAAAGAGCTGGTGCATTCGGGCCTAGCGAGTTGTGAACCGCGTGGTCGCTATTTGATTTATCGGGCCAATTTTGACCACATGACAGCATTACTCGCTTATCTCACTGAGCATTGTTGTCAAGGCCAAAACTGCGCCGTAACCGACCTCAACGCATGTCAAACGTGCTGAACATGGCCGGCCTGGACATCGCCGACACCCTCAACCAAGGTTGCATGTGTCGCACCCTCGACACTGACCAATTGCGGCAAGAGCTGGAACGCGATGCCAGCTTACAAGGCTTGGCCCATGACATTGCCATTTCTCAACCGCATTTGTTTTCCAACAGCGTGGTTTTTTTGTCGCATCACACCTACCTAGAAATCAAAGCCTCCATCGCCACAATTGAACGGGTGATGCAATTGCCCGCTTACAAAACCTTGGCGCTCCAACATGCGCCGGCTATAGCACAAACATCATTCGGGCCACTGGGCGCTTTCATGGGTTACGACTTCCATGTCGATACCCTGCAATCACCACCCCAAGGCTCAAAGCTGATTGAAATCAATACCAATGCGGGTGGTGCCTTTCTCAACGCTGCAGTGGCACGCGCGCACCGTGCCTGCTGCACACCCATGGCTGAAGCCATGAACAGCTATGTGAATCTGGATACCCTAGAACAAACTTTTTTTGACATGTTTGTGAATGAATGGCGATTACAACGAGGGGATGTGCCCCTCAGAACCGTCGCCATTGTTGACGACGCGCCGGATGCACAATATCTTTCACCCGAGTTTGAACTGTGTCGCCAAATGTTTGAGCAGCGGGGCGTTACCGCCTTCATCACCGACCCGCAAAAGCTACAGTGGCGTGCTGGTCAACTGTGGTATCACGGCGCGGCAGGTGTCACAGCGATTGACTTGGTTTACAACCGCTTGACCGACTTTGACTTTTCAGCACCTGTTCACCAAGCATTACGCAATGCATATGTTGCTGGTGATGTCGTTGTCTCACCACACCCCCATGCCCACGCCTTGCGTGCCAACAAGCAGCACTTGGTAACCCTGTCGGATGACGCCTTACTGAAAAGCTGGGGCATATCCAGTGACGATCGTGCCAATCTGTCCAACTGCATACCCAGCACACAGCGCGTCACCCGCGAACTCGCAGATGCATTGTGGGCACAGCGAAAACAATTCTTTTTCAAACCCGTGGCTGGCTACGGCAGCAAAGCAACGTATCGAGGTGACAAACTGACCAAGCGGGTATGGGAAGAGATTTTGGCCGGAAATTGGGGCGACTATATTGCGCAAGAAATCGCTTCAGTTGGTCATCGTTTGGTGAATGTGGACGGTGTTGCAACCGATTTGAAGTTTGACATCCGTGCCTACACCTATGCTGGGCAAATACAACTGTTGGCAGCACGCACCTACAACGGCCAAACCACCAACTTCCGAACTGAAGGCGGTGGCTTTTCACCCATCGTGGTATTGCCGCCAATGGCTGGCACCTTAGCCGACACCTTGGCTGAACATACTTACAACATTAACCAGCCAGACCCTGATGCAAAGCCCAGTTATTGTCCGACGCCATGCGCTTGTTAACCGCTAGACCACACAACTTTTAAATTTGAGGAAAGAAAACAAATGACAAGTAAGCCGCCCATCAACGTTTTGTTTTTATGCACCCACAACTCAGCCCGCAGCATACTGGCAGAGGCGCTGCTAAACCACCTTGGCCAAGGCAGATTTAAAGGGTTTTCGGCTGGCAGTAGCCCACGCGACAACCAGCAACCCAACCCATTGGGCTTGCAAACCCTACACAGCGCAGGTATCCAAACCGACGGTTTGTATAGCAAAAGCTGGGACGAATTCGCTAAACCTGACGCACCTAAGATGGATTTGGTCATCACCGTGTGCGACAACGCTGCAGGCGAAGTCTGCCCATTTTGGCCTGGACAACCAGCTACCGCACATTGGAGCTATGCCGACCCCTCTGCCGGCAACGGCACTGATGCTGAAAAGCTAGAGGCATTCCGCCAAACCTTGCACGCCATCCGTCGCCGGCTGGAGCTTTTCATTAACCTGCCAGAAGCCAGCTTAACCACTTTGATGTTGCAAACCAGCGCACGTGAACTCGCCAAAATCTGAATAACTGCGAAAGAAAAATATGAATCTATTTGAACGTTATTTGAGTCTCTGGGTTGCACTGTGCATTGTGGTGGGCGTGGTCTTGGGACAGCTTGCACCGGGTCTGTTTCATGCGATAGGAGATATGCAAATTGCACAGGTCAATTTACCTGTTGGCATTTTGGTATGGATGATGATCATCCCGATGCTGATGAAAATTGACTTTAAAACCATTGGTGATGTAAAAAAACACCGCAAAGGCATAGCCGTCACATTGCTCATGAATTGGCTTGTCAATCCAGTCAGCATGATGCTATTAGGCTGGCTATTTATTCGCCATTGGTTTGCACCTTACCTGCCTGCCGATCAACTGGACAGCTATATCGCAGGCCTCATCTTGCTGGCTGCTGCACCTTGCACAGCAATGGTGTTTGTATGGAGTCGCTTAACCCACGGCGACCCGCTATATACCTTCTGCCAAGTCGCCATCAATGATGTGATTTTGATATTTGCCTACGCGCCGATTGTTGCTCTGTTACTGGGTATTTCGGCGATTGTCGTGCCTTGGAACACCCTCTTTTTATCGGTATTACTTTATATCGTTGTACCGATTATTTTGGCGCAAATTTGGCGTGCGGTATTGCTTAAAGACGGAACAGCTGCTTTTGAACGTGTTGTATCGCGCGTCAGCCATGCATCTATGGGCGCCTTGTTGATGACATTGGTGTTGCTTTTTGCATTTCAGGGTGAAGCTATTTTGGCGCAACCACTCGTGATTGGACTTCTGGCCATTCCAATCTTGATTTCAGTCATCATCAATGCTGGCTTGGCCTACTTGCTCAACCGTGCTTGGGGCGAGAAACATAATGTAGCCTGCCCCTCGGCTCTGATTGGCTCTTCTAATTTTTTTGAACTTGCAGTAGCTGCAGCCATCAGTTTGTTTGGCCTCAATTCTGGTGCAGCACTGGCCACGGTTGTTGGCGTTTTAGTAGAAGTTCCCGTCATGCTGCTTGTGGTGAATATCGTTAACCGTAGCAAAAATTGGTATGAGCACGCGCAATCATAATCAATACTTTATCAAGCCATTCAGGATTAAAAAATGAGCAACATCACCATCTACCACAACCCCAACTGCGGCACCTCACGCAATGTGTTGGCGCTGATTCGCAACTCGGGGGACGAACCCCACGTGATTGAATACCTAAAGACCCCGCCCAGCCGTGCAGACTTGGTTACGCTCATCGCACAGATGGGTGTAGCCGTGCGCGATGTGCTGCGCCAAAAAGGCACGCCCTATGACGAATTGAACTTGGGCAACCCTGCGCTTAGCGACGCCGCATTGATAGACGCCATGGTGGCCCACCCCATTTTGATGAATCGCCCCATCGTGGTCACCCCACTGGGCACCAAACTGTACCGCCCGTCAGAAGCCGTACTGGACATTTTGCCCAACCCCCAACAAGCCGCGTTCAGCAAAGAAGATGGCGAACACGTTGTCAACGCGCAGGGGGAAAAAGTAAAGCGCAACGACAATGCATAAGCTACAAGATCTACAAGACATCCCCCAACTAGACACAGCACATTTTGTTGTGCCTACGCAAGCTGCGTTGCGGCCTCAACATAACACCACGCACCCACCACGTATCTTGATGCTGTACGGTTCGCTGCGCGAGCGCTCGTTCAGCCGACTGCTGAGCGAAGAAGCCGCACGATTGCTCACCGCCATGGGTTGCGAAGTGCGCACCTTTAACCCACATGGACTGCCGCTGGTAGACGATGCACCCGACACCCACCCCAAAGTACAAGAGCTTCGCGAGTTAGCACTGTGGGCCGAAGGCATGGTGTGGACATCCCCAGAGCGGCACGGCGCGATGACCGGCATCATGAAAACCCAAATCGACTGGATACCCCTGTCCGCAGGCGCCGTGCGCCCCACCCAAGGCAAAACGCTGGCGGTGATGCAAGTCTGCGGCGGCTCGCAGTCGTTCAACGCCGTCAACCAACTGCGCGTGCTAGGCCGCTGGATGCGCATGCTGACCATCCCCAACCAATCGTCGGTGGCCAAAGCTTTCCTAGAATTCAACGAATCCGGCCGCATGAAATCATCCCCCTACTACGACCGCGTGGTGGACGTGATGGAAGAACTCGTCAAGTTCACCCTACTGACCCGCGACATCTCGCCCTACCTGGTAGACCGCTACAGCGAACGCAAAGAAAGCGCCGAGGCGCTGATGAAACGGGTGAATCAGAAGTCGATTTCGGATAGTTAGTTTGCGATGCACACTGCACTTGAAAAATCAAACTACATCAAAACACAAGCGCATTAAAGATTCTTTTGCTATGTATTTAATAGCAGTCTAGGCAATAACTACGCCGGCTACAGTCATTTTTTGATAGCATGCAAATGCTATTTATTTAATAGCACTATAGGCAACAAACACGCCAGCTAGAGCCACATTTGGCATATATTCTCTCGTGACCAATCACCCTACCCGACATTCCCGCGCAGGCGGGAATCCACCGCCCCACCCGTTCATCCTGAGCTTGTCGAAGAACAAAGGATTCAAGGCAATAAGTTGTCTTCAGATATTCTGATTTTGATCCGCCTAATAAACCAGAAATTCACTGGAAATATAGATGACCAAATTATCACGTATTAGCCTGATTGTGTTGCGTATATTGCAGCATAATTGCATTAGGTGCCTCAAAGGAGAAGGATTTGAATAAGAAACTTTTGTCCGCTCTTGCCATAGTTGTCAGTCTTCACTCGACAGTAGCAACCGCTGAAATCACAGGGAATGAGTTGCACATATGGCTTGGATCCAAAAATTCCGCGGATAGTTTGCGAGGCTATGCCTACCTTGAAGGAGTACTAGATGCAGAAGACTTCTATCTCACTAATGAAATCTTCGTTGCATTACTCGAAAAGAACCCAACTGCAAATCGGTTTAAGGTCGCGCATATTTGCTTTGACGATGCAAAGGTCACTCTCGGACAAATCAAAGACATCGTCTACAAGTACCTTGAAGACAACCCCGCCAAGCGGCATATTCGCGCGCATTCGTTAGTTCGTTACGCTCTCATGGAAACTTTCGCATGTACCAAGAATCCGCAGTCTTCTCCTACGAAGTAAAGGAATCATCACATGCCCACAAATATCCCGTCATCGTAGCCGACTACCTTTAGTTACTGCTGAACTCCAACGTTTGGCAACACGAACACAAATGATTTCGCTCATCAACTTCGCATACGGCTCGAACATACTTCATAGTCGACTGCAGGAACGTTGACCACAAGACAATCCGATCGGAGTTGACTCAGCTCAAACGTTATACACCAATAAAATCACAATTTATACCTATATCCAGCGTATTCATTGCCTAAAGTGCTATTAAATACATAGCATATTGATTTCAGAGTTTACTCTCTAAAACGTGGTTACAGTCGTAACACGTGTAGATTCATGGTCGCAAAGCTGTTACCGTTGCGAAGGTTCAGAATAAAAAATACGGTTGCATGGCTTACAAAACAACACTGGCACAAAACTCTCTTGCTGATGACGATGAAGTGCATCACCCGCCTCCTGCGCTGGCTTTGATGGCTTTGGAGTTTCGGGTGTTTGCTGAATTTTGGACATTGCTGCCTGCTTGGCCGGCATTACGGCGCGCGCCCACTGGGGACGGCCACTGCGTGATTATTTTTCCTGGCTTGGCAGCAGGTGATGCCAGCACTGCACCGCTGCGCATGTATTTAACCAGCTTGGGCTATGAAGTGGATGGCTGGAACCAAGGCTTGAATTTAGGGCCAAGGCAAGGCGTATTAGAAGCTGCGAAAGCGCAAGTGATGGCTGACTTTAAAAAATCGGGTCGCAAAGTCAGCTTAATTGGGTGGAGCTTAGGCGGCATTTATGCACGCGAAATTGCCAAAATGTTGCCCGACATGGTGCATTGCGTCATCACCCTTGGCACACCATTTGCCAGTACACCCAAGTCAACCAATTTGTGGCGCTTGTACGAATTGGCAACGGGTCGCAAAGTGGAACACGAAGCTGGCAAATTCAACTTGAGCGAAGCACCGCCCATGCCGACTGCCAGTATTTATTCCAAAACTGATGGCGTGGTGGCTTGGCAAGGCAGCATTCAAGCGCCCAGCAAAAACAATGATCGAACCGAGAACATCGAGGTATTCGCCAGCCACATTGGATTGGGTGTCAACCCCAGCACGTGGTGGGCGGTGGCGAACCGTTTGTCGCAAACGCACAAAAACTGGACCCCATTTGTGCCGCCCAAATTAATGGGCTTGCAAAATGTGCTTTATCCGCAAAGCAAGTAACCCACGTACACATTCATAGCGCTATACCTCTTAACGCTATAATTTATATAGCACTATAGGCAATAAATACGCCGGCTACAGGCCAAAATCTTATAAATTTTGGCATTAAGTTTAAGTGTTAGCGCTTAGGCTTGCAAACTCTTTTGGTAATTCGCCATGCCGTCCACAATTTCTTTGGTGGCAGCTTCTGGGCCTTCCCAGCCGTTGATCTTGACCCATTTGCCTTTTTCCAAATCTTTGTAATGTTCAAAGAAATGCGCAATGGTGTTCAAGCGCAGTTCGTTAAGGTCTTCGGGCTTTTCCCAGCGGCTGTACAAAGAGCACAGTTTATTGATAGGTACGGCCAGCACTTTGCCGTCTTCGCCGGCTTCATCGGTCATTTTCAAAATGCCAATCACTCGGCAAGTTACCACCACACCTGGAATCAATGGCACTGGGGTGATCACCAACACATCAACTGGGTCGCCGTCACCACTCAAGGTTTTGGGCACATAGCCGTAATTGGTGGGGTAGTGCATGGATGTGCTCATGAACCTGTCCACAAAAATGGCGCCTGTTTCTTTATCCACTTCGTATTTGATAGGGTCAGCATTCATCGGAATTTCGATGATGACGTTAAATTCGTGCGGGGCGTTTTGACCTGGGGTGACGTTATCGAGTGACATGGTGGTTTCTTTAAAAAATGAGGAGAAAAAGATAAAAAATGGTGAAAATTTGAGATGTAAATGAAAAAAGCCAGCTTTGAAACTGGACGCGATTTGATTTAAATCTAAACAACCTAGGATTAACCCTGATTTTACTTGTCACAACCTTACATGGATGAAATTCATCAGAATTTAAGGTTACATTCATCAGGTTGGCCAATCACCCCCCCTTCAGGATCTACTGCAAGGATGTATGAGGAAGCAACGCAGCGGGAGTTTGCGTTGTCACCACAAGGCGACTCCCTACAAGCGAATCAACCGTAGAGGAGTAAAACTATGTCAGGAAATTCCGCGCTGGTACTGGCGCTTATTTGTGGGCTTGCAGCCGTGGTATACGGCTTATGGGCACGCAGTTGGATACTTTCACAAGACGCTGGCAATGCGCGAATGCAAGAAATTGCAGCCGCCATTCAAACCGGCGCTGCGGCCTATTTGGCGCGTCAGTACAAAACCATCACCGTCGTGGGTGTGGTCTTGGCTATATTGATTTTCTTTTTCTTAGACAGCATGTCAGCCGTTGGCTTTGTCATTGGCGCGGTACTGTCCGGTTTGTGCGGTTTCATTGGCATGAACGTTTCGGTGCGCGCCAATGTGCGCACGGCCCAAGCGGCTACCAAGGGTATTGGCCCCGCATTGGATGTGGCTTTCCGTGGTGGTGCCATCACAGGCATGTTGGTCGTGGGCTTAGGCTTGCTGGGTGTGTCGGTTTTCTATTGGTTTTTAACCGGTAATGGCAGCATGACACCGGATAAAAACTTGGCACACATGCTCAACCCATTGATTGGATTTGCCTTTGGCTCGTCACTCATTTCCATTTTTGCCCGTTTAGGCGGTGGTATTTTCACCAAAGGTGCCGACGTGGGTGCGGACTTGGTTGGTAAAGTGGAAGCCGGTATTCCAGAAGACGACCCGCGTAACCCGGCTGTGATTGCCGATAACGTGGGCGACAATGTGGGCGATTGTGCCGGTATGGCGGCTGACTTGTTTGAAACCTATGCGGTCACCTTGATTGCCACCATGGTTTTGGGCGCTCTGTTGGTGGCGAATGCAGGCACGTCTGCCGTCGTTTACCCATTGGCTTTGGGTGCTGTGTCTATCATCGCTTCGATCATCGGTTGCTTTTTTGTGAAAGCATCTCCTGGCATGAAAAACGTGATGCCTGCGCTTTACAAAGGTTTGGCCGTTGCGGGCGGTTTGTCGCTGATCGCTTTTTACTTCGTCACGGTAGCCGTGATACCCGATAACGCCATCAAAGCCAGCGGCAGCCAAATGGCATTGTTTGGTGCTTGTGCGGTAGGCCTGATTTTGACAGGTGCATTGGTCTGGATCACAGAGTTTTACACTGGCACTCAATTTGCGCCCGTTAAGCACATTGCACAGGCTTCAACCACAGGTCACGGCACCAACATCATCGCAGGCTTGGGTGTCTCGATGCGTTCTACCGCATGGCCAGTGATTTTTGTTTGCTTGGCCATCATGGCTGCTTACAAGCTCGGTGGTTTGTATGGTATCGCTGTTGCGGCAACATCCATGTTGTCAATGGCGGGCATTGTGGTCGCTTTGGATGCCTATGGTCCCATCACCGACAACGCTGGTGGTATTGCAGAAATGGCCGAACTGCCATCGTCTGTACGCGACGTGACAGACCCGTTGGATGCCGTGGGCAATACCACTAAGGCGGTGACCAAGGGCTATGCGATTGGCTCTGCGGGGCTCGCTGCGCTGGTGCTGTTTGCCGATTACACCCACAAGCTTGAAGCGTATGGCAAAGCCATCACGTTTGACCTGTCTAACCCCATGGTGATCATTGGCCTCTTTATTGGCGGTTTGATTCCTTACCTCTTTGGCGCGATGGCGATGGAAGCGGTGGGACGTGCAGCTGGCTCCGTGGTGGTGGAAGTGCGCCGCCAGTTTTCTGACGGGCAAATCATGGCCGGCAAACGCAAGCCAGACTACAGCGCTGCGGTTGATATGCTGACCACAGCCGCCATTAAAGAAATGATGATTCCATCCTTGCTGCCCGTGGTCGTACCGATTGTGGTTGGCTTGGCATTAGGCCCTGCGGCACTGGGTGGTTTGCTGATGGGCACCATCGTCACCGGTTTGTTTGTGGCGATTTCAATGTGCACCGGCGGCGGTGCTTGGGACAATGCAAAAAAACTGATTGAAGACAACTTTGTCGACAAAGACGGTGTGACCCATAAAAAAGGTGGCGATACACACAAAGCAGCCGTCACTGGCGACACCGTGGGTGATCCGTACAAAGACACCGCAGGTCCTGCAGTGAACCCGTTGATCAAAATCATCAACATCGTCGCGCTGTTGATTGTGCCTTTGATGATGTCGATTCACGGCAAAGCACCAGCATCGGACAGCACGGCTGCACCCGCAGCTACTGTTGCTGCTGTGGCTGCGGCGGGCGCTCCTAGCGCGGCACCAGGTTATGACACTGGCGCTGCACCCGCATCAACAGAACCTGCTGCAGCATCGGATGCCGCCTCAATCAAAGTTGAAAACGGTGTGGTGAAGTTTTACTTTGCTTCTGGAAAAGCTGATGTGGCTGCTGGCAGTGCTGCGGCTTTGGCGGATGTTGCCAAAGCCGTTGCGGGTGGCAAGAAAGCATATGTCAGTGGCTACCATGATGCCAAAGGCGACCCTGTGAAAAATGCAGAATTGGCCAAACAACGCGCCATGAATGTGCAAGCCGCTTTGAAAGAAGCTGGCGTTGCAGCCGACAAGGTGGAATTAAAGAAACCTGAACAAGCCAAAGCAGATGGCCCAGCTGCTGAAGCAAGACGCGTTGAAGTCACTGTGCAATAAACACTGACGCATCGCTTCACGCACGAATAGCCCACTTTGGTGGGCTATTTTTTTGCCTGATTTGTAAGATAATGAACGCCATTAGCACATCCAAATAAAACATGAAACAACAAAACAGTTACACCTTTGAAGAATTATTGGCATGCGGGCGCGGCGAACTGTTTGGCGAAGGCAATGCCAAACTCCCACTGCCACCCATGTTGATGTTTGATCGCATCACATCCATCACCGCTGATGGCGGCAAACATGGCAAAGGACAAATCATTGCAGAACTGGACATCAAACCCGATTTGTGGTTTTTTGATTGCCACTTCCAAGGCGACCCAGTCATGCCGGGCTGCTTAGGCTTGGATGCCATGTGGCAATTGATTGGTTTTTTCTTGGGCTGGAGTGGTGGCCCTGGACGTGGACGTGCATTGGGCGCTGGCGAAATTAAATTCACCGGTGAAGTGTTGCCTACCGGCAAACTGGTCACTTATCGCATCGACATGAATCGACTTGTATTGCGTAAATTGGTCATGGGCGTGGCCGACGCCACATTAGAAATTGACGGTAAGGAAATTTACACCGCCACAGATTTGAAGGTTGGTCTGTATACCAGCTAAGCCAATACAACTCTAAATCGAATAGGAAAACTTATCATGCGTCGCGTTGTCGTTACAGGAATGGGCATTGTTTGCAGCATTGGCAATAACAAAGCCGAAGTATTGGACAGTCTCAAAGCGGGTCGCTCGGGCATTACTTTTCAGCCTGAATACGAAGCACGTGGTTTGCGTTCGCATGTGGCGGGCTCGGTTAAAAATTTGGATGTAGAAGCACTGATAGACCGCAAGTTGATGCGTTTCATGGCCGATGGCCATGCCTACGCTTGGCTGGCCATGCAAGAAGCGATAGCCGATGCGGGCTTGCCAGAAGACAAAGTTTCCAATTTGCGCACTGGTCTGATTGTGGGCGCAGGTGGTGCATCGCATGAAAGCATTTCACAAGGCATCGACACACTCAAAGAAAAAGGCGTGAAACGCGTCGGCCCTTATATGGTGACCAAAGCCATGGCCAGTGGTGTATCAGCTTGCTTGGCCACAGGTGCAAAAATCAAAGGTGTTAACTACAGTATCAGCTCGGCTTGCGCGACCAGCGCGCATTGCATTGGCGCTGCGGCAGAGCAAATTCAACTGGGCAAACAAGACGTGATGTTTGCTGGTGGTGCGGAAGAAGAAGATTGGACGCTGTCTTTCATGTTTGATGCCATGGGCGCTTTGTCCAGCAAATACAACGCCACACCTGAAAAAGCCTCACGCACCTACGATACGGATCGTGATGGGTTTGTTATCTCCGGCGGTGGTGGTATTTTGGTGTTGGAAGAGTACGAACACGCCAAAGCACGTGGCGCGAAAATTTATGCGGAATTGGTGGGCTATGGCGCCACATCAGACGGCTATGACATGGTGGCTCCCAGTGGCGAAGGCGCTGAGCGCTGCATGAAAATGGCACTTTTGGACGCGCAAGGCAAGGATGTGGGGCCTGTTGATTATGTCAATACCCACGGCACCAGCACCCCTGTGGGCGATGTGAAAGAAATTGAAGCCATTCGCGCTGTGTTTGCAAATGGTTCACAAACTGCAGTGCCACACATTGCATCAACCAAATCCCTCACCGGTCACGCTTTGGGCGCAGCCGGTGTGAACGAAGCCATCTACACCCTGCTCATGATGGAAAACAATTTCATTGCGGCATCCGCCAACATCGAAAACCTAGACCCAGCAGCTGCTGGTTTGCCAATTGTTGTGAATCGCATTGACAACATCAAGATGCAAACTGCCATGTCCAATAGCTTTGGCTTTGGTGGCACCAACGCCACCCTCACCTTTTCTCGTAAAGGTCTTTAAGCCATAGCCGGTTACTTTGGGTAAAAATGGCACAATGCCAATATGTCTGAAGCGACGCTCTATCCCCACAAAAATCATCGCATGATATTCATGCAAGATGAACGTGTGACGCGTCCCACGGCGCACGCCATTGACATCCACAATCTGCCTGACCATGCTGCGACCGGTCAGTTGCTTGACCATTTGGGCAGGCCGTTGCGCGATTTGCGCATCAGCGTCACCGACCGCTGTAACTTTCGCTGTAACTATTGCATGCCGAAAGAAGTTTTCACCAAAGATTACCCCTATTTACCGCACAGCGCCTTGCTCAGTTTTGAGGAAATCACACGACTAGCTAAGGTGTTTTTGTTGCACGGCGTACGAAAAATCAGATTGACTGGCGGTGAACCGCTTTTGCGTAAAAACCTCGAGGTGCTGATTGCACAGCTCGCCGAATTGCGCACACCTGAAGGCCGCCCTCTCGACTTGACATTGACCACCAACGGATCATTGCTTGCCAAAAAAGCCAAGGCATTGAAAGCTGCTGGATTGCAACGCGTCACTGTGAGTTTAGATGGATTAGATGACAACATCTTTCGCAGCATGAACGATGTCGATTTCCCGGTTGCAAATGTTTTGGCTGGAATTGATGCAGCGCGAGACGCAGGTCTGGGTTTGGATGCACACGGTCAATTTAGTGGCATCAAAATCAATATGGTGGTCAAGCGTGGCACCAACACCGACCAAATATTGCCCATGGCCAGACGGTTTCAAGGTACAGGCATGGTACTCAGATTCATCGAGTACATGGATGTGGGTGCCAGCAACGGTTGGCGCATGGACGAGGTCATGCCATCGAGCGAAGTTGTCAACTTAATCCATCAAGAAATGCCATTGGTTCAACTGCAAGCCAAAACTTCAGGTGAAACTGCACAGCGCTTTGGCTATGCAAATGCGTCCGGCCAACATGACCCCGCATTGGGCGAAATTGGTGTCATCAGCAGTGTGACCCAGGCTTTCTGTGGCGAGTGCAACCGCGCCCGTTTGTCCACCGAAGGCAAGATGTATTTGTGTTTGTTCGCCAATCAGGGTTATGACTTGCTGCCTTTGCTGCGCACCAATGGAGACGCTAACAAAACCAGCAACCCCAACAAAGATGGCTACATCGATAAATCCATCTCCGATGCCATTGCACAAATTTGGCAACGACGCACCGACCGTTATTCGGAATTGCGCAGCAGCATGCCGCCTGATTCACAGAGTTCTGCCAATGCGCACAAACGAGTTGAGATGAGTTACATCGGTGGCTAAATTGATCGCGGGTTCAGACATTTCTGGCATCATTCTCGCCGGCGGGCAGGCCAGTCGCATGAATGGTCTGGACAAAGGATTGCAACAGTACAAAGGGACGACTTTGGTTGCCAATGCGATTGCGCGATTGCAGCCACAGGTCGCCAGCATCAGTATCAGCGCCAATCGCAATTTGGATGCATACAAAGCATTTGGCTTTCCAGTGCGGACAGATGATGCTTGGATGGCAGCGAATGCTTTCCAAGGTCCGCTCGCTGGGTTTTTAACTGGTCTTGAACACTGTCAAACACGCTACCTCATGACAGCACCATGTGACACCCCTTTATTTCCACTCGACATGGTTCAACGTCTCGCCACAGAACTGGCGCAAAACGATGCAAACATTGCCATGGCGTGCTCACCCGACGAGACTGGCAAGCTCTGTAATCAACCCGTGTTTTGTTTGCTCAAATGCGGAATGAATGGCGAATTGGCCGACAGCCTGCGTCAATTTTTGGCCAAAGGTGGTCGCAAAATAGGCGCCTGGACTGCTTTGCATAAGCAAGTGAAAGTGCCATTCAATTTACCGCACGACGAACCCCTTGCTTTTGCCAATTTGAACACCTTGTCAGATTTGCAAATGATGCACCATACACCCACAAGCCACGCATGAAAACCATTGATCAAATCGCCGCCGAGCTCGCAGGCTACGACCCAACATCGCTGCGTGCCGACAAGGTCAACGCATTTTTAGCCGAACTGGTTAACCCCATTCCTGTCACCAACACCGACACTGAAACAGTGCCTTTGTTTGACGCTTTGGGCAGGGTGCTGGCACAAGATGTGATTTCACCAATCAGCGTGCCACCACATGACAACTCGGCCATGGATGGCTTTGCTTTCGATGGTGCCCAGTTGCAAGATGGTCGGGCATTGCAATTGACGGTCATTGGCACGGCTTTGGCTGGCGCAGCTTGGCAAGGCGCTGTACGCCAAGGTGAATGCGTCAAAATCATGACGGGAGCCATCATGCCGCAAGGCTTGAACACCGTGGTGCCACAAGAGATGGTCAGTGTCACAGCCCAAACAGAAGCAGCAGCCACCATCAGTATCGCACCCAATACCTTGCGCTTGGGCGACAACCGACGCTTTGCAGGCGAAGATTTGATGCAGGGCAAGCCCGCATTGTCGCAAGGCGACACCCTGACACCCGCAGCATTGGGATTGATCGCCAGTTTAGGGCTGCCCAGCGTGACAGTTTTTCGCAGATTGCGCGTGGCCTATTTTTCCACCGGTGACGAGATTTTGAGCTTAGGTGAAGCGCCACGAGAAGGCGCTGTATACGATAGCAACCGTTACACCGTGTTTGGTTTGCTCAGACGCATGGGATGCGAAGTCATCGATATGGGTGTGGTACGTGACGACCCTGTGCAATTGGAAGCAGCCTTCATCAAAGCTGCCAATTCAGCCGATGCCGTTATCACCAGTGGCGGCGTCAGCGTGGGCGAAGCCGACTACACCCGCGCGATGATGAAAAAACTGGGCGCCGTATCGGGCGGCGTTGCATTTTGGCGCATCGCCATGCGACCAGGTCGGCCTATGGCAGTGGGCCGTATCAGTGCAAAAAATATGATAAAAAGTGACTCTAGCCAGCATAATAACTGCCTAGGCTGCTATGAAAATGATAGCGCTGTTCTTTTTGGATTACCTGGCAATCCAGTCGCAGTGATGGTCACCTTTTTGGCCTTTGTACGACCCGCCTTATTGCGCATGATGGGAGCCAACGCCAAGCCATTGCCGCTCCTGAAAGCCGCAAGCCTTGAGCCAATCCGCAAAAAACCCGGTCGCACCGAATACCAACGCGGCATTGTCACCACCCAAGCCGACGGCACCTTAACCGTGCAAACCACTGGCAACCAAGGCTCCGGCGTTTTAAGCTCCATGGCACAAGCCAACGGCCTCATCGTCCTTCACCACGACCAAGGTTCAGTGAATACGGGCGATACAGTGGATGTGATGATGTTTGAAGGCGTGATTTAAGCTTTCTCAACATTGCGCCGATTTTTGTTTATGGATATCCAAAAATTCGCTCAACTGTGCAAAAAGATTGCCCAAGGCAGCGATGTTTCTGCATTGATAAATAATGAGTCTCGTCACAATTCCAAAATTGCTGAAATGGCGCGTGATCATCGCGTTCTCCCGCTTTGGTCATATGCAGTAACAGCTAGAGAAGAGATGTCGGCGCGCGCAATAGACACATTGGTTCAAACCCCAGTTAATTATTTGATGACGAATATGCGCATCAAAGCGCAGTTGTTGGAGATCGATCAACATTTGCAAGGTACCAACATTCGACCCATATTGTTAAAAGGCGCGGTACAACTTTTCGATGGTGTATACCCCTCGATAGGCATGCGGTATATGGCAGATATTGATATTCTAGTTAACGATGAGCAATTTGGTTTGGCATTGCATGATTTAGGTTATGTGCAAAAAAATCCCTCCTTAAGGGATAAGTGTGACACTGATGGCAAACCTCTGCTAAAGATTGGACAGCGACATCTCACACCCATCATGCGCGCAAACGATAACGTGGCAATTGAACCGCACTTGCTGGTAGTTGATCCAATGTACCTTCACTTATTACCGAGCGATTTTGTAAATTCAGCAATTCCCATACCCGGTTGTTGCCAACTGCTGCAGCCTAGCCGTCAAAACTACTTGATCACCGCCTTGATACATGGTGTCTTGCAAGATAGAGACCGGTTAGATGGTGCGCTTTTGCTTCGCAATCTGATTGAATGCGAACTGCTGTATGAACACTTTTCAGAATCAGAAAAAGAAACTTTGGCACACCATTTTTTTAATTGTCGTTCTCAATCTTTTTTTATCGCGTGGCGCGCATTGTCTGATTGGCTTTTTCTAGGTGATCATCGTGCTCACTTGAGAAGTATTGGTAGTTTTATCTTGATTGCAGAATTCAAATTACGCGCCCGCGGGTATCGAACGGTATTTTTAATATCGATTGTCAACCGAATTTTCGCTTACATCAATTTTCGATATTGGTCCAGCGGGGGCGTGATCAGGGATGGGCAACGGTTCATTCAGAAAGATTTTTGGTTACGGATAATTGAAAAGTTCAGCCATGCTTTGCGTGGATAATTTAAATATAAATTTATTGATATTTAAATGACACCTGCCTTTAACCATATGCCTCGCAGCTCATCTCTTGCGTTATATACCAAAGCTTCCAGTGGAGATGACCAAAGATGTTAGATAAAGTACGTCGCCTGATTAAATTGTTTGGTCGGGAAAGCTGGTCCCGCTATTTAAAAGTATATTTTTTTGGAGCTATCGTATCGCTCGTTGAAACTGCCAGCATTGCAGCAGTGTTCCCTATCCTCTCATGGATTGGTCCTTTTTCCGATTCAGCACCTTCATGGTTTGCTAAATATTCAAGCAGTGAAGCATTGACAATATTGGGCGCCTTGTATTTGACTGGCCTCGCGCTGCGAACATGGGCGATCTTTGTCACTGCCAAACTCAATATGAGCGAAGGTTATGCGTTCGGCACGCAATTATTTAAAACCATCATCGAACAACCTTATGAATGGCACTTCAAAAACCATTCTGCAAATATTCGCGCAGTTATTTTGAATGATGCGCAGGACATCATTTCATTTGTCATGATTCCATTGGGTCGCTTAATTTCTCAAATAACATTGGTTATTGCAGTCAGTTTGGTTTTGTTATTTTATTTTCCATTCCCAACCCTATTTGTTGGTGCAACTGTCATTGTGCTGTACGGTTTGATCTTAATAGTCCTCAAAAAACCGATAAAAAGAGATGCCGAACGTCAAATTCACGCACACACAAGTAGGCATCGCTTAAGCACTGAAGCTTTTGCATCCATACGTGAAGTACGGCTCTCTCATTTAGAAAATAAATTTGTGGAAGAGTTTGCAGCGTCATCCAATCAATTGGCACTGTCGAGCACGAATCGGTATGTTTATGTGGAATTACCCAAACTGGTATTGGAGGCATTGATTTTCATCATTTTTGCTTTGATGATGTTCGGGCGATCTGCGAGTTCCGCTTTAGTTGAAATCACATCATTTCCCGCCTTGGCACTTTTCGCTATAGCCAGTCTTAAGTTATTTCCTATGGGACATTTGGTTTTTGTTAACCTGGCCCATCTGCGAAGTGGCTGGCCATTGGTAACCCAATTGGAAAACTTTTTCAAAAATCTTCAACACGAAGAAGCATCGCTGAAATGCCCTCCATTAAAAAAATGCATCTCTTTAAAAAATATCAGCTATCGATATCCTGACAGCACTCATACAGTACTCAAAGATATGAGTTTTGACGTTTATGTTGGACAAAAAATAGCCATCACCGGCCCTTCAGGCGTTGGTAAAAGCACCTTGATTGACCTCATTGCTGGTTTACTTCATCCCAGCAATGGCACAATTGAAATCGATGCAATGCCGCTCAGCCCCGGTCATGGCAGAGACTGGCAAAAGCAACTGAAATATTGCCCGCAAAGTCCTTGCTTATTCGATATGAGCATCGAAGAGAACGTGACTTTAGGCAGTGAATACTCTCGCAAGGAACTTGACGATGTTTTGAAATTGACTTGCTTGACTGATTTAGTGGCCCAACAACCTGAGCAAGCAAACCGAACGGCTGGAGAGATGGGCAGGAATTTATCTGGCGGACAAATCAAACGGATCAGCATTGCCCGTGCCATGCTGCACCCTGCTGCAGTCTATATTTTTGATGAGCCCACCAGTAATTTGGATTCTGCGCTTGCATCGTCCATCATGGACAACGTATTTACGGCACAACCCAATTCGATTTTTTTGATAGTGACACATGACAACAATTTAGTGATAAAATGTGACAAAGTTTTGGAATTAGCACCAAATTCACTTTAAGATATGTTTTGAAGCTTTGCAAATGATTCAAAAAATTACAAATCGGAGAGATTAATGCAACATGTTTGTTACGAATTAGCAAGCCCTGATGTCGTAGGCGAAAAGTTCCAAGAGGGTATGTTTATACTGAGTCTAAAGTCTGGAAAATATTTCGATGTTGGCAACCGTTATGTGGCTTTACTGAAGGCATTTGAATCTGGAATCAGTGTGCAAGCATTAAAAAATGCTGCCGAACAAATTGAAATAGGCGCAGGAAATCAAATTACAGATGCAGTCAAAAAATTAGATTTTTTTGATCTCTTGCGTGAAATTCCTGCCAGTATATTTGAAGTTAAACGTGAAGTATGCGAAGAAATATTTGCGGCGGGATCAACATTTCATATTGACAGTCATGATGATTTATTAGAGCTGATTGGTGCCGATCCCATACATGATGTCGACCCCGCCACAGGTAAGATCACATATACCACGGTGAATTAATTGAACGAGGGTGCGCTTGTAGCTTTCATTCAACGCGCTCTGGAATTTGGTCAAAGACAATACGCTTCGACACACACCCTAGACCGCATTACTGTCAAGTTTGGAGACACGGCATTCGATTTCGCAGAATCGGAACCGTCACTCAAGCCTAGTATTCAACACTGTTTGGTATCGCCTGATGCAAATAATCATTTCGATTCCAAAATTCGAATTTTTGCAGATTATTCTGGCTGGCATCTGCATGACGAGTTTATAGTGCAATCTCCGTTGGGCGAACTCGAGAATCAAACTAAAATTCGGCTAGAAAATATGGGGATTCGAATCATTTTTGTTCCTAGGCGACAAGCCTGGGACATTTTTGACACCAATCAACTATTTGGCGTGCGACTGTTACCGCATAAAACAGGATACGAATTATGGGAGCCCACTTCGCCATTGGCTTATTTCTGCAAATGGATTGCCGAGCTTGATCATAAAACCATCGTTCATGCTGGCTCTTTGTCGATCAATGGTAAAGGTGCCTTGTTGGTAGGAAATGGTGGCGCTGGAAAATCCGGAACTGCAATTGGCGCAATGAAATACGGGTTCCAATCATCTGGTGATGATTACACATTGCTTTCGAAAAAATCAAATGAGTACAGAGCACATGCCGTGTTTCGAACCGTGAAACAAGATCTTGCCGGGTTAACACGGCTTGGACTACCGCGTCCAGCGACATTAAATTGGCAAAACAAAGCCGTTTTTAGACCCGAGAATGTGTATCAACAAGGTATCGTTGATTCTGTCCCGGTACATGTGCTTCTGGCACCTTCAATTGGCGGAAATGAGACCAAATTCCATCCAGTAGATCCGGTTACCGTATTTAAAACGCTGACTATTTCAACATTGAAGCAATTAAGTGGCAGTTACGCGCCTATGTTTGTAACGTGCGCACAACTTATCCGCGACCTACCGTGTTTTGGCGTTGCACTTTCAAATAATCCAGAAGAAATTTCAACTCAAATATCAACATTTTTAGGAAATTTAAAATGTTAAGCGTTTTAATGCCTGCATACAATGCAGAAAAATACATCACGGCTGCTATAGACTCAATAGCGTCGCAGAAAATCTATGCAGACATTGAAATATTAATTTGTGATGATTGCTCCACAGACAATACGGCGCAAATCGTGCGAAAAAAAATGGAGACCATCAATGGACTTCGACTTTTTACACTTGAAAAAAACCAGGGCGTCAGTGCTGCAAGAAACAGACTATTAAAAGAGATTAATCCACAATCTGAATTTGTAGCCTTTCTTGATTCAGACGATGTATTGGTAGAGAATGCCTATAAAAAAGGCTTATCTACACTCATTGGCTCAACTGATACGCAATTGACAATTAGCAAATTGCGCATGGTTCCAACTGCCTTTTTAGACCAGGGATGTGTAGGGCCGCTATCCGAAGAATGGCCGGTTTTGAGTGGCATCAATTTAGCAACATGTATTTTTCGCAAAGAGTTGCTCTACAAAATTGGTGAATTTAATACCACTTTATCATATGCTGAAGATTTAGACTACATGCTCAGAATTGTAGAAGTATGCAAAAATATTGTGCATTTTGAAGATGTTGTTTATTACTATAGAAGACATACAACCAATGTGACGCTGAACGCAAAAGAACTGGGCGAAGGATTCCGACGCGCCATCATGCTTCACATGATTAGAAGAAAAAAAGATCCCACCTTAATGGATGCCAAGGGTATGTTTAGAGTGGATGACCCCGAGATGATTGCAAGAGCAAGGGTATTCCATGTCTAATCACCAATACACAGTCGTGATACCTGCCTTTAACGCTGGAAAATATATTGCAGAGACATTGCAGTCTGTACTTTCTCAGTCAATACCTCCAACAAAGATCATCGTTGTTGACGATGGTTCAAGTGATGATACGGCACGAATTGCACTTCAAACAAGTTCGATAGTCAACGTGATTTCAACTCCCAACCGTGGGCCAGGTGCGGCAACCACCACTGGAATTGCCGCCGTGCAAACAGATATCGTTGCCATGGTAGACAGTGATGATTTGTGGCATCCCAGCAAGATGGAAATTCAATTAGAACAATTAAATCATCCGCATCATCACATTGATGCTGTGATTACAAAAATGCGCCCTTTTGGAGAACTGCATCTGAAAAATGCTGCGGAAGAGTCCTCTGGATGGTCACGATCTACGCTTGCGATTTGGATGCATGCGTACCATAGAGTGGGAGAAATTCGAGACTTAGGCCACGGTTATGGTGAAATGATTGATTGGTTCAGTCGCGCAAAACATGCAGGTTTAAATATTAAGCTGGTAGATCAGGCTTTGGCACTTAGAAGAATTCACAGTGAAAGTATTTCTTTCAATGCAAATGTTGGGCAAGCGAAAGACTATCTACGAGCCGCGGTATTGGCTTTTCATCGCAAGAAGCAATTGAGCTAGTGCGCGCCGCTCTTTTTCCCTACCGATTACTGGCACCGCTGAATTTATACATTGCTGCGCTGCACCAGGACAATACAGTAGCGCGAGCCGCTTTTTTCAAGTGGTTACGTCAATTCTCTGCAGAACAGATTGATTTTCAACAGCACAAGTTAATTAGTTTGTTAGGTTTGCGTTTTACCAATGAAATCGCAGACAGTATTCATGCAGGTATCATACAAAATATTGGGCGACAGGGGCGACTCAGGGCACATGCAAATTTGGGTGAATTGCGACAAGCTTTAACTGCGCCAGGCTTAGAACAATACGATCTGATTGCTTTAGGTGAAATACGCGAATGTTTGCTATCTGACCCCGCTGAGTTAGGCGATTGCGATTCGTTGGAACTCGCTATAGAGCAATCCGATCGAGATGCCGCAGTTGAATGCTTTCAATCTGTTGGCTGGGAGATTCAAAACGTACCGATCACGTCGCATGGTCAACAAGCCATTGTCGTCAATTTATTGAAGCACGGCTCAAAAGCATCGCTACGCATATTTGGGGTTTCAAATCTCAGTCAAGACAAAGCTCAATTCAAACATTACAAAGCTTTGGGGGTGATGACAAAAACTGGGCACGCCGCATTCATGCGATCAAGCGCTGCCAGCCTGCTCTCGAGGCGTGATCAAATATTATTTGATATCTACCGAGCCCGACTTTCCCGTACCGCCGCTCATGGTGTGAGCGGTATTGAAGTGAACGATTTACCCTTGTTATTCCGTTGGGTTGGAAAAAAAATATTGGGTTAAGCTAGGAGAAGAAGGAAAATGCAGCATACTTTTCTGCATTTTTTATTTATGCTCCTGACGCACAGCCTCCTCAAGACGACCATAAAAATTCATTTGTTTGCCTAAATATGCGCTTCCTTCGTAAGAAAGATGACCAGAATCACGAAAAATCAGCACATCATTGAATGATGCTTTGCAAGAGTTTGTGGAGCACAAGTAATCTGATAGCCAAACCACCGTAGCATGCTTCTCAACTTCTCTGAGGAAACTCCACACTTCACGATAACGCTGCGTAGAGTGCGTGACGAGCACATCACAATAGGCTTTATCGCCACCAAAAAAAGTAATCTTCTTAAGGCATCCACCTATATCATTTCCATTGCGTGGAGGTGGAGAAAACAAGACGGGAGTTTTACCAATAGCTTTGATTTGTTTAACGGTTTCTATCATGGCTGCAGCCGCAACCTTATCTCCTGAAACGATTTCTCCATTGCGTTGAAATACCTTTGCACCTACACCTACATATTGGGTAAATGGAGAACTCAATATGACGTATTTGATTGATGACGTTTGCTGCAAGAAGTCAAAAACTTTATCATTTACTTCCATACATTTTTCTGCCCAACTTTGGACATATTTTGCATTGGTGGGAGCTATTCCCAAAAAGGGGCCGCATACAGGCATTGTCCTTTGCACCAATTTAATATCTGGCTTAGAGGCTAACAGTCCTTGCGCCAAATGCATGGCATATGAATCACCCCATAACAACACCTCTGGTGAATCGCTGGTCTTGCACTTTAAGGTCTCGGGGTATTCCATTGCGCAATACCGATTTATCCCAACATTTGGTAGCATCCGATCAACAAGATCCTTGCTTTCTTCTGAGTTCTTTCGATAATGAACAAAGCCGTTGCTGATGTGCCCTAGCATTCCAACCGCACAAAAGAAGAATGCGCCCAATAGTGAAAAACGAAAGATTTGAGTTCTGGTGAACCGATCTTTAGCTCTGAATGGCGTCTCAACAAATCGCCAACTCAAATAGGCAAAAACAAAGCTGATGACGACTAAAACAGCCAACAACATTTGGTTTTGAAAATGGTTTAAAAGGCTGCGATGTTTTGCAAATGCAAACAGTGGTTGATGCCAAAGATAAGCACTGTAACTAATTAAACCAATCCAGACAAAAAATTTATTTCCGAATAACTGACCTATTGATGTTCGTTGATTTGCAAAAACGATAAACAACGCCGCACCCAACGTTGGCCACAGCGCATAAAGACCAGGGAATGGCATCTTTTGATTAAACGTGATGAGAGCATACAGAATGAAAGCGATACCCAACCAGCCACCTATTTCACAAACTATTCGATCAAAATTTCGACCCTTGGCAAACAACAAATAGAAGGCCGTGAATGAACCCATCAAAAGCTCCCATCCACGGGTAGGTAATAAAAAAAATGTAGGAACAGGATAGTTTTGTACACCCCATTGTGCTAATGCCAAGCTAGCTATAAAAGTTAGTGCAGCAAATAGCATCAATCTGCGTTTGCCAAATCGCCAAAATAGCAACAAGAATAAGGGGTACAACACATAAAACTGCTCTTCTACGGACAAGCTCCATGTATGTAATAAGGGCTTTAGTTCTGCAGCTTCATCAAAGTAACCACTCTCGCGCCAAAATAATATATTTGATGTGAAAGTCCCAACGGCTACCAAGCTTTGCGAAAAATCCCGCATATCAGTTGGCAGCAGCCAAGCCCAAGCAAATGGGATGCAGACCAGAATGACCAAAAACAGTGCTGGCAAAATGCGTCTTGCACGTCTTTCGTAAAAATTCAGCAGTGAGAATTTCCCTAGCTCAAGGTCACTCAAAATAATCGTCGTTATCAAATATCCGCTGAGCACAAAAAACACATCAACACCAACAAACCCGCCGCTGAAGGCATCAAACCCAGCATGAAAAAGAATCACCGGAATAACGGCCAGCGCACGCAGCCCATCTATTTCACGTCTGTATTGCATGACCGACACAATCCAATAGTTAAAGGCAAATCCTACCATTACTTAAATTTCTTTAACCAAATCAGCTAACATCCTATTCAAATGAACTTTCAAGACTTTCACGCCAAATGGGGCACAGGTGGCACGGCTGATGGCACTGAATGTTGAGCCCAGCGCTCGGTCATAAAACCCTGTTTTGCTATACTTTTAATAGCACCTTAGGCAACAAATACGCCGGATACAGCCCAATTTTTTATATAAAATAGCCAAAACACCGATTTAACAAGCAAAAGCGCAGGTAAAATGCTTATTTAGCTTAAAAAAACCAACTTTTATCGCCCTTTTTATGACAGACACCAATTTGCAACTTGAAGTGGCTCAACTGATTGTTGAGTCCTTGAATCTCGATGTCACCGCCGCCGACATTGCGCCTGATGCGCCTTTGTATGGTGATGGTTTGGGCTTGGATTCAATTGATATTCTTGAACTGTCGTTGGCGATTTCCAAACGCTATGGCTTGCAACTGAAAGCTGATAACCAAGACAACAATGTCATTTTCAGCTCTTTGGCGCATTTGACCAACCACATCGCAGCACAGCGCACCAGCTGATGTCGGACAGCAAACTCACCCCTCGCACCCCTGTGCTGCGCTGGGTCGGTTTTGCTTTGCTTTTAATGGCCTTTCCGGTACTGGCCCACTACATGATTGTGACTGAACAAACCGGTCCACTGGGCGCAGCAGTGGCTTTGCTACCAGTCACGGTCATGGGCATTGTTCTTGCCTGGAAATCGGCACACACTTGGATTTGGTTGTTTGTAATAGGCGCAGTGTTGGCCACACTTTTTGCCAATTTACATTGGTTGGACCAGCGCTTGGGCATGTTGTATTGGCTGCAAGAAGCGAGCTTTCAAAGTATGCTTTTCATAACGTTTGCTCGCACTTTGTTTGCCGGCAGAAAACCGCTTTGCACCGAATTTGCCGAGATGGCGCATGGCCAAATCTCACCCAAACACGCGCACTATGCGATGCAAATCACTTGGGCTTGGTCGGCATTTTTTGGTGCCATGGTGTTGATTTCGACTGCTCTGTTTTTCTTCACGCCACTGCCAGTTTGGTCATTGTTTTCCAATTTTTTGTACTTGCCGTTGGTGTTGGTGATGTTGACAATTGAATTATTGGTGCGCAGGAAACGCTTACCTGAAATGTATGGCAACCGCTTTTGGGAATCGTTCAAAATATCGTGGAACAGCGTTCGCAAAAAAGGCGCAGACAACGCAAGCAGCAGGAGCGACGCATGAATACGTTGTCAAGCACGATTCCAAATATACAAAAGCAAAGTTTACCGTTGGTTGGTCATCAGCATGCGCATCAAATCGTGGCTTGGCAAGGCACACGTGCCATCACATTGGCCCAGTTTTTAGCGGATGTGACAACCGTTAAAAATCTGTTGCCTAAAAGTCAGCACATTTTCAACATGTGCGCCGACCGCTACCACTTTGCTGTGGGGTTGGCGGCTGCGATTGTGACAGGACGTATCAGTTTGCTGCCATCGACACATACACCCGACATGGTGCGGCAAATGCAAGTTTTTGCTCCCGATGTATTTTGTTTGCATGACTTGGTGCATTGCGAAATTGATTTACCCAAATTTCAATTCCCAGATTCACCAAACTGTGAGGATTCTTCAGATTCGGTTTGCGTCATTCCGCAAATCGACAGTGCACAATTGGTGGCGATAGTGTTCACTTCTGGTTCTACCGGAACACCGGTGCCGCACCACAAATACTGGGGTACTTTGCAAGGCTCGGTGTTAGCCGAAGCCAAGCGCATTGGTTTACCCAAAGAAACAAATGCGGGCACCATCATCGGCACTGTGCCTGCACAGCACATGTATGGACTGGAGTCATCTGTGTTGCTGGCGCTGCAAAGCGGTCATGCCTTGAGCAGCAAACAGCCGTTTTATCCAGCTGATATTGTTTGCGCCTTAGAAAGTGTGCCTGCACCGCGGATTTTGGTATCCACACCGGTACATATGCGCATGCTACTGGAAGCGCAGATTGACATACCTGAAGTTGCACTGGTGCTGTCTGCCACCGCGCCGCTGTCGCTGACATTGGCGCAAGAGCTGGAACAAAAGCTCAAAGCACCACTGCAAGAAATCTATGGCAGCACAGAAACAGGAACGATAGCTACACGACGCCCAACACAAACCGATGAATGGCATTTGTTTGATGAGGTCGAGTTGATTCAGCAAGATGAGAAAACGTTTGCCACCGGAGGACAAGCTCTGGGCAAAGTGGTCATGAACGATGTGATTGAGTTGAAACTAGACAAGCGCTTTTTGTTACAAGGTAGAACAACCGATTTAATCAATATTGCGGGCAGACGCAGCTCCATCACACACCTGAACCATCAGCTCAACAGCATTGCCGGGGTACTGGACGGTACTTTTTACATGCCAGACGATGATTCACCAGACCATGTGGTACGCCTGATAGCCTGTGTGGTTGCGCCCACTTTGACACAGCAGCAAATCATTGCCGCTTTGCGCGAGTTGGTAGCCCCCGTTTTCATTCCGCGCCCATTGTTCATCGTACCGGCCTTACCGCGCAACAGCACGGGTAAACTGCCGCGTGAAGCCTTGAAAAAATTGATTCAAACTTTAAGAACGAAACAAATTTGAATACATTGATCTTGCAAATTTCAAAGCAACACCCCACATTTGCTGGGCATTTTCCTGACGCCCCCATCGTACCCGGTGTGGTCTTGCTCGATACCGCCTTGCAAGCCATTGCGGCGGCTGAAAATTTGCTGCTCCATCATTACGAGTTAAATTCAGTCAAATTTTTAAGTCCATTAAGCCCTGCCGACAGTGAAAACACCGACCAAGCCGACATCCATGTTTCACTCAACTACCAACGAACGGCTGAGCAGCGCATTCAATTTGACATCGTGTGTGGCGAACGAAAAATTGTCAACGCGACCATCAACATCATCACCAAGGCCATGGCATGACTGCAGCCGAATGGACCAACCGACCTGAACGCAGCAATATGCTGATGTTGCGCGTGATGACTTGGATATCGTTGCGCTTGGGGCGCAACATGGGTCGCATTGTGCTGTATGGCATTGCCTTGTATTTTTTACTGTTCTCTGCCAAAAGCCGTCAGGCATCGCGCGCATATTTACGCAGAGCTTTGGGGCGAGAGGCATCTTGGCTGGACATGTACAAACAAGTGTTCAGCTTTGCATCGACCATTCATGACCGTATTTACCTGATTAACCAACGCTTTGATTTGTTTGACATTGAAATCATTGGTAGAAATTATTTAGACGACTTGGTGGCTGAAAAGCGCGGACTTTTTCTCATGGGTGCACACATGGGTAGCTTTGAGGTGATTCAAGCCATTGGTCGTCAAGAAACTGATTTGAATGTGAGCATTGTGATGCATGAAGACAATGCGTTAAAAATCAATGCCATGCTGGCCAGCATCAACCCGAATGCGGTGACCGATATCATCAGCATGGGACGTGTGGATTCCATCCTCAAAGTACGCGAAAAATTGTCGCACGGCACGGTGATTGGCATGCTGGCTGACCGCACTTTGGGTGGCGACATCTTGCATCCAGTTAATTTTTTGGGTGACATGGTGCACTTTCCGACCGGATCATTTCGCATGGCAGCATTGCTACGCCAACGAGTGGTATTCATGGTGGGGCTTTATTTGGGTGGCAACCGTTACCAAATTAACTTCGAACCATTGGCAGACTTTAGCCATGTGAGCGCCGCACAACAAGGTGCAGCTGTGGAACAAGCAGTGAAAGATTACACCTTGTTGCTGGAAAAATATTGCCGTTTGGCTCCCTATAATTGGTTTAACTTTTTTGATTTTTGGCAAAAACCATCTACCCATACGCAGCAACCCACATGAATTTTGGTACCCACGTTATCCGCCCCGTGCTCTTAACTTGCACATTGTGTTGGTCTTTGGTTTATGCGCCGTTTTGCCAAGCTGCAGAATGGAATATTGATCAACTGATGCATGGCCTTGCGCAAATTAAATCTGGACATGTCAGTTTTGTCGAAACCAAAACCATGGCGATTTTGGACCGCCCATTGGTGACATCCGGCGATATGATTTATACAGCGCCTGACAAACTTGAAAAACGGACGTTAAAACCAAAGCTTGAGACCATGCTGATCAACGGCAATCAGTTGCTGGTTGAAAAAGGCAAACAAAAGCACCAGGTTCAATTGCAAGATTTTCCAGAACTCGCCGCCTTCATCGACAGTATTCGCGGCACACTGGCAGGTGACCGCAAAGCCTTAGAGCGCAATTACCTCCTTAGCCTTGAAGGTAACGAAATGGCTTGGGCACTGCAATTGCTACCTACCAACGGCAAAATGAAACAAGTGGTTTCACAAATTCGCATCAGTGGTGTACGCGATGAGGTGCGCAGCATCAGCATATCGCAAGCAGATGGTGACAGTTCGCGCATGGTGATCGAAAAAATCATACCGCCCAAATTGGCCGCGCAGTGAGTTTATTTTGAGACCAAGTTCAGCGCCACCATTGCCTACTTATTTGAATCCTATTTCAACGGCCGCAAAGTTAGCCATACTTGCATGGCTGGCATTTCTATTGGCGTGCGGCATCATCATCAGTCGCAGCACCTTTACCGCTGATTTGTCAGCTTTTTTGCCACGCAGTCCCACCGCCGAGCAACAACTCTTGCTTGATCAAATTCGCGATGGTGTGGCTTCGCGCATTATTTTGGTCAACATAGATGGGGCTGACCCCATACAACGCGCGCAGTTGTCTAAACAATTGGCCAGCAAGTTGCGTCAAGATTCAGCGTTTGTGAGTGTGCAAAATGGTGAGGCAGTCAATGCAGAAAAAGACCGCGCCTACTTTTTAAACACCCGCTACTTACTCAGTTCAGCCGTCCCGCCTGAGCGGTTTGAAGTGGCGGGTTTGCGTGGTGCATTGAATGAAAGCATGGACATGCTTTCATCTCCCGCCGGTTTGATGGTGAAGTCCATCCTGCCACAAGATCCTAGCGGTGAATTGATGCACTTATTGGGGCAACTCAACAGCGCCAAACAGCCTGCAGTAACTGAAGGCGTTTGGTCATCGCTAGACGGTCAGCGTGCGGTGCTACTGGTGCAGACCAAAGCATCAGGCGCCGATACCGATGCACAGGAAACGGCCATCAATCGCATTTCAATGCACTTCAAGGATTTGCAGACTTTTGACACAAAAACCACATTGCGCATGACAGGTCCTAGCGTTTTTGGTGTCAAAGCACGTGAGACGATCCATTCAGAAGTCACATGGTTATCCATTCTCAGCACAATTTTGATAGCAGCGCTTTTGTTGGCTGTTTACCGATCAGTACTGGCTTTGGGTTTGGGGTTCTTACCTGTGATCAGTGGTGCGCTAGCTGGTATTGCTGCAGTGAGTTTGGCCTTTGGTTCTGTTCACGGCATTACTTTGGGCTTTGGTACGGCACTGATTGGTGAAGCAGTTGATTACTCGATTTATCTTTTTGTGCAATCACGACAAGGGAACGTTGCCAAATCACAGAGACAAACTCAGTGGCTGCAACAATTTTGGCCAACCATACGTTTGGGCGTGTTGACATCCATCGTCGGTTTTGCCTCATTACTATGGTCCGGCTTTCCTGGCTTGGCACAGCTTGGTTTGTATTCCATTGCAGGATTAATCACTGCCGCTTTGGTTACCCGTTTTGTGCTGCCACATCTACTGCCGCAGCAATTTGCCATCCGTGATGTGTCAAACTTGGGGCAACTTCTCAGTAAGTTGATACAAAAAGCACATGCCATCAAGTGGCCAGCGTTAATGGTCATTGCGTTGGCCACGGCCATTCTGGTACAAAATCGCCAGCATATATGGAATGACCAAATTTCATCGCTTAGTCCGGTATCACAATCAGACATTCAATTGGATGCCAGGCTGCGCTTGGACACTGGCGCACCCGATACCCGCTACATCGTTGTTACCACTGGCGATAGCCGTGAACAAGTGCTACAAGCCAGTGAACGCATTGCTGCAGTTCTGCAAACACATAAGGACGAAGGCTTGCTGGCCAGCTTTGAAGCCCCTAGTCGATACCTGCCCAGTCAAGCCAGTCAAAAACAAAGGCAAACCAGCTTACCGGATAGCGTAACACTGAAGCGAAATTTGGCTGCTGCCAACCATGGCTTACCCTTTAAGACCGATTTGTTTGCACCTTTTTACCTCGCAATCGAGAAGGCCAAAACACAACCGTTGTTGCAAGACACCGATCTGGCCAACACTTCAATGCAAACAGCTTTGGAAGCCCTGTTAATTCAACAAGGCATGCGCTGGAGTGGTCTCCTGCCGCTCACTGCAAACGCCAACAACAGCATTGATGCCCAGAGATTGAATGCAGATTTACAAACTCTGAATAAAAACATGAATACCAAAGCCATATTGGTCGATATGAAACTGGAATCGGACCATTTGTATGCGGGGTATTTATCCGAAGCCATTAAACTATCCGTGGGTGGTTTGCTGGCCATGGTTGTTTTACTCTTGGTTGTCACGCGTTCTGTGAAGCGTGTCTTGCGGCTCATGGCCCCTTTGTTGGCCGCTGTGGTTACCGTCACTGCAGGCTTAAACCTATTTGGACAACAGCTGATCATTCTGCATTTGATTGGTTTACTCTTGGTGATGGCTGTAGGCTCCAACTATGCTTTGTTTTTTGATTCACCGAAGCGTGATGCCATTTCTCCGAGCACTTTGACGTCGATGTTGGTAGCAAATATGACGACTGTCGCTGGTTTTGGATTGTTGGCATTTTCTAAAGTGTCGATATTGCAAGCCATGGGCGTTACGGTTGCCCCTGGTGTGGTTTTGGCGCTTTTGTTTGCCGCTATTTTTGCGCCATCCATTCCTCAAAAACACCAATCTATTTGAAACTGATGCACCTCATTCAATATCTTTGGCAAGGTACTCAATTTGTGCGTGCATCATTGATTTTGCATGGCCTGGTGGTATTTGCGACACTAATTTGGCCAGATCAGTGGCTCACAAGTTTGATTTTGATTGCCTCGAATCATCTCATCATCGCCATTGTCGGTATGCTGCCGCGTAGCACTTGGCTTGGCAACAATATCACGCGCCTACCTGATACAGCAACACAACGCCAAGAGATTGCATTGACGATTGACGATGGTCCCGACCCAGAGGTCACACCGCAAGTTTTAGATTTGCTGGCGCAGCATGACATTGCCGCAACTTTCTTCATCATCGGCGACAAGGCGCTTCGCTACCCAGAACTTTGTAAAGAAATTGTGCGACGCGGTCATGACATAGAGAATCACACGCAAAGCCACCAACATCATTTTGCTTTCTTAGGGCCAGAAGGATTCAAAAAGGAATTGCAAACGGCACAAGCCACATTGACATTCATCACAGGTCGTGAGCCAATGTTTTTTAGAGCACCAGCAGGCAATCGAAATCCTTTTTTAGAACCCGTTTTGAATGAATTGGGTTTAAGACTGGTGAGTTGGTCATTGCGTGGCTTTGACACCCAAACTGGTAATGTTGAACGCGTCAAGATGCGCTTGCTCAGAAGCCTACACGCGGGTGCCATCGTGTTACTGCATGATGGCAATGCGGCTCGCACACAATCACAAAGTGCAGTGATTTTGGAAGTGCTGCCAGCTTTCATTCAAGCAGCAAAAACTGCACAATTGCGTTTTGTAACACTTCGCCAAGCACACAGTTCGTTATAAACATGTTTGACACACAACAAGAAACGAACAAACAAGCCTTGCCCCTGACTTGGTTTGCGAATGTTCGGTTTCATTTGACGCAACACATGTGGCACAAAGCCATTGGCACAACTGTTTTCATCACTGGTTTTTTTTGGATTTACCTGCACTTACTTAAAAACCCTGTGTTTACCACTACAGAGATGCCCATCACTCAGATAGATAACTGGATCAGTTTTCAGTCTTGGGCGATGCCTGTTTATTTGTCATTGTGGTTTTACGTTTCCTTGCCGCCCGCGTTGTTAGCCACTCGTAGCGAACTGTATCGGTATGCTTTTGCCATTGGCGTCACCTGTTGCATCGGTTTACTGATTTTTTATTTTTGGCCAACCACTGTGCCAAATTTGATTGAAACACGAAACATGCATGCCAGTGTTGATTTTTTAAAAAGCATTGACGCATCAGGCAATGCCTGCCCCTCGTTGCATGTTGCGACGGCATTGTTCTCAGCTATTTGGTTACATGTTATTTTGCGCCAATTCGGTTCGCCGACTTGGGCATTGATATTCAACTGGATTTGGTGCATCGGAATTCTTTATTCAACATTGGCTGTCAGACAACATGTTTTGGTTGATGTACTGGCTGGTATCATTTTGGGCGCCTTAGGTGCTTTTGTGTCGCGATGGTTTTCACTGAAATACCAGTGAAAATTGCGAATAGAATGATCGCCAGAATGTATGCCGAATGAACGCCTAATGAACCCTCTTTTACTATCAAGTTACACCGCTACCAGTGCGCTTGGGCATGGACTGGCCCAAACCTTCGATGCTTTGCGACAAAGTCGCAGCCATCTGATCCCGTGTGCATTTGATGATGTGGATTTGAATACCTACATTGGAAAAGTCGAAGGCGTAGAGGAAGTCTCCCTGCCAGTGCATTTAAGTCGCTTCAACTGTCGCAACAACCAATTGGCAATGCTGGGTTTGGCACAAGATGGCTTTGAAGATGCGGTCCGCGCTGCCATAGCACGACACGGCGCTCAACGTGTGGGTGTGTTTTTAGGCACCAGTACCGCCGGCATTTTACAAACCGAGTTGGCTTACCGCCGACGTGATGCCGCCACTGGTGCATTGCCACCCGATTTTATTTATGGCACCACCCACAACACCTACTCGGTGGCTGATTTCACGCGCTCGTATTTTGATTTGGAAGGCCCGGCCGTTGTGATTTCTTCGGCTTGCTCTTCCAGTGCCAAGGTATTCAGCACAGCGCGCAGAATGTTGGATGCAGGATTGATTGATGCCGCCATCGTGGGTGGTGTCGACACATTGTGTTTGACAACTTTGTATGGTTTTAACTCTTTACAGCTCATATCTGAGCAAATTTGCCGACCGTTTGATTTGAACCGCAATGGCATTTCTATAGGTGAGGCAGCCGCTTTTGCCTTGGTAGAGCGTGTGCCAACGGAAGATGCGGATGCGGGTGCCATTTTGTTATTAGGCATCGGGGAGTCCAGCGATGCCTACCACATGTCATCACCACACCCAGATGGTTTGGGCGCCAGCATGGCCATGCAATTTGCATTGAATGCAGCAGGATTAAAACCATCCGATATCGACTACATCAACTTGCACGGGACAGCGACCCAAAGCAATGATGCGGCAGAAGGCAAGGCCGTTCATCAATTATTTGGCGCCAGCACACCATGCAGTTCTACCAAAGGCGCAACAGGGCATACTTTGGGTGCAGCTGGCGGTTTAGAAGCAATCATCAGTGCGTTGGCTTTGCAAAACAATTTCACGCCTGCGGGTTTGAATGTGAAACAACTTGACCCAGCGACCCCGATTCATTATTTACTCAAGAACCAATTTACCCCTGTTCAATATGTGTTGAGCAATTCTTTTGGTTTTGGTGGCACAAATTGCAGTTTGATATTTGGCAAGGCAAAACAAGCATGAAATTGACTGCATACATTGATGGCACCAGCCTGATAGGCCCGGCTTTCACTGACTGGACCACGGCGCAAGCGGTCTTACTAGAACAACAAGCTTATGTCTCTAACAAAACCGTGTTGCCGGCGCCAGTCGTGTTGCCACCAGCCGAGCGTCGTCGCACGGGCGCAATCGTCAAACTGAGCCTGGCAGTTGGCATAGCCGCTTGCGAAGACGCCAAGCAAGACCCCAAAACGTTGCCATGTGTCTACACATCGTCCAGTGGTGATGGTGACAATTGCCACGCCATTTGCGAAGCATTGGCATCTTCTGACCGTGCCATTTCACCGACACGGTTTCATAACTCTGTACACAACGCAGCACCCGGTTATTGGGGCATTGCCACTGGCGCCATGACCAATGTATCGGTCTTGTGTGCGTTTGATGGCAGTTTTGGTGCAGGCTTACTTGAATCGCTGGCACAGGTGGTGGCCGATCAAACTGCCGTATTGTTGATAGCGGCCGATTCGCCCTACCCTGAACCCTTGCAAAGTGCCAGACCATTGGCTGATGCGTTGGGTATTGGCATGGTGCTCAACCCAGAGCGCACAACTCATTCGCGCGCGAAAATCGACATCAGCTTGACACGCGCCCCTGCCAGCCACATGACCAACGCGGCGCTGGAGCATTTGCGTCTGCATATCCCTGCAGCACGTGGTTTACCATTGTTGCAAGCGATTGCACTCGTTCAGCAAAGCAATGCTTCACAGGCATTGGTGTTGGATTATTTAGACAACTGCCAAATTGCTGTCACCGTGACGCCATGTCAGGGCTCATAGATACCAGCGCGCCCGGCACTTTGCCTTTATCACACGACTGGATTGCCGCGCGCATTCCTCACAGTGGTGATATGTGTTTGCTCAATAGCATCAAAGACTGGTCGGCCAGCCATATTCTTTGTGATGCCACCAGCCACAGACTTCCTAACAACCCACTTCGATTGCAGAATCAACTCGGCAGTGTATGCGGTGTGGAATACGCAGCGCAAGCTATGGCAGTGCATGGAGCTTTGATCGCGCCAGCTGACGATACCCATCCACGCATTGGCTATTTGGTCAGCATTCGCAACACACAGATTGAAGTGCCGCGCTTGGACAATATCAAAGCCGACTTGCAGATTCATGCAACTTGTTTGTCCGCCAACGAACACAATTTGATGTACGAATTCAAAATCATGGCTGATCAACAAACGCTGTTAAGTGGTCGTGCAGCCGTGGTGCTCAACACCGTTTGAGGTCACTACAAACATTCGGTAAAGGAAATTGACATGCAAAGCAGCAAAATAAGCGCATTGGTCACTGGCGGCAGCGGTGGTATCGGAGCCGAAATCTGCCAGCGTTTGGCACGTGATGGCTACCATGTTTATGTCCATGCCAACACCGCCATTGACAAAGCGCAAGGCTTGGTTGAAAGCATTGTGAGCCAAGGTGGCTCCGCTCAAGCCTTGGCATTTGACGTGACGAACGCAAAAAATGTTGCCGAAGTTTTATTACCCATCCTTGAAGAAAAGCCCATCCAAGTCTTGGTCAACAATGCCGGCATACATGACGATGCCGTCTTTCCTGGCATGCAAGCAAATCAATGGCACAAAGTGATTGACGTTTCTGTCAATGGGTTTTTCAACGTGACCCATGCCTTGATGATGCCCATGATCAAAACACGCTGGGGGCGCATCATCAATGTGTCTTCCGTCGCTGCCATTACCGGTAACCGTGGGCAAGTCAATTATTCAGCGGCCAAAGGCGCATTGCATTCAGCCACCAAATCATTGGCACTTGAAGTCGCCAGCCGCGGAATCACCGTCAATGCTGTTGCGCCAGGCATCATCGATACCAACATGACGACCGATGTTTTTAGCAAAGATGACATTGCGAAAATAGTGCCGATGAAACGTGCCGGCACCGCCACCGAAGTGGCCGATTTGATCGGCTTTCTGGCATCCAAGCAATCCGCCTACATCACAGGCCAAATCATCTCCATCAATGGTGGCATGGCTTGATTATTGATTAAATTAGCTTCTATACGGCGTATTTATTGCCTATATTGCTATTAAATTCATAGCGTTTTAGAGCTAAATTGCGCACCTGAAGGTGCTGCTAATGCCAGTGTGCTTTCCTATAGGATAATTAGCCATTCATTGGTTCCAAAACAAGCCAAAAATCAAGATAAACAACCGTACATCAAGAGGAGCAACCACCATGGCATCAGTCAACAAAGTCATTCTTTTGGGCAATTGCGGGCGCGATCCTGAAATTCGCTATTTGCCAAGCGGTCAAGCGGTTGCCAACATCAGCATTGCCACCACCAGCCGACGCAAAGATAAAAACACGGGTGAAAACATCGAAAGCACCGAATGGCACCGCGTCACATTCTTTGACAAACTCGCTGAAATTGTGGGCGAATACGTCAAAAAAGGCAGCCCGCTTTATGTGGAAGGACGCTTGAAGTACGGTAAATTCACCACCAAAGAAGGTCACGAGCAAAACACCTGTGACATTGTGGCAACTGAAATGCAACTCCTCGGCAGTCGCCAAGGCAGTGGCGAACCATCTGCACCGCGCCAGCAAGCGGCTCCCGCTCAGCGCCATGTCCCAACCAAACCTGCCAGTGGTTTTGAAGACATGGACGACGATATTCCGTTTTAATCTCGGCTTGTAATGACAAATTGATCCCGTTAAATTTTTCCTGAATGTTAGCCATCAAACAAAATTTGCTCACCGCTTTGGCTGATGAGCTTGAAACTCTTTTGCCAGGTGCAGGTGCACGCGCGGCTTTTGAATCGCCCAAAGTTGCCGCGCATGGTGATTTCGCATCGACAGCTGCCATGCAATTGGCCAAACCTTTGGGCAAAAACCCTAGACAAGTGGCGGAAACTTTGCGCGAATCTTTGTTGCAAACTGCTGCATACCGTCAATGGGTCGAAGCCATTGATATTGCAGGCCCTGGGTTCATGAACATCAAGCTCAAACCCGCCGCCAAACAAGAAGTCATCCGTGAGATTTTGTCGACTAAAAATGCGTTTGGCAGCCAAGCACCGTTGAACAAAAAAATGATGGTGGAATTTGTGTCCGCTAATCCAACTGGTCCTTTGCATGTGGGGCATGGCAGACAAGCAGCTTTGGGCGATACGATTTGCAACCTCTACCAAACACAAGGTTGGGATGTATACCGTGAGTTTTACTACAACGACGCGGGCGTGCAAATTGCAACATTGACCAACAGCACACAATTGCGTGGCAAGGGCGTGAAGCCTGGCGACAAAGATTGGCCAGAGGCGTCTTACGCCGGTGAATACATTGCTGATATAGCTACAGACTTTATAGCAAAAAAAACAGTTGTCGCAGATGACCGCAGCACCACCGCATCGGGTGATTTGGACGATGCGGCCTCTGTTCGCGAATTTGCTGTGGCGTATTTACGCCGTGAGCAGGACTTGGATTTGCAGGCCTTTTCCGTCAAATTTGACAACTACTATTTAGAGTCGAGTTTGTATTCAGACGGTTTGGTGGACAAAGCCGTTGCCCAGTTGCAAGTGGCTGGCAAAACCTATGAACAAGATGGCGCGCTTTGGCTCAAATCCACCGATTACGGTGATGACAAAGACCGCGTGATGCGCAAGTCGGCACCTGTAGATGCCTCTGATCAAGCACCACAGTACACCTACTTTGTACCCGATGTGGCGTACCACATCACCAAATGGCAGCGCGGCTTTGCCAAAGCCGTGAACATTCAAGGTACCGACCACCACGGTACCATCGCACGTGTGCGAGCTGGTTTGCAAGCGGCCAATGTGGGCATCCCTCAGGGTTACCCTGACTACGTGTTGCACACCATGGTGCGTGTGATGAAGGGTGGCGAGGAAGTCAAAATTTCCAAGCGCGCAGGCTCTTATGTCACTTTGCGCGATTTGATTGAGTGGACCAGTAAAGACGCGGTGCGCTTCTTTTTGCTCAGCCGCAAACCCGACACAGAATATATTTTTGATGTGGACTTGGCAGTCACCAAGAACAACGACAACCCTGTTTATTACGTGCAGTATGCGCATGCGCGAATCTGCTCTGTTTTGAATACATGGACGGGGGGTGACAGCAACAAATTGAGCTCACTGCTCAGCGCTGACCTCAGCCCCTTAACCAGCCCGCAAGCATTGACTTTGATGCTGCAGTTGGCCAAGTACCCTGAGATGCTCTCCAGTGCCGCACTTGATTTCGCGCCCCATGATGTGACTTTTTATCTGCGCGATTTGGCAGCGAATTACCACAGCTACTACGATGCTGAGAGAATACTGGTGAATGATGAACAGGTGAAACTCGCACGTTTATCTTTGGTAGCGGCCACGGCACAGGTCATTCGCAATGGACTTGCTGTGCTGGGTGTGAGTGCACCTGAGAAAATGTGAAACATGCCAGTTGGAAACGCAGCGCTGTTGTCATCTGCAACATGAGTCTGCGCGTTAACCATATTCTGCTGTTATATTGAATGGACTTCTATCTTTGTTAATTTTGTACACGAACACATGAAAACCACAAACACACAAATCGGTGGAACCCTATTGGGGCTGATGATTGGCGTCGTACTCGGCCTGGCTGTGGCACTGGCTGTGGCCGTGTATGTCACCAAGTCACCCTTAGGCTTTGCGAATAAAGGCCAAGCCCATTCAACCGAATCAGACGCGAACGAGGTTAAAAAGAACAAGGATTGGGATCCGAATGCTGCTTTGTACGGCAAAAATCCAGCCAAGCCTACTTTGCCCGGCGCTACACCAACAACGCCCATAGCCGACGCGAATACACCTGCTGGAAATCCCAATGGCTCAGCTACAAATACACCGATTGCGCCAACGACTACGCCAGCACCAACGGCAAAGGCCCCCACAACACCAGTGGTTCCCGGATCATTGAGTCCGTCTGTCCCCGCCACAAATGCCAAAACCAACACCCCATCTGGTTCAACAGACCCCATTGGTGATTTGGTCAAAGCCAAAACTGATGCCAAGTCATCCAATCCAGCGCTTGATCCGTTTGTATATTTCGTACAAGCTGGCGCATACCGAAACGCCGATGACGCCGAAGCACAACGTGCTCGATTGTCACTGGCAGGAGTGGATGCCAAGGTTACAGAACGTGAGCAAGCTGGTCGCACGGTGTATCGTGTGCGGGTGGGTCCGTTCAACAAAGAATCGGAGGCTGAGCGCTTAAAAGAAAAAATCAGCGCCACAGGAGCCGATGCTGCTTTGGTTCGGGCACAGCGATGATTGTTTGGCGTGTTTGAAAAAAAATGGGGAACCAAAACAGATGGATGGTTTCAAAGTTATGTTTTTAATTGAAGATTAATTTAGGAGCTTTTATGAAACGTCGTCAATTTGCCATTGCTGCCGCATCAACCACCGCTGCGCTGGGTGCAGGTTTGTACACTTTAACCAGCGCCAACAGCGTCGCGCAGCCGGTTGTTGGCAAAGCCGGTTCTGATTACATGGTGTTAGACAAAGCAGCCCCTTATGAACCAGTTGCAGGCAAAGTCGAAGTCGTTGAATTTTTTGGCTACTGGTGCCCACATTGCAATGCGTTCGAGCCTGAATTGGAAACTTGGTTAAAACGATTACCGTCCAACGTCAGTTTCAAACGTATTCCGGTGGCCTTTAACTCAGTACATGAACCTCTACAAAAACTCTACTATGCCTTGGAATCATTAGGCCGTGTGAGCGACATGCAACGCAAAGTGTTTACCGCAATTCATGCTGACAAAATCAACCTCAACACCCAAGATGCCATTGTGGCTTGGGCGGTGAAGCAAGGTCTTGATCAGAAGAAATTTGTCGATGCGTACACCTCATTCTCGGTCAATGCCAAAGTAGCCAAAGCCAAACAATTGGTCAACACCTTCAAAATTGACGGCGTACCTTCATTGGGTGTGGCTGGCAAATACTATGTAGATGGTACGTTGGCCAAAGGCATGACGCGTGCTTTGCAAATTGTCGAACAATTGACAAAAGACGCTAAACCAGCTTAAATTCGAAGAAACCCGAAACCAAGACCTGCAGCATTTTCTGCAGGTTTTTTTTGGCCTGTATTTTGCTTTCATTCAACCGCATTTTGGCTACAATCAATCATGACCAAAATCTATTTTCGCCTCATCAGCAGCCTTGTCGTTGCTAGCCTTGGTTTTTTTGCGCAATCAGCTGCAGCTGAAAAAGCAGATCGGGATAAACCCATCAATGCACAAGCCGATGCCCTGAAATACGATGATCTGAAACAAACCAGTGTTTTCACTGGCAATGTCATCATCACTAAAGGCACCATCATCATGCGTGGCGCACGCATAGATGTACGGCAAGACCCCGAAGGTTACCAATATGCTGTGGTGACCGCCGATCCTGGAAAGTTGGCCTATTTCAAGCAGAAACGTGAAAACGGGCAGGATGAATGGATTGAAGGCGAGGCCGTCAGCGTGGAATACGATGGCAAAGCCGATAAGGTCAAACTCATCAAGAATGCAGTACTGAAACGTTTACGCGGTGTTGTTTTGAACGACGATATCTCAGGCAATTTGATTACCTATGACAACACCACTGATGTTTACAACGTGGAAGGCGGTGCTGCTAAAAATGCCGATGGGACAGGTGGCGGCCGTGTGCGTGCCATTCTCAGCCCCAAAACGGCCAACAACAGTTCCCCACCTTTACCGGCCAGCGGTATGCCTGGCGGCATCACAACCCAACTAAGGTCAACGCCAGCCATCAGCAGCGAGAAAAAGTAAGCATGTTGGATGGAAATTTGGGGAATGCGGGAAAAGTGGCGCAAATACGGCAACTTGCAGCTACAAATACCCCAACAGATGCACCCGTCAGCGTTGGCAGACCCGTGTCAATGGAGGGTTTTCTATCGGTCAGCGGTTTGAAGAAATCATTTGGCAGCCGCAAAGTTGTTAAAGATGTCTCCTTATTTGTTCGCAGTGGCGAAGTGGTTGGCTTGTTAGGCCCTAACGGCGCAGGCAAGACCACCTCGTTTTACATGATTGTGGGCTTGGTTCGTGTCGATGCAGGTGAAATTTTGATTGACGGACAGTCGGTTGAGCATTTGCCGATTCACCGCCGTTCACGCTTAGGTTTGAGTTACTTACCGCAAGAAACGTCCATTTTTCGCAAGCTCAACGTGGCTGACAATGTGCGTGCGGTTTTGGAATTGCAAAAATACCATGATGGTCCACGCAAGGGGCAAAAGCTCAGCAAAACGGATATTGAATCGCGATTGACAAACTTGCTCAAAGACTTGCACGTTGAGCATCTGCGCGATGCCTCTGCTTTGTCGTTGTCAGGTGGTGAGCGTCGCCGCGTTGAAATTGCGCGCGCCTTGGCCACGCAACCACGCTTTATTTTGTTAGACGAACCCTTTGCTGGCATCGACCCCATTGCGGTGATTGAGATTCAACGCATCATCACTTTTTTAACATCGCGCGGAATTGGGGTTTTAATCACAGACCACAATGTGCGTGAAACTTTAGGTATTTGTGACCATGCCTACATCATCAACGATGGCCATGTGTTGGCACAAGGTACGCCTGAAGACCTGATAGCCAATGCGGAAGTACGCCGCGTGTATTTGGGCGAGCATTTCAGTATGTGACCCATGCCATGAAACAAGGGCTCTCTCTCAAAGTCTCGCAGCACCTCGCCCTCACCCCGCAGTTACAGCAGTCGATACGTTTACTACAGTTGTCCACCTTGGAACTGAACCAAGAGGTAGAACAATTGCTCAGTGATAACCCATTTCTAGAGCGCGAATTAGACGAAGCGCCACGTGAAGAGTTTGGTTTAGCGCAAGTACCCGACTATGCACGCAATCATGACGCAGCATTCGACAGTTCATATGAATCCAAAGAAAGCTACGCTGATCAACCCAGCGATGACTCGTTTGATCAATCTTGGGAAGCCCAGGATTGGGACGGCGATGGCAGCGTCGATACGTCACCAAACGACTACGAATGGGGTACTGAGGCTACCGGTTCATCTGCACACCACGATGCCAATACTGAATTTGATGCCACAGAATTGGGGCGACAACATGAGACCCTGCCCATGCATCTGCATAGACAAGCTTCTGCGTTACGACTCAGCGCACCAGACAGTGCAGCACTCAATTTTCTAATTGAATCACTCAATGAGAATGGTTATTTAGATGACAGTTTGGCGTCCTTGGTACAAAGTTTGGACGCATCTTTAGACATTGAACAACAAGAGGAATGGCTGCACAGATTCACCGTTGCACAGAGATTGCTGCAAAACATGACACCCACAGGTGTCGGTGCACACGATTTGGCGGAATGCTTGAGTTTGCAAATCAATGCACATCTGAAAGACTTGAATCACAATGTTGACATCGACCATGCAGCAGCACGCGAAACCTGTCAGGTAGCGTTGTGCATTTTGCAACAGCCGATTGATTTGTTGGCCAGGCGTGACTTAAAAAAATTGGCACAAAATTGCCGCGAGTCTGAATCCAGTATCAAAACGGCCATCGCATACATCACTCGATTAGAGCCTAAACCTGGCAGGCAGTTTGCAAATTTGCAACGCAACATCATTGTTCCTGATGTCTTTGTTGTCCCCATCGCACGCAAAAAACCCAGCGATGCACAACAATTCAGAGCTCAACTCAATACCGATACCATGCCCAGACTACGGGTACATGACATTTATGCCAATGCACTCAAAAATCACAAAGGTGAAGGCGCTGGCGCAACACTCGCACTGCAACAACGATTGCAAGAAGCACGATGGTTCATCAAAAGTATTCAGCAGCGCTTTGACACCATTTTGCGGGTGAGCAATGCCATCATTGAGCGACAAAAGGGGTTTCTCACACATGGCGAATTGGCGATGCGGCCCTTGGTGCTGCGTGAAATTGCAGACGAATTGGGTTTGCATGAATCGACCATCAGTCGCGTCACCACGGCTAAATACATGCAAACACCGTTTGGCACCTATGAGTTGAAATACTTTTTCGGTTCGGGTTTGGGTACAGACAGCGGCAGCAACGCGTCAAGCACAGCGGTGCGAGCATTGATCAAACAATTGGTCGCCGCCGAAAATCCGAAAAAACCGCTGTCTGACAACAAAATTTCACAGCTCTTGCATGAACAAGGCATCGATTGCGCGCGACGCACCGTGGCCAAATACCGAGAAGCTTTGAAAATCGCACCCACCAATCTGCGAAAATTGCTATAACCAACCTACCCATGAACTCACTCCAACTGTTTCTCCCCTGCGCCGCTGGCGTGGAAGACTATCTGGCACAAGAAGTCCACGACATCACCGGTTTGCAGGGCGAAGACTTGCGGGTGATGCGCGGTGGTGTGCTGGTACGTACATCGTGGCGTGATGTGATGCGACTGAACCTTTACAGCCGCTTAAGCCAGCGCGTGTTGGTACAGCTGCATTTTGGCGACTACCGCAACGAGCAAGACTTGTATCACGCTGCTTCGCAAGTGGCTTGGGAAATCTGGTTCACGCCCAAAGAAAGCTTTAAAGTTGAAATCACAGCGCAGCACAGCCCTTTGCAATCACTCAACTTTGCCGCTCTGAAAATCAAAGATGCGATTGCAGACCGATTTAGGGCAAAAACTGGCGTCAGGCCAGATGTCAACACACAATGGCCAGATGCACGCATTTACGCACACTTAACGACCGAGAACATCACTATCTACATCGACACGTCGGGTGAGCCACTGTTCAAACGCGGTTGGCGTCAAGACAAAGGCGAAGCGCCTTTAAAAGAGACTTTGGCGGCAGCGATGATTGCCGCCAGCGGTTGGGCCGATACCATTTATGAAGAAGCCGTTGAGAGTGGGACAGATGAGTCGAATTTTGCCCCTTTATATGACCCTTGCTGCGGTAGCGGCACCATCGCCATCGAAGCGGCGCAAATTGCCTGCAACATCGCGCCTGGCTCTATGCGCCGCTTTGCTTTTGAGAAACTGCTGCCTTTTCAAGCTCACGTCTGGGAGGCCATCAAACAAGAAGCGCTAGCGGCTGTTTTGACGCCTGATGAGCGCAAGAACATCCAAATTTTTGGCAGCGATGTATCGTTCCGAATGGTTGATTTCGCCAACCGCAATGCCGAACGCGCTGGCGTTGCCGATGTGCTTGAATTTCGCGGAGGCGATGCGTTGCAACGCATGCCACCTTGTGCAAATGAAAAGAAAAATGGCATCATGCTGGTCAATCCACCGTATGGTGACCGCATTGGCATCAGTGGTATTGCTAGTCAACATGCCATGCAAAACGCCAGAAGAAGTGGTTTGCGTGAAAACGCCAATTACCGCCCTCAACAAACGGTACAAAACAATGGTTATGAGCAAGACAATGCAGAAGTTGTACCCCGATTTGGCCAACGCGAAAGTGCACAAACCAACGATTCAGGACTTGAAGGATCTGAATTTTTCCCACAGCTGGCAACACACTGGAAGAAAAATTACGCGGGCTGGACGGCTTTTGTTTTGACACCCGACATGAAGTTGCCCAGCAAAATGCGCCTCAAAGAATCGCGCCGCATCCCGATGTGGAATGGCCCCATAGAGTGCCGACTGTTCAAGTTCGACATGGTAGCCGGCTCTGCCAGAGCCAAGCCCGCCTCCAATTGAAATCCAGTGTGACTTTCATCGTCGTTGATACCAACATCGTTTTAGATTTGCTTGTCTTTGACGACCCCGCCAGCATGCGGTTGAAATCGACATTGCTGGATAGCATAGACAACAAAAAATATGTTTGGCTGGCAACGCAAGCCATGCGTGATGAACTGGAGCGCGTATTGAGCTATCCAAAAATATCGTCACGCATGGCTTTTTATCAATTGCGCAGCGAAAGTGTGATGCAGCAATTCGATCATTTGGCAACCATGGTGGCACCTGCAACCAAAGCAGCATGGATGTGCAAAGACCCCGATGATCAAAAGTTCATTGACTTGGCGGTGCAACACCAGGCCCAATTATTCAGCAAAGACAGGGCTGTTCTGTGCATGGCAAAACGCCTGCAGTCAGCAGGCGCTTGGATTCACTTACCCGGCCATTTTATATAAGAAATTGACCTGTATGCGGCATATTAATTGCCTAGTTTGCTATTAAATTAATAGCACTTAGACGATTTAATGTGTCAATTCGTTTTCTTAGCAGAAGCGAGTTCTTTTTCCAGTGTTTCGATGCGCGCTTGCATACCAGCGATGCGTCCATTCAATGCACCCACATTGAAAACGGTTGCATTGTTGGCTGGGGCATCAAGTTTGTTACCGTATGCCAACCAAGACGAGTCATATACTTTCACGTTTTTAAAACCCAGTTGTTCCAGCACACCGGCTGTTTCAGTAGCTCGTGCTCCCGACTGACAGTACACCACCGTCTCCTTGTTCGGATCGAGCTTGGCATACAGCGCCTTCAAATCATCGTTTGTTTTGAGCACCATGCCACGGTTGTCTGTTACCACTTTACGTGCCATTTTGGACATGGTCTCAGGGTCGCTCCAATTCATCTCGTATGGAATATTCACCGATCCAGGAATATTGCCGCCGCGCAGGGCGCGAATATCGGTTCCCGCAAACTCTTTGGGGGTGCGCGCGTCCACAATTTGCACATCGCTGCGGTTCAATCGATCAATCACTTCTTGCGTACTCACTGCATATGAAGGATTGGCTTTCAGTGCCAATTTAATCGGACTTGGTTTGGCTTCTCCTTGCGCAGTGGGTAAACCTGCTGCCTGCCATGCCTCCAAGCCATCGTGGTAAACACTGACCTTGCTTGCGCCGAAATAACGCAATGCATAGCGTCCAAAATAAGGATTCCAAGTGCCGCGAGTGCCGTAGACAATGGTTTCCTTGTTCGGATCGATACCACCTGCACCCAGCACTTTGGCCACTTCATCGGTTTTTAAAAAATCTTCTGCATTGGCTTCACGCAGCACAGTAGCTGCATCACCCACTGTCAATGCACCTGGCAAATGTGCTTTGACATAGTCTTTATCAGCACGCACGTCCCACACTTGCACATTGCGCTTCAGCGCTTCTTGCACATAGGCCGTGTCAACAATGACCTGAGCTGATGCCATTCCTGCCAGCCCCAATAAGCCAATAGTCATAACCAGTTTTCGTAACGAATAGTTGTACATTCTCGCTCCTGTGTTGTTGTCATGATTCTGGCAGTGTCGACCACTGCACAATTCATCCTACAAACGAAGCTCGAAACGGTCAAGCGGGAAAGCCCTTGCAATAAGTCTTTGCTTTAACTTTAATCCTCTGCGATCAGTATCAGCCTTCATCGCCTCCAAGTGGAGGGCTGGCATGGGCTGCCACCACTTGGCTCAGCATGCTTTCCAGCAGCTTCACGGCTTCGCCAATCACATTGGCTTCTTGTTGAATGCTCATGCCTTGCCCTTCGCTGCTCTTGGCGGCGAGGACATGGCGTTTAACCATTTCATCCAAAATATCTTGGTTGATGGTCATGCCATGTGAACTTTTGAGCGCAAGTTCCTTGCTGAATTCCAACAAGCAAATCATGGCAATACTCAGCGTTGCAGCCTCTTCAGAATGCAACACTTTGGTGATTGATTTCGGTTCTGGTTTATTCATGGCGATGTAAATTGGCCAGTCCGGAGGGAATCGAACCCACGACCCTCAGCTTAGAAGGCTGATGCTCTATCCAACTGAGCTACGGACTGGTATGGGGCTAACTGTAATTGAAAACCCCGAAAAAATTTAAAAGACAAATAAAAAGGGTCAGGGGCAAATGCATGCCGCTGACCCTCAATGTTTTTGGTCGGAGTACAAGGATTCGAACCTTGGACCCCCTGGTCCCAAACCAGGTGCGCTACCAGGCTGCGCCACACTCCGCCTTGCCCATGATTGTACCGCAATTTTTTAGGGCTTTCAGTTGTAAAGAGCTTAAAATCCAGTCAATATGTCAGGCAATACTTTTGGAACACTATTCGCTGTCACCAATTTTGGTGAATCACACGGACCAGCTATTGGCTGCATCATTGACGGATGTCCACCTGGGATGTCATTGTCAGAAGCCGATATTCAACCTGATTTAGACCGCCGCCGTCCCGGCACATCTAAATTTGTAACGCAACGCAATGAAGCTGATGCGGTGGAGATTTTGAGTGGTGTTTTTGAAGGCCAAACCACGGGCACACCGATTTGTTTAATCATCAAAAACACAGACCAGCGCAGCAAAGATTACGGCAATATTTTGGACACGTTTCGGCCTGGTCATGCCGACTACGCCTATTTGCACAAATACGGCCTACGCGACCCGCGTGGTGGTGGTCGCTCTTCTGCACGATTAACTGCACCCATGGTCGCTGCGGGTGCGGTAGCAAAGAAATGGCTGTTCGAAAAATATGGCACCGTGTTTCGAGGATGTATGACGCAAATTGGCGACTTGACTGTGCCTTTTGAATCTTGGGAGCATGTGCACCAAAATCCTTTTTTTGCACCTCAGGCGGACGTGACTGCTCTGGAGGCCTACATGGAGGATTTGCGAAAGGCGCATGACTCTTGTGGCGCACGTATTCGAGTATCGGCGACTAACGTACCAGTGGGTTTGGGTGAACCACTGTTTGACAAAATGGACGCTGATATAGCCTACGCCATGATGGGCATCAATGCCGTCAAAGGCGTGGAAATTGGCGCTGGTTTTGGTAGTGTGACCCAACGCGGTACAACGCATGGCGACGCACTGTCGCCGCAAGGTTTTAAATCCAACAACGCGGGCGGTGTTTTAGGCGGCATCACCACCGGACAAGATTTGGAAGTATCCATTGCCATTAAACCCACCAGCTCGATCCTGTCGCCACGAGAATCAATCGACTTGGCTGGCAACTCGGCCACAGTGGTGACCAAAGGCCGGCACGACCCCTGCGTGGGCATTCGCGCAACACCGATCGCCGAAGCCATGTTGGCACTGGTGGTCATGGAACACTCTTTACGCCAACGCGCGCAATGTGGTGATGTGCGTGTGGCCACCAAGCCCATTCCCGCACAAAGCAAATAGACAACGCGCACTGACAGTGTGAGTACTGACCCCTCAGCTCTAAAGTCCGCTGCAGTCAAAGCCACCACGCGGCAACTTGCGCCCTTTGCGGCGATGTCGGCCAGTTATTTTGCCCATATAGGTTTCTTCAACCCCTATTTACCTTTGTGGTTGAAAGACATGGGCTTGAGCCTCATCACCATCAGCTTACTTATCACCATTCAATCAATCACACGCATATTTGCGCCTTATGGTTGGGGTTGGTTGAGCGACCATACCGGGGAGCGGGTGAAACTGATGCGCTATGGCGCAACCATGGCGCTGTTGGGTTCGCTGGGGCTGTGGTTCAATTTGGGTACATGGTGGTTTGCTTTGATCTTGCTCATCATGTTTGCCCATACCAGCGCCATGATGCCCATGAGCGAAGCGGCCATGGCACATTTGGTCAGCAGCAGTGGCAGTTTTGATGCCAAACGTTATGGTCGTGTGCGCTTATTTGGCTCGATTGGTTTCTTGGTTACCGTCTTGGCCTCGGGCACATGGTTTGAAAAATATGGCATGCGTGATTTTCCTGCGTGGAGCACCTTCACGTTATTGGCTGTGACCATTGCAGTTTGGCTGCTTCCCAACGCCAAAGAGCCGCGCCATGCGCATGAAGAGAACGAAGCCATCTGGCCTATTTTGCAAGAACGCAAGGTGCAATGGTTTTTTGCCGCTTTGTTTTTTCACGTCATTTCGCACATCAGTTTATATATCTTCTTTTCTTTGTACTGCGATCAGTTGGGTTACAGCAAAGCCACCATCGGTTTGCTGTGGGCAATTTCTATTGCTGTGGAGATTTATTGGTTTTTCAGCCAAAGCCGATGGCTACCTGCGCTGAGCCTACCGGCCTGGTTAATGCTGTGCTCAGCCGTCATGGTGTTGCGCACAGGCATCACTGCCACCAGTGCCAGTGTTTTCGCTCTTTTGGTTGTAGCACAAATGTTGCACGCCATCACCTTTGCCACACACCACACTGCCTGCATTGCAATGTTATCGCAACATTTCGCTGGCAGACAGCGTGGCCGTGGACAAGCTCTGTACACCGTGATTGGATATGGATTGACAGGTTTTTTGGGTGGTGTGGGTGGCGGATTTATCAGCACAAAATACGGTTTATCCAGCGTTTTTTACGCCTCAATTGCTACAAGTTTAATAGCACTTGTTTGTGCTTATCAGGTTTATAAACACCATCAAGCATAAAAAAATCCCGCGCAATTTTGCAACTGCGCGGGATGTGAAACAGATTTGAATTCTGTGTTTAGTGGAATTGCTCTTCTTCGGTCGATCCGGTCAACGCTGTCACGCTGGATTTACCACCTTGAATCACGGTAGTGATTTCGTCAAAGTAGCCGGTGCCCACTTCTTGTTGGTGTGACACGAAGCTGTAGCCACGGTCACGCGCTGCAAATTCTGGCTCTTGCACTTTTTCCACGTACGCAGACATGCCGCGCTTGACGTAGTCTTGTGACAAATCGAACATGTGGTACCACATATTGTGGATGCCCGCCAAGGTGATGAACTGGTATTTGTATCCCATGGCACCCAATTCTTTTTGGAATTTGGCGATGGTGGCATCGTCCAAGTTCTTCTTCCAGTTGAAAGAAGGTGAGCAGTTGTAGGCCAACATTTTGCCTGGATGCTTGGCGTGAACCGCATCGGCAAACTTCTTCGCAAAGTCCAAATCAGGTGTACCTGTTTCGCACCATACCAAATCGGCGTAATCAGCGTATGCAACAGCGCGGCTAATGGCTTGGTCGATACCCTTTTTGGTTTTGTAGAAGCCTTCTGCTGTGCGCTCGCCAGTCAAGAATGGCTTGTCATTGGCGTCGTAGTCAGAGGTCAACAAATCGGCTGCTTCTGCATCGGTACGGGCAATCACCAAAGTGGGGACGCCATACACGTCAGCGGCCATGCGTGCAGCAATGAGTTTTTGCACCGCTTCAGTGGTGGGTACCAATACTTTGCCGCCCATGTGGCCGCATTTTTTCACAGATGCCAATTGGTCTTCAAAGTGAACGCCGCCTGCACCTGCGCGAATCATGGCTTTCATCAACTCGTAGGCATTCAACACACCACCGAAACCAGCTTCGGCATCGGCAACGATAGGTGCGTGGTAATCGATATAGCCCTTGTCGCCCGGGTTCACACCTTTCGACCATTGAATTTCGTCGGCACGTGTGAACGAGTTGTTGATGCGCTCAACCACCTTTGGCACAGAATCAACTGGGTACAAAGATTGGTCTGGGTACATGGCTGAGTATTCATTGTTATCCGCCGCAACTTGCCAGCCTGATAAATAAATGGCTTTGATGCCAGCCTTCACCTGTTGCATGGCTTGACCACCGGTTAGCGCTCCCAAGCAATTCACATATGGCTCGTTGTTGACCAAGTTCCACAATTTTTCCGCACCACGACGTGCCAAAGTGTGCTCTACTTGGAATGAACCGCGCAAACGAACCACATCAGCCGCGCTGTAACCGCGCTTGATGCCTTTCCAACGTGGGTTGGTGGCCCAGTCTTTTTCGAGTTCTGCGATTTGTTGTTCGCGTGTGAGGTTTTTCTGACTCATGACATACTCCTATGATTAAAAAAATGAAAGTGGCGAGGCAACCATTTGCTGCATCTCTTAAACATGATTGTAGTCTTATATAAGAGTGTTTTTTACTCTTATGTCTTATAGATGATATTTATTTTATTTATATAAATCAATAAGTTAAAAATGACATTTCTCAATATGAAATATAATTTTCCATATTGAGAAAAATTAAACGAAATTAAATCCATTGCAATGAACAAATCCTTGGCCTACTTCTGTTTGGCACTGAGCATGGCTCTGGTTGGCAGCTATGTGGCTTTGTCTAAACCACTCACCGTGGTGCTGCCCATTTTTCTGTTGGCTTGGTTGCGCTTTGGTATCGGCGGTTTGGCGATGTTGCATTGGCTTAAAAAACCCAGCAACGAAGCCCCCATGAGCACACAAACCAAACGCTTGGTTTTCATTGAATCGTTTTTGGGTAATTTTTTATTTTCAATTTGCATGCTCTATGGCGTCAGCATGACCAGCGCACTCAATGCCGGCATCATCATGTCGACCATTCCGGCAGTGGTTGCGGTACTGAGTTGGGTGTTTTTGCGCGAACGCATTGGTCTCAACGTTTGGTTGGCTGTGGCCTGTGGGGTGTTGGGCATTGCGTTGTTCGCCATCTCAAAATCGACAACTGATCTACAGCCAGTCACTCCAATCAATGCACCAACGACCACAACACTCACCAGCGCATGGCTTGGAAATGTTTTGCTTTTTTGTGCCGTCTTGTGTGAAGCAGCGTATGCCGTGATTGGTAAAAAACTGACCAACACTTTGAGCCCCAAACGCATCAGCGCACTCATCAACTTATGGGGATTTGTACTGATGACACCATTGGGCATCTACACGGCATGGCAATTTAATTTTGCCAGTGTTGCCAATTCAATGTGGTGGCTGTTAATTTTTTATGCACTGGCCGCCAGCGTGTGGACCGTGTGGTTATGGATGACAGGTTTAAAAATTATTCCATCGTCACAAGCTGGCGTCTTCACTGTTTTCTTGCCGGTATCTGCTGCCGTTGTGGGCGTTCTTGTATTGGGTGAACGCATGAACACATGGCAATTTATTGCCTTGTGTATTGCCTTGATGGGTGTACTCATAGCCACACTGCCACAGGGTGAAAAACACACCAAATTGAAGAATTGATGCTCTGCAGAGGGAATAAGCGCGTTTCTCCTCTGAAAAAACAACATTTTTTGCAAAAAAAACTGTTTTCCCCTATGAAAACACAGTTTTCTCCAGTAGCATCCGCAAGTCAAACGATGAATTGCGCTGATTGCGTTATTTAAAGCGTTTTCTTCATTGACAGATTCTTAACTTCAAATAAAGGAAATTAATCATGGCAACTGCAAAAAAACCTGCTGCAAAAAAAGCAGCTCCAGCAAAGAAAGCCCCTGCTAAAAAAGTAGCCGCTAAAAAAGTAGCCGCTAAAAAAGCACCAGCGAAAAAAGCTGCTGCCAAAAAGCCAGCCGCTAAAAAAGCGCCTGCTAAAAAAGCTGCTCCAGCTAAGAAAGTTGCTGCTAAAAAGCCAGCCGCTAAAAAAGCTGCTAAGCCAAAAGCACCAGCTAAAAAGCGCGTACCCAATGCCGCTTTCATGAAGCCATTGACATTGAGCAGCGCTTTGGCAGCAGTGGTGGGCGCAGCTTCTATGCCCCGTACTGAAATCGTTTCTAAATTGTGGGTCTACATCAAGAAAAACAAACTGCAAGACGCAGTCAACAAGCGCATGATCAACGCTGATGCCAAATTGCGTGAAGTGTTTGGCAAAGCACAAGTGTCAATGTTCGAAATGGCTGGCTTGATCGGCAAGCACGTTAAATAACATTGAACTCGTTCTGAAAAAGCCGGTTGCGACCGGCTTTTTTTACGCCTACACCTTCTCCTCAAGGTGTTTAAAGTCGTCAGTTCATTGTCAACTCTTGCAGTAAACTTGTCTGCTGAATCGCAGCAGCGAGTTGACCCCCACAGAAATATAAAGAGGAGCCCTCCAACATGTCATACCACAGCCAATATGAATCCAAGCGCATGAACGCGCAAGACGCTATCAAATTCGTCAAGAATGGCGATTTCATTGTGGTGCCTACAGGCGCGGGTGAACCGCCTGTATTGCTCACGGCATTGTCGGATGCACGACGCAATTACAAAGACGTGAAAGTGGGCTCTGTCTTGCCCATGCGCAAGTTTGATTACCTGGACCCGGAAACCTACCAGAACGTGCGCATGGTCAGCTTCTTTTTAGGCGGACAAGCCCGTCCTGGCGCGCAACAGGGTTGGGTGGAATACATTCCTTGCAACTTTTCCGACATCCCACGCAAAATGGAACGCGGTAACATGGCGGCTGACGTGGTGTTTGCCTTGTGTTCGCCCATGGACGATCATGGCTATTTTTCCATCAGCTTGGGAGCGGACTACACCATGGCCGCCTTGGCTAAAGCGCATGCAGTGGTGCTGGAAGTGAATCCCAATGTGCCCTTTGCCAACGGCGATTGCCATGTGCACATATCACAAGTGACCGCTTTGATTGAAGATAACGCACCCGTGCTGGAAGTGGGTCTGCCTAAAATTGGCCCTGTGCAAGAAGCCATTGGCAAATATGTGGCCGATATGATTGAAGACGGCTCGACTTTGCAGATCGGCTACGGCGGCATCCCAGATGCGGTGGTGATGCAACTGACCGACAAAAAAGACTTGGGTGTGCACACTGAAATGTTGGGTGACGGCATCATGAGCTTGGTGGAAAAAGGTGTTGTCAACTGCAGCCGCAAGAACTTCAACAAAGGAAAAATCATCGCCACCTTTGCCTTGGGCTCTAAAAAACTTTACCAATTCATGCACCGCAACCCCATGCTGGAAATGCACCCGGTGAACTACACCAACGACCCTTACTCTGCTGGGCAAAACGACAACTTGATTTCCGTCAACGCCACTTTGCAAATCGACTTTTTAGGTCAATGCGGCTCAGAAAGTTTAGGCCCACTGCCCTTCTCTGGCACTGGCGGACAAGCTGATTTTGTGCGCGCAGCGAATCGCTCTAAAGGCGGAAAATCCTTCATCGTCTTACCCTCCACAGCCAAAGACGACACCATCTCCCGTATCGCGCCCATGCTCACACCGGGCACGGCGGTTACCACCAGCAAGAACGAAGTCAACTACGTCGTCACCGAATACGGTGTCGCCAAGTTGGACGGCAAATCCGCCAAACAACGCGTCCAAGCCTTGGTAGGCATCGCCAACCCTAAGTTCAGAGACGAACTTTTGGCGAGCGCTAAGAAGATGAATTTACTGTAATAGAAGAATTTAGCATGCTATATATTTAATAGCTTTGTAGCCAACAAATATGCCGCCTACAGGCCAATTTGTCATATATTTTCATGTGCAACAACAGGCAATATCCCTGCGCGAATGCGCTGTTCTTGCGAAGCCTCTGAGATGACATTGCTGACGATATCTGCCGTGACTGCAGATAAAGTCCATCCCAAATGACCGTGTCCCGTGTTGTAGAACACATTGTTTTTACGACCACGCCCGACGCGCGGCATCATGTTGGGCATCATGGGACGCAGGCCTGCCCATGACACGACGGAGCGGGTGTTGATGTTGGGAAAGCATTGCTCAACCCATTTGATCAAGGGTTGGATGCGGTTGGCACGTATGTCGCGGTTCATACCATTGAACTCTGCCGTACCAGCAACACGGAAACGGTTCAAGCCCAAACGGCTGGTGACCAACTTGGTTTCATCGTCCAGCAAACTCACGTTGGGCGCACCGGCTTGGCTGGCCGCATCGTTCAAGTTCACCGTGATGGAATAGCCTTTGACGGGGTAAATATTGACGCGATCACCCAATTGCGCTGCAAAGTCGCGGCTGGCCACACCTGCGCACACAACGATGCTGTCAAAAGTATGTGCATGGTGGGTGCTGCTATCTTGATCGTAGGTGGTGACAACGGCCAATTTGCCATCGCTCTTCAACGATGTCACATCTTGACCGTACATGATTTGCACACCCAAGCGCTGTGCAGCTGCAGCCAAACCATTGGTAAAGAGGTGGATATCGCCGGTTGAGTCGCTTTCTGTAAAGTATCCGCCATAGTATTGGCCTGCAAGGGTTGGCTCTATGGATTTCATCTCTTGCGGTGTCACAGCACGACGTGGCAAACCACCTTTGGCCAGCAATTGTGAGACTCGTCCCGCATGGTCAAATCCGGCTTTATCGCGGTAGATGTGCAAGATGCCTTCTTTTTTCAAATCAAAGTGAATGCCCTCTTCTTCTGCCCATGCAAACAAATGCTGACGAGCTGCCACCGCCATGCGTGCCGTTTCAACGGTGTTGCGCTCATATTGCGGCATGGCTGCGATGAATTGTGCAAACCACGAAATTTTGTGCCATGAGGGTTTGGGGTTGACCAACAAAGGTGCATCGCTTTTGAGCATCCATTTCAGCCCCTTGAGAATAGTTGACTTGTGCGTCCACACCTCGGCATTGGATGCCGACAGCTGCCCGCCATTGGCGAAAGAAGTCTCCATTGCGGCGTAACGCTGACGCTCGAACAAAGTGACAAAAAATCCGCGTTTTGCCAAGGCGTAAGCGGTGGTCACCCCGGTGATGCCACCACCAATGATTGCTATTGTTTTCATGAATATAAGTGCTTTCAAAACGTCAAGGGTTGGCCTATGCACATACAGAATGTGTGTGCAAAGTGCCCCTTCTGTTTTGGACCTGAGAGATTCACGACCCGCTGCATCAGCGCTTCGCTTGCTCCTTCGGTGCACTGGCAGACGATAAATGCCAGCAGCTCTTCAGAAAAAATTCAAGTGACCGGTCCTTTTGCCTGAGAGATTCCGGGGCGGTTGCTCCTTCGGCGCTGTCAGTGCTGTGAAGCGCTAACAGACTCTCCCGATCACTTGCTTGACTGTAACAGTCACATAAAAAAATGCAAATCAGTCGACCAAATATGCCTTTACCAATGCTTGCCAATATGAAGCACCAATGGCTATATTGTCATCATTGAAGTCATAAGCTGGATTGTGCACCATGCATGCGCCAGCAGAATCCCCATCGCCATTGCCTATAAGCAAGTAACAACCAGGAATTTTTTCCAGCATGTAGGCAAAGTCTTCACTTGCTGTCAGGGGTTCACCATGCAGCGTGACATGATCAGCACCGACCAAATCCACAGCCACTTGCCTTGCAAAATTGGTTTCTTTGACTGTGTTGACCAGCACGCAGTAACCTTTTTGCCAAACGATTTCGACTGTCACACCATAACTGTCGGCCTGTGCTGTCACCAATGCTTTGATGCGTTGTTCTAACAATAAACGCACTTGCGGGTCGAGCGCCCTGACACTGATTTCTAAAGTTGCCAAGTCAGGTATCACATTATTGGCATGTCCTGCATGCAGAGCGCCAACAGTGACCACCGCTGTTTGCAAAGGATCGACATTGCGCGACACAATGGTTTGCAAAGCCATCACCATTGAAGCCGCTGCCAGCAAGGCATCCGTCGCGCGATGCGGCATGGCACCGTGACCACCTTGTCCTTTGACATGTATGGTGGCATAGTCGCTGGACGCCATGGCAGCACCGTCGCGGAAAACAAAATGCCCCACCGGTGTACCCGGCATATTGTGCATGGCAAATACCGCATCACAGGGGTGTTGCTCAAACAAGCCATCTTCCATCATGCGCAAAGCGCCACCACCACCTTCTTCAGCAGGCTGAAAAATCAAATTCAGCGTGCCATTAAAGGCCATGTCAGCATCGTGACTCTGCGCAATGGCTTTTGCAGCAGCCAACAGCATGGCGGTGTGACCATCGTGCCCACAAGCATGCATGACGCCAGGCTTGCTGCTGGACCAGTCCAGCCCTGTGGCCTCTTTAATCGGCAATGCATCCATATCGGCACGTATGCCAAGCCTGCGTTTGCCATTGCCGCGTTGCAATGTCCCAACCACGCCCGTGCCGCCCAAACCGCGATGCACGGCGTAGCCCCAATCTGCTAATTTTGTGGCGACCAAATCTGCAGTGCGATGCTCTTCAAACGCCAACTCTGGGTGTTGGTGTATGTCGCGCCTGAGTTGAATGAACTCACCCACGCGATTAACGAGTGCGTCTTGCAAATAAGTCATCTAGCAGCGTGTCCGTTACTGCGCTTGCAAGTTAATCGACTTGGCAATGGCACGGTATTGCGTGGTCTCGTCCACAAAGGCCTTGTTGGCAACGTCCAAGCTTTGCAAAGGTGATGCCAATTGACCCAGTGCGCCCATGCGATTTAAATATTCCGCGTCACCCAACACCGCTTGCAACGCTTTGTGCATGGATTGCACAATGGGTTCAGGTGTATCGCGCTTCACAAAATAGCCCGTGCCAATTTCAGAGCTGAAGTTTTTCAACGCGCCTTTGCTGTCGCTGGTGCGGCCCAATTGTGGCTGTAACGGGTGCGCACCTGGGGAAGTCGATGCGATGAATTTGATCTTTTTATCTTTGGCCAAAGACACTTGGGGTGCACCGTAAGGTGTGATGAAAATGTCAACTTGATTTCCCAGTAAATCTTTCAACGCATCAGCAAAGCCTTTGTAGGGCACGTGCAACATCGGCGCACCGATCATTTTGCTCATTTGCTCACCCAACAAGTGGTACAAAGAACCGACACCGACGCTGGCATAAGTCATGGGTTTACCTTCTTTGGCAACTTTCATGGCATAAGCCACCAATTCATCCGCGTTATTAGCAGGAATATCTGAACGTGCAATGATGGCCATGGGAGCCAACGCGATGCGGTGAATTTGACGGAAATCTTCAGACTTGTACTTCACCGAGGACAAAGCCAATGGCGCCAAAATCAACTCATTGGGAGAGCCTTGAAACAGCAAATAACCGTCAGAAGGTGCGCTCAGCACTTTTTGTGCGGCAATACCGCCACTGGCGCCGCCCAAATTTTCAACAATCACGGGTTGCCCCAAAGCTTTACCCAATGGTGCATTGACGGTACGCGCTATCACGTCAGACAAACCACCAGCAGGATACGGTACCAACAGCGTGACAGGTTTGTTTGGAAAAGTTTGTGCTACCGCTGCAGCGGAAATCAATAAACTGCCCAAAATTGTTTGCGTCAATTGAATTAATTTACTCATGTCTCATCCTTTCGATGTAATTGGAAATGCATTCTATGAACCATTTATCTATAATGTCTAATGCATTTTTATATGCTTTAGCATAACTTTAATGAATACATAAACCTTCTGGCACCCACATGACTTTGGTACAACTGCGACATTTAATTGAATTGGCTCAGCTTGGCTCGTTCAGCCAAGCTGCACTCAAATTGCATTTGACGCAACCTGCCTTGAGCCGCAGCATCAAATCGCTTGAAGACGAATTGGGACAACAATTGTTTGATCGCATTGGCCGAAAAAATGAATTGACGGCATTTGGATTACAAATCGTCAATCGCGCCCGCGTGTTGGTAGATGAAGCGAATGAATTGCGGCAAACCAGTCAACAATTGCAAATGGGTGCAATCGGACATTTGCGCATTGGTTTAGGCTCTGGTCCTGGCGCCATGCTGATGACCCCACTGATGATGCTGATGGCCACACAATACCCCAAGGCGCACATCGACATATCACGTGGCAACACCACGCTATTGGTGCACGCACTGCGCGAACGCCATTTGGATGCATTGGTGATCGACATACGTTCCCTCCAACCATCGGCTGATTTGAAAATCGAAAACATCCATGAGATGGCCGGCACATTCATGGGTCGCGCAGGTCACCCCTTAGCCAAAAAACACAAAATCACATTTGCAATGTTGAGAGAATTTCCAGTTGCATCCACCCCATTGAGCGATGAAGTGGCGCGCATATTGGTGGAACGTTATGGCCCCGAAGCCCACCCTGACAAATTGGTCAATTTACGCTCTGAAGAAATTTCCAGTCTCATCGATGTGGCACGAAACAGCGATGCAATTGTATTGGCCATACGCGCATCGGCACCAGATTTGGTAGAGCTCAACATTGCACCCGCTTTGAACACCAAAGCGCGATTCGGTCTGGTCACACTGGCATCACGCACTGAACCACTGCTACTATCCAAGGTCCGCACATTGATGCACACCATTTTGAAAGACGCAGAACTTTGAGCGCGAATACCATGACTTTGAAGACTTTATCTCCCAAGCGCGAGCTATGGTTGCTGCTGACATTGGCTGGCATACAGCTCTCCCACATTTTGGACTTCATGATCATGATGCCGTTGGGACCGCAATTTACGCGTATTTTTGCCATCACCGACGCGCAGTTTGGCATGTTGGTATCAGCCTATACCTTGGCTGCAGGTGCATCGGGTTTGTTGGCCGCCACATATTTAGATAAAGTTGATCGTAAAAAATTACTGCTCACGCTTTATGTGTTGTTTGGTCTTGCCACCCTGGCCTGCGGCTTGGCACCCACCTATTCCAGTTTGATGCTGGCCAGGGTTATGGCAGGCATGTTTGGCGGTGTGCTGTCAGCGCTGTCGCAAACCATCATTGGCGATGTCATTCCCTTTGAGCGACGTGGGCGTGCCATGGGCATCGTCATGACATCGTTTTCGGTCGCCACCGTGGCAGGGGTTCCACTGGGATTGTTTTTGGCTGCGCATTTCAGCTGGCATGCCCCCTTCTTTGGCATAGCGGCATTGGTTGGGGTGTTGGCCATAGGCGCATCCATCACCCTGCCGTCGCTGACCGCGCATTTAAATGCCAGCAACAAGCCGTCTGCCTGGGGCGGCATTCAGCAAGTGCTGAGCGACCCTAACCACTGGAAGGCATTTGCGTTTTCCGCCTTGCTGATGTTTGCAGGCTTTACGGTGATCCCCTTCCTAACCATTTATTTGCAATCCAATGTAGGTTGGAAGGCGGACCAAGTCCCCTATGTTTACCTGTGCGGGGGCTTGGCCACGTTTTTTACCTCACGCTGGGTCGGCATCATGGCTGACCGCAAAGGCAAAGTCTTCATGTTCAAGATCATGGCCGTGTTACTCACCCTGCCCATGGTTATGAGTACGCTCACCGCTGGCTTGCCAGTATGGGCGGTGTTAATGGTATCCACCACTTTTTTTGTTTTCATGAACGGACGGATGGTTCCTGGCATGGCCATCATCACATCCGCTGCCAACCCCGCCTTGCGTGGCACGTTCATGGCGCTCAATTCATCGGTGCAATCGGCGAGCATGGGCATTGCCGCTTTTATCGGTGGCATGATCATCAGCCGCGATGCACAAAACATGGTTCAGCACTATTGGATCAACGCCGCAGTAGGCACCGCCGCCAGCTTAGCCGCATTTATTTTGGTCAAGCATCTTAAACTTTATCAAACCAATACACTGACTGCCCAGAGTACCGAGACTACACAGCAAAGCCCCATTACAAAACAATAGCAAAACAATAGCAAAACAATAATGCTATAAATATAATAGCTAGCTAGGCAATAAACACGCCGGCTACAGCCCAATATTTCATATAAAAATCAAAGACCGAACGACGGTCGCTGTGCCATGGCTTCGCGCCAGCGCAGCAGGTGGGGGTGCTGGTCTGTGGGTTTAATTTTGACGATGCGAGCAAAATCAATGGCGACCACCGCGGTGATGTCGGCCACACTGAACTGGTTAGCAGCGATGTAGTTGCGATTGGCTAAATGCTGGTTCAGCATGTCAAAGAAATGCTGTGTGCGCAATAAGCCGCGCTCCGCCAGCGCGGGGATTTGCGCGTAATCATGTGGGCCTGGCAAGGCACGGTTGACCATGCCTGGCGAGCTGTTGCGCAAGGCCTCACCAACCGCCAAAAAGCCCTCAAACTCCACACGCCAGTGCCAACTGGCCACCTCTGCTTTGTCGGCTGGCGAACGGCCCAATAATGGCGGCTCTGGGTAGCGCGCCTCTAGGTAGGCGGCAATGGCGGCATTGTCTGTGAGCAGCAAGCCGTCCTCCGTGTGCAGTGCAGGCACTGTGCATTGTGGATTAATGGCGCGAAACGATTCGCCCATTTGCTCTTTGTTGCGCAGATCGACTTGCACTGTTTCGTGAGCGATGCCTTTTTCAGCCAACATGATGCGCGCGCGGCGTGGGCTGGGAGCGGTGCTGCAGTCGTAGAGTGTGATCATGATTTTTGCACTTTGGTTTGGAAGTCGCTGGCATCATGCCGTTCATGCAGTTGGCTCTCTGGCTTACCCGTCACACGGTTGACCATGCGACCGCGTTGCACAGCGGGCCGTTTGGCGATTTCTTTGGTCCAACGCTGCACGTTCGCATATTCTTGCACCTGCAAAAACTCGCCCGCTTCATATTGCAAACCCATCGCCAAAGCACCATACCATGCCCAGGTTGCCATGTCGGCAATGGTGTATTCATCACCAGCCAGGTATTGGTTATCCGACAAACGGCGGTTCAACACATCCAACTGACGTTTGACTTCCATCGCAAAGCGGTTGATGGGGTATTCCATTTTCGTGGGTGCATAAGCGTAAAAATGGCCAAAGCCACCGCCCAAATATGGCGCACTGCCCATTTGCCAAAACAACCAGGACAAGCATTCAGCCCTGACGATGGGGTCGGTCGGTATGAATGCATTGAATTTATTGGCCAAATGCAAAAGAATAGCGCCCGATTCAAAGACGCGAAACGGTACGGGTCCGCTTCTGTCCATCAGTGCCGGAATTTTGGAATTGGGGTTCACCGCCACAAAGCCACTGCTGAATTGTTCGCCCTCGTTGATGCGAATCAACCACGCGTCATATTCTGCCCCCGTGTGACCCGCCTCTAGCAATTCCTCCAACATCACCGTCACCTTCACACCATTGGGTGTGGCCAGTGAATAAAGCTGAAACGGATGCTTGCCTACGGGCAAATCTTTATCGTGCGTCGCACCCGAGATGGGCCGGTTGATATTGGCAAACTTGCCACCGTTGGCTTTGTCCCAAGTCCAAACGCTGGGGGGTACGTAATCGGTCATGTCAAAAACCCTTTCAATAGCAAACCATGGAATAAAATAATGCTATATATTTAATAGCACACTAGGCAATAAATACAACGCTTACAAGCCAATTTTTCATATAAAATATTCTAAATATTGCATCATCGATGCCGCTCTATCGCAACACCTCCGCTTGCAAGCGCAGCAAATTTTCGTCGTTCGCGGGTACCACGATATGTTCAACTTGTCGCGCGACATCGGCACTTTCGAACGCTTGTGTCCAAGTAATCAGCGTACCTGTGTTTGACGGTACCAACTCAATGGTTAATCGGAACACAGGTTGCATTGGGTGTTCAACCACCACTTTTTGATTCGTCACAATCTCGCCGAACACATTTTCGTTAGGGTAATTTGCGCCATCAGGTCCATGCATCACCAACGACCATCGACCACCCGTTTTGAAATCAAAAGCGCTGAACGTATTAGAAAACCCCGCCGGTCCCCACCAGCGCGCCAAGCGCTCAGGGTTGCTGATGGCAGCAAAAACGTGCTCTGGTGTGGCGGGTATGGTCAGTGCGTGCTTAAACGTCGTCATAGCGTATGTTAAATCAAATTGACTCCAACGCTAAGCGCCTACTTCACCCCGCAAACTCCCACTTCTTCTTAGCCGCCAGTACCGCATCAGGATAGGCGGCTTTGCCGCGGCTGCCGTTGTAGCGGCCCAGGGCGAGGAAGAGGTTGCCGTTTTCACGGTCAAGATAATGGCGCAGGATGACGCAGCCGAAGCGGATATTGGTTTGCATGTTGAACAAATGGCTGGTTGATTGTTTGTCAGTCTCCTCTGCCAACACACGCAGCCAAAACGGCATGATTTGCATGTAACCACGCGCGCCCACCCAGCTGATGGCGTATTTTTTGAAACCACTTTCGACTTGTATCAAACCCAGTACCAAGGCGGTGTCCAGTCCGGCGCGCTTGCTTTCGTACCAAACGGTTTGAAGAAATTCTTTTCTGGTTTGAAAGTCACGTTTTTTGGGCTGCAATCGCTCGCTCATTTCACCCAACCAGCGCAGGTAGTGGATGTACGATGCCGTGTCTTTGAACTCAGGAATGGGTGGATCTGAACTGTGCACAGCATTGCGCATGGCAATGCGCACCGCATCAGCCAGTGGTTCTTCTACCTGCGCACCAGCTTGTGATTGCTCAGAAATTAATAGCAATGTAGGCAATAAACACGCTGACTTGAGCCATTTTCTTCGACTATTTTCGGCAGAGTTCGTTGCTTCAGAATCCATACATCACTGCATCAACAGTTCAACACTTGCTCAACTGGTTCAAGCAGCCAACTTTGCCATCACGTGTTTGTAGACATCGCTACTGGCCACTTTACTGGCTTCTGAATCTCTGCGGTGCTGGTACTCAACCACGCCTTCTTTCAAACCTTTATCGCCAATGGTGACGCGGTGTGGCACACCGATCAGTTCCCATTCGGCAAACATGATGCCAGGTCGCTCGCCGCGGTCGTCCAAAATCACATCCACACCTGCGGCCAATAATTCTGTGTACAACTTTTCGCCAGCCGCTTTCACATCTGGGCTGCGGTCTGGGCCGACCATGCAAATCACCACCGTGAATGGTGCAATCGCATCTGGCCAGATGATGCCTTTGGCGTCGTGGTTTTGCTCAATCGCAGCAGCCGGCAAGCGCGTGATGCCGATGCCGTAGCAGCCCATCTCCATGAACTGTGGTTTGCCGTTGTGGTCTAAGAACGTGGCATTCATGGCTTTGCTGTATTTGGTGCCCAAATAAAACACATGGCCAATCTCAATGCCGCGTTCAATCGCCAGCACGCCTTTACCGTCGGGTGCGGCATCGCCAGCGACCACGTTGCGGATATCGGCAACCCTATCTGGCTGAGGCAAATCACGACCCCAATTGACTCCGGTGATGTGGAAATCAATCTCGTTCGCACCGCACACCCAATCGGTCATCACCGCTACTTCGCGGTCTACCACCAATTTCACGGGTAGTTTGGTGTTGATTGGGCCCAAGTAACCAGGCTCGCAACCAAAATGCGCCACGATTTCGGGCACGGTGGCAAATCGAAAATCGGCCAAGCCTTCAATTTTGCCAACCTTGACTTCGTTCATGTCATGGTCGCCACGCAAAAGCAAGAGCCACACTTGTGTCTTTGTCACATTGCCCTTGTCATCCTTGGTATCGGTTGCCAAAACCAATGATTTGACGGTTTGCTGCAGGGGCATACCCAGCAACACCGCCACGTCTGCACAGGTCGATTTACCCGGTGTGGCGGTTTTGGTCATGGTTTGTGTACCCACTTTGCCAGTTACAACGGGCGCTGCCGCTTCGGCCTTTTCCATATTGGCAGCGTAGTCGCTGCCGGTGCTGTAGACGATGGCGTCCTCGCCCGTCGCGGCGATGACTTGAAACTCTTCACTCAAATCGCCACCAATCGCACCGCTGTCGGCTGCGACTGCACGGTAGGTCAAACCAAAGCGATCAAAAATTTTACGGTAGGCAGCGGCCATCACCTGGTAGCTGGCTTTGGCGCTGTCCACATCGCGGTCGAAGCTGTACGCGTCTTTCATAATGAACTCGCGTCCACGCATGAGCCCAAATCGTGGTCGGCGTTCATCACGGAACTTGGTTTGGATTTGGTAAAAATTTTTGGGTAATTGTTTATAACTTTTGATTTCTTGCCGTGCCAAATCGGTCACCACCTCTTCGCTGGTGGGCTGCACGATGAAGTCGCGGTCGTGCCTGTCTTTGATGCGTAACAGCTCGTCGCCCATTTTCTCGAAACGCCCTGTCTCTTGCCATAATTCAGCGGGTTGAATCACCGGCATGGTGACCTCAATGGCGCCAGCACGGTTCATTTCCTCGCGCACGATGGCCTCTACCTTGCGTATCACACGCAAGCCCATCGGCATGTAGGTGTAAATGCCAGCACCCAGCTTTTTAATCATGCCAGCGCGCATCATCAATTGGTGGCTGGCAATTTCGGCGTCAGCCGGGGCTTCTTTGAAGGTGGAAATAAAAAATTGAGTGGCTTTCATAGCTGGTGAATGTGCAAGTAAATGTGCATAATAGATGCAAGTTAAAAATTTAGGGTTTGATTATGCTTGACCGCGAAGGCTTTAGGCCAAATGTCGGCATCATTTTGCTCAATCAGAAAAATCAGGTTTTTTGGGGTAAACGCATACGCACCCACTCTTGGCAGTTTCCGCAGGGTGGCATTGACCGAGGGGAAACCCCGGAACAAGCCATGTTCCGCGAGTTGCATGAAGAAGTGGGACTCTTGCCAGAGCATGTGCGCATCATTGCCCGAACCCGCGACTGGTTGCGCTATGAGGTGCCAGACCGATTCATTCGACGCGATTCGCGTGGCTTTTACAAAGGCCAAAAACAGATTTGGTTTTTGCTGCAAATGGTGGCCTTTGACAACCAAGTCAATTTGCGCGCCACCAACCACCCCGAGTTTGATGCATGGCGCTGGAACCAGTTTTGGGTGCCTTTGGATGTGGTGGTGGAGTTCAAACGCAATGTGTACGAGATGGCCTTGACTGAGCTGTCACGCTTTTTGCCGCGCACCAATTACCGTACACAGAATCAAGAAGCTCACCGTGGTGAACATCGCCATGACTTCAGAGCCGATTTCAAAGCCGAGCCCAGGTCGCGCTACTTACGCGGTGCCATTCACCATGACCACTTTGATAACCCTACCGACAATAGCTTTGACGCGCATCGCAACAGCATGGAGCTGCCACCCGACGCTTGCTACGAACCTGACCCGCAAGTCGCTTACGAGACATCGGCAACGCCAAACAGCACCTGTTCAGACAACCCAGAAATTGATTTGCCAGAACCCGCGCCGCACGACCCAACTCGACAAGCGCGTTAATCTGAACCCTAAGACGCTCTGAGTGTTTGCACCACAGGTTGCCGAATCACTTTGCGCAAGCCAATTGAGCCGGCCAGGAGCGATATCATGGCACCAGCCAGTGCACCCAGCACAGGTACCAGCAGCGAGATGCGCCACTCAAACTCAAACACATAGCGTGCCATGACCCAGGCCACTGCCATGGCAATGATGCTGGCCAACAAACCAGCCAGCAAACCCACGCCCAACAATTCAGCACCTTGAACACGTCGCAGTAAATTGCTATGTGCACCCACTGCACGCATGATGGCGAAATCTTTGGCGCGCTCGTCCTGCGTGGCGGTGACGGCCGCAAACAACACCAGCACACCTGCCGCCAAGGTAAAGCCAAACAAAAATTCCACCGCACCAATGACTTGGTTCAACACGCTTTGCACCTGTGCCACGGTGGCTGTCATGTCCACACTGGTGACGTTGGGGAAGGCTTGTACCAATTGGTTGTCAAACACCGCACCATCCGCGACAGTGCCTGGGGCTCGATACGCCGTCATATAAGTAGCAGACGCTTGCGGCAAAGTGGCAACCGGGAACATCACAAAAAAGTTCGCCCGCATCGAACCCCAATCCACTTTGCGCAATGAGGTGATGCGACTGTCTACAGGTACGCCGCCCATATCAAAACGCAGGCGGTCACCCAGCTTCAAATTCAAGGTTTTGGCGATGCCCTCTTCCACACTGGCGCCGCCATCTTCGTCATTCACCCATTTGCCAGCCACCACATCATTGTGCTGGGGCAAGGTGCGGCTGTGAGACAGGTTGAAGTCTCGGTCCATCAAACGTTTGGCGCGTTCGTCTGCAAAATTATCTGGACCCACAGCAGCATCGTTCACCGCCACCAAACGACCACGAATCATGGGGTACCAGTCGTATTGTGTGATTTTGGCTTCTTTGAGTTTTTGTTGAAACGCATCAGCTTGGTCTGGCATGATGTTGATGACAAAGCGGTTGGGCGCATCGGGCGGCGTGGCTTTGCGCCAGCTGCTGATTAAATCGGTTCGCAGCAGCACCAACAAAATCAAAGCAAGCAAGCCACACGCCAAGGCACTGATTTGCACCACCGCAAAAGCAGGGCGAGCTGACAGTTGTCTGGTAGCCAACACCAGCCAATGCGGTGCGCGTTGGTCATTCACGCTCTGGCGTAGCAGTTGCAGCGCCACCCAACTGAATCCGGCAAACAGCAGCACCGCCGCCAAGAAACCGCCCACCACAATCAGTCCCAATTTGATGTCGCTGCTGGCAGCCAATAGCAAAGCAGAAAAACCCAGCACACCCAAACCTAAAACCAACATCGAAGCGGGTTTCAAACTGCCCACATCACGTCGAATCACGCGCAAGGGTGGTACCTGCGCCAGTTGCAGCACGGGAGGCAAACCAAATGCAAAAAGTAGCGTCATGCCCACACCCAAACCAAATGCCACGGGCCACCATGATGCCGCTGGCAAACTGCTTTCAACCAAACCTGCCAGCAACCACACAAACACATGGTGCACACAATAGCCCAACACCACGCCCAAAATGCTCGCCATCAAACCCACCCACGCAAATTCAGTGGTGTAGCTCAAACCAATGCTGCGCTGACTTTGACCAAATACTCGCAGCATGGCGCAATCGTCCAAATGCTTGGCCGCAAAAGCACGTGCAGCCAAAGCCACCGCCACCGCACTGAGCAATGCCGCCAGCAATGCCACCAAGCTCAAAAATTTTTCAGCGCGTCCCAGCACTTGGTTCATCTCAGGTCGCCCCGTTTCAAAGGATTCCATTCGCACACCGCGTACTGCAGCCGCTTGTGGCGAATTTGGCCCACTTTGGTTGGCGTTATCCAATGTGGATTGCACCCACGTAGCAAATGTTTTGGCAGGAGATGTCGTCACATTTGTGCTGGCATTGTCATTGTCTGCCACGACAAAACGGTAGGTGACTCGACTGGCGGGTTGTATCAAGCCGGTGGCGGCCAAATCAGTTTGGTTCAACAGCACACGTGGCGCAAATGTGGCAAAGCCGGTGCCGCGATCGGGCTCAGCAATGATGATGCGGCTAACTTTGAAAGACTTGTCACCCAACCACATGGCAGCACCGATTGGTATGTTCAGCGCAGTCAGCAAAGATGAATCAACCCACACTTCACCCGCTGCAGGAATGGTGCTGGTTTTTTCACCTGTCTCGCCCAACGCGTTGGCAACCGTCATTCGGCCGCGCAATGGATAGCCTGCTGACACCGCTTTCAATGCCACCAATTTGGTTTGTCCACCTTGTTCAATGGGTATGCGGGCCATCGATGGAAAGCCTACCGTGCTGGCGGTGAGCAAACCCAACTCTTTCGCTTTGTCAATCACGTTGGGTGGAGTGGCGTTGTCGCTCAAAACCACCACATCACCACCCAGCAAGGATCGCGCGTCGCGTTGCAAACCACCTTTTAAACGGTCGGCAAAAAAACTCACCGAGGTTAAAGCCGCTACCGCCAAAGTGACAGCCAATACCAACAAGCGCAATTCTCCCGAACGCCAATCGCGCAGCAACGTGCGCCAACCTTGCGCGTAGAAAGATGTGTTCATGCTGGTGGTGTTTTCAAAACTCCAAGTTATCAATCAAGCGGGTCTTGCCCAGTTTGGCAGCACCCAGCACCACCAGTGGGTCGTTGCTTTGACCGCCCATTGAAAAACCGCCATGTGGCGCTTGCAGGTCAGCGCGGCGACGCACGGTTAAATAATCTGGCTGCCAGCCGCGATCAGCCAGTGACTGCATGGCTTTGGCTTCCAATGCAGCCAAATTATTGGCTTCTAGACGGTAGTTTTGTGCCAACTCGCGCAAAGCTTTGGACAATTGCACGGCCTCTGCGCGTTCGTCTTTGTTTAAATAACCATTACGTGAACTCAATGCCAAACCATCCTGAGCGCGTTGCGTTTCACCGCCGACAATGTCAATTGGCAGCGCGAACTGTTGCACCATGCGTTGAATCACCATCAGCTGCTGGTAGTCTTTTTTGCCAAACAAAGCTGTGCGTTTGCCTTGTGCTTCTGAGAACACACAAGTGAACAATTTCATCACCACGGTGCTCACGCCGACGAAAAATCCGGGTCTGAAATGCCCTTCTAAAATGTCGGCCACTTCAGTTGGTGGCGAAATTTTGAAGGTTTGCGGTTCTGGGTACAAATCTTTTTCCGTGGGCGCAAACAACACATTGCAACCTGCGGCTTCTAATTTTTCGCAATCTTCTTTGAACGTGCGCGGGTAGGAATCAAAATCTTCATGCGGCGCAAATTGCAAACGGTTCACAAAAATACTGGACACCGTCACATCACCCAAAGGTTTGGCTTGCTTGATCAAGGCCAAATGTCCTGCATGCAAATTGCCCATGGTCGGCACGAATGCGGGATGCTTGAACTGCGCCATGTGCGTGCGTAAATCGGCAATGGTGTGGGCGATGTGCATATTAAAAATCAAACTTTCTAAAATACGGTCAAACAAAATTCAATGCGGCGTTACCTATTTTTGCTCAAATGCTATCAAATTAATAGCACTATAGGCAATAAATACGCCGGTTTGAGGCCTAAAACATGCATATTTTACAGTGGATGTGGACAAAACCCAGACCCTATTGCGGTTTGAATAACATCAGCTTAGCAGATTTCACCGCGCACGCATCCAAGCATGAACCAAGCCCACGGAATAGGGACCGGCCACATCGTGCATGAAACTGGCAAAATCCACGTGCGCTGTGTCGTCAGCACGATCCGAAATGGTGCGTACCGCCACAAATGGAATCTTGAAATCGCAGCAAACCTGCGCCACCGCAGCACCTTCCATTTCTACACACAGCGCATTGGGCAGCGCTTCGCGCAAAATCTTCACCTCTGCCGCGCTGCTGACAAAGCGGTCACCACTGGCAATCAGACCTTGGTGTATTTGAAATGCGTTTGCGCCCTGAAAGTCAGCTCGGTATTGTTGCGCAGCTGTGACAACGGCAGCCAGAAGTGGCGCATCCGCAGCAAATTGTTGCAGCCCATAGCTTGGTACTTCATAGCGTGGGAACAACGGCGACGCATCCAAATCATGTTGGATGTAATGCGTGCCCACCACAACATCACCCACCTGCACATGGTCAGCTAAACCACCTGCCAGACCTGTGAATAGAATTTGATTGACGCCAAAATGCTCAATCAACACCGTGGCGGTAGTGGCTGCAGCAACCTTGCCTATGCGTGACAAAGCCAACACCACGGGCTTGTGATGCAGCGTGCCACGCCAAAACGCGCGCCCTGCCCGCACCGTGCGTTCAGGGTTTTGTAAAAGTGACAAAAGCCCTGTTTGCTCTTCAGGTAAAGCACTCAGAATGGCTGTCGTCAAATGGTGCTCACCAAGCATGAATGGCGTCATCAGGGAAGCTGCCATCTTTCACTGCTTTGACATACGCAGCCATGGCCGCTTGCACACCTCCCGCGCCTTCCATGAAGTTGCGCACAAACTTGGCATTCTTGCCCAAGTTCACACCCAACATGTCATGCAGCACCAGCACTTGCCCTGCTGTGCCTTTGCCAGCGCCAATACCAATGGTGTGGCAGCGAGGCAACTCTTGGGTGAGTGCTGCCGACAACACAGCTGGCACCATTTCCAGCACCAACATGGTGGCACCGGCATCTTGCAAATCGTGCGCGTGACGTTTCAAAATGGCGGCGGACTCATCGGTTTTGCCTTGCACGCGGTAACCACCCAACGCGTGCACGGTTTGGGGTGTTAAGCCCAAGTGAGCGCAAACAGGAATGCCACGTTCAACCAAAAACTGAACAATCTCAGTCGTCCAACCACCACCCTCTAACTTGACCATGTGTGCCCCCGCTTGCATGAGCACTGTGGCGCTTTTGATGGCTTGTTCTTTGCTTTCTTGGTAGCTACCGAAAGGCAAATCACCCACTACCCAAGTGGTGCCCTGTACACGGCGCAAACCGCGTGTCACCGATTTGGTGTGATAGGCCATGTGCTCCAAGGTGACGGCCACGGTGCTGCTTTGCCCTTGGCACACCATGCCCAACGAATCGCCCACCAAAATACATTCCACGCCAGCAGCGTCTGCCACAGCAGCAAAGGTGGCGTCATAGGCGGTGAGCATGGGGATTTTTTCGCCGCGATCTCGCATTTCTTGCAATCGCGGCAAGCTAACTGGTTTGCGTGCAGAAGGCGTGGGTGCCGGCGGCAATGTGCCATAGGGTGTTGCTGCGGTTGAAATGCTCATAAATTCAAGCTCCGTCTTTCATACAATGTCGTTGATTCAACTGAATATACTGTCTATAAAGACGTATCGCAGTTATAGTGAATACTAACCTTAACCCAAATTATGTCGAAACTAAAATAGCGAAGTCTATTCCAAAATCTGAAGTTTCAAGTTTGACAAGTCCTTAATGAGCCCTTTATGAGTCAGTTTACCGATCAAACCATTGCCGCTCTGGCCAAAGAAGATGTGACGCGTGCGCTTTTGGAAGATGTCAACACGGGTGATTTAACCGCTTCTTTAATTGACCCCAACGCGCGCACAACGGCACGCATCTTGGCGCGTGAACAGGCCGTGATTTGCGGCACAGCCTGGGTTGAAGCAGCCATTCTGGCTTTGGACCCCAGCGCCCAGTTACGCTGGTATGTGAACGAAGGTCAGCGCTGTGAGACCGATCAAACCGTGCTGCGCATTGAAGGCTTAGCGAGCAAACTCTTAACTTCTGAGCGCACCGCTTTGAACTTTTTGCAAATGCTGAGTGCCGTAGCGACCAAAACAGCTGTTTATGTGGATATTGTCAAAGGCACCAAGGCCAAAATAGTCGACACCCGCAAAACCTTGCCAGGCCTGCGCATGGCACAAAAATATGCGGTGCACTGCGGTGGCGGCACCAACCACCGCATTGGTTTGTATGACGCAGTGCTCATCAAAGAAAACCATATAGCAGCTGCTGGCAGCATTGCCGCTGTACTTGAGAATGCCAACAAACTGGCACCGCAAGCCAAATTCATCGAAATCGAAGTCGAAAACTTGGTGCAATTAACGGATGCCCTGAACGCGGGTGCCAAAATGATTTTGTTGGACAATATGAGCATTCCAATGCTGCACAAAGCAGTGGCCATTAACAATGGCAAAGCGGTTTTAGAAATTTCAGGCGGCGTCACATTGAACGGTTTGCGAGAGCTGGCAGAAACAGGTGTCGACCGCATTTCCATTGGAACCCTGACAAAAGATGTCAAAGCGATTGATTTTTCAATGCGCTTTGATGCCATGTAAATTCAGAACCGAGCCATTCAAATACATCTACCATCATGAGCACCTCCATTTTGAAACACATGGACCAAATCAATGTCGAATACGAACAACCATCGTGCCCAACACGCAATGTGTGGGTGAAAGTACCCAAAGAACCTTCACAAACAGAACGCGCCGCACTGAAGGAGAAGATTCGACGCTTATTGAAAGAGAAAAATGCGGTGATGGTGTCGCACTACTATGTGCACCCGGATTTGCAAGATTTGGCAGAAGAAACGGGCGGTTTGGTCAGTGATTCTCTTGAAATGGCACGCTTTGGTCGCGACCATGCAGCGCAAACCTTGGTGGTGTCAGGCGTGCGTTTCATGGGTGAAACAGCCAAAATTTTGTCCCCTGAAAAACGGGTGTTGGTGCCGGAACTTGAGGCGCAATGTTCACTTGATTTAGGTTGCCCAATTGATGCCTTTAGTGCCTTTTGCGACCAGCATCCAGACCGCACGGTAGTGGTGTATGCCAACACCAGTGCTGCTGTGAAAGCGCGATCAGACTGGTTAGTCACCTCCAGCTGCGCTTTGGATATTGTGCGTACACTCAAAGACAAAGGACAAAAAATACTGTGGGCACCCGATAAACATTTGGGCGACTATATCCAGCGCGAAACCGGTGCTGACATGGTGATGTGGAACGGTTCATGCATTGTGCATGACGAGTTCAAAGCCTTTGAATTAGAAAGCTTGAAACGCGAACACCCCAAAGCCAAAGTGCTGGTTCACCCCGAATCGCCACGCAATGTGATCAAGCTGGCAGATGCCGTGGGCTCTACTTCTGCCATTTTGAAAGCCGCGCGTGAGTTGGACGCCAAAGAATTCATCGTCGCAACCGACAATGGCATGATGCACAAACTGCGCACACAAAACCCCAACAAAATATTTTACGAAGCGCCCACGGCTGGCAACAGTGCGACATGCAAAAGCTGCGCCCATTGTCCTTGGATGGCGATGAATGGCTTGGCTGCGCTGGCGCATGTGCTTGAGACAGGTGCCAATGAAATCCACGTTGACCCCGCTTTAGGTGTGCGAGCCCGACTACCCATCGACCGCATGCTGGCCTTCACCGCTGCGCAGCGCAACGGCCAGCCAACCAACCATCTGGTACCCAATATCGGTGCGGCTTAGTAAACGGTTCGAGTTCAATGACCTATTCCGTTAAAGAAATCTTTTACACCTTGCAAGGTGAAGGTGCAAATGCAGGGCGACCGGCGGTGTTTTGCCGTTTTGCAGGTTGCAATTTGTGGACAGGCCGAGAAGAAGACCGCGTGAATGCGGTTTGCCAGTTTTGCGATACGGAATTTGTGGGCACAGACGGCACTCATGGTGGTAAATACGCAAGCTGTGATGAGTTGGCTTTGAAAATTGCTTTGCAATGGCCGAGCAGCGACAGGGCCAATCGTTTTGTTGTTCTAACTGGTGGCGAACCTTTGTTGCAAGTGGACGTTGAACTCATCAATGCCTTGCATGCTGAAGATTTCATCATTGCGGTGGAAAGCAATGGAACTGTAATCGCACCAGACGGATTAGATTGGTTGTGCATCAGTCCCAAAGCGGGTACATGTTCGGCAAATGCTGCTACACCTTGGGTTCAAAAATGTGGTGATGAGTTAAAAATCGTATGGCCGCAAGACGGATTCACTGAAGCCGATTTGCACCGCTTTGACTCTGACCCAGCCTTGCAATTTACCAACAAATATTTGTCGCCAATGGACAATGCCAATCACACCGACAATATCCAAACTTGCATCGCCATGTGCTTAAAAAACCCAGCATGGAAACTGAGCTTGCAAACGCACAAAATGACGGGAATAAGATGAGTAGTCACCACCAAACCAGCCAAATCAATCCAACCCAACAGGCCACTTTTGAAGTTTGCCAAAGTTTCTTTTTTGATGCCGCGCATCACTTGGAACGCAAAATCGAAACCGAGGGTAGCCGACGCATTCATGGCCACACTTACAACGCCGAAGTCGCGGTTACCGGGCCAGTAGACCCCGCAACAGGTATGGTGATGGACATCGGTTTTATCCGCATTGAAGTGGCCAAAGTCCGCGCCCTCTTGGATCATCACTTACTGGATGAAGTGCCTGGCCTTGGTATTCCGACCATTGAAAACCTTTGCATTTTCATCGCCAAAACCATGCAAGCAAATGGTCTCAAGATCTCGCGCGTATCGGTATGGCGAGATGGGATTGGGGACATGTGCAACATGGTAATCCCTAGTTAGCAGCATCATTTATTTCAGTCATAATTGACGCACCCGTTAATTGACTCACAAGGTTGATGCGACAGGGTTTATCAAACTCATAAGGTTTTAATCATGACAGAACAGACAATCACAGCCAAAGGCGCTGAAACTCCCGACGAGCACCGCTTTCGCCCCATTTCCCTAGACGACAAATACGCACTCCATACTGGTCAAACCTTTATGAGTGGTGTGCAAGCATTGGTGAAACTGCCGATGTTGCAGCAACAGCGCGATGCGACGCGTGGCAAGCACACTGCTGGTTTTATCAGCGGTTATCGCGGCTCGCCTTTGGGTGGCTATGACCAAGCGCTGGTGAAGGCAACGCCTTTTCTAAAAGCCAAAGACATCGTCTTTCAACCCGGTGTGAATGAAGAGCTGGCCGCAACCGCCATTTGGGGCACACAGCAACTGGGTTTTGCACCCGCAGGAACCAATAAGTTTGATGGTGTGTTTGGCATTTGGTATGGCAAAGGCCCTGGTGTAGACCGCTGCGCCGATGTGTTCAAGCATGCCAACATGGCGGGCACAACCGAGTTTGGTGGCGTGATTGCGGTAGCTGGTGACGATCATGTGGCCAAAAGCTCCACCGCAGCGCACCAAAGCGACCATATTTTCAAAGCTTGCGGCTTGCCTGTTTTCTTCCCCGCGAGTGTGCAAGAAATTTTAGATTTAGGCATTCACGCCTTTGCCATGAGCCGATTTTCAGGCGTATGGGCTGGCATGAAAACGATTCAAGAAATTGTGGAATCCAGCGCCACGGTGGATCTTGACCCAGAGCGCGTGAAGGTGGTCATTCCAACTGATTTTGAAATACCGGCAGACGGTGTGCATATACGCTGGCCCGATGCAGCACTGGCACAAGAAGCTCGACTCTTTGACACCAAGTGGTATGCCGCACTGGCTTACATTCGGGCTAACAAACTGAACTACAACGCCATTGAAGGGCCGAATGATAAATTGGGTTTAATTGCCAGCGGCAAAGCCTACAACGATACGCGACAAGCCTTGTTAGATTTGGGTTTAGACGATGCGACATGCCGTGAAATAGGCATACGTTTGCACAAAGTAGGTGTGGTTTGGCCGCTGGAAGCGCAGTTGACACGTGAATTTGCCACCGGTTTGCAAGAAATTTTGGTGGTGGAAGAAAAGCGCCAAGTGATTGAATACCAGCTTAAAGAAGAGCTGTACAACTGGCGTAACGATGTGCGACCTGTGGTGCTTGGGAAATTCAATGAGATGGAAGGCGGTGAATGGTCAACACCCAATCCATCTGCACAAGCTTTGCTGCGTGCCAATGCCGATTTATCTCCCTCCCTCATCGCCAAAGCCATTGCAGCACGTCTGATTAAATTGGGTTTAGTTGGTGGCCATGACAGTGCCATTCGTCAACGCATTGACACACATTTGGCAATTTTAGAATCGGCTGAACGTGCCATGACATTGCACGCCCAGATGGGTTCACAAACAGCCAGCAGACAAGCTTGGTTTTGTTCAGGCTGCCCCCATAACACCTCTACCAAAGTACCCGAAGGTTCGCGCGCCATGGCGGGGATTGGTTGCCACTTCATGTCGATCTGGATGGACCGATCCACCATTGGCTTCACGCAAATGGGGGGAGAAGGTGTACCTTGGGTTGGACAGCAAGCTTTCAGCACCGAACAACATGTATTTGCCAACTTGGGCGATGGTACTTATTTTCACAGCGGGCTTTTGGCGATTCGACAGGCCATTGCGGCAGGCGTCAACATCACCTACAAAATTTTATACAACGATGCTGTGGCCATGACCGGCGGACAACAAGTGGGCGAGCGTCCTGAAGGGCATTCGGTGCAACAAATTGCGCAATCGGTTCGCTCAGAAGGCGCTACGCAAATTGTGGTGGTGACGGATGACCCTGACAAGTACAAAGAAATTGCCTTACCTGAAGGCATTGATGTGCGACATCGGGATGAATTGGACATGATTCAAAAGCAGTACCGCAGCATCCATGGTGTCACTGTCATCATTTACGACCAAACCTGTGCCACGGAAAAACGCCGGCGTTTAAAACGTGCAGCGCTGAAAGGCAACACACCCCGTGTGTCCAAACGCGTCGTCATCAATGAACGTGTCTGTGAAGGCTGTGGTGATTGCAGCGAACAAAGCAACTGTTTGAGCATAGAACCACTTGAAACAGAATTTGGTCGCAAACGCAGCATCAACCAAAGTACCTGCAATACCGACTTTTCATGTGTCAAAGGTTTTTGCCCCAGTTTTGTCACGGTTGAGGGCGGCAAGCTCAAAGGCAAATCTAATACCAGCAATAACCCCAATGCCAAAGAAGTTGATGCGATTGTTGGCGCCATTCAACCCGATAAATGCTATGAATATGATAGCACTATAGGCAATAAATATGCCGCCTACAGCTCAAAATCATCTATAAAAACAACTTTACCACTGCCTACACTGCCATCAACCACCCAATCCTATGGCATTGTGGTCACTGGTGTGGGCGGTACTGGCGTCATCACCATAGGTCAACTGCTGGGGTATGCCGCGCACATTGAAGGCAAAGGCATTGTCACGCAAGACGCTGGCGGACTGGCACAAAAAGGCGGCGCCACCTGGAGCCATGTGCTGATTGCCGACCAGCAAAACGACATCCGCACCACACGGGTGGGTTTTGCGGGGGCTGACTTGATCATCGCGTGTGACCCCATCGTCACAGCGCAAGCAGAAACACTGAATCGCATGCGCCGTGGGCACACCCGTGTGGCATTGAACGCACACAGTACCCCCACAGCCGCATTTGTCAAAAACCCAACATGGCAAAACCCGGCACAAGTCTGTGCCAGTGTCATCGCCGAAATGGCAGGTAGTACATCTGGCAATGAAAGTGTGAGTGCCTTCAACGCCGATGCCCTGGCCACCAGCCTACTGGGAGACAGCATTTACACCAACCCCATTATGCTGGGCTATGCGTGGCAAAAAGGTTGGATTCCACTGCGAAAAGATTCGCTCATGCAAGCCATTGAGCTCAATGCAGTGGCCGTCGCCAACAACAAAGCGGCTTTTGAATGGGGTTGCCGAGCGGCGCACAATTGGGCTGAAGTAGAAGCTTTGTTGCAACCCGCCCAAGTCATTCGCTTTCATGGGCGCGAAAATCCAGATGAACTGATTGCCAAATTTTCAACCGAATTAAGTGCTTACCAAAATAAGGCGTATGCCAAACAATACGAAGATTTTGTTGCCCTTGTACACAGCAAAGAATTGACTTTGAATAGGTCAAACCCAAACAACAGACATGCCAGCAGATTGCAAGAAAAGCAGCGCTTAACCGAAGCAGTGGCCCGCAATCTGTTCAAGTTGATGGCCTACAAAGATGAATACGAAGTGGCCAGATTACACAGCGATGGCACTTTCAAACAGAAAATTGCAGACTTATTTGAAGGTGATTACAAACTTCATTTCCACCTGGCTCCACCCTTGTTTGCAAAGAAAAATGAGAAAGGCGAATTGCAAAAACAAACTTTTGGCGCGTGGATGTTGCCGTGCTTTCAAGTATTAGCCAAAATGAAATTTTTGCGTGGCACTCCTTTCGATGTGTTTGGCTATACCAAAGAACGCAAAGACGAGCGTGATTTGTTGAATGCCTACATCACCAAGATGCAATCTGTGACAAGCAAACTAGATGAAACCACTTTGGCGCAAGCCATCGAATGGGCCAGACTACCGGAGTCAGTTAAAGGTTATGGTCACATCAAGGCCAAAGCCATGACTGCAGCCATTGAGAGATTAAAAAGCTAAACCTCTAACCACTCTTTGCGAATACCGGCATCTTGTTTCAAAGCATCTGGTGTGCCATCAAAAACAATGTGCCCATGCCCCATGACCAACACGCGGTCTGAAATGGCCATGGCGATGGTCAGCTTCTGTTCAATCAACAAGACTGAAATACCGCGTTGACGCAGTGTCTTTAAATAATCGCCCACCAGCTCAACAATTTTGGGGGCCAAACCTTCTGTCGGCTCGTCAATGATGATGAGGTCAGGGTCACCCATCAGTGTGCGGCACAATGTCAACATTTGTTGTTCACCTCCCGAGAGTACGCCAGCTTCGGTATGCTCGCGTTCTTTCAAGCGTGGAAACATTTTGAACATGTCGTCAAATGACCAGCGGCTATTTTTGCCTGAACCTTTTTGACCTAGCAACAAATTTTGCCTGACTGTTAACGTCGGGAAGATATCACGGTTCTCAGGCACATAGCCCAACCCCATGTGTGCTATTTGATAGGCTTTTTTGTCGGTTAGTGAAGTCTCTTTCCATGACATATGTCCTTGCCAATCTACCAAACCCATAATGGCTTTGGCTGTGGTTGATCGACCCGAACCATTGCGTCCCAGCAATGCCACAATTTCACCTGGTTGTATGTCAAACGTGACGCCATGTAACACATGGCTCTTGCCGTAGTAGGCATGCAGTTTTTCAATTTTAAGCATGTAGCGCACCTTGAGCATTACCAGCCCCTTGCGCATCTGCGACGACAGAGCCCAAATACGCTTCTTGTACCCGAGCATTCGCTCGCACGGCTTCTGGCACATCGTATGCAAGCACTTCGCCGTAAACCACCACCGCAATTTTGTCGGCCAAGCCAAACACCACACCCATGTCGTGTTCAACAGTGAGTAATGTTTTGCCCACGGTGACTTCTTTGATGAGATTGATAAAGCGGGATGTCTCAGATTTACTCATGCCAGCTGTCGGTTCGTCCAGCAATATCACATCGGCGCCGCCTGCGATGGTGATGCCAATTTCAAGCGCGCGTTGCTCAGCATAGGTTAAGTTGGTTGCCAGCACGTCGCGTTTTTTATCGAGTTTGATCATGGTCATTAATTCTTCAGCGCGGTCATTTGCATCGTCTAAATCCGCCAAGAATTTAAAGAAAGTGTATTTGTAACCCAAACTCCAAAGCACACTGCAGCGCAAATTTTCAAATACACTGAGTTTTGAAAAAACATTGGTCACTTGGAAACTTCTGGATAAGCCCATGCGGTTAATCTCAAATGGCTTTTTGCCATTGATGCGCTGCCCATTCAAAATCACATCACCACTGGTCGGTTCGAACCGTCCACTGATGAGGTTAAACAAAGTTGACTTCCCTGCACCATTTGGGCCAATAATGCCAACACGTTCCCCCGCAGGTACTGCTAAATTCACGCCCCGGATGATTTCTGTTTTACCAAAGCTCTTGCGCAAGTCTTTGAGTTCAAGCGCGTAATTTGAAGTGCTTGAGCTCATATGGCCTCCCTGCGCTTAATTTCTTTTTCGATTTCTTCTTGAATTTCATCCCACTGCTGCATATAACGTCTTCGCACAATTTCAAAAAAGAACACGCCTGTTGCCAACACAAAACCAGCACCAAACCAACTTGAAGCTTTTTTGGCATCCAATACTGTGCCTAAATACGACAGAGTTGAGCCCTCACCTGTGGTCAATTGCAAGTGGTAGATCATTTCAACCATGGCCGATGCACCCAAAAATGCCACGATACCAGCAGCGGCCATCGCCAGATAAGCACCAAACACTTTGCCCAAGTGCCCAAAAGATGCAATGCGCAAATTCATCATGATGAGCGCGGCAACTCCACCTGGCGCATACATGACCATGAACAAGAAAATCAAGCCCAAATAAAGTAACCACGCTTTGGTGAATTCACTAAACAGGACAAAGGCCAGCACCATCATCACCGCACCCAAAATAGGGCCAAAGAAAAATGTAGCACCACCTAAAAACGTGAAAAGCAGGTACGCACCTGAGCGTGCTGCGCCCACCACTTCTGCTGTCACAATTTCAAAATTCAGCGCCGCCAAACCGCCCGAGATACCTGCAAAAAATCCAGCAATGACAAATGCAAAATAACGCACCAATTGTGTGTTGTACCCTACAAACTCCACACGTTCAGGATTGTCGCGCACCGCATTGAGCATGCGACCTAAAGGGGTGCGCGTGAATGCATACATCATTCCGGTGGCCACAAAAGTGTACACAGCTATCAAATAATAGACTTGAATCGGGGGACCAAATGTGATGCCCATAAAGGGCTTTCCCACCATGCGGTTACTCGATACACCACCCTCGCCACCAAAAAATTCTGGAATCATCAGTGACATGGCAAAAACCAATTCAGCCAGTCCCAGCGTAATCATCGCAAAAGTTGAGCCCGATTTTTTGGTCGAAACGAAGCCAAATAAAACCGCAAAACACATTCCCGCCAAACCACCCACTATGGGCACAGTGGATACAGGAAGCCACCAACCTTGCCCTACGGCGTTTAAAGCATGGATAGAAAGAAAAGCACCTAAGCCGGTATAAACTGCGTGACCAAAACTCAACATACCACCTTGGCCCAACAATATATTGAAGGACAAGCAAGCAATGATGGCAATGCCAATTTGTGACAGTATCGTAATCGCCAAGCTGCTGTTAAACAACAACGGCGCCAAAAGCAAGAGCACGGCAAATACGCCCCAGATCAACCACCGCCCCACGTTGATTGGCTTGAACTCGTAACTGGCCTTCATGCGTCTCTGTTCCCCAGCAACCCTTTGGGTCTGAATATGAGCATCAGCACCAAAAGCAAATACGGCAGGATAGGTGCAACTTGCGACAGCGTGAGTTTGACCACTGAGCTTTGTTGAACAGCTGCGCTTAAATTCAAACCCATCTGGGTAGCCAAAGTACCTAATGAATAGTTGAATGCGATCGCAAACGTTTCGATCAATCCTATTAATAAAGATGCCAGAAATGCCCCTGATAAAGAACCCATGCCACCTACGACAACCACAACGAATATGACCGAACCTACCGTTGCCGCCATAGAAGGCTCTGTCAAAAACGTACTGCCACCAATCACGCCTGCAAGTCCAGCCAAACCGGCACCGGCACCAAACACCAGCATAAATACAGCGGGTACATTGTGGCCTAAAGACTCAACAGCCTCTGGGTGTGTCAACGCTGCTTGTATCACAAGACCTATGCGCGTGCGTGTCAACAATAGCCAGACAGACACCAGCATCAGTAACGCAATGACCATCATGAAGGCACGTGTAGCAGGAAAAGGTGAGCAAACAACGCGTATGGCTGCATCTGTAGTTTGGCACAAATCATTGGGCGCAGTACCCCATAAAAACTGCAACCCACTAACCGAATGATTGACTAAGGTGAAAACTGGTCCCTGAAGTATTTCGGGTGGTTTGAATTCCAAAGCAATGCGTCCCCATACCAATTGAACCAACTCAAGAATGACATAGGAAAGACCAAAAGTGATCATCAGCTCTGCCACATGACCATATTTATGTACTTTGCGCAAAAAATATTTCTCAAAAAATGCACCCATGAGTCCCACGACAAAAGGCGCAATCAACAAAGCTGGCCAAAAACCAGCTATTTTCGATATCGAATAACCAACAAATGCCCCTAACATGTAAAAAGAAGCATGTGCAAAGTTCAACACTCCCATCATGCTGAAAATGAGTGTCAAGCCTGAACTGAGCATGAACAACAGCAGTCCGTAGCTGATGCCATTGAGCATTGAAATGATGAAAAACTCCACGCGCTTATAGTCCTTATTAAGTCCGTGTTAAAAAAACAGCCCAGAACGGATGTCCGCTTGGGCTGTATTCATTAAGATTTAAAATTACTTAGCAGGGCGTGTCATCTGGCAGCTGGTTGGCGTGCTAGACACATAGTTTGGGTACTCTTTCAAGGGAACCAAAGTCATCCCGGTGTTTTCTGGACTATAGGGATACTTGGCACTGGCCTTGTCCCAAACAGTCATGTACAAGGGTTGCTGCAACTGATGATCAGTATTGCGAATTTGCATTTCACCATTAAATGATTTAAATGTAAGACCTTCTAAAGCAGCGGCCACTTTAACTGGATTTGTAGACTTAGCTTTGGCCATGGCTGCACCTAAGGCTTCATAGATTCGTATGGTGGAGCCTGTGTAGAAATCATCCTTGTACTTTTCGTTGAACTCTTTCATCCATTTGTCCATCTGACCACCCATGTTGTAGTGGTTGTAGGCGATTTGGTACACACGTCCTGCACCGTTCTTACCCAATGCAGTCGGCGTGCCAGTAACGCCTGCGTAGTATGTGAAGAACTTACCTGTGTAACCACCTTCATTCGCAGCCTTAATCAGCAATGACAAATCTGAACCCCAGTTACCTGTGATAACGGCATCAGCACCAGCGGCTTTTATTTTGGCAATATAGGGTGCAAAGTCACGTGTACGTGCCAATGGGTGCAAATCTTCTCCAACGAACTTAATGTCAGGGCGTTTGCGACCAATGGTTTCTTTGGCATATTTAGCAACTTGATGGCCATGAGAGTAATCTTGATTCAACAAATAGATTTTTTTAACATCTTTTTGATCAACCATGAAACTGGCTACGGCTTCCATTTTCATGGAAGTGTCAGCATCAAAACGGAAGTGCCAATAATTACACTTGCTATTGGTTAAGTCAGGGTCAACAGCGGAATCATTCAAGTAAACGACTTCTTTGCCAGGGTTGCGCTCATTGTGTTTGGCTATCGCATCTGACAAAGCCAAAGCCACTGAAGAGCCATTGCCTTGAATGATGTAACGTGCGCCACCATCAATAGCGGCCTTTAGAACATTTAAACTTTCTGCCGGGCTTAGTTTATTGTCCATGGTTTGGAATTCAAATTTAACGCCAGCTGGGTTACCTTTGCCACTGAATTTTTCAGCGAAAAATTTATACCCCTTATCCTGACTGATACCAACTGGACCCAGTAAGCCTGTCAGAGGATCGATGCGTACCAATTTAACGGTTTCGCCCTGCTGCGCAAAAACAGCACCTGACACCAACAGCGCCACACTGGCTAACACTGTTTTATTAAGATTGAGTTTCATCATAAATGCCTTTATAAAAAATTGCCTAAATTGAACACGAACAAACAGGTGTTAAGACTACTCTTATTTTGATAACATCGCTTCAGGGATTCCCCTAGGTTTGAGAATTTGGCTAATTTGGGAGTTTGTAGTCTTTCAAGGTTTCGCGTAATTTCGCTTTTTGCATTTTTCCAGTTGCTCCCAATGGGATTGCTTCTACAAAAACCACATCATCAGGAATTTGCCATTTGGCTGTTTTTCCTTGATAAAAAGCGATCAACTCTTCACGCGTCACATCTGCGCCTGGTTTTTTAACCACGGCGATGATGGGACGTTCATCCCATTTAGGATGAAACACACCGATACATGCAGCCATGGCAACGGCAGGATGTGCCACTGCGATGTTTTCAATGTCTATTGAGCTGATCCATTCGCCACCTGACTTGATCACATCTTTGCTACGGTCCGTGATTTGCATATAACCATCCGCATCGATGGTTGCCACATCTCCCGTAGGAAACCATCCATCAATTAACGGACTCGCTGGATTGGGTTCTTCGCTTTGCTTGAAATATTCACTGATAATCCAAGGCCCTTTGACCAATAAATCGCCAAATGCTTTGCCGTCATGCGGCAAATTTGCACCTGCTTCGTCTACTATTTTCATGTCCATGCCGTAAATGGCTCGGCCTTGCTTAAGGCGAATTTTCATTTGTTCATCTTTTGATAACAACAAATGCTTATTCTTCAGTGTGCACAAGGTTCCCAAAGGAGACATCTCTGTCATTCCCCAAGCGTGCAGCACCTCAACACCATATTCATCATTGAATGCTGTAATCATGGCTGGCGGGCATGCCGAACCACCAATGACCGTGCGTTTTAATGTACTGAAACGCAATCCATTTGTTTGCAAATGTGACAGCAACATCTGCCACACCGTGGGCACGCCTGCAGCATAGCTGACCTTCTCAGATTCAAGCAATTCATAAATTGATTTACCGTCCATGGCAGGACCTGGGAATACCAATTTACAGCCCGTCAATGCAGCGCTGTAAGGGATGCCCCAAGCGTTTACATGGAACATCGGGACAACGGGTAAGACACTGTCGCGTGCACTTAGGCACATCACATCAGGCAAGGCAGCAGCATAGGCATGCAATATGGTTGAACGGTGGCTGTATAGAACCCCTTTAGGATTGCCAGTGGTGCCACTGGTATAGCACAAACTGGATGCGGCATTTTCATCAAATACCGGCCAAATATAATGTGATTTTTGACCAGCTATCCATGCCTCGTAACTGATTAGGTTAGGAACACCTGAATCCTGTGGCAATTTATCAGCATCGCACATCATCACGTAGTGCTGGATGGTTTTACAGCGTGCATGCACTGCTTGAATGATTGGCAAGAAACTGGCATCGAAACACAGTACTTTATCTTCAGCATGGTTGGCTATCCAAACCACTTGGTCAGGGTGCAACCGTGGGTTCAGAGTATGCAACACACGTCCAGAACCACTGACGCCAAAATACAATTCCATATGGCGGTAGCCGTTCCAAGCGAGTGTCGCAACGCGATCGCCAAAGCCTAATTTGAGACCATCAAGTGCTCCCGCAACTTGCCGAGAACGGGCCGCCAGTGCACTGTAGTTGTATCGATGGATATCGCCCTCAACGCGGCGCGAAACGATTTCTGAATCGCCATGGTGCTTGTCGGCGAATTCAATCAAAGTTGAGATCAGCAATGGCTGGTCTTGCATCAGTCCTAACATGGGCATACTCCTTCATGCATGTGAAATAACAGCATGAGTATGAACCCAAATACCTCCGCAGTGAATTTCAAAGACTACGGAGTTTCCCTAGTTCAGGGCGATGATGTTAACGCCAATACCCGCCAGAATGGTACCAGCCGCGCCCTGGTGTATGTTGCCAAGTTCCTCGGTTGTATGTTCGGTAACCAGATGGGGGACGCTGCCAATTACCGGCACGCCATAAATAGCGAGTTCCTGCCCAATACCAAAGGCCCGGCACCCAAATATAGCCCTCACCTGGAGATACAGTGATCACTTCGTTGTACTCGGCCGGTGGAGCTGATTGGTAGTACTCAACATTCACCGTTGCACCATTGGCAATGGCTTGATGGCGGGCATTATGTACGACATGCGGTGGGGCAACCACACAACCAGACATGAGCAAGGCAGCAGTTGCCACGCCGCTCAATAAAACAATTTTCTTTAAATGTGACATATATATCCCTTCAAAATAACACACGTTAGCTTGAGCATAACCATTAACCTTAGACATTGGTTGACGTTAAGGCGCATTAAGTTCCATCTTTCTTGTAAAGTTACAATCTGATCATGCGACAACTTCTCGACTTTCTTCCCATACTTCTGTTTTTTGGTGCTTACAAAGCCTACAACATTTATGTTGCAACCGGTGTCATCATGTTGGCTACCTTGGTGCAAATGGCTATTTTGTACAAGATGGACGGCACTTTACAGACCATGCACAAAGTCACACTGGCCTTGGTATTGGGTTTTGGTGCGATGACACTGGGATTCCAAGACGAGCGATTTATCAAAATCAAACCGACTGTGCTTTACACCTTCATGGCCGCCGCATTAGCCATAGGGTTGTGGATCTACAAAAAGAATTTTCTTAAATCCATGTTGGGCGCACAAATTAAATTGCCCGATCAAATTTGGCGCAATCTGACTGTAGCGTGGGTGGTTTACAGTTTGGGCATGGCTGGGCTGAATGCATTTGTGGCTTATTACTACACCACCGAGCAATGGGTGGATTTTAAAATTTGGGGTTATGCATTTCCATTGATTTTCATTGTTGCACAAGGTATCTATATTTCCAAATACTTGCAAAACAATGAGTCCGACCCCAATTGAACTACCTTGATATTTGGATAAATTGACAGATTTAGATATGAACATGACCGCCGACCAAATCACAGCCGACAATTTAAACCTGCGGCTAAAAGAGCGACTGACGCCGTCACAACTTAGCGTTATTGACGAAAGCGGTCAGCACAACGGCCATGCTGGCGCCAACGGTACTGGATTTGGCACACACTTCAGGGTTCGCATAGCTTCACCTTTCTTTACAAATAAAAGTCTCGTGGCATGCCACCGGCTTGTGTATGATGCGGTGCAAGATTTTATTGATGCTGGATTGCATGCATTGGCTATTGAAGTCATACCCAATCAACCTTAAACAAATCAAACACTTTCAACTCAAACACTTTATTTTTACTTTTTAAACCTTGGAATGATTATGAAAAAAACTTTCTACAAAAGTGCTGCCGTGGTCCTCATGCTTGCATCAGGCACCGCATTTTCGCAAAACGTGGCCATTGTCAATGGGAAAGCCGTTCCCAGTAACCGCATTGACGCATTGGCCGCCGAGGTTGCCAAATCAGGTCGCCCCGTGACACCAGAAATTAAAGCGCAATTGAAAGATGAAGTCATCGCGCGCGAAATATTCATTCAAGAAGCAGAAAAGCGCAATGTTGCAAACAGTGATGAGTACAAAAATCAAATGGAATTGGCGCGCCAAACCATCATGATTCGCGCATTGTTTGCAGATTTCCAAAAATCGAATCCTGTCACGGATGCGGATATCAAAGCCGAATACGACAAATTTGCCGCCGCTAACAGTGGCAAAGAATACAAAGCGCGCCATATTTTGGTAGAAAAAGAAGCCGATGCAAAAACCATCATTGCAAGCATTAAAAAAGGCGCGAAATTTGAAGACATTGCCAAAAAACAAAGCAAAGACCCAGGTTCAGGTGCCAAAGGTGGTGATTTAGATTGGGCCAACCCCAGCAACTATGTGCCAGAATTTGCCCAAGCCTTGCTGAAACTTGCTAAGGGTCAAATGACAGATGCGCCAGTCAAATCACAATTTGGTTATCACATCATCCGTGTGGACGACACACGCGCTGCGCAATTGCCAAAATTGGAAGAAATTAAACCCCAAATTTCACAACAATTGTCGCAACAAAAATTACAAAAATTCCAAGAAGATTTGCGCGCCAAAGCGAAGATTGAGTAATGTAACGTTGAATACCCTGCTGCTTTTTTGTCCGCTTTATGAACCAAGCAGAAAAATCGCAGCTGGGCAAAGTATCGGCTTATATTGACCGTTACGATGCTTCGCTGCTTTTCCCTATTCCACGTGCACCCAAACGTCTCGAAATAGGTATTACAGGTGCACCACATTTTTTCGGTGCAGATGTATGGACGGCTTATGAACTGAGTTGGCTCAATCTGCGTGGCAAGCCTCAAGTTGCCTTGGCTCATTTCACCATACCCTGTGACAGCATCAACATCATCGAAAGCAAATCTTTCAAACTCTATCTCAACAGTTTCAACAATACACGGTTTGCAGACGCTGATGCTGTAGCGGCAACACTGCGACAAGATATCAATCACGCCATTTGGCAAACTCACAGCGCGACGTTGGGTGAAAACCAATTAAGCACTGTTCAATCATCAGCTGGTGTCAAAATTTTGTTACCAGAACAATTTGACCAAGAACCGGTGCATGAGCTAGACGGTTTGAGCTTGGACCGCTTAGATATCGAGTGCCAACACTATTCGCCAACCCCCCAACTGCTGAGTGCGGTGTTTGATGAGGCACCTGTTAGCGAAGTACTCACCAGCAATTTACTGAAAAGCAATTGCCTGGTGACAGGTCAGCCCGATTGGGCCAGCATACGTATCAATTACGAAGGTCCGCAAATCGACCAAGCAGGTTTGCTGCAGTACATCATCAGTTTTCGCAACCACAATGAGTTTCACGAACAATGTGTTGAGCGAATATTTATGGATATTTGGACACAATGCAAACCCATCAAACTGAGTGTTTATGCCCGCTATACAAGGCGTGGTGGATTGGACATCAACCCTTTTCGCACCAGCTACCCACAGGCTGTGCCCGCCAATATCCGTACAGCCCGACAATGAAAACCACATCGTTCCAGTCAGATGTGTCAACATTGATTTGATTGATGTGCGTCAATGACAAAACAATTCAGCAAGCGCAAGATGGGTACATGTCCAACTTTCAAATGCACTTGCTATCATGACAACATCCAACAACTACTACGACAGCATCAAAACACAATTACTTGCACAACTTGCTGAATCAAAAACTCAACTCGCCAATTTGCGCGGTGGCAATGTGAGCCGAGCTGAGGCCTCAGCCGCGCATTTTGGGAACACCGAAGATTCCACTGCGCAAGTGAACACAGCACGCGATCTCGAATTTGCCATGGATGCGCACGAAACAGATGAGCAAAATCAAATAATGGCAGCATTGAACCGTATTCAGGCTGGCACTTATGGACAATGTGTGGATTGTGGTGTACAAATTCCACTGGCACGCTTGCAAGCAAACCCTTCAGCCATGCGCTGCATCAGCTGTCAAGAAAAAGCCGAATAATCATTCATTGTCACCGTTCAACATCTGCGTGACCAAATCTTGCGCCATGGTGGGTGATGTCTGTTTGGGAGGCGTCACCACGGCCTCAGACTTCATCAAACTGCCCACACGCACCCCCAGCAAACGCAGCCGTTGCATGAGTGGCATTCTTTTTAAACACAGACCAGCCGCTTGACGTATGGTCGCGGCATCGTCCGTATAAAAATCCAAAGTCTGATCACGTGTCGCACTTTTGAAATCGGTGTAGCGCACTTTGATACCGATCGTTTTTCCGACATAGGCTTTGCGCTGTAAATCGGCCGCCAATTGTTCACACAGCTTGGTGAATATCGCACCCAACTCTGCTTTGTCACGCACAGCGTGCAAGTCTCGGTCAAAAGTGGTTTCACGGCTGATGGAGACAGGCTCGCTGTTCAAAGAAACAGGATTGTCGTCCTTGCCCCAACCAGCTCTGTGCAACCATGCTCCTGTACTTTTTCCAAAGTTGTCAATCAGCCATGCTGGGTCTTTTGCGGCTAAATCGCCAATCGATTGGATGCCATGTTTGATGAGTTTTTCATCCATCTTCGGACCAATTCCGTTGATTTTTCGACATGGCAAGGGCCAAATCATGCTTTGTAAATCTTCTTCAAACACAATTGAGATGCCATTGGGTTTGTTGAACTCACTCGCCATTTTGGCAAGCAACTTATTCGGCGCAACACCTACTGAACAAGTCAACCCTGTGCGTTCATAGATCGTCTGCTGAATCAGTTTTGCCAGCGATTTACCACCCTGCCGTTGTCCACCTGGTACATCGGTAAAGTCAATATACACCTCATCCACGCCTCGGTTTTCCATGAGCGGTGTAAATTCCAGAATGGTCTCTTTGAACAAACGTGAGTAATGCCGGTATTGATCAAAATCCACTGGTAACAAAATGGCTTCAGGGCAGAGCTTGGCCGCCTTCATCAGCCCCATCGCCGAACCCACTCCAAACTGCCTTGCGGCATAGGTGGCCGTGGTAATGACACCGCGCCCGGTATAGTCCTTCAGCTTTGCAAAAGCATCAAGTGGAATGTCCGCACGTGTTTGGTCTTGTGCCAACTTTTCAACTGCTTCGTCCACTTTTCTGCGCCCACCACCTATAACAACTGGCAAACCTTTGAGTTGCGGGTAACGTAACAATTCCACGGACGCATAAAACGCATCCATGTCCAAATGCGCAATGCGACGTTTCAATTGAACTGTTACAGTGCTTGCCCCTGTGTTCACCATAGAACAATGCCAAGCGCCATCAACACAGGAGTCAAAATATTGATCAACACATTGCGCCCCATGGCGGGAAGCAATTGCTCAGTATGTTGCGAATGTTCAAGCACATCACGCACCGTGGGCACAACCAGCGCCAGTGAAATCAAACCCAGCAAAGCACCAAGGGGCAGCTGACCTGTCATCACGCACAAGGCCAGGCTGGTAAAGGCCAACAACATCTGCGCAGCGTACCATCGCGCCGCTTGTTTGGTACCCGCGGGCACCAACAAATGCCGTCTACCTGCGTTGCGATCAGCTTCAACATCTGGAAATTGGTTGAGTAGCAAAAGGTTGTTGACCAAAAAGAAAGGGACTACAGATGCTGCCATTGCCATGGGTGAATACATGCCGGTCAAAGCCGTATAGGTTCCCATAACCATCAAAGGCCCAAATCCTAAACCTGGGGCCAGCAAACACAACACAGGATGGCGCGTTATCCACTGCGTATAGGCGGTTACCAACACCACCCCCACCAACCCCAGCGGTAACAAGGCCATGCCGCGCAAGGCAATAAAATACAAACCCACGCCCATGCTGAACAAAAGACCAAAGACTGCCAAAGCCAGCGCTGTTGGCGCTAACTCTGGGTGTGCAGGCAAAACGCCACTGCCACCACTGAAGGGCGTGCGCTGAGTCTGTGCGTCCAAACCGCTGTGAAAATCTTGGTATTCATTGAACGCATTGACACTGACATGCGCCGCCAAAGCACCCAGCAAAACCAAGACCGCTTCAAAAACATTGATGCTGCCTTGAACTCTGTAAACACAAGCCAGCCCCAAAGCGATGCAAGATGGCGTCAGCACCAAAAAGGGCAGTCGCGCAATGCCCAATGATAAAGTGAGATGACTCATTATTGCTACATATTTAATAGCACTATAGGCAACAAATACGCCACCTAAAGCCCGATTTTATATATAAACTGGCTTACTTAGCAACAAAACCACTGTCTTTGATGATTTTGGTCCAGACTTGGGTGTAGGCGCGTTCGCGTTTGCCTAACTCTTGGTGTGGCATGAATTCAACTGTCAGACCCATTGCTGTCAGTTTCTCTTTCACATCGGGCATGGCAATGGCTTTGGAAACGGCTGCCTGCAATTTTTCAATCGTTGCCAAGGGCGTACCAGTAGGTGCGAAGATGCCATAGTAGGGAACATCTTCAAAGCCAGCCAAACCCAATTCTGCAAACGTCGGCACATCAGGCAATGCGGCTTGGCGTTGTTTACCCAAAACAGCGACCACTCGAATTTTGCCGGCTTTGTGGCTTTCAATGAAATCTGGCACAGATGCCACACCGGCTGCAATTTGGTTGCCTAACATGTCTGCCATCATGGGTGCGCTGCCACGGTAAGGCAGTGGCTGCAAATCAAAATTATTTTTCTTACCGATGATGGTGACTAAAAATTCCGGAATTGATGCTGGTGCAGGCACACCCACTGCGCTTTTGCCAGCACCATTGGCCCGCACCCATGCCACATAGTCTTGATAGGTTTTGGCAGGTGTGCCACCCGATACGGCAAAAGCGTTGACAAAGGTGGCGAAGCCAGCAACAGGAACAAAATCTTTGGCAGAATCAAATCCCGGTGTTTTAACCACTTGCGGCAAGATACTGATGGTGTGATCGTGCGTTAAAAACAATGTCAAGCCGTCTGGTGCTGCCGCTTTTAATGCCTGTGCCGCCAATTGCCCACCAGCACCTGCTTTGTTTTCGACAACCACAGTTGTACCCAGTTGATCTTTTAATTTATCCGCCAAGATACGCGCAATGGCATCGGTACCGCCACCAGGTGGAAAGCCCACCAACAATTTAACCGTTGATTGCGCGTAAGTACCGCTGAATGCAGTTAAACCTACTGTCAATAGTGCAATTTTTGAAATCTTGCACATTCGCATGAATATTTGAGTTGAGCGCATGGTGTTATTCTCCAAAAAATAATGGTAAGGCCAGAAGACTCCCATTGTAATGAACGAAAATACATGTATGACTGAAACAACGCCTTTGATGCCCCCCACCAGCCACAGCAGCCTAGCCCAATGGCTAAATTATTGCGAACAATTGCATCACCAACCGATTGACATGGGCTTGTCCCGCGTGCGTGAAGTGGCTCAGCGCATGGGATTGCATTTCAAATGCCCTGTCATCACCGTGGCTGGAACCAATGGCAAAGGCTCAACCTGCGCCATGTGCGAGTCCATTTTGAGCCAAGCTGGGTACCAAACTGGTGTTTTCACATCCCCGCATTTGGTGCATTTTGAAGAGCGTTTGCGCATTGGTGGCGTTGCTGTGGATGCCAAAACCCTCATCGCAGGATTTGTCGCCGTTGAAGCAGCAAGGGTCAGCGACACGGGTGACGATTTTGATGATGTCACCCTCACTTATTTTGAATTCACTACTTTGGCTATTTTGCATGTGATGTCCGAAGCCAAGCTGGATGTCGCCATTTTGGAAGTGGGTTTGGGAGGCAGGCTGGATGCGGTCAATATCATTGATGCCGATTGCGCCATCATCACCAGCATTGATTTAGACCACATGGAGTATCTGGGAGATAGTCGCGAAAAAATCGGTTTTGAAAAGGCCGGCATCATGCGCACCGGGGCCATCGCTGTGGTGAGTGATCCGGTGCCACCCAATAGCGTGGTGACATATGCCAATGCCATTGGCACCGATTTGTGGCTGGTGGGGCGCGATTTCAGCGTCGAGGGCGACCCATTGCAATGGGCTTGGTCTGGACGCGGCAAACGGTATGCTGGTCTGGCATATCCTGCCCTGCGCGGCGCCAACCAATTGGTCAATGCCGCAGGTGTGTTGGCGGCACTCACGGCATTGCGTGATCTATTGCCCATCACCTCACAGGCGGTTCGCAACGGATTGGCTTTTGTCAATTTACCCGGTCGCTTCCAAATCATCCCTGGTGAACCCACATTGGTACTGGATGTCGCACACAACCCACACGCGGTCGCTACTTTGGTCTTGAATTTGGATGCCATGGGCTATTCACCCTGCACCCATGCTGTGTTTGGCGTTATGGTGGACAAAGACATAGCGCAAATGTTGACCCGGATGAATCCTTTGGTTGACAAATGGTATTTCACAGATTTACCCACGACACGAGCAGCTACGGCCGCGCAATTGCATGAAATTTGGCACGCTATCGACATTCGACGCAAAGATTCACAAACTGTGCGACATGGCTCGTGCTTTGCAAGCCCTGCACTGGCACTGCAAGCAGCCATGAGTGATGCACAGCCCACTGATAGAATCGTCGTATTTGGATCATTCTTTACAGTCGGGGGCGTACTAGAAAATGGTGTGCCAAAATTACCTGCTAAACACGCCAAAATTTGACCCCCATTATTGAGACGCATTTTCCTATGGCTTTGTTTCATACCCGCAACAGTACCGACAACAAATCGGAACCCGCTAACCGAAAAAAATCAGCGTCCGTCGATACGGTAGAAACTCTGCGCACCCGAGCACGGCAACGTTTGATTGGCTCTGCCCTTTTGCTGCTGGCCGGCATCATCACATTCACATTGCTATTTGATAGCAAACCCAGACCTATTCCCACTGACATAGAAATCATCATCCCTGATAAAGACAAGGTAGCGCCTATCAGTGCACCCACACAAACACCAGCGCAAGCTCCGGCACCAACCAGCGCACAAGCAAGCTCACCACCTGGCACACACTCAACGACGAGCAACGCAATTGCAGAACCAGTGACTGCCACAAGCAGCGTAAAACCAACTGACTCCAATTCAGCGGGAGCAAAAACAGTTCAAGCATCGTCAAGTTTGGATGCGAAAGAAGAATTGATAACGTCCAAACCTGTTGTGAAAGCTGAACCCAAGGCTGCCGTGAAAGTTGAGCCAAAAACTGAATCCAAAACCACCAACAAGGCCAATGCAAAAACCAATGCTGACGACGGCGCCAAAGCCAAAGCCATTTTGGAAGGCAAAGATCCCCAAAAAACCCCACCCAGCAACTCTGGCAACAATGCCGCATCAGGAACTGATCGGTACATCGTTCAAGTAGGCGCTTTCGCCGATGCTGCCAAAGCCCGCGATGTGCGCCAAAAAGTAGAAAGAGCTGGACTAAAGACGTATACCCACGTTGCCAAAACACCCGAAGGCACGCGCACACGCGTGCGTGTAGGTCCATTTGCCAGCCGTGCTGAAGCAGACAAAGCCGCTGAAAAGATTAAAAAACTCGACTTACCTGCAGCCATCCTGACACTGTAGGTTATATGCAAGCTACCACATGACACATTCAACCACATGACCTACTTAGACTGGACACTGATAGTCGTTTTGGGCATCTCTTTTGCGATTGGTGCATGGCGCGGCTTGGTATTTGAAGTCTTATCTGTGTTTGTATGGATTGCAGCTTTTCTGACTGCGCAATGGTTTGCCTCTGACTTAGCTGCAAAATTACCTTTGACCGATGTCGCCCCCGTACTGCGGCATTTGATCGCTTTTGTTTTAATTTTTATCACTGTTGCTTTTGTCGCTGGTTTGATTATCAGTTTGATTAAAAAATTAATCAGTGCTGTAGGCTTGCGCCCTGTTGATCGCAGCCTTGGCGCCATATTTGGATTATTCAGAGGCGTGATTTTGCTTTTGGCTCTGACCGTGGTGGTACACATGACGCAATTGCGCACGCACCCAGACTGGCAAGCATCCACTGGAGCTGGCATGTTGACGACCACGTTGCAAAAAATGAAGCCTTTGTTACCACAACAATTTGGCGCATATTTGCCATGAAACTCTTAACCTTGAAATTTGAAATTTTCTCCCCCAAGCTCAACACTCAATTGAGTGATGCTTTAACCATGTTCGGAACTTTATGTGTGGAATAGTTGGCGTCGTCAGTAACGCGCCTGTGAATCAACTGGTCTATGACGCTTTGCTGCTGTTACAGCACCGCGGGCAAGACGCTGCCGGTATTGCTACGCAACAAGATCGTAAGTTCTTCATGCACAAAGCCAAGGGCATGGTCAAAGATGTGTTCCGCACACGCAATATGCGTTCATTGCCTGGTCACTGCGGCTTGGGTCAAGTGCGTTACCCCACCGCCGGCAATGCGTACAGCGAAGAAGAGGCACAACCGTTTTATGTCAATGCGCCATATGGCTTGGTCTTGGTTCACAATGGTAATTTAACCAACGCCCATGCCTTAAAAACTGAGCTGTTTGTGACCGACCACAGGCACATCAACACCGAGAGTGATTCAGAAGTACTGCTCAATGTTTTAGCGCACGAACTAGACAAAGCCACGCGTGGCAACACATTGACACCCAGCGATGTATTTGCAGCAGTAGCACGCGTTCATGAACGCGTACGGGGTTCTTATGCCGTCATTGCTTTGATCGCTGGGCATGGTCTTTTGGCATTTCGCGACCCCTTTGGCATTCGACCAATGTGTTATGGAAAATCAAATTCCAGCGGTATCAATTCAGTGATGTTTGCCAGCGAATCTGTCGCCCTCGAAGGTACAGGGCATAACTTTGAACGCAATTTGAATCCAGGTGAAGCTGTTTTTGTGGATTTAGATGGAAACTTGCAAGCACAACAATGCGCCAAAAATCCAGTGCTCAACCCATGCATATTTGAGTACGTCTATTTGGCTAGACCCGATTCAGTCATGGATGGCATTTCAGTCTACCAAGCGCGTTTAAATTTAGGCGAAACGTTGGCTAAGCGTGTTATCTCCACCGTTCCGCCCAGTGATATTGACGTGGTGATACCGATACCAGAATCGAGTCGTCCCAGTGCGGCACAACTCGCTCACTTATTGGGCTTACCGTACCGCGAAGGGTTTGTGAAAAACCGTTATGTGGGACGCACCTTTATCATGCCAGGGCAAGCGGTGCGGAAAAAATCTGTCCGGCAAAAACTCAACGCCATTGCCAGTGAATTCAAAGGTCGCAATGTGCTATTGGTGGACGACTCCATCGTGCGCGGCACGACTTCAAAAGAAATTGTGCAAATGGCGCGCGATGCTGGTGCAAACAAAGTGTACATGGCCAGTGCAGCACCGCCTGTGCGTTTTCCGAATGTCTACGGCATTGACATGCCGACGGCTGACGAATTGGTGGCGCACAACAGAAGCATTGAAGAAATTCGCGATTTCATTGGCTGCGATGCCTTGATTTACCAAGATGTCGACGCCATGAAGTCCGCTATCTTCAGGCTCGCGCCCGCTGGCGATGCTGTGCAACCAATTATTTCAGGATTTGATGCCTCATGTTTTGATGGCATCTACGTGACGGGGGATATCAATAGCGATGACATCGCACGATTGAACGGCAACCGCTTGGCAAGCAACAAAACAAGCGAAGGCGATGAAGACAGTTCACGTTTGGCGCTTCCCAACTTGAGCGAATAGATTGCACTGAGGGACAAGCTGTGACGAAAAAAACTTTACCCCAAAATTTACACCCAGATACTATGGCTGTGCGCATGGCATTACCTCCCAGCCAGTACGGAGAAAATTCTGAGGCACTTTATCTGACCAGTGGATACATTCAATCCAGTGCAGAAAGTGCGGCACTTCGATTTGCAGGCGAAGAAGAAGGTTACACCTATGGACGCAGCAGCAACCCCACGGTGACCAGTTTTGAAATGCGCTTGGCAGCGATGGAAGGTACAGAAGCTGCCATGGCGACATCATCGGGCATGGCCGCCATCATGCTGATGATGTTCAGCCTGTTGAAATCAGGTGACCACGTGATTATTTCGCAGTCCATGTTTGGCTCCACCATCAAATTGATCGGCACAGAGTTTGCGCGCTTTGGCGTTGAATCGAGCGTGGTTCCACAAACCGATTTATCAGCTTGGCAAGCAGCCATTAAAAGCAACACCAAAATTTTATTTGCCGAAACACCCACCAACCCATTAACAGAGGTGTGCGATATCGCAGCCTTAGCTGATATGGCACACAAGGCTGGCGCTTGGCTGGCTGTTGATAATTGTTTTGCCACGCCCGCTCTGCAAAAACCTGCTTTATTGGGTGCCGACATCATCATGCATTCAGGTACCAAATACCTGGATGGTCAAGGTCGCGTCATGGCGGGTGCATTGTGTGCAAATAGCACCTTGGTCAATGATAAATTTTTACCAGTCATGAAAAACAGCGGCATGATTTTATCGCCCTTTAATGCTTGGGTGGTTCTTAAAGGTTTGGAAACGCTGGGCATTCGCATGCAAGCGCAAAGCAAGCAAGCACTGGATATAGCGCAATGGTTAGAAAAGCAACCCAGTGTCGCCAGTGTGCATTACCCAGGCTTACCAAGTCATCCACAGCACACATTGGCAATGAAGCAAATGAGCGGTGTGGGTGGTGCATTGTTATCGTTTGATCTGAAAGCTGACAACCCAACACAAGCACGTGAACGCGCTTTTCATGTACTCAACAACATGCAAATGCTATCCCTGTGCACGAATTTGGGCGACACCAAAAGTCTGCTCACGCACCCAGCCAGTACTTCGCATGGCAAACTGTCTGAAGCACAGCGTCAAGCTGCAGGCATAGGACAAGGATTGATTCGCATGGCGGTGGGTTTGGAACACACCGACGACATGAAAACAGATTTGCTACGCGGCTTAAACACTTTGAAATAACTTTGTATTGATTGCATGACTGCCACGACACCCACATCACAAACTCGCACCCGATTCGCGCCTTCACCTACCGGATTCATCCACTTGGGCAATATCCGTTCTGCCCTCTATCCGTGGGCATTTGCCCGTGCCACTGGCGGCAAGTTTATTTTGCGCATTGAAGATACTGATTTAGAACGGTCTAGCCAAGAGGCTGTTGATGTGATTTTGCAAAGCATGGCATGGTTGAAATTGGATTATGACGAAGGCCCGTTCTACCAAATGCAACGCATGGACCGCTACAAAGAAGTCTTAGCCGGTTTGCTGGCAAACGGACATGTTTACCCGTGTTACATGAGTGTGGCCGAGCTGGATGATTTGCGCGAGAAACAAATGGCAGCCAAAGAGAAACCTCGCTATGACGGTACTTGGCGACCAGAACCAGGAAAAACTTTGCCACCAGTGCCAGCAGGTGTAGAACCCGTTTTGCGATTTAAAAACCCGCAATCGGGTTCTGTCATTTGGGAAGACAAAGTCAAAGGTCGCATTGAAATCAGCAACGATGAGTTGGACGATTTGGTCATTGCCCGTCCAGCGCCATTGGGGCAAGTCGGCACACCCACATACAATTTTTGCGTGGTGGTGGACGATATGGATATGGCTATCACCCATGTGATTCGCGGCGATGACCATGTGAACAACACACCGCGACAAATCAACATTTTCAAAGCTTTGGGCAAAGAGGCTCCTGTCTATGCACATCTGCCCACTGTGTTGAACGAGCAAGGCGAAAAAATGAGCAAACGTGCAGGCGCAAAACCCGTCACGCAGTTTGCAGAAGATGGCTATTTGCCTGATGCGGTGGTGAACTATTTGGCACGCTTAGGCTGGAGCCATGGCGATGACGAAATCTTCAGCCGCGCCCAATTGATCGCATGGTTCAACCTGGACCACTTGGGTAAAAGCGCAGCGCAATTTGACGAAACCAAGCTGCGGTGGGTCAACGCTCAACACATCAAAGCCATGCCCGATGATGAACTTGCACCCTTGGTGGCACGACAATTGAGTCAGCGCGGCATCATGGCAGATGAGCGATTGGTGGCCATCTGTGCCTTGTTCAAAGACCGCTGCGACACCACGGTCGCATTGGCCGATTGGGCCGCCAAGTTTTATGCTGATATCAAGGTCAAACCTGAAGACGCAGCGCAACACCTGACCGATGCCATCAAGCCAGCTTTGCAAACATTGAGCAACAAACTCACACACTGTGATTGGGACAAAGCTGCGATTGCCAACGTCATCAAAGAGGTACTGGCAGAACACGCCCTGAAAATGCCACATTTGGCCATGCCTACACGTGTTTTACTCATGGGAACCCCCCAAACGCCGTCTTTGGATGCCGTCATTTCATTGTTTTCTAAAGATGAAGCTTTGAAGCGATTGAAAAGTGTCTGATTTTCGGGCTATAATTCAAGGCTCTGAAGTTTGCAAGACTGGGGGTATAGCTCAGTTGGTAGAGCGCTTGCATGGCATGCAAGAGGTCAGCAGTTCGATTCTGCTTACCTCCACCAGATATTTCATGCAAGCTGAAGAGAATAATGCGAAGATTACGGAAGTTCCAAGGTTTTGACCCCATCGTCTAGAGGCCTAGGACATCACCCTTTCACGGTGAGTACCGGGGTTCGAATCCCCGTGGGGTCGCCAAGTTTTGTTGCACTTGGTTTGTGAGTTGAGCGAAGCACATCATGTGCCAAGTTGAACAAACAAGCAAACGCAACAACCACTGCGGAGTGGTAGTTCAGTTGGTTAGAATACCGGCCTGTCACGCCGGGGGTCGCGGGTTCGAGTCCCGTCTACTCCGCCACTAAATTAAAAGCCTCGTTATTCAGCGAATAACGAGGCTTTTTGCTATTCAGCTGAAGTATCAAGTTTATTTACAGTCTCCAATACGTCGAATCTCCATCACATTGCTTGACTTGGTGTTGAATTCTGGGCTTTGCATGGTAGTTTTACTGGTGTGTATTTGAACATCCCCTTTTTGTTCTAAAGTGGCAATGCTGTTCATCTTCATACCTTGTCCGGAACATGACTGCGTGTATTTCACGATATTACCTTGCTTACTGAAGTCGGTGATGGTGCATTTGAATCCCGTATCTTTTTGACCGGTCATAAACTGACGACCTTCGTCAATGTCTTTTTGCGTGACGCAATGACGCATGGTTTTAGTAGGCATTTTCATGGTTCCCATGCCTGGCATGCCGCTCATTTCAGTTGTCATTTTGTATTCAAACATCCCAGGCTTAGGACCCGATGCTTTGGACCATGCATCGTAAGCCGGGTTTCCCGTTTGTGCATTTGCGACGCCAATCGCTAAAACACCTATGGCAAGACAGGCAATGATTTTGTTCAGTTTGCTTTGCATATGCTCTCCAAAAGAATTTAAATATAAATTTACTTTCACACTTTGTTTATTTGACTGATTTGATAACCGCATATCCATATTGCCATATCGGTAATGGTGTTTAAGTCAATGCCATTCGCAAAAACTTCGAAATATCGGCAATCTCACGCGGGTGCACGCTGTGCGGCATGGCATAGGTGTGCCATTCAACTGCGTACCCTAAACTTGCCAAGGCATCGCGAGACATTTCGGCACGGTTGATTTGCACCACAGGGTCTTGCGTGCCGTGCGCCATGAATATGGGTGTGTTGGCATTGGCTGCACTGCGCTCGTCGGCCAATGTGCTGGCCAAAGGCAAATAACCGGACAAAGCCATGATGCCGGCCAATTTGGCTGGATGGCGCAAACCCGTGTGCAAAGCCATGGCGCAACCCTGTGAGAAACCCGCGATCACGATTTTGGATGGGTCAATGCCACGTGCCACTTCGTTTGCCATCAGCGCCTCTATGTGCTGCTGCGATTGGGCAATGCCAGCCGCATCTTCCCGCCGCACGGCACCCGGTCCCAGCTCAGTGCCAAAAATGTCGTACCACGCAGGCATGACGTAACCGCCGTTGATGGTGACGGGCATAACAGGTGCATGTGGAAACACGAACCGAATGGCGGGGCAGCCTGCCAAATCCAGCTCTGGCACGATGGCGGCAAAGTCGTCACCACTGGCACCCAAGCCATGCATCCAAATGATGGCGGCTGTGGGGTTGGGGGCGGATTCAATTTCAATGCGTTCGAGTAATGTGGTCATGATGATGATGTAAATTTAAATGATTTAAGCCAACAAAGCTTGTGCAAATTCTTGTGCGTTGAAGGTTTCCAGGTCTTCTACCTTTTCGCCGACACCGACAAAATAAACGGGTACAACACCTGCTGCGCGTTGGCTGCCCCACAATGCAATCGCTGCCAACACCCCGCCTTTGGCTGTGCCGTCCAGCTTGGTGACAATGAGGCCTGTGAGTGACAACGCTTCGTCAAAAGCTTTGACTTGCATCAGTGCGTTTTGACCGGTGTTGCCGTCGATGACCAATAGCACTTCATGAGGCGCTATTGTATTTATAGCAGTATAGGCAATATCTACGCCGTCTACAGGCTGATTTATATCATTTTTTTCTTGTATTTCCGTTGCTTTTGCAGTGGATGCCGTATCGGCTTTGGCAATGATGCGTTTAATTTTTTGCAACTCGGCCATCAGGTGCAATTGCGTGGGCAAACGGCCAGCGGTGTCGATCAGCACCACATCTTTGCCGCGCGCTTTGCCAGCTATCACCGCATCGTAGCTCACTGCGGCTGGGTCAGCCCCTTCTTGGCTGATGATGTCCACCGTGTTTCTATCGGCCCACACGTTCAATTGTTCGCGCGCTGCTGCTCGAAAGGTGTCTGCCGCTGCCAGCAAAACACTCGCGCCATGTGTGGACAAATGCTTGGTGAGTTTGCCAATCGACGTGGTTTTGCCCGCGCCGTTGACACCTGCCACCATCACCACAGTGGTTGGATGCAAGCCAATTTGCAATGGTTTTTCAAGCGGCTTCAGTAATTCTGCCAATGCCTCAGTCAATAGCGCTTTAACGGCTTGCGGTTCGGTGGCTTTGCTTTCTTTGACGCGGCGCTTCAAGTCGTCCAGCAAGTGCTGAGTGGCGGCTGTGCCGGCGTCGGCCATCAAAAGTGCCGCTTCTAAGTCTTCATACAGCGCATCGTCAATTTGTGTGCCCGTAAAAACAGTGGCTATGCTGTTGCCCGTTTTGCGCAATCCCGCTTTGAGCCTGTCCAGCCATGCTTTGCGAGGCGCCATGTCGACATTATTAGTGGCTGCTACGGCTGGCAATGCGGTGCTTGCCACCGCATCATGTGCGGGCTTCTTCTTGAAAAAACTAAACATGGATTGTGGGTTTGTGAATCGGTATAGGATGGAACGAAGTAAGCTACTTAGAATCTACAGCTATTCTATGAAACTTGGGGGCACATTTTGAAATTTCTACCATTGTTAGCCAAGTCGGGTTTAGGCCTGCTAGCTCTGCTATTGGGCACGTTGCCAATTGCCTGGGCTCAAGCGCCTCTGAACAACACCAGCAACACCAACCAAGTCACCCAATTCAAACTCGGCAACTGCATCACCGTGATGGTGCAAGTAGACAAACGCGCGCCCACCGCCGTGCACATGCTGTGGGTGCGCGTGGGCTCGATGGATGAGGTAGACGGCACATCGGGTGTGGCGCACGTTCTGGAACACATGATGTTCAAAGGCACTCCCACCGTCAAAGTGGGCGAATTTTCGCGCCAAGTGGCGGCTTTGGGTGGTCAAGAAAATGCCTTTACCTCACGCGACTACACGGGTTATTACCAGCAAATACCGTCCAATAAATTAGAAGACGTGATGCGGCTGGAGGCCGACCGCTTTGCCAACAGCCAATGGGCTGATGAAGAATTTGTCAAAGAACTGGAAGTGGTGAAAGAGGAGCGCCGCATGCGAACCGAAGACTCTGCGCGTGCCCTCATGTACGAAGCGCTGAACGCCAATATCTACACCGCCAGCCCATACCGCCGTCCCATAGTGGGCTGGATGAGCGACTTAGAAGCCATGAAACCGGCTGATGCCCGTGCATTCTTTCAACAATGGTACACACCCGCCAACGCTGCGGTGGTGGTGGCCGGCGATGTGGATGTGGCGCAAGTGAAGGCTTGGGCTGAAAAATACTACGGCAGCATTCCAACACGTACCAACAGCGCATCAGTGCCTGAACGCAAGCCGCGTACCGAGCCACCACAAATGGGCATCAAACGATTTGACTTCAAAGCACCGGCTGAACAAGCCTATGTGGCATTGGCCTACAAAGTACCGCAGATTAGCCCCGAATCATTAGCCGATGCAGCCAAACCGCACGATGCGCTGGCACTGACGGTACTGGCCACTGTGTTGGATGGTTACCCCGGTGCGCGCTTGGAACGTGCGATGGCACAAGGCAAAAATGCAGTAGCCGACAGCGCAGGCGCTTACAACGGCTTGATGGGACGCGGACCCCAAATTTTCATGCTCGAAGGTGTACCTGCCAAAGGCAAAACAACCGCGCAAGTGGAAGCGGCTTTGCGCGAACAAGTGGCTTTGATTGCTAAAAATGGCGTGAGTGATGCCGAACTGCAACGCGTCATCACCCAGTGGGTGGCGCATGAGGTGTACAAAAAAGATTCGGTGATGGAGCAAGGCCGTGAGCTGGGCAGTTACTGGGCCGAAGGATTTCCTGCTGACAGCTCAGAGCGCTTGATTGCCAAGCTGCGACAAGTCAGCGCAGCCCAAGTGCAAGACGTGGCTAAAAAATATTTTGGCGACGACCAACTCACCGTGGGTGTGCTGTTGCCACAGCCTGTCGACAAAACAAAAAAGCCTCGCACACCTGCCTTGGGCAGCAGGCATTGAAAACAACACAGACCATGAATACTACAAATTTAATAGCACTTCAGGCAATAAACATGCTGCATAGAGCCAGATTTTTCATATATTTTTGGCTAACCATACTGTTCAGCAGTGCGCTACCGACTTACGCCGCCTTGCCCATTGAGCAATGGTCACACGCCAGTGGTGCTCAGATTTTTTTGGTACACAGTCCTGCCATACCGATGGTGGATGTGCAAATTGATTTTGACGCCGGTAGCAGGCGCGACCCAGTGGACAAAGTGGGTTTGGCCAGCAGCACGGCGCTGATGCTTTCCAAAGGTGTGAAAGCACTGGGGTCACAGCCAGCACGGTTTCCCGCTTTAAGCGACAACCAACTCAGCGAAGCTTGGGCAGACATGGGTGCCAGCTTCAGCGCTTCAGCCAGTGACGACCGCATGAGCTTTCATTTGCGCAGCTTGACTTACCCAGATTTGCTACCCAAAGCCACCTTGCTGGCCGCCAGGCAAATGGGGCATTCAACATTGCCCAACGCCATTTGGCTGCGCGAACGCGCCCGTTTAAGTGCCGCCATCAAAGAAGCCAACACCAAGCCAGCCACGCTCGCAACGCGCGCGTTTGAGCAAGCGGTGTACGGTGCCCACCCTTACGGTTTTGAAACCACCGAAGCGAGTTTGAACCGCATCACCCCGCGTGACATGCAAGCGGTATTGAACACACAACTGTTGGCTTGCCGCGCCAAGGTCAGCGTGGTGGGTGCGTTGACCAAAACGCAAGCTGAAGAATTAGCCAGCACGGTGCTGCAGTTTTTGCCACAAGCATCCAACCCACGCCATACGGATTGCCCAAGTTTGCCAACGGTTGACGAAGTTAAACCACTGGCCCAAGCAATTGACAAACGCATTCCATTTAACGCCGCGCAGGCGCAAGTCTTCATCGGTCAGCCTGGTTACAAGCGCAATGATCCCGACTTTTTCGCTTTGTTAGTGGGCAACCACATCTTGGGTGGCGGTGCTTTCACATCGCGCTTAACCAACGAAGTGCGCGAAAAGCGCGGATTGAGCTACAACGTTTACAGCTACTTTGCCCCCGGTAGCCACGCTGGTGCGTTCACCATCGGCCTGCAAACCCGTCCCGACCAAGCCGCACAAGCCGTGCAGGTGTCCAAAGATGTGCTGAAAGATTTTGTCGCCAACGGCCCTACAGAGACGGAACTGCAAGCTGCCAAAGATAATTTGATAGGCGGCTTTGCTCTGCGCATTGACAGCAATCAAAAGTTGTTAGGCAACGTCGCCAACATCGCGTGGAACAACTTGCCACTGAACTACTTGGATGTTTGGACGCAACAAATTGACAAAATCACCACAGCACAAATCAAATCTGCCATGCAGCGCAAATTGCAGCCTGAGAAGATGGTGACCGTGGTGTTGGGTGGGGCGCAATAGCCAAACCACAACACACACACTTGACGCCTGTCAATTTGGCAGCTTGAATGTCATTTTCGGAATCAACCACTGGCATGCTTCGTGCTATAACTACAGACATGTCTAAACGAAATGCAATGCTGGTTTTAATTGCGCTTGTGGTCATGATGGCTGTTGGCGTAGTTGCCTGGATACTGCGACCAGTTGGCGTAGTTGGCTTTGAGCTCCGTGCTGCACCGCTGGTGCGCACTTTGCAATTTTCGGCCAGAGTCAGCGCCTTGTCGCGCGTAGATGTTGGCAGCACCATCACTGGACGGGTGTTGCGGGTGCTGGTAAAAGAAGGTGATGTCGTCAAAAAAGGCGATGCACTGCTGGTGCTGGAAACTGATGAGCTCAAGGCCGCGGTGTTGCAAGCGCAAGCCAATGAACAGCTGGCCGCTGCCAAACTAACCGGTTTGCGCAGCACGGGGCGCAGTGCAGTGCAGTCCACCGTGACGCAAGCTGAGTCTGTATTGTTTGCAGCTCAAGCAGATTTGCAGCGCACCCAAAAACTGGTAGCGCAAGGGTTTTTAAGCGAAGCGCGATTGGATGAAGTGCAACGCGCCGTGGCGGTGGCGCAAGCGCAAGTCACTGGCGCGCAAGCACAGATGAGCGCCAATGCCGACCAAGGAACCGACATTGCGCAAGCGCAAGCGCAGTTGGTATCGGCCAAATCAGCGACGACGGCCGCAAAGGCACGGTTGGCGCAAGCCGCCATCAGCGCGCCAGCCGATGCCAAGGTGATAGACCGTTTGGTTGAACCGGGTCAAATTGTGCAGGCTGGTCGTGCCCTCTTAAGTCTGACCACGCAAAACGCACCGCTCTTGACGGCCTTGGTGGATGAACGGTATTTAGAGCAATTGCAGCTTGGACAAAACGCCGCCGTGCTGGCAGATGCGTACCCGGGTCAACGCTTCACTGCCAAGGTTGCAGCGATATCCCCGTTGGTAGATGCACAACGCGGTGCCATTGAGGTGAAGTTTGCTGTAACAGGTAAAGCACCTGCATTTTTGCGCGAAGACATGACTTTGTCGGTGGAAGTTGAAACCGCTAAACGCGAACGTGCTTTGGTCTTACCGGTCAATGCTTTGAGATCAAAAGACACCTTAAAAAATGACCATCCCAACACCAGCACAGTTTATGTGGCGCAAAATGGACGCGTGCATGTACGGCCCGTCAAACTGGGTTTACGCACGCTCAATGCGGTTGAAGTTTTGGATGGACTGCAAGCAGGTGATGTGGTGATTGTGGGTACCAGCCCGGATGCTGACAGCAAAGTACGGGTCAAAATTGACAACACCATCCATGACCAACTGACGGCATCCGGACTCAAGACCAAGGGTGAAGACGCAGGGACAGCCATGACCAATGCGATGGGGCGCTGAGGCTTGCCAGCATGTTGTATGCCTTAGGATTTGAACGCACCGTGGCCTTGCGCTTTTTGCGTGAGGGTCGCATGCAAACCTTGCTCATCATCGTGGGCGTTGCCGCAGGGGTTGCGGTGGTTGCCTATATTTCGGCATTGATCACTGGGCTGCAAAGCAACACGCTGGAAAAAACCTTGGGTGCGCAAGCGCACATCACCGTCAGTGCGCCAGATGACAACGTCACTTCAGCACGCGTACCCAATATCCCTGGTACCACAGTGCTGGTGCAAACACAGCCACGGGCACAGCGACCACGGTCCATTTCCAATTGGCAGCAGTTAATGCCTGTGCTGGAGGCAATGCCAGAAATTGCATCGGTGTCGCCCTCGGTGTTAGGGGCTGGACTGGCAATTCGGGGTGAAGCTACAAAAGCCATTTCACTGACAGGCGTCGAGCTTGAACGCTACGACAAAATCGTGAACCTGCGTTCAAAAGTCATCGCGGGTGTGGCGCGATTAGACCCTGGCGATGGCATCATTGGCAGCGAGCTGGCAAGTGATTTGGGTATCCGCGTGGGTGACAGGTTGTTGATCAGCACAGGCGCTGGCGTCAGCGCTACGACGGACTCATTGCGCGTGTCAGCGATTGTTGATTTGGGTGTGCGTGAACTGAACCGACGCAGTGTGATTGTGCCTCTGCGTGCGGCACAAAACTTGATCAATCTACCCGGCGGGGCCACCAACCTTGACATCAGTTTGCGCGATGTATGGCGTGCGCAAACCTTGGCAACCGATTTATCGCAACGTTTCCCCTACAAAATAGAAAGTTGGCAACAGGCCAACGCGCAATTGGTCTCTGCTTTGAATGCGCAATCGGTCAGCACCTCATTGATACGCGCGGTGGTCATGATTGTGGTGGTGTTGGGTATTGCCAGCGTGCTGGTGGTGTCTGTGGTGCAAAAACGCAAAGAGATTGGCATACTGCGCGCCATGGGTGCCACCCAAGGACAAGTGCTGCGTGTGTTTTTGTTGCAAGGCGCGATTGTGGGTGCCATCGGCTCTGCATTGGGGGTATTGCTGGCTGTGGTACTGATTTGGGCTTTCACATTTTTTGTGCGGGGCAGCGATGGCTTGCCACTGTTTGCCATCACGCTGGCGCCGTCACTGGCGCTGCGCATAGCTTTGATAGCCACTCTGTGCGGTGTGTTGGCCGCCGTGGCGCCGGCACGCCGAGCAGCTGCGCTTGACCCAGCATTGGCCATACGCATTTGACGTTATCAAAACACATGTCTACTACCGTTCAACAACAGCCACTCATCACACTTAGCAACATCAAAAAAAGCTACAACCTTGGCCTGCCCAACGAAGCTGAAGTGTTGCATGGGTTGTCTTTAAGCATAGGCACTGGTGAATTTGTTGCTTTGATTGGTCCATCAGGTTCGGGCAAAAGTACCTTGCTCAATATCATTGGTTTGCTGGAACGCATGACCAGTGGGAGTTACAACATTCAAGGCGTTGAAACCACGGGCATGGACGATGCCGCGCTGACTTTGATGCGCCGACAAATGCTGGGCTTTGTCTTTCAGTTTCACCACTTGTTGCCGGCGTTCACAGCGCTTGAAAACGTGACACTACCGGCCTTGATGCGCGAAGGCAGTGTGACCAAGGCGCAAAAAGAAAAGGCGCGTGCCATTCTTGCAGCAGTTGGTCTTGAAAACGCCATGCAAAAACGCCCCAGTGAACTATCGGGTGGCATGCAGCAAAGGGTCGCCATAGCCAGGGCATTGGTTTTGAACCCACCGTTGGTTCTGGCCGATGAGCCCACAGGCAACTTGGACACCGCATCGTCCAACGAAGTGTTCACTGTGCTCAGGCAATTACACGCCGAATTAAATTTGTCCTTTGTCATCGTGACGCACGACCAAAGCCTGGCCGCCAGATGCGATCGCATCATTGAAATTGTTGATGGTCAGATCAAACGAGATGAAGCCATCAGTGCCAAAGCAGCAGCGTAATAGCTAATTAAACCGAAAATTATTTGTAAATTTTCTTCAGCAACAGCAGCAATGTTTTGCGCTCGTCTTTGCTGAGCTTGGCGGTTTTGTCGATTTCTAATTCGGCTGCGGTTTTTTCCGCTTGGCGCATCATGTCAGCGCCTGTGGGTGTGAGGTGCAAACCCATGGCGCGACCATCGGTGGGGTGCGGTAGACGGGTGATGAGTTTGCGTTTGGCCAAAGAGTTGATCATGCTGACCATATTGGGCGCTTGTATACCCAAGGCATTACACAGTTGTTTGGACGTGATACCAGGGTTGTGTGTGATGAGGGACAGCACTGAAAAATCAATAGTGCGCAACCCATACACCGCCATGCGGCACATGAATTCGTCAATGATGACCAGCGCCGTGCGTCGCGCGTTATAGCCCACCAATGTTTCTAAATAACGGGTGTTGACTTTCTTTACGTGGGGAATGTGCTGGGCGATTGGGTTGTCGGCTGGTGCTGTCATGCTGTGCTTGGGTTTATCAAATTCTTCAAGCATGGTAAACGACGCCACGTTTTCAGTTATTGCTTTGAGTCAATCGGGCGCGAATGATTTGCACACGCATGTCAAATTCGGGCAATATCCAGTGTCGCAGCGCTTGGGCAGGTTGTTGCCAGCGAGCCGTATTGAGTGTGCTGTTTGCTTGGTCTGTGTCCACTGCATGCTCAATTTGTTGCCATGCCCACGCCATCAGGGTGAGTGCCACAGCGCGTAAATAATCATCCGCCACCCAAAAAGCCAGCTCTGCGTTATTGCGGTTAGCTAGAACCAGCTCTTCGGTCAACTTTATGAGTGTTTTTGGCATGTAGACGGCGTATTTATTGCCTATATCGCTATTATTTTTGTAGCATTCGCTTACTTGCTCTAAAGATGTCAACAATTGCGCCATGCCTGCACCGCCGTCAGATAGCACTTTACGCACCAATAAATCGATGCCTTGAATTTCGTTGGTGCCTTCGTAAATCATGGCCACACGCGAGTCGCGCACAATCTGTTCGATGCCCCATTCCCGCACGTAACCGTGTCCACCAAACACTTGCAGACATTCACTGCCACCACTGAATGCTTGCGCCGTCCATGCGGCTTTGAGCACGGGTGTGACCAAGCTGCACCAACGCTCGGCCGATTTTTTACGTTCGGCATCTGGGTGGTGTTTGACCATGTCCAGCTCCAATGCGGTGCGGTAAGCCAGCACACGACCACCATCTATCCACGCCCGTTGTGTATCCAAAATCCGCCGCATGGCTGGGTGTTGAATGATGAAATCTGCTTCTGCTGCGGATTTGCTGCGACCACCTGCTTGCGCTGGTGCGCGCATTTGGCGTCGCTCGTTTGCATAGGCATCGGCTTTTTGCCAAGCTGCTTCTAAAAGGCCAATACCTTGCAATGCAACGTGCAGTCGCGCGGCATTCATCATCACAAACATGGCGTTCAAGCCGCGACCAATGTCGCCTACCAACCAACCCTGGGCATCATCAAAGCGCATGACGCACGTAGGGCTGCCGTGCAAGCCCATTTTTTCTTCAATGCGCTCGCACACCACATGGCTGCGCGCGCCATCGCTGTAAAACTTGGGCACCAGAAACAGCGATAAACCTTTGGGACCAGGTGGTGCATCGGGCAAACGCGCCAGCACCAGATGCACGATGTTGTCTGTCAAGTCATGTTCGCCACCAGAGATGAAAATTTTGGTGCCGTTAATGGCATAACTGCCGTCCACTTTCAAAATCGCTTTGGTACGCGCCAAACCCAAATCACTGCCCGCATGCGGCTCTGTCAAACACATGGTGGCCAACCATTCGCCTGTCGCGACTTTTTCTAAATATTGCGCTTTAAGCTCGTTGCTGGCATGGTGTTTGATGCATTCATATGCGCCATGCAACAAACCTGGTGCCATGGTCCATCCGTGGTTGGCACCGCTGAGCATTTCGTACAACACCGCTTCCATCACAGACGGCAAGCCTTGACCGCCGTCTTCGGTAGCACACGCTAACGCAGGCCAGCCCGCTTGCCAGAATGATTGATAAGCATCACGAAAGCCGGGTGGCATCGTGACCTTGCCAGCATCGAACCGTGCACCCACCTCGTCACCGATGCGGTTCAAAGGCGCAACCACTTCACTGACAAATTTGCCTGATTCTTCCAGCACTTGAAGTATCAAGTCGCCGTCAATATCCGCATAGTTTTGCAGGCCCTGCAATTGCGCAGGTGCTTGCAAAACGTTGTCTATGATGAAGTGAATGTCATCCGTTCGTGCTTGGTAATCCATGTTCTATCGCTGCTTTTTTAAATTAACTTTGTGTATGGCCTTCATTTGCAGCTGAAACTGGATGCTTCTTCCAAAGACCCGCTGCCTTTGTACTGCGCAACAGCCGGATAGACACACAATGGGCGTGTGCGCTTGGCTGTCCATGATTTGGGTAGCTCCGCATTCACACCCCCCACGTTGCCAGCTCCGCGCACGCTGGCAATGATGGATTGTGGTGCGATGCCTTGCTCGACCCATTGCACCAGTGGTGTCAATGCATCAAATTGATCTGCAGCAGGTCCACCACTGCAATGGTTCATGCCGGGTACGGGGAAATGTCGCACCACGTTGCTGCTGTTAGGTACAACCTGGTTGACGCGATCCACCCAAGCGCGTGTATCGGATTCTGAAAAAACCGGGTCGCTGACACCGTGGTAGGTCAACATTTTAGCACCGCGCTGTTGCAGTGCACGCATATAAATGGGCTTATCGTGTCCGGGTGGGCTCATGGTGTCGTCAGAGCTCTCGCTAAAGCCAGCCGGTTTGGCGTAAATGCCCTTGTGCAGTTCATCGTAATTGATGGCAAATGCTTTCACTTCGCGCAAAGGACTGTTAAATACGAAACTGAGTGCGCCGGGGTCTAGCGCTTGTGAATTTTGGTATTTCCATGCGGCCCAGTTGGCACCGGCCACACCGATGTCATAAGGGAAGCTGGCATAAAACGGTTTGCCGTCTGCCGTTTTGCCACCGGCAAATACTTTGGCAATGGTGTTTTTTTGCACTATGCCTAAACATTTGCCATCGCGCCCTGCGGTGCAATTGGGCACATCGCGCATCAAATCAAATGCTTTTTGACATGCCGCAACATCTTGCACCATGCCGTCTTTCAGGCCATCCAGAGCGTCGCATTTGGCGAGTATGGCATCAGCCACAATTTGTCTGTCTTGCGCATTAAAACCCAAACTGATGTCAGGTAATTTCAAATTGGGCACAAATGGGTGATTCAAACTGGACGCCGCCAAAGGTGTTTCAGGCGCCAGGTCTTTCCATAGACCCGAACCCCAAACTTGTGCCAATGCTGCCTGTGGCAACCGGTAACCCGGTGCACCGACCAAATAGCCGTCGTAATGGTCTGTCAAGCGTGATGCCGCTACCATGGTATGACGGCCACCATTGGAGCAGCCACCGATGTATGAACGATCTGGCGCTTTACCATAAGCCGTTGCAATTATATTTTTAGCCATGGGTGTGAGCTTGGCGACCGCGCCGTAGCCATAGTTTTGGCGAGCCACGGCATCTGCACCAAACGATGGGTTTTGATTGCCCGCATGCCCAGCATCTGAGCTGATCACCGCAAAACCTTGGTGCAAAGCGCCTGTCAGTGGACCACCGCCCAATGCGCCCAATGCCACTTGCACACTGCCATCTAAACCGCCATTGGCTTGGTAGTAAAAGCGCCCATTCCATTGCAATGGCAAACGCATTTCAAAACCGATGGCATAGTTTTTGCCATCTGTCCCTTTGCGCTCGTCCATGACACCCTTGACTAAGCAATGAGCGGGGGCCGTGTAAGACGATTTCGGCGCATTCGGTGCGCCACTGATTGCAACAGAGCCCGCAGCAACTACAACGCTGCTGTCGATACGGACTTTATCGTATTTGAATTTGGCAGCGATGTCATTGCAATTGCCTGACATGGCTGCGGGTGCTGCAGCTTTAAGTTGCATTGCTGCATTCTGACTCTTATCACCCGTGTGCATACACGCTGTCAAGAGCGCCACACTGGCAACTCCTATCGAAAAAGTTGCTCGTGTGGCTTTCATATTGTGATACTCCTGATGGTGTATGGTTTCAGTACTTCTTAAATCTGAATGAAGCAGAGGATTAGGAGTCGACAGAGAAACCGATGCGTTTGATCAGTGGTCCCCAGCGGTTCAACTCGTCTTGCGAGCTCTTGAGTTGCTCTGCTGGCGTGCCAGGGTAAGCGATTAAGCCCACAACTTGCAAAGCATCCAACACAGATTTATCTTTCAAAGCCGCTTGAATAGCCGCATTCGCAGCAGCAACCACATTGGCAGGGGTTTTGGCCGGCGCATAAAAACCAAACCATTCTTCCACTGTCAATTCAGGAAAGCCTTGCTCTGCAAAGGTAGCAACTTCGGGCACGAAAGGAGAACGTGTTTTGCCAGATGTCGCAATGATGCGCATCTTGCCAGCTTTGTGGTTGGCAATAAAGTCACCATGTGGTGTGAACATGGCCGCAATCTGGCCACCCACAACGTCGGTCACGCCTGGTACAGAACCACGATAAGGCACGTGTTTCAATTCTGTATTGGTATTCAAGCCCAACAAAGCACCGATGAAGTGCGGTGTCGAACCCGCGGCTGGTGAACCATAGCTGGCTTGTGCTGGGTTGGCTTTAGCCCAGGCCACAAAGTCTTTGACCGTCTTCACTGTGGCAGGTACCATTGGACCAATAGCCAAACCGTGGTGAATCATGGAGCTGGTACCAACCGGTTGAAAATCTTCAAAAGGTTTGTATTGCAAATTCTTGAAAATATGGGGGTACAAAGAAATGGCAGAGAAAGGTGTCATGGCCAATACAGAGCCGTCTGCAGGTGCGCTTTTTAGCAAGTTCAGCGCAATTTGTCCGCCAGCACCTGGTTTGCTGTCGATCACACCGGCATTTTTGCTGTAAGTAGTGCCGCCAAATCTATCGGCTACTCGGCGTGCACAAATGTCACCTGCACTGCCTGGAGGAAAACCATACAGCACCTTGACTTGATCGATGGGCAAACCAGATTGGGCCCATGCTTGCTGAAATGCGGTGCTACCTAAAATAGCCGCGCCGACAGCGGATTGAACGAATTGACGACGATTGGTCATGCTTGTCTCCTTTACTTGGTTGAAATACATGGGTGAAAAATGAACTAATTTGGTTTCAAAATATGCTGCAAAGTTTCATCGTGCAACTTTGCAACGGTATCGGCGCGATGCGCCAGCACCGCACGTTGATTGATAGATCCTTTGTCAGTGACCTCGCCACGATCTATGGTGGGTGGCTCTGCCAGCAAACACATGCGGGCAATGCGACTGGCACTGCCTGTTGCGGTCTTGGCTAAATCGTTGATCACTTTCTGAAAGTGGGCAATGACTTTGTCACTGGCCAATACATCCGCCAAAGGCACGCTGGCATCCATACCACTGAGCTCTCGCACCTTGGCTGTTGGAAAAACCATGGCTCCGACTTCTTTTAAATTGATACCGGTGAGCACCACATCTTGTATGTAAGGTGCACCTGCGGCGATGATTTTGGAACGCAATGGCCCAACGCTGACAAATGTGCCGGTCGCCAGTTTGAAGTCTTCTGCAATACGGCCATCAAATTTCAGACCCAAATGCACATCGGTTTCGTCAATCCATTTAACAGCATCGCCTGAGCAAAAGAAGCCCTCTTCATCAAAACTTTCAGCAGTGTCTACAGGAGCGCGCCAATAGCCTGGGGTGATGTTGGGGCCTTTGTATCGCACCTCTGTCTTACCTTGCATGTCCACCAGTTTAATGGTCATACCAGGCGTTGGGACACCCAAGTCACCTGCCTTCACATTGGGGTTGGTTACAAAAATAGCAAAAGGACCAGATTCGGTCATGCCCAAACCAGTGGTCATCACAATGCGTTCACCCACTTCTTTTTCTTGTGCTGCGTACAAGCTGTCCCAAACGGGTTGGGCCAGTGCAGCGCCTGCATAGAAAAACATTTTGACTTTTGATAACAAATTGGCACGTAATGCTGCATCACTTTGCATCGCGTTGGCAATGGCTTCAAAACCTGTGGGCACATTGAAGTAAACCGTGGGAGCAATCTCGCGCAGATTGCGCAGTGTCTCATTCATTAATGCAGGCGTCGGTTTACCATCGTCAATATACAGAGTGCCGCCGTGGTATAGCACCATGCCAAAATTATGGTTACCACCAAAGGTATGGTTCCATGGCAACCAGTCCACCAACACCAATGGCTCTTGCGCTAAAACAGGCATGCTTTGTGCCATTTGCTGTTGGTTGGCACACCACATGCGTTGTGTGTTGATGACCGCTTTGGGCATTTTGGTCGAGCCACTCGTGAACAAAAATTTGGCTATGGTTTCTGGTCCAGTGGCTTGCATGGCGACGTCAACCGCTGCCGTTGCTGTCGTTGCAGCCAATGCATCAAACGATGTGACTTTTCGATCCCCTAAACTTGTTTGGGCCCCATCCGTTAAAACCACTTCAATACTCGAATCAACTGCTGCCGCAATGGCCTTGCCATACCGCGCTGCATCAGCAGCGAACACCATACCAGGGGTCACTGTTTTAAGCACATGACGAAGTTTGTCGAAATCTTGACTGACAAGTGAGTAGGCTGGCGATGTTGGAACGAATGGGACGCCTGCCACCAAACAACCCAGCGCCAAGAGCGCGTGTTCCAAATCGTTTTCAGACAAAATCACCACTGGGCGCTCAGCGCTCAAACCACGGTTAATTAAACTTTGGGCAATGGTGCGAGCTTTGCTCCAAGCTTGTGAATAGTTGATGTGTTTCCACTCACCCGTACGCCCATCCGGCAGTTTTTCGCGACGCGCCATAAACGTACGTTCAGGGCAAGTTTGTGCCCAATGCTGTAAACGGTCTGTGATGCGATCAGGAAATGTGTGCAGAGCTTGTTCGGCATTCACATAATGAACACCTGGCGCACCATCTTTCACAGAAACGCGTGTCACACCAAAGGTAAGTGGTCTAAATTTGGGAGTGCTCATGGGAATATCTGCGCTGAAGTTGGGTGTTGTGCTGCAATGAAAATTAAGACTTCTGCACTTTGGCAGCTCGTCCTTCTAAAAACGCGCGCACGCGGTCTTTGGCTTCGGGGGCACTTTGCGCGATGGCGGCCATCATGGCTTCGGTCATAAAACCTTGATCAGCAGGCTGATCAGCAATGCGCGGCAAAACGTGCGTGAGTGCGTAATTGGTCATGGTTGCATTGGTCGCGATGCGTTTAGCAAGCTCTAAGGCCTTGTCAAAAGCAGTACCCGTTGGCACCAAATACTGAGCCAAACCAATGCGCTCTCCATCTTGTGCGTTATAGACACGCCCCGTCAGCATCATGTCCGTCATGCGGGCTGCACCAATCAGTCGCGGAATACGTACCGCGCCGCCGCCGCCCACAAAAATTCCGCGCGAACCTTCAGGCAATGCAAAAAAAGTTGTCTCATCGGCGACACGAATGTGGCAAGCACTGGCCAGCTCCAGCCCACCACCCACCACAGCACCATGCAATGAAGCCACCACAGGTACAGGACCATATTGGACGCATTCCAAGGCCGCGTGCCACATGCGTGAATGAAACACCCCTTCAGAAGCATCACGCTCTTGCAGCTCGCTTAAATCCAATCCAGCACAGAAGTGCTCACCTTCGCCGTCAATCACGGCAGCGCGCACGGATTTGGGTAGCTTTTCAAAAATATCACGGATCGCCAGTATCAAACCGTCGTTGATGGCATTGCGTTTTTTGGCGCGTGTTAACCGTATCACCGCGACTTCTGGGTGACCGCTTGCAAGCTCGAAGTGAATATCCTTGTTTGTCATATTTAAATTGGTTTTATAAATTTTGCAACTATTTAGCAACTCTGAGGGCTTGATTATGATTATCAAATATAACTATAATCAAGTGACTTTGCGACCATTTTTTGACTTATTTACTAAGTATTTTCCCTAGGCGACATCGCAAAACAAGTGTCATAGTTGCAACAATCAATCAAGGAGGTTTTCATGGACCATAAAAATCTGGTGGCAATTGATATTCATACCCACGCCGAAGTCAGTTGCTGGAATCCGTTTGACAGCTACGGCGAAGAATACGACAAGGCTGCAGACAAATATTTCAAAAACGGCAAGCGCCCAACCATTGCCGAAACCGTGGCTTACTACCGCGAACGCAAAATTGGCTTGGTGATGTTCACAGTGGATGCCGAATCAAAAATGGGCCGACGCCGTATCCCCAATGAAGAAATTGCAGAGGCTGCCAAAGCCAATGCCGACATGATGATTGCATTTGCCAGCATAGACCCACACAAAGGCAAAATGGGCGCCAGGGAAGCACGCAAGCTGATCGAAGAACATGGCATCAAAGGTTTCAAATTTCACCCCACCGTGCAAGACTATCACCCCTACGACAAAATGGCCTGGCCAATTTATGAGGTGATAGCGGAATACAAAATGCCCGCCATCTTTCATACCGGTCACAGCGGCATTGGCAGTGGCATGCGCTGCGGCGGTGGTTTGCGTTTGGCACTGAGCAACCCCATGCACTTGGATGAGGTAGCGATTGATTTCCCAGACATGCAAATTGTGATGGCGCACCCCAGCTTTCCATGGCAAGACGAGGCTTTGAGCGTGGCAACACACAAACCCAATGTGTGGATTGATTTGAGTGGCTGGAGCCCAAAATACTTTCCGAAGCAATTGGTGCAATACGCCAATACTTTGTTGAAAGACCGTATTTTGTTTGGCAGCGACTACCCGCTCATCACCCCCGACCGTTGGATGAAAGATTTTGAGGAAGCTGGCTTTAAACCTGAAGTGATGCCAGGCATACTGAAAGACAACGCGGTGCGATTGTTGGGGTTAGCGTAAAGCAGCTGATGCAATAATGGGGCATGTCTAAGCTCAAGCCCATCACTCCTAAAAAGAAACCACCCGCAAAACGACCAAGCACCCCACCAGGTGAGGTGCGCATTATTGGTGGACAGTGGAAACGCACCAAGCTCTCTGTCGCGCATTTTCCAGGATTGCGTCCAACACCCGATCGCGTACGCGAAACGGTGTTCAACTGGTTGGGGCAAGACATGAGTGACAAGCATTGTGTCGATGCTTTTGCAGGCACTGGTGTGTTGGGGTTTGAAGCGGCTTCGCGTGGCGCTGCACATGTATTGATGGTGGAACAACAGGCACAAGTGCTTTCACAGTTGTTGTCAACTGTGACCAAATTACAAGCCAATATGGTGAAAGTAGAACGTGGTGATGGTGTAAGTGCCATGAAGATGCTGGCTGCCAAAAGCATCGACGTGGTATTTTTGGATCCACCCTTTGATGCGATTGGCGTGGCCGATGCAGCCCTCGCTGCAGCCAGACGCGTGGTGAAAGACGGTGGGTATATCTACTACGAATCACCCAAAGCTTTGACTGAAGATGCAGCACAAGAGCTCGGCTTACAGCTGCATCGCCATGGCAAAGCTGGTATGGTGCACTACCATTTGCTGCAATGCCTAGCAGCTCATTCAAAACAAAATGACCCCAGTCAAACACCATGATTAAATAACGCTCAATTAAATTGTGCGTTATTTGCGATAATCCCAAGTATGTCAAAACCAGACGCTCAAGCACGCATTGCCGTTTACTCAGGCACGTTTGACCCTTTTACTTTGGGGCATGAAGACGTGGCGCGCCGCGCTGCAGGCCTATTTGACACACTCATCATTGCTGTGGCTGCGGCTCACCATAAAAAAACACTTTTTAGCCTTGAAGACCGCATAGATATTGCTAAGAATGCCATTAAAAGTATAGCTAATGTGAGTGTTTTGCCGTTTGATGGTCTGATCATGGATTTTTGCAAACAACAGTCGGCAAGCGCCGTGGTACGCGGTGTACGCAATGTGACCGACTTTGACTACGAAGCTCAAATGGCAGCCATGAACCGCAAATTGCGCCCACAGGTTGAGACTGTGTTTTTGCTGCCTAGCCTTGATTTACAGCCCATTAGCAGCACCTTGGTGCGTGAGATCAGCAAACTTGGCGGTGACGTGAGCCAAATGGTCAGCCCAGAAGTGGCCAAAGCTTTAGCGATGGCGCATTCAAAATAACCGAACAAACTGCAACAGGATACCAATCTATGGCACTGATGATTACCGATGAATGCATCAATTGCGACGTGTGTGAACCCGAATGCCCGAACGATGCCATTCACATGGGGAAAGAGTATTACGAGATTGATTCCAACAAATGCACCCAATGCATAGGGCATTTTGACGAACCACAGTGTAGAGAGGTTTGCCCAGTTGACTGCATCCCGTTCGACCCCAAGCACGTTGAAGACGATGAAACGTTATGGGCTAAGTACCGTCGCTTAATGGCTGCGAAGCAGGCAGCTTGACATCTTTGGGCTGCGATTTAGGCGCTTGAATCGGACTTTCAGGTTTTGCTGGCTTTGGCCTTGGTGGTTTACTGGTGTGAATCAATAACATCGCTTTTTCCATATCACCCGCTAAGAAATCAGGCACTGCTTTGATGCTGCGGTCTATGGTTTGATCAATGGCAATGCGTTCGTCCACACTTGGTTTTTTCAGCACCCAATCGGCCACATCTTTGCCCACGCCCGGGTGTCCTATGCCGATTCGCAAACGCCAGTAATCGCCTGTTCCCAATTTGGCATGGATATCGCGCAAACCATTGTGCCCGGCATGCCCACCGGCAAACTTCACCTTGGCTTGTCCTGCGGGCACATCCAATTCATCATGAATGACCAAAATCTCATCGGGTGCTATTTTGAAAAATTTGGACAAACTGGCCACGGCTTTCCCCGACACATTCATGAACGTTTGCGGCTGCAGCAGCCACACGGTTTGCCCTTTCACCGTGGCTCGGGCAACCATGCCAAAGTGGCTTTTGTCCATGCTCAAGGAAACATTGAGCAGTCGCGCCAGTTCATCAATAAACCAAAACCCGGCATTGTGACGCGTTGTCGCATAGTCTGGACCGGGATTACCCAATCCTACAAATAGTTTAATCATGCGGTTTGTAAACTGCGAATGAGAATCAAGAAACCAAGAGCTTTTCAATCAATGCATGCAGCTCGGCAAAATTGGGCTCACCCACATACCGCTTCACAATTTGCCCTTGTTTGTCCACCAAATAGGTGGTGGGTGTGAGCTTCACATCGCCCCATGCTTTGGCCACTGCCCCTGTGTTGTCAATGGCAACTTTGAATGGCAGCTCACGGGTTTTGGCAAAATGCACCACATAGGCAGGGGTGTCATAGTCCATTGCCACGGCCAGTGTTTCGTAACCCTTGGCTTTGAATTTTTGGTGTGTTTCTACCAATTTGGGCATTTCGGCAATGCAAGTCACACAACTGGTCGCCCAAAAATTCACCAATGTCACTTTGCCTTTGAAATCAGCCGTGTACTGTTTGCTGCCATCGAGCAAAACAAAAGTTGATTCGGGCGCAGGCTCTTTACCAGCCGTCAAAAAAACGGTGGCGCTGATGGCTAAAACGGCAATGCCAATGGCGGCTGTCAAGTATTTCTTCATGCCTTGATTTTCGCAGAGATTGCACCCCCATGCACAAAGACAATTAAGCGACCATACCGAAACTGTATTTGCGTAATCATTTGAGCCGAAATTTTCAAGAACGCATAACCTTATGCAAATAATGCATAAATTTCACCAGCAATGACAGATAACGCAAGGTTTGGCTTCATAGAATCAATCCAATTTTTTTAAACTTTGGAGTAATCTGATGACCGCAACTAGCATGAACCCACCCGCGTATGTGAAGAATGCCAAATTGATCGCTTGGGTAGCCGATATGGCTGCATTGACCAAGCCTAAAGACATTTATTGGTGCGATGGCAGTGAAGAAGAATACCAGCGTCTGTGCCAAGAATTGGTGGATGCCGGCACTTTCAAAAAACTCAACCCTGCCAAACGCCCTAACAGCTTCTTGGCTTGCTCAGACCCATCTGACGTTGCCCGCGTGGAAGACCGCACTTACATTTGCAGCGAGAAAAAAGAAAACGCTGGCCCCACCAACAACTGGATGGCACCGGCCGAGATGCGTCAATTGTTGCAGACGGGTAAAGACGGCCAAAAAGCCCTTTTTGATGGTTGCATGGCTGGACGCACCATGTATGTGGTCCCATTTTCAATGGGCCCCTTAGGCAGCCCAATTGCACACATTGGCATCGAGTTATCTGACAGCGCCTATGTGGCTGTGAACCAACGCATCATGACACGCATGGGCAAAGCTGTGTACGACGTACTGGGTGCTGATGGAGCTTTTGTGCCTTGCATGCACACGGTAGGCGCACCCTTGGCTGCAGGGCAATCTGATGTGAAATGGCCTTGCAATACCACCAAGTACATCGTTCACTATCCTGAAACCCGCGAAATTTGGAGCTACGGCTCTGGCTACGGTGGCAATGCTTTGTTGGGCAAAAAATGCTTTGCCTTGCGCATTGCATCCAACATGGGACGTGACCAAGGCTGGTTAGCAGAACACATGTTGATTTTGGGCGTGACCAACCCACAAGGTAAAAAATACCACATCGCAGCCGCTTTCCCATCTGCCTGCGGTAAGACCAATTTCTCCATGTTGGTACCGCCAGCTGGATTTGAAGGTTGGAAAGTCACCACCATTGGTGACGACATTGCTTGGATCAAACCGCATGCCGATGGCAAGATGTATGCCATCAACCCTGAAGCGGGCTATTTTGGCGTGGCGCCTGGCACCAATATGCACACCAACCCCAACTGCATGCGCTCTTTGGACAAAAACGTTATTTTTACCAATGTGGCCTTAACCGATGATGGCGATGTGTGGTGGGAAGGCATGGAAAAAGACACCGGCAAAATCCCAGACCATTTGATTGACTGGCAAGGCAAGGATTGGACACCCCAAATCGCCAAAGACACTGGCGCAAAAGCCGCGCACCCTAACTCACGTTTCACCGTTTCAGCCATCAACAACCCGGCTTTAGACCCTGAGTGGGACAACCCCAACGGCGTGGCGATTGATGCCTTCATGTTTGGCGGCCGTCGCTCCACCACTGTGCCTTTGGTCACTGAAGCGCGCAATTGGATGGAAGGTGTTTACATGGCTGCCACCATGGGCTCGGAAACCACCGCAGCAGCGGTTGGCCAAATGGGTGTCGTGCGTCGCGATCCGTTTGCCATGTTGCCATTTTGCGGCTACAACATGAGCGATTATTTCAAACATTGGTTGGATTTGGAACACAAACTCGAAGAGTCTGGCCATACCTTGCCCAATATTTACTGCGTCAACTGGTTCCGCAAAGGTGCAGATGGCAAATTCGTTTGGCCGGGTTATGGCGAAAACATGCGCGTCATGAAATGGATGATTGACCGCATCGAAGGCAAAGCCACTCAGTCACCCAAAGCCCAAGAAAATGTGTTTGGCTTAAGCCCCAACTACCAAGATTTGAACTGGTCCGGTTTGGCTTTCAGCCAAGACGAATTCAACACCGTCACCAGCATCGACAAAGCAGCTTGGACCGATGAACTGAAATTGCACGACGAGTTGTTCACCCAGTTGGCTTACCACCTGCCTAGCGAATTGACGCAAACCAAAGAGCAATTGCAAGCGCGTGTGGCAGCGCTGTAAAGCAAGCTCAGTCGAACTTAGCGGCAGAGGCAATTTTTATACTAAATTGGCCTCTAGCCAGCGTATTTATTGCCTAAAGTGCTATTATATATATAGCATTCAAACGCTATATGAAAAAATATACAAAAAACCGCTGCGGCGGTATTTTTGTTTTTAATCTAACTTAATGCCTGCCGCTTTAATCAGCGTACCGTATTTGGCATGTTCACTTTGCACAAACTTGGCAAATTCAACCGGGCTTAAACGCTCTGGCGTGAATCCCATTTTGCTGAATTTGTCTTTGTTATCTGGTGCATGCATGGCATCTGCGAAAGCGGCGGCATATTTTTGAACATCCGCGTCACTGGTGTGACTGGGTGCAAAAATGCCAAACCATGTGGACACATCAAAACCTTTCACGGTATCGTTGACAGGTGGCACATCTGGCAAGGCTTCACTGCGCTTTTGCGTGGTCACACCCAGTGCCAATAATTTGCCCGCACGGATTTGCGGCAGTGCCGATGCCAAATTATCAAACATCACATCCACTTGCCCGGACAACAAAGCCAATTGTGCAGGCCCTGCACCAGAGTAAGGTATGTGAACCATGCTACTTTTGGTGAGCGACTTCAACATTTCACCCGCAATGTGTCCTATGCTGCCATTCCCGCCAGAGCTGTAATTCAGTTTGCCTGGATTTTTTTTGATGTACGCCACCAAGTCCCCTGTGCTGCGAATATTGAATTGATTGGCCTTCTCAATATTCATCACCAACACATTGGGTATTTGCGCCACCAAAGAGACCGGTTTGAAGTCTTTAATGGGATCAAATGGGTAATTGGGCATCAACCACGGATTGGCCGCGTGCGTGGCAATGGCGCCCATCAGCAACTGTTGGCTGCCTGGTGCGGATTTGGCGACTTGGTTCGCACCAATCGTGCCGCCCGCTCCGGGCTTGTTTTCAACCACAATCGATGCGTCTAATTTGCTGCGTGCACCCTCAGCCAGTATTCGGGCAGAAATATCCAAAGGACCGCCAGCAGGGTATGGCACAACAATAGAAATTGGCTTGTTTTGCGCCACAACCAGGGCGGGCACCGAGACCAGTGCACTGGCCAATAAAGCTGGTATGAATGACAGTGAGAGTGTGAGTTGACGACGGTTCATGAAGGTGTCTTTCTAAAATGAATGAATAAGTGATGATAAACGCACAAAAAATTAAGTTATCACCTCTAATTCAGCATATTTTGCTGCATTGCAACAAAATATCACTGGACTTATTCGGGTTTACCCTTATATTGATGGTGTGAAAAAAATCAAACACATTGAGATTATTCCTATTCGCACCCTGAGCGCTTGGCACAAGGGGCGTATTGCTGCGCATTTGCTGGCTTTAAGTGTGGAAGATCGGTATTTGCGTTTTGGCTATAAGGCCAGCGATGCACAAATTCAAAATTACATCGATGCGCTGGACTTTGAGCGTGACGATTTTTACGGTATTTTTAACCGCAATCTCGATTTACTGGCTGTCGCGCACATTGCGTTCACCAATGGACTTGATCAGCAACGCCATGCTGAATTCGGCGTGTCAGTCAATAAAGAAGCGCGACATCGTGGCTATGGATCACGCTTGTTTGAACGCGCTGCCTTGCGGTCACGCAATGAAGGTGTTGCCATCATGCACATCAATGCATTGAGTCAAAATTCTGCAATGCTCAAAATTGCCCGCAAAGCTGGCGCAATGGTTGAAAATTTTGGTTCAGACACCGAAGCGCATTTGAAATTGCCCACTGCAACGTTATCATCTCGTCTGTCTGAGATGATGGAAAGCCATATGGCACATATTGATTACGGCATCAAATTTCATGCCAAAAATCTACATAAGTGGTGGTCAATTTTGCAAGGACATTGACTTCAGCTATCCTATAGGCTTCGCAACAACAGCGCACTGGTGTATTTAAGACAACAATGTGTGCGCCACCATAGTGTCAGAACCGAGTCCTAAAAGTAAAACGAATGATAAAGCAGCGTCAGCTGAACGATCTTTGTTCAAGAAAATCGTCGAGTTTCTAAACCCTGGCCCTGATTCCAAAGATGAACTGATTGAGTCCTTGGCTGATGCTGAGGACAACGATGTCATCGGTGCGCAAAGCCGTTCGATGCTAGAAGGCGTGATTCGCATGGCAGACATGACTGCAGGCGATGTGATGGTGGCCGTATCGCGCATTGATTTGTTGAATATTGATGCCGATGCCGATGAACTGATGCACCAAGTGATAGACACCGCGCACTCGCGCTTTCCCGTTTACGAGGGTGAGAAAGACAACATCATCGGCATTTTGATGGCGAAAGATTTGCTGAAACTGCAACGTGCGCCAGAACTCAATATTCGCACATTGTTACGCCCACCTGTGTTTGTGCCAGAAACCAAAGGTCTGAACGATTTGTTGCGTGAATTCAAAGGCAACCGTAACCATTTGGCGATTGTGATCGATGAGTTTGGTCGCATGGCAGGCCTTATCACCATAGAAGATGTGCTGGAAGAAATTGTGGGCGAGATCGAAGACGAATTTGATATCGAGGACGACCAAGGGGACATTTTTGGTCTGGCCGATCAAACCTACCGCATCAGTGGTGATACGGCGATTGAACGCGTGAATGAAACTTTCAAGGTCACATTGCTGGAAACCGATTCTGACTACCAATTTGACACCATTGGTGGCTTGGTGGCACATGAAATGGGGCATGTTCCCAAGCGCGGCGAAAAAACCGTGCTCAATGGTTTGCAGTTCACCGTGCTACACACCAAAGGTGGCGCTGTGAAATGGTTCAAAGTGATGCCTGTACATCTGATCAAGTAATTGTTAGCGCAGCTTAATCGTCCAAGCGCAATCCAGTTTGTACCGCTATATATGTTGCTAAAAAAATTCGTTGCCACGGGTATCCTCTTGCTGGCAGGCTACTTGCAAGCAGCGAGTTTGGCTTGGCCATTTCACTTTGATGTTGCGGCGCTGGGTATTGTGCAAGGTCAAGCCGTGTGGTGGTTGCAAATCTTCACGCTGGCGCTATTGGCATGGACTTTGTTGCGTGCAGCTTCCATTCAACAAGCGGCCTGGCGGGCATGGTTGTTCAGCACCGCTTGGATGGTGGGCAGCGTGTGGTGGTTGTACATCTCCATGCACACCTACGGTGGTTTACCCGCATGGTTGGCAGCTTTTGCAGTGCTGCTGCTGGCCGGCTGTTTGGCGCTCTTCTACACCCTGCTTTCAATGCTTTTTAGGCACTTAGCCGGCATAAATACTGCCTACACTGCTATTATTTTTGCAGCATGCTGGCTCTTTGCGGAACTGGCGCGTGGCACTTGGCTGACGGGTTTACCTTGGGGCGCTGTGGGGTATGCGCATGTGGACGGGCCACTGGCTGGCTTGGCAAGCACTATCGGTGTGTATGGCCTGTGCTTTGTAGCGGCTTATACCGCCATGCTGGCAGTGCAAATGATCGGGGCCTGGCATCAACAAACAGCCATCACTGCTCCCAACTTTGCGGTACGCATGCAAGGCCTTGCAATGGCTGTCATGTTCTTGGTATTGGCTTTGTATGGCGGTGTTGACATGGATGCCGATGGCCAGCCCATCTCAACCAAAGATTTGAATCCACCACTGACAGTCGCCTTGCTGCAAGGCAATATTCCACAGAACGAAAAATTCATACCGGGTTCTGGCATGGCGACGGCGTTGGCTTGGTACCAAGAGCAGCTTTTAAATGCATCGAGTAGTTTGGTAGTCGCTCCTGAGACCGCCATTCCGCTGCGCATTGCGCAACTCGAACCGTCTTATTGGAAGAGCATCACTGAACGCTATTTGCAAAATGCGCCAAACCATCAGCCAGAACAATTATCGCAACCGAAGCAACAAGCGGCATTGATTGGTTTGGTGGGCAGCCGATCTGACGGCTACACCAATGCAGTTGTCGGGTTAAAGCCCAATCCACAGGCTAACCAGTCACTGCTGCAAAGCAAACCCTATCAATATGACAAAGTACATCTTGTGCCTTTTGGTGAATTTTTCCCACCATTTGCACAATGGTTCATCAACTTGATGAACATCCCACTGGGTTCGTTTCAGCGCGGCAATGCAATGCAAGCACCTTTTGATTGGCAAGGCGAACGTTTGGCCCTGAACATTTGTTACGAAGATTTGTTTGGAGAAGAGTTGGCACAGCGTTTTGCCAATCCGGCACAAGCGCCCACCATTTTGGTCAATGTCAGCAACATCGCTTGGTTTGGTAACAGCATCGCCATCGACCAACATTTGAACATTGCCCGTATGCGTTCAATGGAACTGGCTAAGCCCAGCATTCGGGCCACCAATACGGGTGCGACCGTTATCATTGATGACCATGGCAAAGTCACACAGTCTTTGGCGCGTCACACCCGCGGCGTCTTGATGGGGCAAGTGCAGGGCAATAACAGGGTCACCCCTTATGTTTGGGTGGTCTCGCGTTTCTGGTTGTGGCCTTGGTATGGGTTGTCGGTTCTCGTGCTTGGCTTGGCTTGGCTGCGCGCTTCAAGGCGCGACTGAAGCGCCATTCACCCCATGCCGCTGCATCGCCGCAGCCACAAAGCCTGATTGCTTCATCTCATTCACAAACGCGTTGACAAAGTCTGCTGCTGCAACACCATAGGCTTTGGGTACCCCCATGGCTTGTTCGATGACCATAAAGTGGCCGTCTAACAAGCGCAGTTTGGGGGTCGTTCGTGCTTTTGCTTGCAGTGCTTGCTTGATGCCGGCTGCCACTTCCAAACCCTGGTCTAAAAATGCCTCCACCACACCGGCCACATTCGCCTCGCGCACCAGCTTAGCGTGTTTGATTTCACGGCTTAAAAACAAATCGTACGCGCTCCCAGTACCCACCGCGATCCGATGACCTGCCACATCCACCTGTACGTTGCTGTGAATGGGAGAATCTTGTCGCACCAAATAACTGCCCTCAATCAGTACATAGGGCGCAGTGAATGCAATTTCCGCACCGCGCAGTGGGTCAATCGCAAAGAAACCCACATCAGCTTGCTGTTCATTCAACGCTGCCACCGATTTGGCGGCACCAGTCACCACCAACATGTCCAGTGCCACGCCCAATCGATTGGCAAGTTCTCGTGACAGATCAACAGACACACCGACAGGCTGCTGATTGTCATCCAATTTAGCCAATATCGGATTGCCCAAATTGATGGCAGCACGCAGTTTGCCAGTGGGACACAGTGTCGTGCGAAGTGTATTTATCATGATAGAGAGCAATAAGAATGGAAAGAAACTCTGAAATATGGCAGACAGTAAAAAATACTACCTTAAAATCTAGGCACTATGCTTACATTTCAGCAAATCATTCTCAAACTTCAATCCTATTGGGACGCCCAAGGTTGCGCCCTGTTACAGCCCTATGACATGGAAGTCGGTGCTGGCACTTCGCACACAGCTACATTTTTAAGAGCACTGGGACCTGAACCTTGGAAAGCCGCCTACGTGCAACCCAGCCGCCGCCCGAAAGACGGCCGCTACGGTGAAAATCCGAATCGCGGGCAGCACTATTACCAATACCAAGTGGTGTTGAAGCCTGCCCCCTCCAATATTTTGGATTTGTACTTGGGCAGTTTGGAAGCGCTGGGATTCGATTTGAAAAAAAACGATGTGCGCTTTGTTGAAGACGATTGGGAAAACCCCACTTTGGGCGCTTGGGGATTGGGCTGGGAGGTATGGCTCAACGGCATGGAGGTGACACAGTTCACCTACTTCCAGCAAGTGGGCGGCATAGACTGCAAACCAATTACAGGCGAAATCACTTACGGCTTAGAGCGTTTGGCAATGTATTTGCAGGGCGTGGACAGCATGTACGATTTGAAATGGACGGACAGCATCAGTTATGGTGACGTGTTCCACCAAAACGAGGTGGAGCAATCCGCCTACAACTTTGAACACAGCGACGCCGATTTTTTATTCACCGCTTTCACTGCTCACGAAAAGCAAGCCAAGTATTTGATGGAACAACAACTCGCCCTGCCAGCCTACGAACAAGTATTGAAAGCGGCTCACACCTTCAATTTATTGGACGCACGCGGCAGCATCAGTGTGACAGAACGTGCCGCCTACATGGGCCGCATACGCAATATCTCGCGCAGCGTGGCACAGAGTTATTTAGAAAGTCGCGAGCGTTTGGGCTTCCCTATGGCGCCACGTGAATGGGTGACGCAGATGGCATCTGTGATGAAGAAGGCGGCATGAGCATGACAACACACAATTTATTGGTCGAACTCTGCGTCGAAGAACTGCCCCCCAAAGCCCTGAAAAAATTAGGCGATGCCTTTGCCAGCCTGCTTGCGGCATCACTGCAAAGCCAAGGCTTGGCAGATGCCAATGCAGTGGTCACACCGTTTGCCACGCCACGGCGCTTGGCTGCACACATTACAGGTGTTGCTATGCAAGCAGCAGACAAAGCCGTGTCACAAAAACTCATGCCTGTGACGGTTGGTTTGGATGCCGCGGGAAATGCCACACCAGCGCTTTTGAAAAAATTACAAGCCTTGGGCGTGGATGTTAGCAATCCAAGTGCCGCCGTGTCTGCTTTAAAGCGTGCGCCCGATGGCAAGACAGAAGCTTTGTTTTACCAAGCCGAAGTCAAAGGCGTCACAGTGACAGAAGGTTTACAAAAAGCATTAACGGAAACGATAGCCAAACTACCGATTCCCAAAGTGATGAACTACCAACTCACTCAGAACTGCGACATGCCAGGTTGGAGCAGCGTGAGTTTTGTTCGTCCTGCTCATAAATTGATAGCACTCTTGGCAAATAATACGATGGATATAGCCGTATTAGGCCTTAAATCTGGGCGTGAAACGCTGGGTCATCGGTTTGAAGCGGCGGTGTCACCTGTTGTCATCCAGGACGCCGACAGTTATGCATCGACCTTGCTCAAAGACGGCGCAGTCATTGCAAGCTTCACCAAGCGCCGTGAAGAAATCGCGCGCCAGCTCAAAGCGGCGGCTTCAAAAGCTGGCAAGGATGATGGTGCGACCTACCAACCGATTGAAGACGACGCACTACTGGATGAAGTGACCGCTTTGGTGGAACGCCCCAATGTGCTGACCTGCGCGTTTGAAAAAGAGTTCTTAGACGTGCCGCAAGAGTGCTTGATTTTGACCATGAAGGCAAATCAAAAGTATTTCCCGCTGTTGGATACAACGGGCAAATTAACCAACAAATTCTTAGTTGTCAGCAACATCACGCCAGCGGATACCATGGCCGTGATTGGTGGCAATGAGCGCGTGGTGCGTCCGCGTTTGGCCGACGCCAAGTTCTTCTTTGACCAAGACCGCAAAAAGACGCTGGAATCGCGGGTGGCGGGACTGGACAAGGTGGTGTACCACAACAAACTCGGTTCGCAAGGCGAGCGCATTGTGCGTGTGCGGGCCATTGCCAAAGCCATAGGGCAGCAGTTGGGCGGCGACGCCTTGGCCGTGCAGGCTGACCTTGCTGCGAAGCTGGCCAAATCTGATTTGGTCACTGACATGGTAGGTGAATTTCCCGAGTTGCAAGGCACCATGGGACGCTATTACGCTTTGAACGATGGTTTGAGTGCTGATGTGGCGGATGCAATTGAAGACCATTACAAACCACGATTTGCAGGCGACGAATTACCGCGGAATGACGTGGGCGTTGTCGTTGCATTGGCTGACAAATTGGAAACCTTGGTGGGTATGTTTGGTATTGGTAATTTACCTACAGGAGACAAAGACCCGTTTGCACTGCGACGCCATGCACTGGGTGTGATTCGGATGTTGGTGGAAAAAAACTTGCCCTTGAACCTGCAAACTTTGGTGGTGAACACCGCATCCGCTTTCAAGGATGTGCCTGATTTCGATTCCCAACGTGCTGGTGAAGAATTGCCAAAATTTATCTTCGACCGTTTGTCTGGCAGCCTGCGTGAGCAAGGCTTTGGTGCGTTAGAAGTTGATGCGGTAATGTCACTGCAGCCACAAAATCTAGGCGAAGTTGCCAAGCGCCTTAACGCCGTACGCACCTTCGCCGCCTTACCCGAGGCCGCAGCTCTCGCCGCGGCCAACAAACGCATCAGCAACATCTTGAAAAAAGTGAAAGACATTGACGCCATCGATGCACATGTCAGCACAGTTTTACTCAAGGAAGCCGCAGAAATTGCTTTGTATGACACCATGAACAAATTGGCACCACAGGCCAAAGCACAGTTTGACGCTGGTGACTACACTGCGTCACTGCAAACATTGGCTGCGTTCAGAGAGCCTGTAGACGCATTTTTTGAAAACGTGATGGTCAATGCCGAGCAAATGGATGTACGCGATAACCGTCAGGCCTTGTTGAAAATATTGCATGAAACCATGAACCGTGTGGCTGATTTGTCTAAGCTTGCGGCTTGAGTAGAACGCTTATGAAACTCATTATTCTTGACCGCGATGGCACCATCAATGAAGACAGTGATGACTTCATCAAGTCGCCCGAAGAATGGGTGCCTATTCCTGGTGCACTTGAAGCCATTGCGCGGTTGAATCATGCAGGCTGGCACACGGTCATTGCCAGCAACCAATCGGGTTTGGGTCGTGGTTTATTCGATGTTTCTGTACTTAACGCGATTCACGCCAAAATGCACAAGCAGCTGGCAACGTTGGGCGGCAGAATGGATGCGATTTTCTTTTGTCCTCACACCCCCGATGACAACTGTCACTGCCGCAAACCTTTACCGGGTTTGTATGAACAAATATTGGATCGCATGGGCATTGATGCCAGTGGTGTTGTGAGTGTGGGGGATACCCTGCGTGATATGCAAGCCACAGTAGCCGCAGCTTGTGAGCCACATCTGGTGTTAACAGGCAAGGCCATGCACTTGCGCGGACAACCTTTGCCGCCAGAATACCCTGCCAATACCACCGTTCATTTGGATTTAACTGCCTTTGCAGATTTTGTGATCAAACGTGACAAGGCGAAAGCATGAACCGCATCATCAACTTTTTCAGAGCCAGTATCCATGCGCTGTTTTTATTCATCACGTTGGTTCCATGGACTGTGGTGGCCTTATTGACGTCCGTATTTGCTTCAGGCACCACCATGTACTGGGTGTGCCAGCGTTGGTTAAAGCTCTCAATTGATGCTGCCGAAGCCATTTTGGGTATCAGCAAACGTATTCATGGTTTTGAAAATTTACCACTCGCCGAAAAAGCACCTGCGATTATTTTGGTGAAACACCAATCGCTGTGGGAAACCTTTGCCATGCCTGCTGTTTTACCGCATCCTTTGGCATACGTTTTCAAACGCGAACTCAACTACATTCCCTTCTTTGGTTGGGTCATTGCCAGCATGGACATGATTTACATCGACCGCAAACAAGGTGCACAGTCTTTTCAAAAAATGGTGGACCAAGGCACACGCCTGTTGGCCAATGGCACATGGGTGATTTTGTTCCCAGAAGGTACACGCATTCCTCGCGGTGAAACAGGTAAATACAAAACCGGCGGTACGCGTTTGGCCATTGCCACAGGTGCACCTGTGATACCGGTTGCCGTGTCTTCAGCCAAATGCTGGCCCAAAAAAGCCTTTATCAAAACACCTGGCGTGATTGATATTTCAATTGGTAAGCCAATCCCAAGTATTGGGCGCGAACCCGGGGAGTTAATGGCCGAGGTTGAGGCATGGATTGAAGCAGAAATGCGACGTCTTGACCCTGAAGCGTATACCAATAAACAGTGATTTGAAATTCAATTATTCGCTACCACCATGCAGCGTTTGCTGAAATTCACACTCGATTTATTTGCACCGACTGCGCCAGTTTTTTCTCGCCACCCCGATTCGTCGCAACAAACCAACATCAATGGTCAATTGATTGACTATCAATTGCAACGCAGTCGACGCCGGACCATGATTTTCAGTGTCAGCGCAGAAGGATTGACTGTCAGAGCGCCATACGGTATGCCCATGCACACCGTCGAACAAGCTGTGCAAGAAAAAGGGCTATGGATTGTTCGCAAATTAGACGGTATGAAAGAGCGACAAGCCCGCATAGATACCTCGCGCATCAATTGGCTAGAGGCACCCAAACTCGATTTTCTGGGTCAAAAGATAACGGTCATCGTTGCACCGAATGAATCTTGCACCCGATATCAGCCTAACAACAATTTGAATGACATGCCTTCGTTGCTATTGGCAATACCAACCCATGCCCAAGTAAAAAAAATTCGTGACACCACGCAGCAGTGGATGAAAGAGCAAGCCACTGTGCTCTATACCGAGCGTTTGAATCATTTTGCAAAACAATTGGGTGTAACATGGAAGTCATTGCATTTAAGCAATGCAAACACGCGCTGGGGCAGTGCCAAGGCCGATGGCTCTATACGCTTGCATTGGCGTTTGATTCAATTTAGACCAGAGGTGATTGATTATGTGGTCGTGCATGAACTCAGTCATTTGCGCGAACTGAATCACAGCCCCCGATTTTGGGCAATCGTTGGCAGCGTATTCCCAGAATATTTGGCTGTTGAGAAAAAACTCAAGCATGCCGTGCTCCCACCTTGGGAATAAAAGCAGCATACAACAAAGTTTGAATTTGACTTTGTTTGTGGCTACGCTCTGGCCGCAACTTGACGAACCACCAAACTCACACCAATGGCTGTCAATGCGATACCCAACAATGTCACCACGGTGATGGACTCGTTAAACAAAATCCATGCCATAAGGCGGTTGTCGGTGGTACCAGGTAAAGCAAACTGGTCACTGAAGTCGCAGCTCCGCGTTGTACCAACATGAACATCAAGGAACTACCTCCCAATGTCAAAGCCAGCACAGCCCAAGCCATGGACGCGACGAAAGATGTGTTCCAAACAATGGTTTCGGATTCAAATAAACATAAAGGTAAAGTGACCAGTAAAGCGGCTATCAGCTGGATCACGTTGGCTGTGCGCACATCCGTGGGTTGAACGTAACGTTTTTGATACAAGGTACCCGCTGTGATGCTGAACAATGCCAACATGGCAGCGCCAAATGTTAAAACGCTGACCTCACTCGTGTCACTGAATTTGCGTGCAACCACCAATACCAACCCAGCCAAACCCAATAGCAAGCCCAGCCATTGGCGTTTCGTAACTGGGTTTCTGTGGTGTGAAAGGTTGGCTTGAAGACCATTCGCAAACGCTTGCTGCTGATTATTTTTAGTGCTGTACGTCAACCAAAGCGCCGTCAAAATCGGCTGAAAACCGACCAACAGAGCCACCAAACCAGATCCCATGCCGTATTTCACGGCGACCCAAACTCCTCCCAAATAACCCGCGTGAACCAAAACGCCACTCACCCCCAAATACCATATTTGAGACCGTTCTGAAGGCCAAATTGCACCAGAAAGCTTGATCCAAACCAGAAAACACGCTATTGACAGCACGTACCGAATACTTAGAAATGTCAATGGTGGCGCATGCGGCAGACCAAATTTTGCAACGATAAACCCTGTGCTCCAAATCAGCACGAACACCATCGGCATCAGGCGCAGCAGAACATCGTTAGAAATAGGAAATCGAGATGGTGTATTCAAGCCAGCATCATAACGGCAGCAACCGATGCTTAATCAGTCAATTTGCATAATCTTTGGCCACATGAGCACTTTTATTGCTTGCGTTGCACAAATAAATTGCGTTTGGCATCTTCAGGATAAGCAAATGTCACTGCGCCATTCTTCACCATGCCCATCACCAGCATGTTCTGTGTGACTGCATCTTTATCATCTTTGCTAAACGGTTGTTCGTATGTTGCTACCACACCGTAATAAGTACGCAGCTTGCTCTCGAGCGCCGCTTTGATGGCTGGACCGTTGTAATTGCCATCGCGAATATTGAACAGTGCATGCAACAAGATATAGACTGTGTCATAGCCTTGGGCTGCCGCCATTGGAACCGGAATTTTGTCAACATTGTATTTGCGAGCGTAACTCGTTAAAAACGCTGCGCGGCGTGAGTTACTGGGCTCAGCGATGAATGTCTGCGCCATCAAGGCGCCATTGGCAGCATCCTTGGCACCGTCAATAAAGAAGGGAAATGACAAAGGCCATGCGCCAACTTGTGGCACGCGCCATGCCAGTGCCTGTCGTCCTTTGGCTATGACCGCATTTTCTGAGCCCACTGTGTAGCTGAAAATAACATTCGCCCCTGCCGCCCGCGCTTCTTTCAATTCGTTGCTTAAATCTTTGACCCCAAGCGCGAACTTTGTCACGTAAACAGGCTTCAGATTTTTCGCCGCTAACGCTTTCTCTACATCTGCCAGACCGGCTAAACCATACCCTGTGGTATCTGCAAAAATAGCGACCTTATTCCAACCACGCTTGAGAATATCCTCCACCACAAATGGGGCTTGAATGGCATCTTTGGCTGATGTGCGAAACACATAACTTTCAGCTGCGGGATATTTTGCTGTCAGTGGCGAACCCGTTGAGCATGGCACAATCAGTGGCAATTTATTAGTTTGAAATACCTCTAACGACTTGGCTGCCACCCCTGTGTTGCAAAAGCCTATGGTGGCTGCCACTTTTTCTGTCACCAATTCCTTGGACATGGCCAAACCCACATCGGGGTTGGCTTGATCATCTTTACGCACAATTTGTAGCTTACGCCCCAAATAACCACCTACTGCGTTAATCTCATCCACCGCAAGTTGGATTCCATTGAACATGGGCACACCAAAATCGGCGGATGCGCCGGTAAAAGGGCCAATAACGCCAATCTTCAGGGTATTAGGCGATTCAGTCTGCGCATGACTCCCTCCCACGCCAACAATGGCCCCAAACAACACCACACCCATTTTGATAATTAATTTGCTCATAAATCGTGATTTAAGTTGGTAATGGGTGGATTCTCTTCATTTTGCCGCTTCCAGCAACACCGATTTACCCTATGTCCTAAAATCTGCGATAATCGTAGGCTCTGAAAATTGCACTCAATATAAGCTTAGGATTCCAACATGAAACGCACTTACCAACCCTCTAAAGTTCGCCGCGCACGCACGCATGGCTTTTTGGCACGCATGAAAACAGCCGGTGGCCGTGCTGTCATCAATGCACGCCGCGCCAAAGGCCGCAAGCGTTTAGCTGTCTAATTTTTAGACTTCTTAACGCAGTTTGGCAGCCTCTGGTATCGTTTTTAACCCTTCGTAACAAACCTTGCAGCGCATTGTCGCCAAAGCACAGTTTGCCGCTGTGATGCAAGGACAAATTGTGGCCAGAACACCCCATTTTGCTATGCATCAAGTGCCACTGTCGTTGCCTTTATTCAATCTGGCAGAGCCTTATTTAGGGGTAGTGGTGCCAAAACGATGGGCCAAACGCGCTGTCACGCGCAACACCATCAAGCGCCAAATCTATGCTGTGAGCACCGACATGTCCCAACAAAACCCTTCACCATTTCAAGCACTCGCCTACGTGGTTAGGCTGAAATCTGGGTTTGATCGCGCAGAGTACATCAGTGCCACATCGGACAAGCTAAAAGCCGCCGTTCGTTCTGAATTGCAGCATCTTTTCAAAACATTGGCAGCGTGATGATGACCCTCACCGCATTGCCGCAACAATTTTTGATGGGTGTTGTTAAAGCCTATCGCTTGTTGTTAAGCCCTTGGTTGGGTTCAGGCTGCCGCTTTGAACCAACTTGCTCAGTGTATTCATTGCAAGCTCTAGAACAGCACGGTGCTGCCAAGGGCAGTTATTTGACTTTGAAGCGTATTGGTCGCTGCCACCCATGGTGCGATGGTGGAACCGATCCTGTACCGCACATTTTTTCATTTTTCGCATCCAGTTCAACCCATTCTTCTGAAGAAAAAACAGCCTCATGAATGATATTCGCCGTACGATTTTGTGGGTCATTTTTGGCTTTTCCATGATTTCTTTATGGGATCAATGGCAGGTTTATAACGGTCAAAAACCCACATTTGGACTCGCTCAGTCCACCAAAGTAGCTCCAGCACAAGTCACTGGCACTGGAAGTAGCGCCGTCAACAGCACACAAAACGCTACAAATACAATAGCACCTCAGGCAACAAATACACCGTCAGCAGCTCAAAATAGCATCATTACGCCTGCCGCTAATGCACCCGCAGTGCCGAAAGAGCGTTTTGAAGTATCGACCGATGTGCTCAAACTCACCTTCGATACTGAAGGCGGCTCTCTGGTGCATTCTGAGTTTTTGCAACATGTTGACATGGACAACAAAACCAAAGGCGTGGTATTGCTGGACGACAGCAAAGAGCGCGTTTATATGGCACAAACCGGTTTGATTGGTGCGTCTAATTTGCCAAACCACAAAACCGTGATGGCTATCGCTCCAGGCTCACGGAAATTTGAAGGCGATGCCAAAACATTGGTGATCAAATTTGAATCACCTGATGCTGGTGGTGTAAAGTTGGTCAAAACCTATACCCTCAAGCGCGACGGTTATGACATCGCTGTCAAGCACGAAGTGGTGAACACCGGCACTGCCCCTGTAACACCGCAACTATATTTGCAAATTTTGCGGGATGGCAACAAATTGGCCGGTGAGTCCTCGTTCTATTCCACCTTCACCGGACCAGCCGTTTACACAGAAGCTAAAAAATTCCAAAAAATAGAGTTCACCGATATTGACAAAAACAAAGTGGATGCTGAGAAGCAAGCCAGCAATGGCTTTATCGCCATGGTGCAGCATTACTTTGTAAGTAGCTGGATTTTGCCTGACGGCATCAAACGTGATTTGTTCACACGCAAAGTGGACACCAATCTGTATGCGGTGGGCATGATCACCACCTTAGAGCCCATCGCCGCGGGTGCATCAAAAACAGTTGAATCACGCTTCTTTGTTGGACCCCAAGTTGAAAAAACCTTAGAGACCATCACACCTGGACTTGAGTTGGTCAAAGACTACGGCTGGCTGACCGTCTTAGCCAAGCCTTTGTACTGGTTGCTGGATGCTTTACACCGTTTTATTGGCAATTGGGGCTGGGCGATCATTGCCTTGGTACTGTTACTGAAAATTGCGTTTTATTGGCTTAACGCTAAAGCCTATTCGAGCATGGCCAAAATGAAAGCGGTGAACCCGCGTATCACCGCCATGCGCGAACGCCTGAAAGACAAGCCGCAAGAAATGCAACAAGAGATGATGAAAATCTACCGTGAAGAAAAAATCAACCCGATGGGTGGATGCTTCCCCATCATGGTTCAAATTCCGGTTTTCATTGCCTTGTATTGGGTGTTGCTCAGCTCGGTTGAAATGCGCAATGCGCCTTGGGTGATGTGGATACGCGATTTGGCCTCGCCCGATCCTTATTACATTTTGCCCGTGGTGATGACCTTGACCACCATGCTGCAAACGGCACTCAACCCTGCACCACCAGACCCTCTGCAAGCCAAAATGATGTGGTTCATGCCATTGGCCTTCTCTGTCATGTTCTTCTTCTTCCCAGCAGGATTGGTCTTGTACTGGATCACCAACAACATCTTGTCCATCGCGCAGCAATGGCTCATCAACACCCGCATGGGCGTGCCACCGCAGTTTAATTTGCCGAAATTTAAATAAAGATTTAATTCTTATATCAAAGGGTCGCCGTTAGCGACCTTTTTTTATTTGACAAGCCAAATTAATGAAGGCTAGATGGTGCTTAGATTTTAGGGCAATCTAAATATTATTTTCCAAGACCTGACTCCATAAGGTGACTAATTCAATACAGAAGAACTACAGATTACTGCATAATTAGTGTGTCAACACATCCATGAGAGTGGGTATGGCTTACAAAGCCCCAGCCTAACCTCATCACTTACTTTGAAGGAAAATAAATATGGGATTTGAAGCAGTTAGTGAAAACATCCGTGGATTATTATCAGCAAATAAAATTTACCATATTCCAAGATTTCAGCGAGAGTTTTCGTGGGAAGTCAAAAATTATAAAGAAATCTTAAATGATATGTTGTATCAAATATCGGTTGTTAAAGAAGGCACCCCCACACTTAAAACCTCCCAGTATTTTTTAGGAAATATGCTTTTTTTAGGAGGAAAAGAGAAAGGTGAAGTTGCCGTTATAGATGGTCAACAACGTTTAACTACTCTCACAATATTACTAGCTGCAATTCGAAATAAGCTATATGAAATCCACGCCGATAATCGCGAAACCGCTGCGAATAAACAACTAGCAAAAGACTATGCTGATACTACGCAAGAGTTCCTTATTAAGAGAGTTGATGGCGTACCAAAAAGAATTATTCAGACGAGTTCCACATACCCATATTTCACTCAGACTATTCAAGACTACGACACTAGAAACCCTGCAGCAAAACCGACAACTGATGAGGAAGATTTGTTGATGGAAGCGTTCAATTTTTTCTTGGAGCAATTATCAGAGAGCAAATTAAAAAGACTATTTATTAAGAATGATTCCAAGCACCATATCAAATATATTGAAAAATTAAAAGTGTTGCGTGATCAAATTTTGCAGTCGCAAGTAATCGCTATCTACGCCAGTGAAAAAGACCAAGCTAACCAAATTTTTGAAAATATAAATTCGAAAGGTAAGCCGTTATCAAAAGTTGATTTAATAAAAAATTACATTTTTACTTATGTTGAACCCACTTCTGGCGGCGGTGTAGATGAGGTTAAAGATCTTTGGAAGAAAAATGCAAAATTTTTATTTGATTCAAACCTAACTTTAGAAGAGTTCTTCCTACACTACTGGAAAGCAAGATTCCCCGAAGATAAGGCAAATGCAAATAACTTGTATGACAAGTTTACGACAAGGTATAAATCGGAAAATCCGCGTATTACAAATGAGCTTGGAAACTTTGTTAACGAAATGTATCGTGCAATATTCGAGTACGAAAAAATTATTCAACCTAATTTAAATAAATACAAGAAACAAGAACACAAATACGAATATGAAACCTTGGACTCTATTGCTAAATTTAAAGGCATACAGGTTCGACCTGCTCTTTTATCACTGTACCTTCGGGAGAAAGAGGGAAATCTCAAAGTTGACAAAAAAATTAAGCACTCTTTGTTACGATTTTTATCTGATTTTCATTTCGTTGCGTTTGGCTCTGGTGTCAATCTTCGCTCAAACAAAGTAACAGAGCCATGCACAGCTTTTTCAAAAGAGATTACGGTAGCTTGCTCAAGAACAGATATACAAAATGCAATTCAAAATCTCAAAGTAAAATTGCGCAAATTAATAGATAAAGAACATTTTATTCAGGAGTTTCAAAGGCTTGAATTCTCAAAATCAGCATCAAGGCTGGGTCAATCTAATTTTCCAACAAGCTATGCAATCAAAAGAATTGCAATGAGTATGGACGGGAGGGACTATGACGATGGAAATAGTTCTATCGAGCACATTCAGAATGAAAGTCAAGATGAATATACTAAAAACGTCGGAAACTTAATCGTTTTAGAAACAAAGCTCAATAACGATTTAGGCAATAAAACTATAACTAATTACAGCCAAAAGAGAGTTTATTATGCTAAAAGCCAGTATGAAATGACTAAGGAGTTTGCAAAAAAACAAAAAATTTTTGCGAACGAAGTAGCTATCAATGTTAGAGCTGAAAATTTAGCCAATCAATTTTGGGATATTTTCGCTGAAGAGTAAATGCGCAACTTAGCAATTGCATATTCAATCCGGCAACAGGCGCACTCAACTTTTTGCTCCATTATCTATCTGTGCGCCAACCACAGACTGCTAAATGCACACAGCATCATCAGTTGTTCAGTGTACTTGGCCAATCCTTAATCGCGAATGAATGAGTCAGGCTGACCATCCCTGTGCAAAAAAACAACCAAATACATTTGTAATAGTAACGCTAGCTTTAATTTGGTATTTGGAGCGAACGCGGCTGAGGTTGGCATGTCTTGCTTCACAAAACAATAACGCTTCATACAACTCAGCGGTTGGATGAGTTTTGCAGATTTTTTTCAGCTGATTTTTGATGCATCTGAAAACTAGCAAAATTTGAAATTGCAATTTTAGACTGTTCGAATCGTGGACAATTGCAGCTATGAATGCTTTTGCCATTTCTAACAACACCCCTATTATTGCCATTGCCACTGCACCCGGGCGAGGAGCGGTGGGCATTGTTCGTGTGTCGGGTCCGCATCTCACCCCACTCATTCTGGCTCTTTGTGGCCGCGAATTGAAACCCAGAGAAGCCACCTATTTGCCCTTTCTTGATGCCAGTGGTACGGTAATTGACCGTGGTCTGGCTTTGTATTTCCCAGCACCGCATTCCTTCACGGGTGAAGACGTGTTGGAACTGCAAGCACATGGCGGTCCGGTGGTTTTGCAATTGTTGGTCACACGCTGTTTAGAAGCCAGTGCCGAAATTGACACCACGACTCAACAAGCCCGATTAAATGGTTTGCGCCTTGCACAGCCTGGCGAATTTACCCAGCGCGCATTTTTAAACGACAAGATGGACTTGGCGCAAGCTGAAGCTGTGGCCGATTTGATCGATGCCAGCACAGAAGCGGCAGCGCGTGGTGCAGCACGCAGTTTATCGGGGGAATTCTCTAAAGAAATTCACACATTGCTCGACGCATTGGTCCATTTGCGCATGTTGGTTGAAGCGACTTTGGACTTTCCAGAAGAAGAAATTGACTTCTTGCAAAAAGCAGATGCCACGGGTCAGTTGCAACAGTTGCAAACCCTGCTGGAGCGGGTGATGCAACGCACCAGCCAAGGTGCGCTGCTGCGCGAAGGTATCAAGGTCGTCATTGCAGGACAACCCAACGCGGGCAAATCGTCACTGCTCAACGCACTGGCTGGCGCTGAACTGGCCATCGTCACCCCCATCGCAGGCACCACGCGCGATAAAGTGCAGCAGACGATTCAAATCGATGGAGTGCCGCTGCATATCATCGATACAGCTGGCTTGCGCCAGAGTGACGATGAAGTTGAAAAAATCGGCATTGAACGCGCTTGGGCTGAAATTCAAAGTGCTGACGCCGTGGTGTTCTTGCATGATTTGGTCCGCTGGAATGACATGCAAGAATCTAACAGCTACCAAGCTGCTGATGCTGCCATCGCCGACCAGATCGCCAGTTTGTTACCCCAACGCGTCCCCGTGCTACAGGTGTGGAACAAGGTGGATGCCGTTGGGCCACAGCAAGCTGCACAAGCCATCGCGCCTACCATCACGCAAATGACCGATAGCGTCAATATCCTCTTATCCGCCAAAAGCGGTCAAGGTCTAGAAACACTGCGGCATACCTTACTTGAAGTGGTAGGCTGGCAACCCGCATCTGAAGGCACTTACATTGCCAGAGAGCGCCATGTGCAAGCATTGCGCCAAGTGCGTGTGCACTTGGATTTAGCCAGCAGCCAACTCAATGCCAAATCCCAAGCGCTGGATTTACTGGCTGAAGAGCTGCGTTTGGCTCAAAACGATTTGAACGCTATCACGGGAGAGTTCACCTCAGACGATTTGTTGGGTGTGATATTTTCTAAGTTTTGTATTGGCAAATAGTTTTCGGTTTCAGCCGCAGCTGAACTTTTGTTTTCATACAATGTCTGAATGACACCTCAACACATCAAAATCACATTCCACGACACAGTGATTGTGAAATATTTGTCGATTTTTGCCGGTATTTTGGTTCTGACAAGTTTGTATGGCGATATTGGTAATTTGTATTTTGGACGTAGCCTTTCGGTAGATTTAGCCAAACACCTGATGAACACGGCCAGAGAAGGCAACCTGAGCAGCTATTTCAGCGCCCTTTTGTTACTGGGTGCTGCTGCTTTGTTATCCGTGATTTATTTCTTCCATCGACAAACAAACAACATCTACACCCGCAAATGGTTGGTCTTGGCGATTGGTTTTTTGCTGATGTCTTTTGATGAAGCCATATCCATACACGAACTCCTCATCATGCCTACACGCAAATTAATTGCTATGGATACATATGGAATCTTTCATTTCACGTGGGTTATTCCCGCATTGGTATTGATAGTGATATTGGGGCTTTATTTTTTTCGTTTCGTATTACATCTAGCACCCCCAACAGGTATGCAATTCGTCATTGCCGCTGCCATGTTTTTGGGTGGTTGTGTTGGATTTGAAATGCTGGGTGGATGGTGTGCGGAGCAATATGGTTTTAACCATTTGAGTTACATTGCTTGCACCAATACTGAAGAAGCCTTGGAAATGGCTGGCATCATATTATTTATTAAGAGCTTATTTGCCTATATCAAAAAATTGGCCATCACCATGGAGATCGAAACCATTTAATGGTTTATACACAAGCCTCAAGTCCGATAAGAAGTTATCATAGAGGCATCAACGCCATACCCTGGCGTTCAAGCACTGCCATTTGCGAAGACCGTCGCTTTATGGAAACAGTGTGATGCTATAAATTAAATAGCAAACTAGGCAATAAATACGCCGCATAAAGCCATAATTAGCATATATTTTTAACGAAAATACTGACCTTTTCTATCGGAGTTCCCTATGTCTACCCCACGCACCACATCGCACCGTTTGCAAGTCGCTACCAATTTGCATGATTTTGTCAATTCTCAAGTCTTACCAGGCACCGGCGTGGACAGCGCCAAATTCTGGCAAGGTTTTGATGCCATTGTGGCGGATTTAGCACCCAAAAATATCGCGCTTTTAGCCGAGCGTGACCGCCTGCAAACAGAATTGGATGCATGGCACAAAGCCAATCCGGGTGAAATCAAAGACATGCCAGCCTATAAAGCTTTTTTAGAAAAAATCGGCTACATCGTTCCAGCACCTGCCACGGCGGATGCACAAATCACCACTGCCAATGTCGACAGTGAATTGGCCTTGCAAGCCGGACCACAGTTGGTGGTGCCAATTTTGAACGCGCGCTACGCTCTGAACGCTGCTAACGCACGCTGGGGCTCTTTGTATGACGCACTCTATGGCACAGACGCTATTCCAGAAACCGATGGTGCCGATAAAGGCAAAGGCTACAACCCAGTGCGTGGCAACAAAGTGATTGCCTTTGCACGCGCATTTTTAGATCAGGCTGCGCCCTTAGAAAAAGGTTCACACGCTGACGCCACCGTGTACCACGTCGAAAATGGCCAGTTGCTGGTCTCAACCTTGGGTGGCCAACGCACCGGCTTGAAAAATACAGCGCAATTTGTCGGCTACCAGGGCTTGGCAGCCGGTCCATCATCTGTTTTGTTGGTCAACAACGGCTTGCACATTGATATTCAAATTGACCGCAGTACCACCATTGGCCAAACCGATGTCGCTGGCGTGTCGGACGTGGTCGTGGAAGCCGCGTTGTCTACCATTTTGGACTTGGAAGACTCGGTTGCGGTGGTCGATGCTGACGATAAAGTTTTAGCCTACAGCAACTGGCTGGGCATTTTGAAAGGCACCTTAACAGAGTCCGTTGAAAAAGGTGGCAAAACGTTCACACGCGGTTTGAATGCCGACCGCTTTTACACCACGCCCAATGGCAAAGGTGAAGTGCGTCAACATGGCCGCTCGTTGATGTTCTTGCGCAACGTTGGGCATTTGATGACCAACCCCGCCATTTTGTACACCGATGCAGCCAACACCGTGCGCGAAATACCGGAAGGCATATTGGACGCGGTGGTGACCGTAGCGATTGCTGTGCATGACCTCAAGCGCCCTGCCACCCAAACCATTGGCAACTCGCGCACCGGTTCAATCTACATTGTGAAACCCAAAATGCACGGCCCTGCCGAGGTGGCCTTTGCATCCGAATTGTTTGGTCGCGTGGAACAACTGTTGGGCTTGCCGGCCAACACCGTCAAGCTCGGCATCATGGACGAAGAGCGCCGCACCAGTGTCAATTTAAAAGCCTGTATCGCAGCCGCGAAAGCGCGCGTGGCGTTCATCAACACCGGATTTTTGGATCGCACTGGCGACGAAATGCACACCGCCATGCACGCCGGCGCCATGATACGCAAAGCCGACATGAAAGCCAGCCAATGGATTCATGCCTACGAGAAAAACAATGTGCTGGTGGGCTTGTGCTGCGGTTTGCGTGGCAAAGCGCAAATCGGCAAAGGCATGTGGGCGATGCCTGATTTAATGAAAGCCATGTTGGAGCAGAAAATTGCACACCCCAAAGCCGGTGCCAACACCGCTTGGGTGCCAAGCCCCACCGGTGCCACATTACATGCGCTGCATTACCACCAAGTGAATGTGAGCGCCATACAAGCTGAAATGCAATCCACCCATGCAGCACGTGATGCACAAGTGGAGCGTGACGCCTTGCTCCACGGTCTGTTGCACATCCCTGTCGCGTCTGCTGACGTGAGAGCCAAGTGGTCTGCCAGCGACATTCAGCAAGAGCTGGACAACAACGCGCAAGGCATTTTGGGCTATGTGGTGCGCTGGATTGACCAAGGCGTGGGCTGTTCCAAAGTGCCCGATATCCACAACGTGGGTTTGATGGAAGACCGCGCCACTCTGCGCATCAGCAGCCAACACATTGCCAATTGGTTGCACCATGGGGTAACCAACGCGGCACAGGTCAACGCCACTTTTGAGCGCATGGCAGCTGTGGTGGACAGTCAAAACGCCAGCGATCCGTTTTACCAAAAAATGGCCGGCAACTTTGCCAAAAGCGCCGCCTACAAAGCGGCTTGCGATTTGGTCTTCAAAGGCATGGCGCAACCCAGTGGCTATACCGAACCATTGTTGCACGCCTGGCGTTTGAAGGTGAAAGCGGGAACAGCTTGAACTGGCTGGACCGATTTCCTCTGTGGTTGTTGATTGTGCTTGCGGTCTATTTGGGCATTGCACCCATACAGCCTGAGCCGCATTTGGTTGAAAAACTCCGCATGTTGAGCCAAGTCACTTTGACTCGCCCACTGGATATTTTCGACCTGCTGATGCACGCCACACCGATTGTTTTATTGGCAATACGGGTGTGGCGGCAGTTTGTGCGTGCCGGAAAATTGCCAAAGTAGCCTCATATTAGCATCGCATGCTATTATTTTAATAGCAATATAGGCAATAAATACACTGCCTACAGGTCAATTCTTCATATATTTTTGCCTAGATGCTGATGATTTTGGCTTCGCGATATGCCAGCACAATGTATTTGCGCAGACGGGTTGCTGGTGAATGATTTATTATCCTGCCTATGATGTCAATCCGCGCGCCATTCAAATACCGCCCTCAACTTCCATTGTTGGTGGGCATGCTTGTAGCTTTGTTCTTGTTCGCGAGCAGCAAGCCAGCGTATGCGCAAGACAAAGAGCCAGAAAAAACAACTGAAACACCCGTTGTCAATTCCGCGATGGATGGCGAGTTGTTTTTCAAAATCTTATTGGGTGAATTGAGTTTGCTGGACGACAAACCCAGAGACGCCTATGCCCTGTTACTGGACAGTGCGAAAAAGTCTAAAGACGAACGCTTGTTTGAGCGCGCCATGGGCATTGCTTTGCAGGCAAGGGCTGGCGAATCGGCGCACACAGTGGCCAAGGCATGGCGTGCCGCGATTCCTGATTCGCTGGATGCGGTTCGTGCCGAATTTGAGCTGACCATCGCACTTAATAAAGTGGATTTGCAAGCCAAAGCTTTGGATGATTACTTGGCATTGGCGCAGACCACATTTGCCAATGACGTGGCTGCACGGGATGAAGCGTTAATGTCCTTGCTTACCTTGCTGGCACGCTCTCCCAATAAAGCGACGGTGACACCTCTGACCGACAAAGTGTTGTCCAAATTGGTGTTGACGCCAGGCACCAAACCAGACATTCGCGTGCTGTATGCGCGCACTTTGCAAATGCTGGGACGCTTTGACGAAGGCATGAAAGTCTTGTCCATGCTGCCTGAAGCAACGCCTGAACAATCGCAATTCAAAGTGAACGCACAGGTGCAAATGCTGCGCGACGACCAACAATTCCAAGCGGCTTACGACTTGCTGCGCCGAAACGTACAAAAACTCACGGCGGTAGATGCCAAGGCTCCTTTGCTCAATGATTGGCATTACGACTTGGCCATGCTGGCTGAAAAAACCAATCGCTTGGGTGAAATGGAGCGTTTATTGCGTTTGGTGATGGCAGCCAAACCCGATGACGCACAAGCCTACAACGCTTTGGGTTACTCACTTGCAGACCGTGGTTTGCGTTTGCCAGAAGCCAAGGTGTTATTACTCAAAGCCGTGCAACTGGCACCCAATGATCCGTTCATTGCGGACAGCTTGGGCTGGGTTGAATTCAAACTGGGCAATTTAGAGCAAGCGAAATTGATTTTGATTTCGGCATTTGAAGCCAAACCCGATGCCGAAATTGCCACGCATTTGGGCGAAGTGTTGTGGACGCAAGGACTGAAAAGCGAAGCCATCACCATTTGGCAGGCAGCCCGCATGATTAACCCGAACAACCCCACATTGCTTGAAACATTGAAACGCTTGGGCGTGAGTTTGGACGCAAGCACCAAGGTCTGAACGTGCGCAAGCCTTTGTTGCATTTAAGGTGGCGGTTTGATGGTCACGCTTTGCAATCTTTCTGCTCAATGATTACTGTATTATTGATAGCTGGATGCGCAACAAATACGCCATCTACAACTCAAAATGAGCAAACCAATTCAATTGCACACCTGGATAAAACAAATTTTCAAAAACAAGGCCGTTTGTCCATCAAAGTTGAATCTGAAACACCGCAATCACTGTCTGGCGCTTTTGAAATCAAAGGCACTGCGTTGCAAGGTGATTTGAGTGTGTTCTCGCCCATAGGCAGCACCGTCGCTCAAGTTTCGTGGTCACCCACTCAGGCCATTTTGATGGCCAATAACGAAACCAAACAGTTTGATCACATCGACGCACTGATGCTAGAGTTAACGGGGACAGTTTTGCCGCTGACTGCTTTGTTTGATTGGTTAATGGCGATACCGACCCCAGCAGCAGGCTGGCAGGTGGACTTATCGCAAATGCAGCATGCACAACGCCCAAGATTGTTTGCCAAACGCACCACACCGCTACCTCTGGCCGAGTTGCGTTTGGTTTTAGAGCCCTAGTTTTTAAGCCGCAATGAAATCACTGCATAACGTCCCCGCACCGGCCAAACTCAATCTGTTTTTGCACATCACCGGGCGTCGCAACGATGGTTACCATTTGCTGCAATCGGTTTTCATGCTGATTGACTGGTGTGACACATTGCATTTTGATGTGCGGACCGATGGACGCATTACGCGCCGTGATTTAACAACCGCCTTGCCTGCTGAAGACTTGACGGTCAAAGCCGCACGCGCTTTGCAAACTTTTTCAGGTACACACTTGGGTGTCGATATCCAAATCAATAAATCGATTCCGGCACAAGCTGGCATGGGTGGTGGTTCGTCTGATGCGGCGAGTTGCTTGTTGGCTTTGAATCGATTGTGGGATTTGCAGCTACCCCGTGCGGTTTTAATGCAAATCGGTTTGAAGCTGGGTGCCGATGTGCCCTTTTTTCTAAGCGGTGCGAATGCTTGGGTACAAGGCATTGGTGAGCAAATTCAGCCGATTGACATACCTTCTGCCCATTTTTTGGTACTCAAACCTGCAACTGGATTGTCCACGCAAGCTATTTTTAGCCATCCAGAGCTGAAACGCGATACTGAAACTGCTATAATTTCAGGCTTTCTTGCACATCCTTTTGGCTTTGGACGAAATGATTTGCAAGCTGTTGCTCAAAAGCTGTGTCCTGATGTTAATTTGGCCTTAACTTGGCTGGAAAAGAAAGGTTTGCAGCCCAGAATGACAGGCTCTGGTAGCGCAGTGTTTGCGCACGTGGGCAGTGACAAGCTCAGTCAATTTGTTGATTCGGCTGTAACTTTGAATGATGTGCCTGAAAATGCCGTCATCCAACTTTGTAGCAATTTACCTGTACACCCACTGAAAAGTTGGGCCAGTTGAAACGATTGTCTTGTGCTTGTGAAGAAAGTGACAGAAAGTCATAGAGAGTTTTCGGTGGTTGTATGTGTTGGTTCAATGCATACAATTACCCGTGTAGGGGCGTCGCCAAGTTGGTTAAGGCACCGGATTTTGATTCCGGCATGCGCAGGTTCGAGTCCTTCCGCCCCTGCCAAATTTATTATGCGCGTTTTTTGTTCGTGAGAAAAGTCAGTTTTATCGTCATCTTTTAACGGTTCATCTTTTACGGGTCTGTAGCTTGTCAGCGTTCCTCAATAACTGCTTTTAATCTTTAGACTGATTCCAATCCATCCTAGGCGTACTGCACACACCACACCATGCAAGCCCACACGCCCGATTTTCTCGTATTCACAGGTAACGCCAATCCTGGCTTGGCTGCAGAAGTTGCCGAACATTTAGGTATTTCGCTGGGCGCAGCGAATGTGGGGCGTTTTTCAGACGGTGAGGTTACCGTTGAAATCAAGCAAAACGTGCGCGCTCGTGACGTGTTTGTGGTGCAGTCCACTTGCAACCCCACTAACGAAAACATAATGGAACTGCTGATCATGGTTGATGCACTCAAACGTGCATCGGCAGAACGCATCAGCGCGGTGATTCCCTATTTTGGCTATGCCAGACAAGACCGCAGACCACGCTCAGCCCGTGTGCCCATTACAGCAAAAGTGGTTGCCAACTTACTGCAAACAGTCGGCGTGTCACGTGTGTTGACAATGGATTTGCATGCCGACCAAATTCAAGGCTTTTTTGATATTCCTGTAGACAACATTTACGCGTCACCAATTTTGTTAGGCGATTTACGCCAACAAAATTACAAAGATTTGATAGTGGTATCCCCAGACGTAGGTGGTGTGGTGCGCGCACGTGCATTGGCCAAGCAACTCGGGTGCGACATGGCCATTATCGACAAGCGTCGCCCCAAAGCCAACGTTTCCGAAGTGATGCATGTGATTGGTGACATTGATGGCCGCAATTGCGTCATCATGGATGATATGATTGACACCGCAGGCACACTGGTCAAGGCTGCAGAAGTCTTGAAGGAGCGTGGTGCAAAAAAAGTCTATGCTTATTGCACACACCCTGTATTTTCAGGTCCCGCAATTGAACGCATTACGCAAGGCAGCGCTTTGGATGAGGTGGTCATTACGAACACCATACCATTGAACGCAGAAGCACTCAATTGCAAAAAAATACGCCAACTCTCTGTTGCACCATTGATTGCTGAAACCATTCAGCGCATTGCCAGCGGTGAGTCGGTCATGAGTTTGTTTGACGATCAAGAACAAGATTTGTTTTGATCTTTTTCCAATCGTCAACAGCACGCAGATCGCAACTTTGATTCATTAGAAACGGGTTGTTGGTCTTTTTTAAAACGGAACCACACTGGTCGCGGTGGGTTCTTATCTAGGAGTTAATTATGAAATTCGTCGCTTTTGAGCGCGCAAAGCAGGGCACGGGTGCGAGCCGCCGTCTGCGTATTTCTGGTCGCACACCAGGCATTGTTTATGGCGCCGCACGCACGCCTGAACTCATCGAGCTGGACCACAATTCATTGTGGCATGCTTTGAAAAAAGAAGCGTTTCACGCTTCCGTATTGGACATGGAATTGAATGGCAAAGAAAGCAAAGTGTTGTTGCGCGATGTGCAATACCACCCTTACAAACAACTTGTTTTGCACATTGATTTTCAACGCGTAGAAGCCGATCACAAAATGACCATGAAAGTGCCATTGCACTTCAGTGGTGAAGATGTATCACCTGCTGTCAAAACAGAAAATTGCCTGTTGACCCACATCGTGAACGAAATTGCGATTTCTTGTTTACCTGCTGATTTGCCAGAATTCATCGCGGTTGATTTGAGCGGCATGAAAAAAGGCTCTTCCTTGCATTTGAGCAATTTGGTGATGCCAAAAGGCGTGACTGCCGTGGTCAATGGCAAATTTGATCCCATGATCGTTTCCGTGGTGGCATTGGCTGCACCCGCAGAGCCTGAAGCCGCACCTGCTGCAGATGCCAAAGGCGGTAAGCCAGCTGAAAAAGCAGCACCAGCTAAGAAATAAGCGGTTGCATCCTCAGTGATGCCTGTTTAGCACACAGCAAAAAGCCCACTTCGGTGGGCTTTTTTTATGGTGTGTTGGCTAGCCATTGATGCAAACGATTGGTATCTTGAATTTCAATACGCCAAGTGTGATGCGCATCTGATGCTTGCTTGCTTTTCCTGATTCGCATGGGTAATTTAAGTAATTTCATGTCCCTGGCAACCAATGCAGTGAACGATTTGCTTTGTGACACATCTCCCACGTACAGCGTTAAATCATCTAATTTGTGAATGCGCCAATTTTGCTGATTATGTTTTGACTCGCCTTTGTTCAACTCAATGCCAATCCACTCATCACCTGGTGCAAACCCAGCATCTTCGGCCGCACCACCCCTGAGCACCGCTTTAACCAGCACACCCTCACCGGCCTTTTCCGTCACACGCAAGCCCAAATGCTGTTGCCAAGTGGCTGGTACTTTTTGCATCTTGACACCGTGCAACTCTAGGCATTGTTGCACGGGCAATTCATCAGTACCATGCACCCATGCCGCAATTTCTTTTTTGAATGAACGTCCGCTTAGCTCTTCGAGCACTTGTGCAAAATCGCGCTCAGTGATTGCCCCTGGATTGGCATTTTTGATACCCACTTTTGAAGCGTTGTGATGCGATTTATTCCACAAGGCACGCATGACCTCATCCAAGCTGCATGGCCCCTCGTGCCGCAGCGTTAAATCAAAACACAAGGCGACCAAAGCCCCTTTGGTGTAATAGCTGACAGTCGTGTTGCTTGTATTTGGTTCTGGGCGGTAATACTTGATCCACGCATCAAAACTGGCCTCTGCCACCGACTGCACTTTTCGTCCCGGTGTTTGCCAAACATGGTTGATCGTCTTGCACAAAACCTCAAGATACTGGCCGTCGTCGATCAAGCCCGACCGGCGCAGCAACAGGTCATCGTAATAGCTGGTAAAGCCTTCAAAAAACCAAAGCATTTCGGTGTAGTTTTCTTGGCTGTAATCGAAGTCTGAAAAATCCGCTGGATGCAAACGTTTGACGTTCCAGGTATGAAAATATTCATGACTGATCAAGCCCAGCAAACCAGCATAGCCATTGCTCTGTTTCACTTCACGCAAGCGCGGCAAATCGTCGCGTTTGCACAGTAATGCTGTCGAATTTCTGTGCTCTAAGCCGCCACCGCCGTCCGCCACGGCATTGAGCAAAAACACATAATTTTTGAATGGTGGTTTTGGTCGTTTTGCTTGGGTCTTGCCATGCCAAAACTCAATCTCAGTTTCACAAATTTTTTTCGAGTCAGCCAACAAACGTGCGCCATCAAATGTGCTGTTGGCCCCGGTCACAACGAAACGATGGGGGATGCCATGTGTCAAAAATTGGCCGCTCCAAAATGCGCCCACCTCAAACGGGCAATCGATCAAGTCCGCATAATCGGCAAATTGGTAAACACCAAATCCCGCTGTGTTGACTTTGATTGCCGATGCGCCTGTAGCCACTTTCCAATTTTTGGCTTTAGCTGGTGCGAGCAACTCCAAACTATGCTGTTGGTTTTCCTGCCCTTCCACCCGCAAACACAGGCTTGTTCCATTAAAAAAGCCTCGTTCCGCATCCAACCAAGCCGTGCGCACCGAATTGTCTAATGCGTAAACCAGATAGCTCAGTTGCAAAGGCTTAGCTGGGTCGCAGTCTATTTGCCATGAACATTTGTCTGACTGCACCACCTCAAGTTGCTTGGTGTTTTTGGCTCCCTGATAGGCAATTAAATTTTGGAGATTTTTAGAGAATTCACGTACCAAATAGCTGCCAGGTATCCAAACAGGTAACGATACATGTTGTGTCAAAGCAGGTTTGGCAATGGTCAACACAATCTTAAACAGGTGCGCGTTCAAATCAAAGCATTCAACACTGTAGTGAATGTCTGATACAACTTTACGCTTGTTATTCGCTGTACTCATGCTGCCATCGTAACTCAATTTCAAAATTCAGATCGATTCTTATTGATGCGCTCTGCGGTTTGTTACACCCTGTGCCAGCGCACTCAACACAGCCACTGAATCGTCCCAAGATATGCAGGCGTCGGTGATGCTTTTGCCATATTCCAGCTCTGTAACCTTGCTTTTACCTGGTGTGAATTTCTGTGCGCCCGCTTGTAAATTGCTTTCCACCATGACGCCAAAAATCTGTTTTGAACCATTCGACAATTGTGCGGCAATATTTTTTACCACCTCAATTTGGTTCTCATGTTTTTTGTTGCTATTGGCATGACTGCAATCCACCATCAAAGTGGGTGGCAACTTGGCTGCTTGCAATTCTTTACATGCGGCTGCCACACTTTCCGCATCAAAATTGGTGGCTTTGCCGCCACGCAAAATGACATGGCAATCGGGATTGCCATTGGTTTGCACAATGGCCACTTGCCCGCTTTTGTGAATGGATAAAAAATGATGACCACCTGCAGCGGCTTGAATCGCATCGGTTGCAATTTTGACATTGCCATCCGTCCCGTTTTTAAAACCAATTGGTGCCGACAAGCCAGACGCCAGCTCACGGTGCACTTGACTTTCTGTGGTGCGTGCGCCAATTGCGCCCCAACTAATCAAATCCCCCAAATATTGCGGTGAAATCACATCTAAAAACTCACTCGCAGCGGGTAAACCCATGCGGTTTATTTCAATCAACAATTGGCGTGCAATACGCAAACCTTCATCAATGCGGCAGCTTTCATCCAAATACGGGTCATTAATCAAGCCTTTCCAACCCACTGTGGTGCGTGGTTTTTCAAAATACACACGCATCACAATTTCCAAGGTATCGGCATACTTTTCTCGCTGTGCCAGCAATTTTTTAGCATAATCCATCGCTGCCGCAGGGTCGTGAATTGAACACGGACCTATCACGACCAACAATCGGTCATCTTTCCCTGTCATGATGTTGTGTATGTTTTTGCGCGTAGCGCTAATCAGTGACTCTGCCGCACTGCCATGAATAGGGAAAAAGCGTATCAAATGTTCTGGCGGGGGTAACACGTTAATGTCCTTGATGCGTTGATCGTCGGTTTGACTGGTCTTGTCAGTCGGGCTGCCGGTTTTCACATACCAAGGGTCATTCAATTGATCGTTCTTCGTTGCAGTCATTGCTTACTCCCAGTTCTTTTAAAAATAAAAATTCAATACATTCAAAACAGATACGACAAAAAAAAACCGCCGATTTGTGATTCGGCGGTTTGTTCGAAAAAGCTGGCTTGTTTACTTAAGCACTTGCCTCTCGTCCGCCTGGACTGAGAACCAAAAATAAAAGTAAAAAAAGGCAAAGCGCTTTAAATGCATAGCACGCAATATAGCACAACTGGATAACACAACCTGACAACCAGTTGCTTGAATTGAGGTGTTTACCAGTTTACTTCACGGTCTGGGGTAGAACCAATTTTATGAATGGTCAGATCTGCCCCTTCATATTCCTCTTCCGCGCTGAGTCGAATACCCAATAAAGCCTTCAATAAACCGTAGACAACGATACCGCCGAGCAAAGCCCAAACAACGCCCATCAAGGTTCCCATCAACTGCGCTTGTAAACTCACACCACCCAAGCCACCCATTGTTTTGCTACCAAAAATACCAGCTGCAATACCGCCCCAAGTGCCACACAAACCGTGTAAAGGCCACACACCCAGCACGTCGTCAATCTTCCATTTGTTTTGGGTCCAAGTGAACATGACCACAAAAATCGCCCCTGCAATGCCGCCCACCACCAAAGCGCCCAAAGGGTGCATGATGTCAGAGCCCGCACAGACCGCCACCAAGCCCGCCAGCGGGCCGTTGTAAACGAAACCTGGATCGTTCTTGCCCAAGGCCAGTGCCACCAAGGTACCGCCTACCATCGCCATCAATGAATTGACGGCCACCAAACCTGAAATTTTGTCGATGGTTTGTGCGCTCATCACATTGAAACCAAACCAGCCCACACACAAAGTCCATGCGCCCAATGCCAAGAATGGAATGCTTGAAGGTGGGTGTGCACTCATCGAGCCGTCTTTGCGATACCGGTTGGCACGCGCGCCCAGCAATATCACTGCGGGCAAAGCAATCCAACCACCCACCGCATGCACAACCACACTGCCAGCAAAATCTCTAAAGTTTTCACCGGTGGTGGCTTTGATCCAATCTTGAATGCCAAACTTGTTTGCCCAAGCCACGCCTTCAAACAAAGGATAAAACAAACCCACAATCACGGCAGTGGCGATGAGTTGTGGCCAAAACTTAGCGCGTTCAGCAATACCGCCTGAAATGATGGCGGGTATGGCAGCGGCAAAGGTCAACAAGAAGAAAAATTTAACCAATTCATAGCCATTTTTTTCTGCCAACTGTTCTGCACCGATGAAGAAATTGGTGCCATACGCAACGCTATAACCGACCAAAAAGTAAACCATGGTGGACATTGAAAAATCCACCAAAATTTTCACCAAAGCATTGACCTGGTTTTTTTTGCGAACTGTGCCCAGCTCCAAAAACGCAAATCCCGCATGCATGGCCAGCACCATGATCGCGCCCAACAAGATAAAGAGCGCATCTGCGCCCTGTTTCAGTGCATCCATATCCATCCTTAACTGTTTTTATGTGCAAAAAGTGTTCGAAAAATGAAAAAAGTAACCCAAAATTGTGCAAATCTCTATTTTTCTATGAAAACGCACCTAAATGAAGCAATTTTCGCGCCAAAAATATACAGGCAGCTGCTTTCAGCGACTACCCGTTGCAAGGCTAACGGATTTCAGTCTTAAATGGTCGCGCGTGCATCCAGTTTTTGATCTCAGTGGCCACCGCCTCTTCGCGCCCTAAAAACCCATGCGGACCTTTAGGACCGCAGCCATTGTCTTGCACTGGCGTGCCACCATGCACAGCAATGAATGGGAATTTACCGGCGACTTTGACAGCCCCAGCATAAGTAGTCGCCACACATTTGTCGTCAACATGGTGAACAATCAGCAATGGCGCTGCAATTTTAGAAAGATCAAAATCCGATAAATTGGAATCACTAAGCAGCCGCCACGCGGCAGGCGCCCAATCAAAAACTGAAGCTGTCAAAACAATGCCATCAACATCTTTCCCCAATGCTTTGCCTGCATAGGCGGCAGACGTTGCACCCTGGCTGGTTCCCACTAAAAACAATTTGGCTTGCGGAAAACGTGCACGCAAATCTTTAACGATAAAGCCCACATCCTGCATATGCGCATCGCTCTTGCGAAGTTTAGGCGTGTACCCGATTGACGATTCGTCGCTGGGCACATCCACAATGGCAACCGCAGTTTCGTTGTCAATGAACAAATCTTTGTTCAGAACCAGGTAACTGGTTCCGGTATCGCTCCAAGCTACGCCAACGTCTGTGGCACGCAATTTCAGCAAACCAAAACCACCCGTGAACAAAACTGCAACCACTTTGACAGGCTCTGATTGCCGTATCAACCAATAAGGCTGCTCCACATTGTTGCGCGTTTTCAAACGGACAATTTCTTCTGTCTTTTGCGCATAAGCGGCTGTCGTACACAAAGCGCTGAGCGAAATGGCAAGCACGAGCCACGTCGAAATATTGTTTAAAAATCTTTGATATCTCATCATGTCCTCCGATGTGATTTAGCACTTCCATACGCAAATGTCGCGTATGGCACATTCAAGCTACAAGCTTTAAAAGCAAGCTTGAATCTTCATTCTGTGCTTCAGGTGCGATGAGTTTTTGCGCCAAATCAAACAAAGATTACAAAATAACTGGCGCGGGATTGGAATAGGCAAGCACGCCTAATTGAGGAGCTGCAATGCTAAAAGAGCACACGTTCCTCAAGTTTTATAAGCTTTTTTTTGCCTGTATTCGGCGTATTTATTGCCTATAGTGCTATTAAATTAATAGCATATGGTTTTCAACTCAAATGCTTACCCACAATCCCTGCCAGTTCAAACATGGTGACTTGCGGTTTGCCGAAGACGGGGAGCAATTTGGCATCGGCGTTGATGGCGCGTTTGTTGGTGACGTCTTGTAGGTTATTGGCTTTGATATAGTCCCACAGTTTTTTGATGACTTGGGTACGCAGGACTTGTTCACTGCCGATGACTGCTGCCAGTGAATCGCTGGGCTTTAAACCGCCGCTGGCAGAGACTTTGCGCGGCGCTTTGGGTTTGGTCGCTGTTTTGGTTGCGGCGGTCTTTTTGGCAGCCACTTTTTTCGCAGGCACTTTTTTAGCAGCCGCTTTCTTGTCTACAGGTGATTTTTCACCTTTGGCTGCAACTGTTTTGCCAAATGGTGTTTTGGTGGCGCGGGCTGGCTTGGTGCCTGCCGCTGTTTTGCGTGCTGGGAATTTGGACGGCGCAAATTCAAATATCACTTTGCCGGCTTCGGCGTCCCAAGCCAAATGTGCTTTGAAACCGCGGCGCGTTCGCATGGAAACAAATTTGTCCAGTAGATCGGTTTTACCGGTTGCAAGCAATTGGCTGATTTGTTGACGCTCAATCGGTTGCTGCAAAATAACTTGCCCACTTTTGAAGTCGCAACTCGGTGTGGCTTGCGCCATGGTCGGCACAGATTTTTCGCAGACGTAATTTTTGCCATGCTCGTAAACAGCAGAACCACATTTGGGACATGCCCCAAGGCTGGTTTGCGCTGAGAAATCAACTATCTCGCCAGTGCCATCGGCATTTTTGTCGTCACCGAAATCGAATTCCAATTTGTAATTTTTAGTTTCTTCGTCGTATTTGATGACCATCTCCGCCGTGAACGGCCAGCCTGCTTTGGAGCGAAAGCCATCCAAAGGACCAATTTTGCGGTCGGTCAAAAATTGCTCGACTTCGGCCACCTCGAAAGTTCGACCTGCCGGTGTTTTTCCAAATGAAAAGCCGCAACCTTCTTCACTTGCCCCCACGCTTGCCACTTCGTGTGCTGCGCTGCCCCCCGTGGAGGCCGTGCCTTGCTTGAGGCGGCTCTGCGCTGCGGCTGCACCTATCACTTTTTTGCCTGTGCAGGTGTAACGGCGGGAGTTTTTTTTTTCGACCCCCCCACCAATAAGGCATGGGGACTTCAAAATGGCGTAGTCGCCCCGGATCGTATCCCTTTCGTACTCTTTTGGTTTTTTGACCATGCGTGCGGTCATGTCGGCAATTTCAGCCATGAAGGTATCGCGGCTCAGGTTACCATGCTCCATCTGTGCCAGTTTGTACTCCCATTCGCCGGTGAGTTCGGCTTTGGAAAGCTCCTCCACCCCTAAGCCGCGCAACAAAGTCATCAACTGAAACGCTTTGGCGGTCGGTATCAATTCGCGCCCCTCGCGCAGCATGTATTTTTCGCTGATCAAACCTTCAATGGTCGCTGCACGGGTGGCCGGTGTGCCCAAACCTTTTTCTTGCATGGCTTCACGCAGCTCATCGTCTTCCACCGTTTTACCGGCACCCTCCATGGCGCCCAATAGCGTGGCTTCAGAATAGCGTGCGGGTGGGCGTGTATTGAGGCCTTTCGGGTCTACGGTTTGTGCCAACACTTTTTCACCTGCTTGTACAGGTACCAAAATCGTTGCGCTTTTGCCTTCTGCATCGGGTGTTTCATCTGCGGCTTCTTTGCCGTAAATTGCCAACCAACCTGGTTTGACCAGCACTTTGCCCTCGGTCTTAAAGCTGTGTGGTGCCACAAACGATATGCGTGTCGTATTTTGGTATTCGGCACTGGGGAAAAACACCGCCATGAAGCGCTTGACGACCAAGTCATAAAGTTTTTGTTCGGCTTCACTCAAACCACTGGGTGCTTGTAGCGTTGGAATGATTGCAAAGTGATCGCTAACTTTTTTGTCATCAAAAATACGTTTGCTGGGTTTGATGTAATTGCCTTTCAAAGCCGTTGCAGCAAAAGGCGCTAAGTGTTTCATGCTGCTGGCCGCCAGCATCTCAAAGGTTTGCTTCACCACAGGCACGTAATCCTCCGGCAAGGCCCGTGAATCGGTACGTGGGTAGGTCAAGGCTTTGTGGCGCTCATACAAGCTTTGTGCAATGCTGAGCGTGGTTTTGGCACTGAAGCCAAACTTGCCATTGGCCTCGCGCTGCAAAGATGTCAAATCAAACAGCAAGGGGCTGGCTTGGGTACTGGGTTTGCTCTCTTCGGTGACTGTCGCTTTTTTGCCACGCACCGCATCGGCAATGGCCATGGCTTCGCGTTCCGACCATACACGGTCGGCCTTTATTTCAGCATCATCAGCGTCCTTTTTGTGCGTGGGGTTGAACCACTTGGCGGAATACTCACCTGCCAGCGCTGCAAACGATGCATGAATCTCCCAATATGCGCGACTTTGGAAGGCTCGAATTTTTTCTTCTCGTTCCACCACGATGGACAAGGTTGGCGTTTGCACACGACCCACTGTCGTCAAGAAAAAACCACCATCACGCGAATTGAATGCTGTCATGGCGCGGGTGCCATTGATGCCGACCAACCAATCGGCCTCGGAACGACAACGTGCTGCATCGGCCAGCGGCAACATTTGTTTGTCGGTACGCAAACTTGCAAAACCATCGCGAATGGCTTGTGGCGTCATGGACTGTAACCACAAGCGTGATACCGGGTGTTTGGCTTTGCTGTATTGTTGTATCAAACGAAAAATTAATTCCCCCTCACGCCCCGCGTCACACGCATTGACAAAGGCATTCACATCTTTGCGCTTGGCCAGTTTGACGATGGCATTGAGCCGTGTCTTGGTCTTGTCCATGGGCTTCAAATCAAAATGGGGCGGAATGACGGGCAAGTTGGCAAAGCTCCATTTGCCACGCTTCACATCAAATTCTTCAGGCGCTTGAATTTCCAGCAGATGCCCTACAGCACTGGTGATGACGTAGTTTTCGTTTTCAAAGTATTCGTCCTGCTTTTCAAATTTACCTGACAAAGGCGTGAGCGCTTTGACGATGTCGCTAGCGACCGAAGGCTTCTCTGCAATGACCAATGTTTTCATCTTATTTCAGTCCGTTTTTATTCAGTTGGCAATTTAGCTACAATAAGTTCCTCGCGCGTGCGCACGCGCACACGCGCACCCGTACGTATTAAACATACCAAATTTTTGGACATTGTTTAAAAAATCTTTAACTTTTCCCAAGAATAATTTTCCCAGTGGCAACCAAGCACCCCACCAAAAACCCCATATCCAAGCCGTCAAAAGCTGCCAAAACCGATATTTCACCTCTGAAAAGCAAGAATCTAGCCCCCCAAAAAATGACTTCAAAAAGAATAGCCGTACGCACCTCTGGCGTGCATGGGAAAGGGGTTTTTGCTGAAACAAACATTGCCGAAGGTGAAACATTGATTGAATACAAGGGCGAAGTGATCGATTGGCCTGAAGCCTTGCGACGACACCCCCATGATCCCAGCGATCCCAACCACACCTTTTATTTTTCAATTGACGACAAGCACGTGATTGATGGCAAAGTCAATGGCAATTCAGCTCGGTGGATTAACCATTCGTGCGAACCTAACTGCGAAGCAGACGAACACAACGGCCGGGTTTTCATCAAAGCCATACGCAATATCAATGCGGGTGAGGAGTTGCATTACGATTACGGTTTGGTGATTGATGAACGCTACACACCCAAACTCAAGGCGCAATACCCTTGCTGGTGCGGGTCAAAAATTTGCCGCGGCACTTTGCTAGCACCCAAACGTGGGGCTAAGAGCGGGGCTAAGAGCGGATCTAAAAGCGGAAAATAAATTCATGCAAACACAGGCTGTCATTCAATGGCCTGCTGAGGCAATTTGGGAGCAAATTGTGCCTTTGCTACCTGGTTTTACGATTGAGATTTTGCCTGAAATTGGATCCACCAATACCGAGCTGATGCGACGTGCCAAGGAAGGAAAACTGGAGCCCATTTTACTTGTCGCAGAAAAACAAACAGCAGGACGTGGACGTTTAGGTCGGGATTGGATTGCCTTGACGGATAGAGTTGACAATGCATTACCCATGCTGACTTTTTCATTGGGTATGCCTCTATCACCAATCAGTTGGTCAGGATTGTCACTGGCGATTGGTGTCAGTTTAGCCAGCAGTTTAGACCCTCGCATCCGATTGAAATGGCCCAATGATTTATGGCTTAACGAGCGCAAATTAGCAGGCATTTTGATTGAGACCACCGTTATCAACGATCAACGCTTTGCCGTCATTGGCATTGGTATCAATATTCTTCAGGCACAACCATTTTCAACATCGGCATTGCGCACTGCGCCAGCTTGGTTGCATGAAATCAATACCCAAGCTCAAGCAGCGAACACTTTGGCACAAGTCATCGCCCCTTTGATTTCTACCATCCAATTATTTGAGACTCAGGGCTTTGCGCCCTTTCAAAAAACGTTTAATGCACTTGATGCATTGCACAACCGAACGGTGCTTATCCAAAACAATGCTGTATCGAAGACAGGTTCAGAACAACTGCAGGGCTTAACACAAGGTTTAGCTCAAGGCGTGGATGATGCCGGTGCACTCATCGTGTTGACAGAAAGCGGTCGTCAGTTGGTGAGTAGCTCGGAAGTTTCGATTAAACCAATATAGACCGAACAAAGCCCAACTTTTCTCATAAACTATACCGTATGCTGCGTTTAGCTGTCCTCTTATTGATCTTGGCCAATGGTCTGTATTTTGCGTGGTCTCATCAAATTTTCAGCGAATTGGGTTGGGGCAAAATCAAACAAAACGAACCTCATCGGCTACATCAGCAAATCAACCCTGAACGCATTCGTGTACTTGAAATCAACGAATTACCTGACCGAAATAAGCCAGCCTACGCCACAAGTACAAACGTTGCCACGTCAGTAACTACTTCTGCCAATGTTCAATGCATGCAAACTGGCAATTACAACGACAAACAAGTTGAGCAATTGCGTAGCCGATTATCAGCGCTGATGCCAAGCAGCAGTTGGAGATTCGTCGAGATAGCGACACAACCCTATTGGCTGATTTACATGGGTCAATATGCCAACAGCAACATGTTCGAGCTGAAAAAAGCCGAACTAAAGAAAATGCAGCTGCCATTTACGCCGATCAACCAAGGGCCGATGGCTTTGGGCATATCGTTAGGGCGGTATCCAAGTCAAGCAGATGCCAATCAATCACTCAATGCCTTGAACAAACGCGGGATACGCACAGCAAAAGTTGTTCAAGATGTTAATCCTGACAAAACTTATCAATTGGTATTTCCTGCCATTGGCTCCGAATTGATTCCAAAAATCAATGCTTTAACCTTAACGGTAGCTGGAAAACCTTTGCAATCTTGCATAGCAAAACCATAAGCAAACTGATGCTACAGATTGTCCAATCTGTCTCGAGGATTCAAGAAAAATCGAATGGTAAATTTAGCGCCCGTTGGAACATGACCTGGTTTTGCGTCTTCGATGGTTAAAACCGCACCATGCTTTTTGGCAATTTCCTGAACAATCGCCAAACCCAATCCCGACCCATCCGTATTGGTTCCAAGTGCTCGATAAAACGGTTGCATCACCAATTGCTTCTCAGCATCAGGAATTCCTATACCTGAGTCTTCAACTTGCAATATACAGGTTTGGTCATCTGTAAAAACCCGTACTGTGACGATACCGGGTTCATCCAAGGTAGACGGCGTGTAATTCAACGCATTGTCTATTAAGTTTCTGATGAGTTCTTTGATGAGTGTGGGGTTGGCGCGGACTGTTTTGTTTTGCGAAAGTTGACGCGGTAGATTGGCACTTTCAAATCCCAGATCAATGTGCTTTTCAATCGCTTTAGGAAGCGCATCTTGTATCACATCTTTAACCAGATCGGACAAATTACAGACTTGTTCAGGCATCACTTGGCCATCGCCTTCGGCTCGGGCCAAAGCCAGCAGTTGATTCACCGTGTGGGTTGCACGAATGCTGGACCTTCCTATTTGTTGCAATGATTGTTTTAAATCATCTGTACTGTGACTTTGTCTCAATGCCAATTCAGCTTGCATGCGCAAGCCAGCCAGCGGCGTTTTAAGTTGATGTGCGGCATCGGTTAAGAATCTTTTTTGCGTGACCATCGCCCCTTTGAGCCTTGTCAGCAATCCATTGACTGATGCAACCAATGGCACCACTTCTAACGGCACAATGGCAACGTCTAATGGGCTTAAGTCATCTGGTTTGCGCAAACGTATTCGGTTTTCCAGCAATTTCATTGGCCGCGTCCCACGATACAAGGCAAACCAAACCAACAAAACAGCCATCGGCAAAATAATGAATTGCGGCAACATGATGCCTTTGATGATGTCAGTGGCCAAAATGGATCTGTTTTCACGTGTTTCTGCCACTTGAATCAATACATCTTGCGCATCAGGAACCACCGTATGAACCCATAGGTAAGCCATACGTATGGGCAAACCACGAATTTCACCATCTCTATAAACAAGCTCTGATTCTGTTGATTTTTTAACTGCAACAGGCATTGTGGGCAATGGTAAATCTTTTTCACCATCTAATAATTCGCCACGAATTCCCAATACTTGAAAGTAAATTTGATCCACATCATCACGCAAGAGCTCACGCGCATCCGCTGTCAATTCAAATTTCACTGAATTTTCTTGTACAACAACCAACCGTGCTAAGGATTGGACTTTGTATTCAAGTGCGCGATCAAATGGTTTATTGGCGATATTTTGTGCCACAAACCACATAAAGACCAAGCTGGCGGGCCATAGCAACAGCAATGGCATCAGCATCCAATCTAAAATCTCGCCGAATAATGAGCGTTGTTCGCCCCTAAAAATATTTGTTCTAAGCAATTTTTTCAAGGCAGTAACCTAAGCCGCGCACTGTTGCAATGCGCACGGGGCCTTTTTCAATTTTTTTCCGCAGACGGTGGATATACACTTCGATGGCATTGTTGCTGACTTCTTCGCCCCATTCGCACAGGCGTTCTACCAATTGATCTTTGCTTACCAATCGCCCTGTACGTTGTAAAAGTACCTCCAACAAACCCAACTCCCGGGCTGATAGCTCTATCATTTTGCCTTCCATCGTGGCCACCCTGCCTGCTTGGTCATACTCCAATGGACCATGTTTGATGGTGCTGATCACACCACCCACGCCACGTCGTACCAATGCACGCACCCTGGCTTCAAGCTCTTGCAAACTGAACGGTTTGGCCATGTAGTCGTCCGCACCAAAATCCAGCCCTTTCACACGTTCTTCAATACTGTCAGCGGCAGTCAAAATCAAAACAGGCAACTTCGAACCCCTTGCCCGCAAACGCTTGAGAACATCTAAGCCATTCATTTTGGGCAAACCCAAATCCAAAATTAACACATCGAATTCCGTATTCGTCATAAGCGCCGCATCCGCTTGCGAACCATCGGGTACATGATCAACTGCTGCGCCAGAGCTGCGCAAGGTGCGTAGCAAGCCATCCGCCAAAACCTGATCGTCTTCAGCAATAAGAATCCGCATCTTTGTCTCCATCCTCTATTTCGTCTCATTTTAGAGCCTTAAAGCGCCCTTGGACTTAGGGGTAAAACCTAGGAAGAACTTGGCGCACAATACAAGGGTGCAAAACATATTCTCAGTATTTCAAATCACATTCCCATTTTTCGCCTTGGTTTTGTGCGGCTACTTGGCCACACGCAAGGGATATTTGCCACTACCAGCGATAGGCGGAATGAACAGCTTTGTTTTGTTTTTTGCCTTGCCTTGTTTGTTATTTCGATTTGGCTCAAGCACACCTATTGCACAGCTTTTAGATTGGAATGTGGTCCTTGTGTATTTGCTTTGCGCTTTGGTGATGGTAGGGTTCACGATTGCCGTAACCAAAGATCGGCACATTGGCTGGAACGACGCATCATTTGGCGCTTTGGTGGCGGCATTCCCAAATACAGGTTTTATGGGGGTTCCATTATTGGTTGCGTTGCTGGGTGCAAAGGCTGCAGGCCCTGTCATACAAACCATCATGATTGACATGGTCCTTACCAGTTCTTTATGTATTGCACTGTCCCGATTGGATGGCGCAGAAGAACACGGTTTCAGCAATGCCGTTAAAAAATCAATCAAAGGTGTATTTACCAACCCGATGCCTTGGGCAATTTTGCTGGGCGCAATATTCTCCGCTACCGACATGGCTTTACCCAAACCGGTATCGGTGACGTTGGGCCTGTTGGCAGATGCCGCTTCGCCAGTGGCCTTGTTCACAATCGGCGCGGTATTGGCACGATCAGATATGAACATTCATGACAAAGTACCTTTACGTGACTACATGCCTGTCGCTTTTTTGAAATTATTCTTGCACCCCTTACTGGTATTGCTGATAGGAACGACTGCCAAACAATTGGGCGCTGCGCTGGATAATTACGCATTGACTGTACTTGTCTTGGCAGCTGCCCTGCCCAGTGCCAGTAATGTGTCTTTACTGGCCGAACGAATGGGTGCGAATAATGGGCGTGTCGCTAAGATTATTCTTTTTTCAACAGCGTTGGCATTTATCAGTTTTTCTGTCGCGGTCGCGATATTCAGATAAAAGAATCATTCATTGCCCATAAAAAAAGGACGCCTGAGCGTCCTTTTTTGTGGGTAACTGGGTTACGTTGCTATTACGCTTTTTTAGCGTAAGCGCTGCACCAGCCGCCACCAGCCACTTGTTTGCCAGGGAACAATGAGCAGCCGCCTGATTTGTCAGCCGCTTTACCTTGGAACAATGCGCAGTTTGTACACTGTTGTGTTGCTGCATGTTTAGGGAATTTTTTAGCATCCACTTTTTTAGTGTCGGCTTTGTAGCCCAATGCAACAGCTTGTGCATCGGTTTCAGCCAACATGGCTGCTTGTGCCATGGCTTGGTTCGCTGCCAAAGCAGTGCCCATGAAAGAAATAGTAGCAATGAATTCACGACGGTTTGTCATTAAAAACTCCAAATATGAAAAGTTGAATGAAATAGGGAGAACAATCTATCCACGGCGGATTATATAAGCTAAGCTTGGGCGCTTAAAAAGCGAGTATATTGCTCAAGTATTGGAGTAGAACTGATGACAAAGCAACCAGCAAGCGCATCTGCACAAGATATTCAACAGGTATTTGAAAGCCAGCTGGCAACAGCCTTGAATTGGCGTACATCAAACGCAAATGAACGCATTGCACGCATTAAAAAACTCAGAGATGTGTTGCTCGCTCACCGTCAAGCCTTGTATGCTGCCTTTTGGCAAGACATGCACAAATCACCGTCGGAGGTGGAGGCCACAGAACTTTTGCACATCGTGGATGAAATACGACATGCCATTGGCAGTCTCAAAAGCTGGATGAAAACCCGTTCCGTATGGCCCACCATGACCACCATCGGCACACGCGGTTCAGTACAAATGCAAAGCAAAGGGCGCGTATTGATCATCGCGCCGTGGAATTACCCTTTAAGCCTGTGCATGGGACCTCTGGTTTCAGCCTTGGCTGCTGGCAATACCGTGATTCTCAAACCTTCCGAGATGACCCCTGCTGTTTCAGGTGTAATGGGCAAAATCATTCAAGAGGTGTTCGCCACCCATGAAGTGGCCTTGTTTGAAGGTGCATTAGAAACGTCGCAGACTTTGTTGGCCTTGCCTTTTGATCACATCTTCTTCACCGGTTCGCCTGCTGTGGGCAAAGTGGTGATGACGGCTGCGGCCAAACATTTGTCCAGTGTCACTTTGGAGTTGGGGGGCAAATCACCGACCATCATTGACGCATCGGCTGATATTGCCATGTCTGCGCAAAGCGTGATGTGGGGCAAGTTCATCAACAACGGGCAAACGTGTATCGCACCCGATTATGTGTATGTGCATGAATCGGTCAAAACAGAATTCTTGCAAGCTTGTAAAACAGCTATCAGCCAGTTCTATGGCGACTCCTCTGAAAAACTCAAAAACAACCCCGATTTGACGCGCATTGTCAATTCGCGCCACGCAGAACGCGTCAATGCTTTGCTGACAGACGCCACACAACGTGGTGCAACAATCATCGTGGGTGGCGATTCAGACATCGGCACAAACTATATTGCACCGACGTTGATAGCCGACATCCCGGCAGACGCCAAAATCATGCAAGAAGAAATTTTTGGGCCTCTATTGCCCATCATCAGCTACACCGACATCAAGCAAGTGATTGCATCCATCAATGCCGAGCCCAAACCGTTGGCCTTGTACATTTACAGCCGTGATAACCGTGTTGTAGACCAAGTTCTGGGGCAAACCAGCTCTGGTGGCGCTTGTGTGAACCATTGTTTGCTGCATTTCGCACATGGCAATTTGCCTTTTGGCGGTGTCAACAATTCAGGTATCGGCAGCGCACACGGTCTTTATGGATTCAAAGCCTTTTCGCACGAGCGGGCCGTCTTGAAAGGCACTTGGCTAAGGACCATCAAAATGTTCTTCCCACCGTACACTGCCAGTCGCCAAAAAATGATTCGCCAAACGGTGGACATGTTGCGACTGCCCAAGTTGTAACGACACTCAGCTGTAACGACACTCGATGGTGCGATGGCCAGCGTCGCGGCGCATTCCCGTAAAATAGACGCTTTGCCAATCCACTCTTTTCAAAGCGTTCCATGACCGACATTCTGCAACCCAGCCTGCAATCCCTTTCCAAATCGTTTGAACCTGCGGACATAGAAGCCAAATGGGGACCAGAATGGGAGGCGCGTCATTATGGCAACGCGGGCTATCGTGGCAGCCAACAAGCGAATACAGATGCGCCTGCTTTTTCCATCCAACTGCCGCCACCCAATGTAACCGGTACACTGCACATGGGTCATGCGTTCAACCAAACCATCATGGATTCAATGACGCGTTACCACCGCATGCGTGGCTATAACACCGCGTGGATTCCCGGTACCGACCATGCCGGCATTGCCACCCAAGTGGTGGTGGAGCGCCAACTGCAAGCCAAAGGCATCAGCCGCCATAACATGGGCGCCACACCACCCGAAGCGCGTAAAAACTTTGTCGCCAAGGTGTGGGAATGGAAAGAACAAAGCGGCAACACCATCACCAGCCAAATGCGCCGCATGGGTGCCAGTGTGGACTGGAGCCGTGAATATTTCACGATGGACCCCAAGCTGTCCAAAACCGTGACCGAAACTTTTGTGCGCTTGTACGAGCAAGGCTTGATATACCGTGGCAAACGGCTGGTGAATTGGGATCCGGTGTTGAAGTCAGCCGTGAGCGATTTGGAAGTTGAAAACGAAGAACGCAACAGCTTCATGTGGCACATTGAATACCCCTTCAGTGACGGTCCGCAAACACTCGGTGGCAGTGAGGCAGGCCAAAGCGTCACTGGCTTACACATTGCCACCACCCGCCCAGAAACCATGTTGGCAGATGGTGCCTTGTGTGTGCACCCTGACGATGAACGTTACAAACATTTGGTCGGCAAGCTGGTTGATTTGCCCTTGTGCAATCGCAAAATCCCTGTCATCGCAGATGATTTTGTAGACCGTGAATTTGGCAGTGGTTGCGTCAAAATCACCGGTGCACATGACTTCAATGACTATGCATGCAGCCAGCGCCACAACTTGCCGCTCATTACCATCTTCACCTTGGATGCCAAGATCAACGAAAACGGTCCTTCCGCTTACCAAGGCATGGACCGTTACGATTGCCGCAAAGCCGTGCTGAAAGATTTGGAGACACAAGGCTTTTTACAAAAGGCTGTGCCGCATAAAAACATGGTGCCCGTCTGCACCCGCACCGGTCAGGTGGTAGAACCCATGTTGACCGACCAGTGGTTCGTATCAATGACTAAACCATCTGTAGGCGGCGTATCCATTGCCAAAGGTGCTATCGATGTTGTAGCAAATGGTGAGGTCAAATTTTACCCAGAGCAATGGGTAAACACCTACAACCAATGGATGAACAACATCCAAGACTGGTGCATTTCACGCCAATTGTGGTGGGGGCATCAAATCCCGGCTTGGTATGACGAAGATGGCAAAGTCTATGTGGCACGCAACGAGGCCGAGGCGCAAGCACAAGCACCAGGTAAAAGTTTGAAACGCGATGAAGATGTGTTGGACACTTGGTACTCGTCCGCGTTGGTGCCTTTTTCAACCATGGGTTGGCCTGAACAAACGCAGGACATGGATTTGTACCTGCCATCGAGCGTGCTGGTCACTGGCTACGACATCATCTTCTTTTGGGTCGCACGCATGATCATGATGACCAAGCACTTCACGGGTCAAGTGCCCTTCAAACACGTCTACATCCACGGCTTGGTACGCGACGCGCAGGGCAAGAAGATGAGCAAGTCCGAGGGCAATGTGCTGGACCCGGTGGACTTGATTGATGGCATCACGCTTGCGCCATTGTTGGAAAAACGCACCACAGGTTTGCGAAAACCCGAAACCGCACCGACCGTGCGTAAAAACACCGAAAAAGAATTTCCCGACGGCATACCGGCTTTCGGTGCGGATGCGCTGCGTTTCACCTTTGCGTCCCTCGCTTCACTGGGTCGCAACATCAGTTTTGACAGCAAGCGCTGCGAAGGTTATCGCAACTTTTGCAACAAACTGTGGAACGCCACCCGCTTTACTTTGATGAACTGCGAAGGACACGACTGTGGCTTGTTTGAACGCTTACCCGCGGGCAGTGTGAATGAGCAGGACAAAAGCTACCTGAACTTCAGCCAAGCCGACCGCTGGATTGTGTCCGCCTTGCAGCGCGTTGAGTTGGACGTGGCGCAAGGATTTGCGGACTACCGACTCGACAACGTTGCCAACCGCGTTTACCAATTTGTCTGGGATGAATTTTGTGATTGGTACTTGGAAATTGCCAAAGTGCAAATCCAAAATGGCGATGAAAGCCAACAACGCGCCACCCGCCGCACATTGATTCGCACATTGGAAACCATTTTGCGTTTGGCGCACCCCGTGATTCCGTTCATCACCGAAGAACTGTGGCAAAAAGTCGCGCCCGTTGCGGGGCGGGAAGGCGTCAGCGTCAGCATCGCCGCCTACCCCGAAAGTCAACCCGAGCGCATTGACCCGCAAGCAGAAGCCCATGTCGCCAAACTCAAAACGCTGGTCGACAGTTGCCGCACCTTGCGCTCTGAGATGAACGTACCGGCTTCTACCAAATTGCCTTTGTTTGCCTTACCTGCCAATGCCGCAGAAGCAGCATTCATGCAACAAGCTGCGCCAGTTTTGAAGTCACTCGCCAAACTCAGTGAAGTCAAAGTGTTTGACGATGAAACCAGCTGGCAAACGGCTGCACAGGCTGCACCAGTATCCGTTGTTGGCGAAACGCGTGTGTGCCTGCACATGGAGGTGGACGTCGCAGCAGAGAAGCAACGCATAGGCAAAGAAATTACGCGACTCGAAGGCGACATTGCCCGCATCAATGTCAAGCTCAGCAACGAGGCATTTGTAGCCAAAGCGCCTGCCGCTGTGATTGAACTGGAACGCAGTCGCATCGCGCAAAACACCGCCACCTTGACCAAGCTGCAAGCGCAGTTGCAGCGATTGGGCTAAAGCAATCATGAGCAAACAGACCAACCTCATCACCACGGCGGTTTTCCCTGTGGCAGGCTTAGGCACGCGCTTTTTACCGGCCACCAAAGCGCAACCCAAAGAGATGTTGCCGGTGGTCGACAAGCCGCTGATTCAGTACGCGGTCGAAGAAGCCTATGCGGCAGGCATTCGCCACATGGTGTTTGTGACGGGGCGCAACAAGCGCGCCATTGAAGACCATTTTGACACCGCCTATGAACTGGAAGCCGAATTGGCTGCCAGTGGCAAGCACGAATTGATGCAATTGATACACAGCATCAAACCCTTTGACATGGATTGCTCGTATGTGCGCCAATCGCGTTCTTTGGGGCTTGGGCATGCGGTCTTGTGTGCCGAACAATTGGTGGGCCATGCGCCATTTGCTGTGCTCTTGGCCGATGATTTGATGGTCAACCACAGCAGCGAACCAAATTCGCTGGGCATCACCGCGCAAATGGTGCAATTGTTTAAAGAGATACAGTCATCACTGTTGGCGGTGCAAGAAGTGCCGTTAGACCGTGTCAGCAGCTACGGCATCGTGGCCAGCCACGCGGCAAAAGACAGACTGCGCAGCATCGACAGCATTGTCGAAAAGCCCAACCCTGCACAAACCCCATCCACACTCGCCGTGGCGGGTCGCTACATTTTGACCCCCGCCATCTTTGCGCATTTACGCGCCCAGTCTGCCGGTGCCAATGGCGAAATTCAACTCACTGACGCCATCGCCAAACTGATCAAAGCCGAACCCGTTTACGCCTACGAATACATCGGCAAACGTTACGACTGTGGCAGCAAAGAAGGCTTTTTAGAAGCCACAGTAGAGCTGGCTTTACAGCACCCTGAAGTGGGGCACAGTTTCAGACAGTTTTTGCAGCAACTGCAATATTAAACCTGTCATAGCTGCAATAATGCTATATTTTTAATAGCACTGTAGGCAATAAATACGACGGCTACAGGCCAATTTTTCATATATTTTTGCCCGTAGCACGGCTGTTAGCAAAATACTGTTCAAGCACCATCATCGAGCAAACATCTTCCACGGCTGGATTAAAAAATTGCTGGCAATGGGCGTGTGCGTTTTGAATGATGGTTTGGCATTCATCGGGGTGTGCCAAGTAGTACTGTAGTTGCGCCTCCAAATCAGAATAATCCGATTTGATTTCAATGAAGTGCTTGCCGCCCACCAAGGTGCCTTCCATGAACCACGTCTCATAAGTGGGTTTGGGGGTGACGGCAATGGAGTTGGACGACATGATCCATTTCAAATTGGTAGCGACATCGTTGCCTTGCAAGCTCAAAACAAACTTGTATTCCAAATGTTCGCTGACACTGATTTTGGGTTTGTACCAAAGCTCTGGCCTGCCTTCGGCTTTGTTCACTTGCCCCAAATCGCACAATGGATGGTTGAAGTATTTTTCAAAAAATTCAATGCGGTGCTTTTGGTACACGCCGGCTCTGCCAATGAGCATGTTTTTCTTTTGCAAAAAAGGTTTGTCATTGGTGACAAACCGAAAGTGTCTGACTTTGTCTAAATTCATCACGACGCTGTTGGCGTTATCAGCACCATCACTGATGGGTCGGCTTTTGACAATACTGGGCACCTTTGGCACAGTGATGACGTCGCCAAACACCCATGTCAAAGGGTACTGCGGGTCAAAGTACTGGGCGTATTCGTAGGTATCAAAAAAATACGATTTGGGTGTGACGGGGTGCAACAAATCACGCACCTGGGTCGCATCGTGTGGCAAAGAAAATGCGTGGTGCACTTTGTTGTAATAGGCCACTCGGGTCTGGATTTTTTCTAAATCGGTTGGACTGAGTTTGCTTTTTAAGGCTGCAAAATACGATGGCTTGCTGCCCTTGGCAAATAAAATTCGGGCGTAACTTTTCAAGTAATAAAAGAACTTGATTTTCTTTTGCACGTGCGCCATGTTCAATTCCTAAGACTCATATCCAGTATCATAAAGTTATATAGCTATATATTTAATAGCACATTAGACAATCAATACGCCGCATACAGCTTATTTTTGCATATATTTTTAGCAAATTACCTGCGACGCAGGGTATGCAAATATTCATCGCCCGCGGTAACTTGTTCGAGTAAATCATTACCCGTCATGGTGGCAAAAGCTTGAAAATCTTTGAGAGAGCCTTTGTCAGTGGCGGTGACGCGCAAGACTTGGCCACTGGTCATATTGGCCAACGCTTTTTTGGCTTTCAAAATGGGCAAAGGGCAATTTAAATTGCGGGCATCTACTTCGATGTCAATTTTGGTATCGGTGTTCATGGTTTGCTCACTTTCATGTTAAATCCTTGGCCCAGCTCAGGATGAACGGGGATACATTTACAAACTATTTTCGTTGCCAAATGGCAGCAAAGAATCCGTCTGTACCGTGGATGTGCGGCCACAGGCGTAAGAATTCTTGCCCTGTGCTGCCTTCTAAATCAGTACCGCTGCACAAGCGTGCGGCGTTTTCAACTTTTAATTGCGTCAACACCTCGACTACAGGCAACAGTTTGAAATCTGGATTGGCTTGTGCAAACTGCAATGCCACTGCTTCGTTTTCTTCTTGCAACAAGCTGCACGTGGCATACACCAAGCGCCCGCCCGATTTAACCAAGCGTGACGCGCTTTGCAAAATGGCGATTTGCAGTTTGGCCATGTCGTCAATGTCTTTGGGCGTCAACCGCCATTTGAGTGCAGGGTTACGGCGCAGTGTGCCCAGGCCTGAACAGGGCGCATCGACCAGCACGCGGTCCATCTTGCCGGCCAAGCGCTTGATGCGTTCGTCGCGTTCATGCGCAATCACGGCGGGGTGAATGTTGGACAAACTGCTGCGTGCCAAACGCGGTTTCAATGCGTCCAAGCGGTGCGCAGAGGTGTCAAACGCGTACAAACGACCCGTGTTGCGCATGGCAGCACCCAACGCCAATGTTTTGCCACCCGCGCCGGCACAAAAATCTGCCACCATCTCGCCACGTTTGGCATCCACCAACAGGGCCAGCAATTGTGAACCTTCGTCTTGCACCTCGATGGCGCCGCGTTTGTAGGCGCTTAAATTGCGCAAATCGGTTTTGCCTGTGACCCGCAAGCCCCAAGGTGAATAAGGCATGGGTTCTGCGGTGATGGCAACTTTGGCCAATTCTTTAGCGACTTCTTCCCGCTTATCGGTCAGCATGTTGACGCGCAAGTCCAAACCCGGTGTGTCGTTCAATGCATCCACGTACTGCCAAAAACCTGCGCCGGGTTTGTGCTCCAGCTGCGCTTTGAGTGGCTTAACCAACCATTCAGGCAGGTTATGGCGATGGCGGTCCAGCAAGTCGTGAGATTTCACGGTGTCAATGTTTTTAACCCATGCCAGTTCTTGCTCGTTGATGGCGCCCTCTAAAAATGCACGCGGCGCGGCAAAACCCAATATCGCCAAGCGGCGCTCTTTGCTGCCACTGCCCGAAGGGGCAAAGTGGTCAAAGCGCAATTTGTTGCGCAAGACGTTGTAAACGGTGTCGGTCAGCGTGGCGCGTTCGCGCGGACCAAAATTGCGATGGTCGCGAAAAAATTTCGCCACAATGGCGTCGGTGGGGTGATCGAACTTAAGGGAGAGCCGAACCAACTCGGTTGCGGCTTCTAAAATAATTTGTGGATGCATGGGCTGATTGTCCCATGATTCGCCTCACACGTTGCGCGAAAGCCCTAATGCAATAGCTTGATCTGAGGTATCAGTGCGAACCGCAGGCACTGCCGGCTTTTTCAATCATGGGCGCATCGCGGTCTACACCTGCTGCTGACAAGCGGGCTTCGTAGTCTTTCCACAATTCAGCTTGTTGCGAGCCTAAGAAATACAAATATTCCCACGTGAACAAACCCGATTCATGGCCATCGCTGAAAGTGGGTTTGACCGCGTAATTGCCCATCGGCTCTAGGCTCACAATGTCCACATTGCGTTTGCCTGTTTGCAATGTCTCTTGGCCTGGGCCATGGCCTTGAACTTCGGCTGATGGCGATTGAACACGCATCAATTCAAACGGAATGTTGAAATGGGCGCCGTCTGAAAACTTCACCTCAAACAACTTGGATTTGCTGTGCACGGTGATGTCTTCTGGAATGGGTGTGGTTGGTTGGTTTGTCATAAAAATACCTCAAATATTGGCTTGGCAATAGACTGGCTATAGACTGGCTATAGACTGGCAATTGTCCTCGTTTTTCTATTCTCGCTGAAAATTTAAGGGCACTCATTCACCGTTGTTTACACCAACACACGCTCAATACCGCCACTGTTGGCACTGGCCACATAATCGGGCATCCAATCCTTACCCAACAGCTGATTCGCCATTTCCACCACGATGTAGTCCGCCTCAAGCAAACCGGCCTTCAAATCATCTTGGTAGCGGTTTAAACCCATTAAGCAACTTGGGCAGCTGGTCAAAATTTTGACGTTGGCTTGTGGCGCGACGGCACCTGTTTCGCGCAAAGTCAATTCACCTTTGCGAATTTCTTCTTCTTTGCGAAAGCGGATTTGGGTTGAAACATCGGGACGCGATGTCGCCAAGCCACCGCTTTCACCACAGCAACGGTCACTTAAAAGCACCTTGTCGCCCACCAACGCTTTCACGGTCTTCATCGGTGCTTGCGTTTTCATGGGCGTGTGGCAGGGGTCGTGGTATAGGTAACCCGTGCCGGCTTTGTCACCCAAAGTCACGCCTTTTTCCAGCAAAAATTCATGGATGTCGATGATGCGGCTACCGGGGAATATTTTGTCAAATTGGTAGCTTTGTAACTGGTCCAAACAGGTGCCGCAGCTGACCACCACGGTTTTGATGTCCAGATAGTTCAGTGTGTTGGCCACGCGGTGAAACAATACGCGGTTGTCGGTGATGATTTTGTCGGCAGCATCAAACTGGCCGCTGCCCTTTTGCGGGTAGCCACAGCACAAATACCCCGGAGGCAAGACAGTTTGTACGCCTGCGTGCCACAACATGGCTTGGGTGGCTAAACCCACTTGGCTGAACAAACGCTCGGAGCCGCAACCTGGGAAATAGAACACCGCTTCCGAATCAACCGTGGTGTTTTGTGGGTTGCGAATGATGGGTACGTAGTCTTTGTTTTCAATGTCCAACAATGCGCGCGCGGTGCGCTTGGGCAAACCGGCGGGCATTTTTTTATTGACAAAATGAATCACCTGCTCTTTCAAGGGTGCCACACCCAAACTGGCGGGTGGTAAGTTGGTTTGCTGTCGAGCCAACAATTTAAAAACACGATTGCCCAAGCGCTGCGCTTTGAAGCTGATATTCGTCAAGGCATGACCAAATCGGATGGCACCTGGGCTGGTTGTACCAATGAACCAAGCCTGGAATTCGGCGGCCGGTTGCCAGCTTTTCTTGCCCATTTTGCGCAACAAATTGCGCATGTTCATGCTCACATCACCAAAATCAATGTTGACGGGGCATGGTGTCAAACACTTGTGGCACACGGTGCAATGGTCTGCCACATCTTCAAACTCTTGCCAGTGCTTGATGCTGACACCACGGCGCGTTTGCTCTTCGTACAAAAATGCTTCCACCAATAACGAGGTGGCCAAAATTTTATTGCGTGGGCTGTACAGCAAATTGGCTCTTGGCACATGCGTGCTGCAAACGGGTTTGCATTTGCCACAGCGCAAACAATCTTTCACGCTGGCCGAAATCGCACCAATGTCGCTTTGTTGCATGATGATGGATTCATGCCCCATCAGCCCAAAACTGGGGGTGTAGGCGTTGGTTAAATCAGCTACCAAATTGTCAGAAATATGAGGCAAACCATCTGTTTTACGGCGTTTTAATTGCCTAGACTGCTCTTCTTTTTGAAGCAATTGGTGACCCAGCAAGCTCTTGCGCAAGAGCTTGCCTTTGTTGAATCGCCCTTCTGGGTCAACCCGTTGTTTGTAGTCAGCAAAGGGCTGCAGCTCGGCATCGGTTAAAAATTCCAGCTTGGTGATGCCAATGCCGTGCTCGCCTGAAATCACGCCATCTAAGCTTTTTGCCAACACCATGATGCGTGCCACCGCTTGGTGCGCGGTTTGCAGCATGTCGTAGTCATCGCTGTTGACCGGGATATTGGTGTGCACATTGCCGTCGCCCGCGTGCATGTGCAATGCCACCCAAACGCGGCCTTTGAGCACACGTTGGTGAATGGCGTTGCATGCTTCCAAAATGGGCGCATAAGCCAAGCCTGTGAACAAAGCTTGCAAAGGTGTGCGAATGTCGGCTTTCCAGCTGGCGCGCAAGCTGTGCGATTGCAGTTGCGGGAACAAGGCATCCACATCGTCCAACCAATTCTGCCAAGTTGCTCGCACACCGTTGAGCAATGCCAATGCTTGCGCCACGCGGTCGTCCAACAGTTCACCTGAAGCCAGATCAGCGGCTTCATCGACCCGGCCCAATGGTAATTTGTCTTGTTTGAAAAATGCGCTTAAAGCATCGCACAATTTGAGCTTGTTTTGCAAACTCAGCTCAATGTTGATGCGCTCAATGCCGTCGGTGTATTCGGCCATGCGTGGCAAGGGTATGACCACGTCTTCGTTGATTTTGAACGCATTGGTGTGTTTGGAGATGGCAGCCGCACGTTTGCGGTCTAGCCAAAATTTGTAGCGCGCTTCGCTGCTGATGGCGATGAAACCTTCGCCATTGCGTGAATTGGCAATGCGCACCACTTCCGACGTCACGCGAGCCACATCGTCGGCATCGTCACCGGCGATGTCGCCTATCAAGACCATTTTGGGCAAGCCATTGCTGGTGCCTGTATGCGCACGTTTGGATTTGGTGGCATAACCCACCGCTTTCAAATAGCGGTCATCTAAATGTTCCAGCCCAGCCAGTACCGTGCTTGAATCCCCGCGCTTTTGCAAGGCAAACATATAGTCTTTGATTTCAACAATGCTAGGGACGGCGTCTTTGGTGTTGCCAAAAAATTCCAAGCACACGGTGCGTGTGTGCGCAGGCATGCGGTGAACGATCCAACGCGCGCTGGTGATCAAACCATCGCAGCCTTCTTTTTGTATGCCGGGCAAACCGCTTAAAAATTTATCGGTGACGTCTTTGCCCAAGCCTTCTTTGCGAAACGTTGGACCGGCAATGTCCAAGCGTTCGGTACGAATCAGCTTTTTACCATCGGCTTCAAAGTAGTTCAATTCAAAACTGGCAACCTCGGCATCGTGAATTTTGCCCAGGTTATGGTTCAAGCGCGTCACTTCCAGCCATTGGGCATCGGGTGTGACCATGCGCCAACTGGCCAAATTGTCCAGGGCTGTACCCCACAACACGGCTTTTTTACCACCCGCATTCATGGCGATATTGCCCCCAATGCAACTGGCTTCTGCCGATGTGGGGTCTACCGCAAACACAAATCCGGCACGTTCTGCAGCATTAGCCACGCGCTGCGTCACCACACCCGCTTCGGTCCAAATCGTCGCTACGGGCGTATGGTGTCCTGGCAAGGTTTGCATGACCACTTCGGTCATGGCCTCTAGTTTTTCGGTGTTGATGACCGCACTCTTCCAAGTCAATGGAATGGCGCCACCGGTATAGCCGGTGCCACCGCCGCGTGGAATGATGGTCAACCCCAGTTCAATACAGCCTTTCACCAAGCCTGCCATTTCGGCTTCAGAATCGGGTGTCAACACCACAAATGGGTATTCCACACGCCAATCGGTGGCATCGGTCACATGGCTGACGCGGCTTAAACCATCAAACTTGATGTTGTCCCTGGCGGTGAGTTTGCCTAATGTTTGCTGCGTTTCTTTGCGCAAGGCTGCGGCCTTTAAGAAAATGGCATCAAATGCGGCAATGGCGTTGGCAACCAAGGACAAAAGCTCTGATACATGGGCATCGCGTGTGCTGTCCGCGTCGGGGGTACGGCGTTTTTGCACTTCACTCAAGCGGTGTTTCAAGGCATCGACCAATTGCACGCGGCGCTTGGGGTTATCCAGCAAATCATCTTGCAAATAGGGGTTGCGTTGCACCACCCAAATATCACCCAAAATTTCGTACAACATGCGTGCTGAACGGCCCGTACGGCGCTCTGCTCGCAACTCGTTGAGCACGGTCCAAGCCCGTTCGCCCAACAAACGCACCACTATTTCACGGTCGGAAAACGAGGTGTAGTTGTACGGAATTTCGCGAATGCGGTCGTTTGGGTGCAGGTTGCTGGCTGATGTGGTGGTGCTGGTCATTGTGAAAGGCAAAGTGCTGCTTTATGGTGCTACGTCAAAGGCAAGCACACTAATCGTAAACCACTGATTTTAGTACCCTTAGAGGCAAAGCTCGGTTTTTCTAATGGATAACCCGACTTACAACCGTCATATGGCTGTGTTCCAATAAATCAGTTATCCCTCATGGGCACGCCATGCGGTCGTGTACCATTGATTCTCAATTTGTCGCACTTTAAGGAGGTATCTCAATGAAACATTTCTTCAAAATCAGCGCAATGGCTGCTGTATTGGGCTTTAGCAGCTTGTCAGCACAGGCGCAAACTGAAGTTCAATTTTGGCATTCCATGACTGCTGTGAATGGCGAATGGGTGAACGATTTGGCCAAAGATTTCAATGCCAAACAAAAAGAATACAAAATTGTGCCCACTTTCAAAGGCACGTACGACGAATCCATGACCGCTGCCGTGGCCGCCTTTCGCGCGGGCAATGCGCCCCATATTTTGCAAGTGTTTGAAGTGGGCACCGCCACCATGATGGCCAGCAAAGGTGCGATTGTCCCTGTGGCGCAGGTGATGAAAGATGCCGGCGAAAAATTTGACCCCACAGCCTATGTTTCAGCTGTAGCCGGCTATTACACGGCGCCAAATGGACAAATGTTGTCGTTCCCATTCAATAGTTCGACCACCATTTTCTATGTGAACAAGGATGCGTTCAAGGCCGCGGGCATCGACACTGTGAAACTGCCCAGCACTTGGCCTGAGGTGGCTCTGGCAGCCGCCAAACTCAAGGCCAGCGGCCACAAATGCCCGTTCACAACCGCATGGCAAGGTTGGACACAGCTTGAGAGTTTCTCAGCATGGCACAACGTTGAATTTGCCACCAAAAACAACGGTTTGTCGGGCTTGGATGCGCGCATGAAGGTGAATTCACCGTTGCACGTGCGACACATCGAAAACTTGGCCAACATGGCCAAACAAGGCTTGTTCATTTACAAAGGCCGTGGCAACGTGCCCGAAGCCAGCTTTGTGTCGGGAGAATGCGCCATGATCACCACGTCAGCGGGTTTTTACGGAAATGTGGCCAAAAATGCCAAGTTTGCTTATGCCTTGAGCACCATGCCTTTCTACCCTGATGTCGCTGGTGCACCGCAAAACACCGTCATTGGTGGTGCCAGTTTGTGGGTCATGTCTGGTAAAAAACCAGCTGAATACAAAGGCGTAGCCAAATTCTTCAGCTATTTGTCCAGCCCCGAAGTACAGTCTGCCAGCCACAAACGCACCGGCTACCTGCCCATCACCAACGCCGCTTACAAGTTGACTGAAGCCTCTGGTTTCTACAAAGAAAAACCAGGTACCGACATTGCGGTTTCACAAATGATTCGCAAAGTGACCGACAAGAGCCGTGGCATTCGCTTGGGTAACTATGTGCAGATTCGTGCCGTAGAAGACGAAGAGTTGGAAAAAGTCTGGGGCGGCAAACAAACTGCCAAAGAAGCCTTGGATGCCATCGTCACCCGTGGCAACGAGCATTTGGCACGATTTGAAGCAGCCAACAAAGGCAAGTAATGAGGAAGTCTAGATTGCTATGCAATTAATAGCAATCTAGGCAATAAATACGCCTGCTACAGCCATATTTCTCATATATTTTTATAGTTTGTGGAAAAACGCGTTCAATTCCGATCCTCTTGGCTACCGTGGGTGTTGATAGCGCCGCAGGTGGCCATCATCAGCGTTTTCTTCTTTTGGCCTGCGGGTCAAGCGGTGATGCAATCTTTTCAATTGCAAGATGCTTTTGGCACGACGACGGAATGGGTGGGCTTGGAAAATTTCAAGCGTTTATGGAACGATGCGGGTTACTTGGCTTCGTTCAAAACAACCGCCATCTTTTCTATTTTGGTGGCTGTTTTGGGGATTGGATTATCTTTAACCTTGGCCATTTTTGCCGACCGCATCATCAAAGGCGCACTGGGCTACAAAACCATGCTGATTGTGCCCTATGCGGTTGCACCCGCAGTGGCAGGCGTGCTGTGGATTTTCATGTTCTCACCGTCGTTGGGCGTGGTGTCGTTTGCACTTGGAAAAATTGGTTTTAACTGGAATCACTACCTCAACGGCACCCACGCCATGTCACTGATTGTGCTGGCGGCCGTCTGGAAACAAATCTCATACAACTTTTTGTTCTTTTTGGCAGGCTTGCAATCCATTCCCAAATCATTGATAGAAGCCGCCGCCATTGATGGCGCCAAACCGTGGCGGCGCTTTTGGTCGATTCAATTTCCATTGCTGTCACCCACCACCTTCTTCTTGTTGGTCATCAACATTGTGTATGCCTTCTTTGACACCTTTGCCATTGTGGACGCCACCACCCATGGTGGCCCTGGTCAAGAAACCTCGATATTGGTTTACAAGGTGTATTACGATGGCTTCAAAGCCATGGACTTGGGTGGCAGTGCCGCGCAGTCGGTGGTGCTGATGACCATTGTGGTTGCCCTGACCGTGATTCAATTTCGCTTTGTCGAAAAGAAAGTCAACTACTGATGCCCCCACGCTTGTCATTTCGTGTACTGCGCTGCCCCCCGGGGGGGCTAATCCAGCTTGAGGCGGCTCTGCGCTGGATTGTGCTACCTCACGCTTGTCATCAATATTATTATGGTTGAACGCAGTCCATTTTTAACCTTCTTGGCGCACGCCATCATGTGGGCGGGGGTGTTGATTGTGGCCTTTCCTTTGTACTTGGCCTTTGTCGCCTCTCCCCATACTGCGCAAGAAATAGTGCAAGCACCCATGCCACTGTTGCCAGGCAATTACATGTGGGAAACCTACAGCAAAGCGCTGTTGGGTGGTGGTGCGGGCGGTGGCTCGAAAGCCCCGGTCGCGCACATGATGTGGGTGAGTTTGGTGTCTGCGCTGGTCATCACTTTTGGCAAAATTGCAATCTCATTGTTATCGGCCTTTGCCATCGTCTATTTTCGCTTTCCGTTCAAAAACTTTTTCTTTTGGGCGATTTTCATCACCCTCATGCTACCAGTCGAGGTCCGCATTGGGCCCACGTACAAAGTCGTCTCCGATCTGGGCATGCTCAACAGCTACGCGGGCTTAACGATACCGTTGATTGCCTCTGCCACGGCGACATTTTTATTCCGCCAATTCTTCATGTCGGTGCCCGACGAACTGGTGGAAGCGGCACGCATGGACGGCGCCAGTCCGATGCGGTTCTTTTGGGACGTGCTATTGCCCTTGTCCAAAACCTCGATTGCCGCTTTGTTTGTGATTCAGTTCATTTACGGCTGGAACCAATACCTGTGGCCTTTGCTGGCCACCACCACCGAAGACATGTACCCCGTGGTGGTGGGCATCAAAATGATGGTCGCCGGCGGAGACTCGCAAAACGAATGGAATGTGGTCATGGCCACAGCCCTCTTGGCCATGTTGCCACCTGCCCTTGTGGTGGTGTTGATGCAAAAATGGTTTGTAAAAGGTTTGGTTGATACTGAAAAATAATTATGGCTTCGATTTCTCTCAAAAACATCATCAAGCGCTACGGCCATGCCAAAACGGGCACGCAAGTGATTCACGGCGTGAATGCCGAAATTGCTGATGGCGAATTCATCGTGATCGTAGGCCCTTCGGGTTGCGGCAAATCAACACTCTTGCGCATGGTGGCTGGACTGGAAGAAATTTCGGGCGGTGAAATCAGCATTGGCCAGCGCGTCGTCAATGATTTAGAACCAGCCGAACGTGACATCGCCATGGTGTTTCAAAATTACGCCTTGTACCCGCACATGAGCGTGTTTGACAACATGGCTTATGGTTTAAAAATTGCCAAAGTTCCCAAAGACGAAATCAAAACCCGTGTCGACAAAGCTGCCAAAATTTTGGAACTGGGCAACTTACTGGACCGCAAACCCCGCGATATGTCGGGCGGACAGCGCCAGCGCGTCGCCATGGGGCGCGCCATTGTGCGACAACCACAGGTGTTTTTATTTGATGAACCTTTGTCAAATTTAGATGCCAAATTGCGCGCACAAACCCGTTTAGAAATACAAAAACTGCACCGCGAATTGGGCATCACGTCGCTGTTCGTCACGCACGATCAAGTCGAAGCCATGACACTGGCACAGCGCATGATGGTGATGAACGCCGGTGTGATGGAACAGTTTGGCACACCTGAAGAAGTTTACAACCGCCCTGCCAGCACCTTTGTCGCCAGTTTCATGGGCTCACCGCCTATGAATTTGCTCAAGGCCGCACCTGGCGTTAAACCTGATCAGATTTTGGGTGTGCGCCCCGAGCATTTGGATATCGCAAATTCAGGTCAAGGTTGGGCCTTGCAAGTGGAGGCCATCGAACTCTTGGGTGCTGAACGCTTGCTGTACTGCTTGCATGGCGCTGAACGCGTCATCATCCGTGTCGATGAAAACCAAGCCACGACTGCCATCGGCAACACGGTGTATGCCACACCACGTGCTGACAAAATTCATCATTTTGATGCGGCGACAGGCAAACGCATCGCTTAGCGGGTCTTTACTGTCTTCAGTCGCATCACACTTTCTTGATGCTACCCAAAATCGCGGCACCTAAAATCAAAACGATAGCGACTGCAATGTGCCAATCAAAGTGACGTCCCGTGAAAACGAGCAACAAGACGGTTGAAGCCAACGGTGTGATGTAACTCAATATGCCAATTTGGCGTGCGTCACCGCGTTTCAAAGCGGCATCCCATACGTAAAAAGCCAAGCCCAGTGGACCCAAGCCCATCATTGCGAGCAAAGCCCAATCACTTTGAGGGATGCTGGTGTGTGGTTCTAACACAGCATGGCAGAGCAAAGACAACACGCCAGAGACCAAACCAAACAAACCGATTGCAGATGTGGGGAATCCACGCCCTTGACTGGCCAATCGTTTGCTCAGCAACGAATAGCTGGCCCAAATAAAGGCCGATCCCGCCGCTGGCAGGTAGCCCCACGCGAAACCTTTGGCAGCAATGCCATGCCATCCGAACTTGAGCAAGTCTTCGCCCAAGATCGCCATCACCGCGCCAGAAAACCCCATGCAAGCTGCCAGCACGTGTGTGCCTGTCAAACGGGTGTTGGGTAAAAACAAGGGCGACAGCACCACAATGCCCAATGGCCATAAATAGTTCACCAAGTTAGCTTCCACAGGCGGCGCGTGACGCAGCGCAATGAACAGTAAAAAATGGAAACCAAACAAACCATAAATGCCCAGAGCCAGCACAAAGAAAGAGACCTTCCATTCCTTGTAAAAAGGCCAAGCAGGGATGCTACCCATCAGCAAGGCGATGCCCGTTAGCAAAAATGGCGGGATGTGCTTGAGCGACAATCCCAACAATGCTAAAGTTGCCCACAATGCAATGGCAATCAAAGCCAGCAAAGTGGGTGAAATAAATGACCGTGTTTTCATCGCAACCATCATCGCACATCTTAAAACAAGCTATGCAAGCCACACTTTCAAACCACTGGCCTTACCCAAAATGGATCGCACACCGAGGCGCCGGGAAACTAGCCCCTGAAAACACTTTGGCTGCATTCAAGCTCGGCGCCAGCCATGGCTACACCATGTTTGAATGCGATGTGAAGCTCAGCCGTGATGGCGTGCCCTTTTTATTGCATGACAGCACCTTAGAACGCACCACGTCTGGCACGGGGACCGCTGGCGACGTCGATTGGGAGGGTTTATCCAAACTCGATGCGGGCAGTTGGCATTCAGCCACCCATTCAGGCGAGCCAATCCCAAGCTTTGCCATCATTGCACAGTATTGTCTACAGCACGATTTTTTCTTGAACATCGAAATCAAACCCACACCCGGTTTAGAGCAACTCACTGGCGAAGTGGTGGCCAAGCAAGCTGCTGCACTGTGGCAAGACACATCCACACCACCTTTGTTGAGTTCGTTCAGACCCGAATCACTGATGGGTGCCAAGCTAACTGCGCCACATTTACCCCGTGCATTGTTGTTGGACACGCTTTGGAATGGCTGGCTGGAAACTGCGCTGATGCTGGATTGCGTCGCCATCATTTGCAACCACAAACTGTGGGACGCATCATCTGTGACACAAGCCAAAAGTGCTGGATTTCAAACCCTGAGCTACACCGTGAACGACGATGCAACTGCAAAACGGTTATTGGATTTGGGCATAGACGGCATCATCACAGACAAGGTAGATGTTTTTTCGCCCATCAAAATACCATGATGCTATAAATAACATAGCACTATTGGCAACAAATACGCCTCATTGAGGCCTATTTTATCAATATAATAGACGATGTAGCCAGATTGAGATCAGTTCTAGGATTCGGAGATCTGCACCAATTTCAGCCGGCCTGTGCTGCCGGTTTTGAGGCTGACTGCTGTTTTGCTGCAAGCAAATTGCTTGGCCACCAACGTGATGAGCTCCGCGTTGGCTTTGCCGTCAACTGGCAGTGATTTAATGTGCGCCAGCCAGGTTCCATCATCCGCTTGCGTCAATGCACTGCTGCGCGCATTGGGTTTGACTTTCACTTGGATGATGGTGGGTTTATTTGCCATGCCAACCACCACGCCACCACCATTGGTACAGTGCCGCCGACAGGACCAGGACAAAGTACGTCATCATCTTGCCATCGGTGCTGAATATAAATAGACCGGCAAACAAAATAGCAACGCCAGTAAGGCTGGTGATCAGCATTTGTGACTTTAGGCTGCGACTCAGCTTTTGTTTGGGCCAAATCGTGCGACAGACCCACGGGAAGACGACACCCATGAAGGCAGCTGGCAACACGAAATTTATCAAGTGGTTAATGAATTGGAAAAAGCCCATCTGCGGAGTCTAAATGACTTTAAGGTGTCTAAATCTGATCTGTTGGCGATTAATTTTATAATCGACCGATGGCTGTATGGACATTGGGCATTAATCACACCACTGCACCGCTCGATTTGCGCGGGCGGTTTGCCTTTGCCATGGACCAAATTGCACCCACCCTGCATACCATGCGCACAGATTTGGGCAACATTTTGGCGCCCCATTCAGCCACAGCGCCCCTGGAAGCCGCACTCATTTCCACCTGCAATCGCACTGAGATTTATCTAGCGCACGATGCGCATGCGCATCCAAGCAGCGCCGATACTTTTGTGCAACCCACTTTGCAATGGATGGCCAAATTGGGCGGTGTCTCCACCGCCGATTTGAGCGCGCACTCCTATACATTGCAAAACAATTTGGCAGCCCGCCACGCTTTTCGTGTGGCCAGCGGACTGGACAGCATGGTGTTGGGCGAACCACAAATATTGGGGCAAATGAAAGACGCCGTGCGCATGGCCAGCGAGGCAGGCGCATTAGGTGCCACCCTCAACCAACTTTTTCAACGCAGTTTTTCAGTCGCCAAAGAAGTGCGCAGCACCACTGAGATAGGTGCCCACTCTATCAGCATGGCTGCCGCTGCTGTGCGTTTGGCTGGGCAATTGTTTGAAGATATCAAAGACACCAAAGTGCTGTTTGTAGGCGCTGGCGAAATGATAGAGCTGTGCGCCACCCATTTCGCTGCCAAACAACCGAAATACATGGCCATCGCCAACCGAACCTTGGAACGTGGCGAAAAATTGGCCAGCCGATTTGGTGCTGAGTCCATTCGATTGGCCGATTTGCCGAATCGTCTGCATGAATTTGACGCAGTGGTGAGCTGCACTGCCAGCACCTTACCCATCATCGGATTGGGCGCTGTTGAACGCGCATTGAAACAACGCAAGCACCGACCCATGTTCATGGTGGATTTGGCCGTGCCACGCGATATTGAAATTGAAGTGAAAGCATTGCCCGATGTGTATTTGTACACGGTGGACGACTTGGCCAGTGTGGTGCAAACGGGACAAGCCAATCGACAAGCGGCCGTTGCCGAAGCTGAAACCATCATTGATGCGGGTGTGCAAAGTTTCATGCATTGGTTAGACCAACGCAACCCCAACAATGGCAGCGTGTCGCTGATTCAACAAATCAATGCACAAACGGACAACTGGCGTGAGCACGAACTGTCGCGTGCGCGCAAATTGCTGGCCAAGGGCGCTTCTATCGATGAAGTGCTGGAGGCATTGTCCAAAGGTATCACCCAAAAAATGTTGCATGGCACTTTTGCCGAATTGCACGCCGGTGATTCCGTCAGTCGCGAACATACCGCGCAAGTGATACAAAAACTATTTTTGCGTAAAGAGCGTTAGCTGCGCTCGATCGTTTTCAACCTTCTCACTTGACCGTCATTCCCGCGCAGGCGGGAATCCACAAGGGGTCATAGATTCCCAGCTGCGCTGGAATGACAGAATCCTTTCAAAAAAATTAAATCCATGAAGCCTTTTTTAAGACAACAACTCGAACGCTACCCCATCCGCTTAGGTGAACTTAATTTCTTCTTGCAACAAGAAGGCATCACCAACGACATGAAGAAATATTTAGCACTGAATAAGGAGCATGCTGAGGTTAGCCTGGTCGCCTCTGAGTTTGCCTTGTTTCTCAAGCGCGAAAAAGATTTTGCTGAAGCACAAGAGATGCTCAACGACAACGCCATGCGTGACATGCACGAGATGGCCAAAGAGGAGATCAAAGATGCACAGGCTGATTTGGAACGTTTGGAAGACGAATTGCAACGATTGCTGTTACCCAAAGACCCTGACGATGAGCGCAATGCGTTTGTGGAGATTCGTGCCGGTACGGGTGGCGATGAATCGGCCTTGTTTGCCGGTGATTTGATGCGCATGTACATCAAATACGGTGAGCGTATTGGTTTTAAAGTTGAGATCATGAGCGAATCACCTGGCGAAGTGGGTGGTTACAAAGAAGTGGTGCTGAAGATGTCTGGGACCACCAACCACGGCGGCGTTCTGACCGGAGCCTACGGCATGGGGAAGTTTGAATCAGGTGGTCATCGGGTACAACGTGTGCCCGATACCGAAACCCAGGGTCGCATTCACACCAGTGCCTGTACGGTGGCAGTGATGGCTGAACCGGATGAAGCGGTAGAAATCACCCTCAACCCGGCTGACCTGCGCATTGACACCTACCGTGCCAGCGGTGCGGGTGGTCAGCACATTAACAAAACCGATTCCGCCGTGCGTGTCACCCACTTGCCCACCGGCATCGTCGCCGAGTGCCAAGAAGGGCGCAGCCAGCACAGCAACAAGGCACAAGCCCTGCGCGTGTTGCAGGCACGCATTAACGACAAAGACCGCTCTGAACGCCACGCCAAAGAAGCCGCCACACGCAAAGGTTTGGTCGGCAGTGGTGACCGCAGCGATCGCATTCGCACTTACAACTTCCCGCAAGGCCGCCTCACTGAGCACCGCATCAACCTGACCCTTTACAAACTGTCTTTCGTCATGATGGGTGAACTTGACGAGGTCATAGAAGGATTGCTCCTGGCTCGCAAGGCTGAACAAATGGCGGAATTGGAAGCGGCTGCAAATTAAGCCGGTTCAAATTTTGGCAAACGCATTGCTTCGTTCAAGTGCACGTTGCCGATTGCGTTCATTCCACGGCTGGCCCACCCAACGACGCATCAAACCATCTGCCGTGCGCACACAGATGATGTTGTAAACCATTTGCCATATGTGACTCAACTTGCGAGGCAATGCGCGTAAAGTCATTGAAAACGATGCATCGTCGTAAATGATGTAATGCCAATAGCCGGGTGGAATATACAAAACATCGCCATGTTGAAGTACTGCCAAACTGCCTCGTGCGTTTTGCAAAGCCGGAAAGCGTTGGTAGTCAGGTTTCTCTATGTCAATATCGCTTAAACCACTGAATGAAAATGGCACGTGGTACATGTATTTGCTTTGATCGTAAGCAAACAAATACACCCGCTTTTGCCCACCAAAATGGCACAGCAACAAATCAGCCCAATCAATATCAAAATGCAGCTGTACTTTGGTGCCTTTGCCGCCAAAAAAAAGCACCGGTAATTTTTTGAACAATTTCAGCCCAATATTTGGGTATGAAAAATCCTTCAATAAAGCAGGCGCTTGTTGCAAAATATTGTAAAAAAACATGCGCAAGGTGTTGTTACCTTTCTTGAGTTCTTGAATGTAATCTCCAAAGCGCATTTCCGCGATGTGCGCGTGCTGATGCCGGTGGCCTTTGGCTTCTTCGCAACCATACAGCGGCACGATGTTGTCGCCAAAAGTTTGACTCAGATAGTCAAAGCTCCACTTTTCACAAGCTGGCCACGCTTTGGACAGCTGTGAAATGATCAATGGCGTTTGACTGTCTTTGTATTGCGCTATAAATTCGGCGCTGGCAATCGTATCAACGCGTTGTACCGGCTCAATGTGCAATCAAGCTACTCCATTGGCTTTAAGCCATGCCAAGCAGCGTTTAAAGCCGTCTTCAGCGGGTTCTTTGCGAAAACTTGGGCGGTAGTCGGCATGGAATGCGTGAGGCGCACCTTCATAGACCACGAACTCTGATTTTTTAGCTGCAGCGCTACCATTGGCCAAAGCAGCTTTCATTTTGTCGACCGAAGCCACAGGTATGCCTGTGTCGGCACCGCCATAAAGCCCCAACACGGGTCCGTTGATATTGGCAACCAAATCTATCGGATTGCTTGGCGTTAAGGGATTTGGTGCACCTTCTAAGCGGCCATACCACGCCACGGCGGCCTTTATGGCTTTGCTGTGCGCGGCAAACAGCCAAGCGATACGTCCACCCCAACAGAAACCCGTAATCGCCACTTTATTTATATCACCGCCATTGGCAGCTGCCCATTTCACCATGCCATCTAAATCGGCCATCACTTGCGCATCAGGTACTTTGCTGACGATTTCTCTGATCAAATCGGCCATCGCGCCGTAAGCCGTCGGGTCACCTTGTCGCGCAAAGAGTTCAGGGGCAATTGCCAAATAACCCATTTTGGCAAAGCGGCGTGCTGTATCAGCAATGTATTCGTGCACACCAAAAATTTCTTGAATCACCAAAATCACTGGCAGATTGGTTTTGCCCGCTGGTGCCGCCATGTAAGCTGGAACCTTGAAGCCATTCACTTCGACAGTGATTTCACCTGTTTTGAGGCCATCGGAAGACGTTTTAATCGCGGTTTGGGCCATGATGTCACCTGCTGCTGCAGTGTAGCCAACTCCCAATGCCACTTTTAAAGCGGTACGCCGAGACGCCTGATGTTGTTCACCATTGGAATTCAATATCGCATGTGCATCGTTCAATTGATTGTCTGGGCGCGTACTCGTCGATGTTTCGTTCAGCATGACTGTCTCCTTTAATTAGAATTGCTGGCGTTTGCAAGATGTATTATGTGCATATCATCTGCATTGTTGCAAGACACATTTTTCAAAAGGAAATCACCATGCCACTCATTCGCGTAGAAATGTTAGAAGGCCGTACGCCCGAACAAAAAACAGCATTGGTCAAAGCCCTGACGCAAGCCGTCGTTGAAGCATTGGGATCCAAGCCCGAGGTGGTGGATGTGATGCTGTTTGACATTCCTCGCACCAATTGGGCCACCGGTGGTGTGCAGTGGTCTGATAAACAATAGCCCCAGCTGTCAATTGCTGACGCACATCAACATAAGCACGCTGCGGGTTATTTTATATGAAATTTGCCTGTAGACGGCGTATTTATTGCCTATAATGCTATATTATTTATAGCATAAGTTTCCTTATTGTTTGTTTCTTTATTGATAGATGTCCACTCCAAACATACAGCAACTATTGCAGCAGGCCGAGACTTTGGGGTTGGAACGTGTGGATGCGCATTGGCTGTTGTTGCATGCGGCGGGCAAAAGACAATCTGATCGCACTTGGTTGCTGGCGCATGATGATGTGGTGTTGGGCGCGGATGTGCAAACACGTTTTAGCACCTATTGCCAACGCCGACTCGCGGGCGAGCCAGTGGCCTACATTGTGGGGAGTAAGTCGTTTTTTGGCATGGATTTACAGGTGGACAATCGCGTGCTGGTGCCAAGGCCAGACACTGAAACCTTGGTCGAATGGGCGCTAAGCCTACCAGCAATTCGGACTGTTTTGGACTTGGGCACGGGCAGTGGCGCGATTGCCTTGGCACTCAAACATGTCCGCCCTGACTGGGAAATCACCGCTGTAGACTACAGTGCAGAGGCTTTGACAGTAGCGCAGGGTAATGCCAATCGCTTGGGTTTGAAAGTCGAATTTGTGCGAAGCGCATGGTTCGACGCGCTGAAAACGCCACATGGCCAAGCTCGATTTGATTTAATTGTGAGCAACCCGCCCTATATCGCCCTTGGTGACCCGCACATGGACGCTTTGAAACATGAACCCCAACAGGCATTGACTTCGGGCAAAGACGGGCTGCAAGACATTCGGCTCATCATTCAGGATGCGCCCACTTTTTTAAACTCAGGGGCTTGGCTGCTGTTTGAACATGGTTATGACCAAGCAGCCAGGGTGCGAGAGTTATTGATGCTTCAGGGATTTTCGCAGGTCCACAGCAAGTTGGATTTGGCGGGTATTGAAAGATGTTCTGGCGGTCAATGGTTAGCTTCAGAGTAAGGACATTAAAATTAGGATATTGATTACGAGGATAATCACCCTGTCTATTTTTTTCATTTTTGGAGATTTTCGCTATGTCAGACACCCAAACCCGCATCGACCAATTGGTTAAATCGAATGACGTTGTGCTTTTTATGAAAGGCAACGCCAGCTTTCCACAATGCGGCTTCTCTGGTCGTGCCATTCAAATTTTGAAAGCCTGTGGTGTGGACACCAAGAGCATTCAAACTGTCAATGTTTTAGAAGATGATGCTGTGCGCCAAGGCATTAAAACCTACAGCAATTGGCCAACCATTCCACAACTCTACGTTAAAGGCGAATTCATCGGTGGCTCTGACATCATGATGGAAATGTACGAAAACGGCGAGTTGGTCAAAGCATTGGGCACAACACCACCGAATGCTTGATATCAGTTGCACAACACTTGAATCAACCCAATTTTCCATTGCCACATCCGGATACCATGACTCAAACCCACTTCGGTTACAAAACCGTCAACGAACAAGACAAAGCCAGCCACGTTCGTGGTGTGTTTGATTCAGTCGCGCCCAAATACGACATCATGAACGATTTGATGTCCATGGGCTTGCACCGTGCTTGGAAAGCCTATACCGTGATGGTGGCCAATGCCCAAGAAGGCTCACAAGTTTTGGACATTGCGGGCGGCACGGGAGATTTGGCTTTGGCATTTGCCAAAAAAGTGGGTAAAACTGGGCGTGTGGTGCACACTGACATCAACGAAGCGATGTTGCGCGAAGGCCGCAATCGATTGATCAATGCGGGTGTGGTATTGCCAACTTTTGTTTGTGATGCAGAAAAACTACCCTTTCCCAACAACCACTTTGATGTGGTGACAGTGGCATTTGGGCTGCGCAACATGACGCACAAAGACATTGCTTTGAAAGAGATGAACCGGGTACTCAAGCCCAATGGCAAACTTTTGGTGCTTGAGTTTTCCAAAGTCGCCAAGCCGCTCACCAAAATTTACGATTGGTACTCGTTCAAAATTTTGCCGCAATTGGGTAAATTTGTTGCTGGCGACGATGCCAGTTACCGCTATTTGGCTGAATCTATTCGCATGCACCCCAGCCAAGAAGAATTAAAAACCATCATGAAAACGGCAGGCTTTGGCCATGTCGATATCCACAATATGACAGGTGGCGTTGTCGCCTTGCATGTCGGTATCAAGTGCTGATTGAAATTATTAGCTCAAAACGAACACCAGCACCTCGGCATCAACTGCATCAGTGATATTCACAGCTTGCTCGTTGACTAACTTGGCTGCATCACCCGCTTTAAGCGCAATTCCGTTGACCTTCAACTCACCTCGCACGAGGTGTACATAACTTTTGTGATTCGCCGCAAGTGACAATTGAGCAGTCTCGCCTGTATCGAATAAACCTGCATACACGTCTGCACTCGCGTGAATCTTGACTGAGCCATCGGCGCCCGTGGGCGAGGCTACCAGTTTCAGCTTGCCTTGCTTATCTGCTTTTGAAAATGTTTTTTGCTCATAACTGGGTGCAATACCGCTGGTATTTGGCTCTATCCAAATTTGTAAAAAATGTGTCTCTTCATCTTTTGCATGGTTAAATTCACTGTGTTGCACGCCTGAGCCAGCGCTCATGCGCTGCACATCACCCGGTGGTATCCCTTTGACATTGCCCATGCTGTCTTTATGCGCCAAATTGCCACTGAGCACGTAGCTGATAATTTCCATATCACTGTGGCCGTGGGTGCCAAAACCCATGCCGGGCGCAATGCGGTCTTCGTTGATGACACGCAAATTGCCAAAACCCATGTGTTCCGGGTCGTAATAGCCAGCAAATGAAAATGAGTGATAGCTTTTTAACCAACCATGGTCAGCATAACCGCGCTCTTGTGATTTTCTCATCGTGATCATTTGTGTTCTCCCATTGAAATTCTTGAATCAATTTTCCCCAATTTGTTTGCCGTACAGCACTGGTATTGACTTTATCGTGGATTCCCCACATTGCAGTATTTGTATTTTGATGGCATCATTCAATCCATTTGAATTAAATATAACAACCAATGCAAAATCCTCGCGATGTACTGACACCCGAATCTTTAGAAATGCTGCAATTGATTGCAGAAACTGGCAGCTTTGCCGCGGCAGCGCGACAACACCATTTAGTACCCAGTGCCTTGACTTACAGGGTGAGACAAATTGAGGATGCATTGGATGTTTTGCTGTTTGACCGCAGCTCGCGCAATGCCAAGCTCACAGTGGCTGGACAAGAATTGCTGCGCGAAGGCGCCAGAATATTGGCAGATTTAGATGCCATTGCACACCGTGTCAAACGCGTCGCCACGGGCTGGGAACCCCTGTTGACCATCGCGGTGGACAGCATCATTTCACAAGCCACGGTCATGGAATTGTGTGAAGGTTTCTTTGCGCAATTCAATGGCGAAGCCCCACCAACACGCATCAAAATTCGCGATGAAGCTTTGTCAGGGACTTTGGCTGCATTGACAAATGGACAAGCCGATTTGGCCTTGGGTGTGGCCGCAGAGGCTGCTGCGACACCAGGCATACTGTTCAAGCCTTTGGACTCGCAACGCTTTGTTTACGCCATCGCGCCACATCACCCACTGGCCAACGCAAAAGAACCCTTGAGCGATGCCACATTATTGCAAAGCAAAGTGGTAGCGGTCGCAGACTCTGTACAGCGCGGAGCTGGACTCAGCTTTGGCATATTGGGTGGTCAAGACGTGTTCACTGTGGCTTCAATGAACGCAAAACTAGACGCTCAATTGCGTGGTTTGGGTGGCGGATTTTTACCTGAAAGCATGGCCAGGCCCTACATTGAAACGGGTCGCTTGGTTCAGAAAAAAGTGGCCAGACCTGAGCGCGTGGTGCGCGTAGGCTATTCATGGCGGGCGGCCCCCAATGTGAAGCAAGGTCGTGCGCTCTTATGGTGGCTGGCACAACTCGAAAGCAGCAAAACAAAAGCCGCTCTATTGCATCAACACTGACTTGCATCTGATCTTTGACAGCCATTGTTGTTTTTTTACTTTTAAAATATTAAAAAACCATATTTGCCATGTGTCTATGATGGGTTCTCTTGAAATACCCAGTAAGAAGCCCTATATTCAGTCGGTGTCGTTTGGGGTCTTTGATCCAATCTTTTTTTAACTTTGGAGTTTCTATGAAACTGTGGTCTGCTGTTTTGGTAATTGCATTGGCTTTTTCAGGTTTGAATGCGGAGGCTGCGCGTCGCTTAGGCGGAGGTGGTTCTTTTGGCAAGCAATCTAGCAATGTGACACAGCGGCAGGCAACACCGCCTGCAGCGCCTGCACAAAGCGCTTCCAGTTCTGCGGCAAAACCAGCCTCACCCGCTGCGGCCACCCCGCCTGCCGCACCTAAAAAGCCTTGGGGCGCCATGCTTGGCGGACTGGCAGCGGGGCTTGGATTGGCTTGGCTGGCAAATTCTTTGGGCTTGGGTGGTGCGTTTGGCAATATTTTGATGATTGCTTTACTCGCCATGGGCGCCATGCTGTTGTTCAGCATGTTCATGCGATCACGTGCTAACAAAAATGCAGCGTCTGGCAATGGATATGCTTACCAAGGGGCAGGGCCTGGCAGCGTGAAAGCCAGCGAAGCCGTCACCGCACGTCAATACAGCCCCAGCAATGTTGGCAATGATGCCTCGGCACGCCCCTGGGAAGGCAACACCACGAGTTTTGACTCTGGCAAATCGATGATTGGTTCTGGATTGTCGTCGACGGGCGCTGGCGCGTCAGCACTATCTGGATCACAAACCTGGGGGATTCCTGCTGATTTTGATACGACTGGCTTCCTAACTGCAGCCAAACGCAACTTTGTAACCTTGCAAGATGCCTGGGACAAGTCCGACATGGCCACTTTACGCGGCATGACGACGGATGAAATGCCCGATGAAATCAAATCCCATTTAGCCGATCGTGGCACGTCAAATAGCACTGAAAAAACAGATGTGGTGATGTTGGATGCTCAGCTTTTGGGTATCGAAGACACAGCCAGCGAATACATGGCCAGCGTTGAGTTTTCTGGCATGATTCGTGAAGATGGCGCGGTAAGTCCAGCACCTTTCCGTGAAGTTTGGAACATGACCAAAGCCAAGTCAGGTGGCGGATGGCTCGTTGCCGGTGTACAAGCAATGCAATAAACGGTCACACACGGAACCGAATGGGACATTTGATTTCAGGAAATCAATAATCTGAAATTAAAAAAGGTCCAAAGTCGTGAATAATTGGGGACTATGGAAACATCGTCCCCTTTTTCTTTTCTCAACAACCTGGCAAACAGCTTTACCAAGCTGGCAGGAAAAATACAACCCCCATCATGGGTCGTCGATGAATTGCATCAGCGTCTGGTTTTGTTACTCAACCATGTGTTGATGCAAGAGCCTGAAGCCATGGCGCGTTTGGTCAGAGTGCAAGGGCAAGTTATTCGTGCGCATTGGCGACATTATTCGTTGGGTTTGGTTGCCACGCCGGCTGGTTTACTCGACCGCGCCAGTACGAATGCCAAAGCAGATCTGAACCTGCGTCTCACCGATGAATCGGGAAAACGCATAGTTCAAGATTTGCTGGCTGGCAATAAACCTGCTTTGAGCATCGATGGTGACGTTGAACTCGCTGCGGTTATCAATTGGTTAGGTGAGAATGTTCGTTGGGACATTGAAGAAGATATTGCTCGCATCGTGGGCGATGCGCCTGCCCATGCATTTGTGAGCTTGGTTACACAAGTTGGTAGCGTTTTAAGAAGCTTTGTCGTGACTAAAATGCCCGACTCAACGAACACCAAGAACGGCAAAACAGCATGAGACGTTTGACGCGCGGCGTTTTCATTGTTTGGATCGTGTTCCGATACGGTCTCGATGAAATGGTGCTGTCGAGCTTCAAAAAGCCATGGCTCAATGTGCTCACAAGACTTCTTTCACTGGGTCGTAATTTATCTGCGCCACGAGGGCAGCGTCTACGCCAAGCACTCGAACGTTTAGGTCCCATATTCGTCAAATTTGGTCAGGTACTCTCAACCAGGCGCGATTTGATGCCGCTGGACATCGCCGATGAATTGGCTAAATTGCAAGACCGTGTGCCACCGTTCGATACAGCCATCGCCATTGCCAATATAGAGAAGGCATTCCGCAAACCATTGTCGGAAATATTCATCAATTTTGATGAAAAACCTATCGCCAGCGCATCCGTTGCTCAAGTGCATTTTGCAACCGTACGCGACAGAAAAGATGTGCTTCGCGAAGTAGCGGTCAAGGTTTTGCGACCAGACATGCTGCCTGTCATCGAAAAAGACTTGAGCCTGATGCACATGATGGCAGGCTGGGTGGAAACGTTGAGCACGGACGGTAAACGTTTGAAACCGCGCGAAGTCGTGGCGGAGTTTGATCGACATTTGCATGACGAACTTGATCTCATTCGTGAGGCCTCAAGCGCAGCACAACTCAAACGCAACATGCAAGCACACAGCAATGGCAGCGATTTGGTTTTGATACCGGAAATGTATTGGGATTTTTGCCGTCCCGAAGTGCTCGTGATGGAACGCATGAAAGGTGTTCCCATTAACCAAACCAACGTGTTACGCGAAGCTGGTGTTGACTTCAAGAAACTGGCGCGCGATGGCGTCACCATATTCTTTACACAGGTTTTTAGGGATGGATTTTTTCATGCCGATATGCACCCCGGCAATATCCAAGTCAGCTTGGAACCTGCCACATTTGGTCGCTACATCCTGTTGGACTTCGGCATCATTGGCAGCTTGACCAATGTCGATAAAGAATACTTGGCACAAAACTTCACAGCGTTTTTCAGGCGCGATTACAAAAGGGTAGCAGAGCTGCACATAGAGTCTGGATGGGTACCCAAAACCACGCGCGTGGATGAGCTGGAATCTGCTATCCGCGCAGTTTGTGAGCCCTATTTTGACCGGCCTTTGAAGGAAATATCATTGGGAATGGTATTGATGCGTTTGTTTCAAACATCACGCCGTTTCCATGTTGAAATTCAACCCCAATTGGTATTATTGCAAAAAACACTCCTCAATATCGAGGGTTTGGGACGCGACTTGGATCCCGATTTGGATTTATGGAGCACGGCCAAACCGTTTTTAGAAAACTGGATGATGGACCAATTGGGACCACAAAAGTTGCTTGCCGAGCTCAAAGCCCAAGCGCCACGTTATGCTAAATTACTGCCAGACTTGCCACTGCTGTTGGCAGACTTTTTGAAACAGCGAACTGAAGATACGTCACACGACAAACAAATTTTGATGGATTTACTGGCCTCTCAAAAGCGTACCAACAAATTATTGCAAGCCATCATTTACAGTGGAGTTGGTTTTGTTTTGGGCTTAATTGTGATGCAAATTATTTATCGAATTCGTTTATAGACATGGATCATTGAAGGATAGCTTAGATATGCTTTTGACATTCATCGCCGTATATTTGGTCATCTCCATCGGAATCGGTTTGTATGCCGCTAAAAGAGTTAAAAATACAGCCGATTACGCCGTAGCGGGACGAAGTATGCCACTGGCAGTTGTGATAGCCATGACGTTTGCCACGTGGTTTGGCTCTGAAACTGTGTTGGGTGTGTCAGCGCGTTTTGTGCAAGGTGGTCTTGGCTCCGTTGTTGAAGACCCAGTTGGGGCATCCATGTGCTTGATTTTGGTCGGTTTGTTTTTTGCATACAAGTTGTACCAAAAAAATCTCATCACGATTGGCGACTATTACCGTCAACGTTATGGCAAAGTGATTGAGATCACATGCTCAATCATCATCATGGTCAGCTATTTAGGATGGGTAGCGGCGCAAATTACCGCATTGGGTTTGGTATTCAACCTGCTGACACAAGGGCAGATTTCAACCTCCGCAGGTATGGTTCTGGGTACTGCCATTGTGTTGGTTTACACCTTGTATGGAGGCATGTGGTCCGTGGCCATGACAGACTTCATTCAAATGATTGTGATTGCGTTGGGGCTCCTCGCCATTGCTTGGTTCGCATCTGATCTGGCTGGTGGAGCGGGTAAAGTCATGGCGTTGGCTGAAGAGAAAGGAAGCTTGCAACTCTTCCCAACGGGTGGCATCGGCGACTGGATTCCTTTTATTGCGGCTGCAGTCACCATGATGTTGGGGTCCATTCCCCAACAAGATGTGTTTGCGCGTGTGATGCCCTCGAAGGACGCCAAAACGGCTGTACGTGGCCCAGTGATTGGTGGCATTTTGTATTTTTTGTTTGCACTCGTTCCCATGTTTGTGGTGATGGCAGCGGTACTCATCATGCCGGAAACCACCAATGCGCTTCTCAAAGACGACCCGCAAAAGGTTTTGCCGACATTGGTCATGGAGAAGATGCCATTGATGTTGCAAATCACCTTTTTCGGTGCATTGTTATCTGCCATCATGTCGACCGCTTCGGCCACCTTGCTCGCCCCAAGTACCACGTTTGTTGAAAATATATTGCGCAACATCAAACCAGGTATGAGCGATGCGGCCACCCTCAAAGCCATGCGTTGGTCGGTCTTGGTTTTCACTGGCTTAGTTTTGACATATGCACTTTCGATGCAAGGCACTTCGATCTATGATTTGGTCTCTGGTGCCTACCAAATCACCTTGGTTGGCGCATTTGTTCCTTTGGTTTTTGGCTTGTATTGGAAACGTGCCACAACCCAAGGCGCGGTGTTGTCCATCATATTGGGTGTGGGTACATGGTTGGCCTTCTTGAGCATGAGCACCTTGTCTGCTGTGTTTCCTGGTCAGCTCGCAGGTTTATTGGCCGCATTGTTGGGCATGTTTGTTGGCTCCTTGCTTCCGCAAGCCATTGCCGATAAAAAAGGCCATGTTCACCACTATACGGGCAGCCCTTCTGCCCAGACACCGCAATAAAGAGCACACGTTTGGGCTAGCACTTATAATCCTATGCTTTGCTCAATATGGGCTAGTCGAGTCCTTTTTGCACCATTTATCGCGATATTTCGCTCAGTTTTATGCCAATTTACGCCTACAAATGCGATGCCTGTGGCCATGCCAAAGATGTTTTGCAAAAAATGTCTGACCCATTGTTAACAGATTGTCCAGCCTGTGGTCAAGCCACGTTTAAAAAACAACTCACTGCTTCAGGATTTCAACTGAAAGGCACGGGTTGGTACGCCACCGATTTCAAAGGTAGCCCCAGTACCAGCAGTTGCGCCCCTGGTTCCTCTGGCTCTGAAACGCCAGCAGCAGCTTGTGCCAGCTGCCCTGCTGCACCTTCTTCAGAAAGCGCTTGATGCTGTCATCCCTGCGCAAATGGATGTTTGCCGGTTTGCTGGTGATTGTGCCCGTCGCTATCACCATTTGGCTGATCGAGTGGATGCTCAGCACACTGGATAAAACACTGCTCATCCTACCTGCAGCGTGGCACCCAGATAAGTTATTGGGATTCCACATACCTGGCTTTGGACTGATATTGGCGGTTATCAGTTTACTGATTGTGGGCGCTGCAGCCAGTAATTTCTTTGGGAAAAAAGTCGTTGTTTGGGGCGATACTGTCTTACACCGCATACCCGTGGTTCGCTCTATTTACTCCAGCGTTAAACAAGTATCCGATACCTTGTTTTCAGAGAATGGCAATGCTTTTCGCAAAGCGGTATTGATTCAATGGCCCAGAACCGATGTGTGGACGATCGCTTTTGTAACTGGCAAACCCAACGGCGAACTTTTAACGCACCTCAAAGACGATTTTGTGAGCATTTATGTGCCCACTACACCCAATCCAACCGGTGGCTATTTTGTTTTGCTGAAAATGAGCGACTGTATCGAACTGGACATGAGCGTGGACGAAGCGCTGAAATACATTGTGTCAATGGGCGTTGTTTCACCCAAAATCATGGCCATAAAGGCTGAGAAAAAACTGGGGCAGAACTAGCCACATCACCTCCATCTATTCACTTCAATTATTTATCTAAAGTATTCAACCTGAGTAATTCAAAATGGCAATGCGATCAACTTATTGCGGTCTGGTGACCGAAGCTTTATTGGGACAAACCGTGACTTTATGTGGCTGGGTCAACAGGAGACGCGACCACGGCGGCGTGATATTTGTTGACCTGCGCGACCGCGAAGGCTATGTACAAGTGGTGTGCGACCCAGACCGTGCTGACATGTTCAAGTTGGCCGAAGGTCTGCGGAACGAGTTTTGCATCCAAATCAAAGGCTTGGTGCGTGCGCGCCCTGAAGGCACCGTCAATGACAATCTAAAAAGCGGCAAAATTGAAATTTTGTGCCATGAATTGGTGGTGCTCAACGCTTCTGTGACACCACCCTTCCAATTGGATGATGACAATTTGTCAGAAACCACCCGCCTGACGCACCGCGTACTGGATCTGCGCCGCCCTTACATGCAGAACAACCTCATGCTGCGCTACAAAGTCAGCATGGAAGTGCGCAAATTTTTAGATGAAAACGGATTCATCGACATTGAAACGCCGATGCTCACCAAGAGCACCCCTGAAGGCGCACGCGATTACTTGGTACCCAGCCGTGTGCACGATGGACACTTTTTTGCGTTGCCACAATCGCCTCAGCTCTTCAAGCAATTGTTGATGGTGGCAGGCTACGACCGCTACTACCAAATCGTCAAGTGTTTCCGCGATGAAGATTTGCGCGCCGACCGCCAGCCGGAATTTACACAGATCGATATCGAAACATCATTTTTAGACGAACAAGAAATTCGCGACATTTTCCAAGACATGATCAAACGTGTGTTCAAGAACACCATCAACGTTGACTTGGGCGAATTCCCTGTCATGACCTATGCCGATGCCATGCACATTTACGGCTCTGACAAACCTGATTTGCGCGTGAAGCTGCAATTCACTGAAGTGACGGATGTGATGACCGACGTGGACTTCAAAGTCTTCTCTGGCGCCGCCAACATGAAAGGCGGTCGTGTGGTTGCGTTGTGTATACCCGGTGCAGCACGCGAATCAGGAGGCATGAGCCGTGGCGAAATTGATGGTTACACCGAGTTTGTCAAAATCTATGGCGCCAAAGGATTGGCCTACATCAAAGTCAACGAACTCGCGAAAGGCCGCGATGGCTTGCAAAGCCCTATCGTTAAAAACATCCATGATGCCGCCATCACCGAAGTGCTGAAACGCACAGGTGCAAAAGATGGCGATTTGATTTTCTTTGGTGCCGACAAAGCCAAGATCGTGAACGACGCCATTGGTGCCTTGCGTCTCAAAATTGGCCACAGCGAATTTGGTAAAAACAACGGCCTGTTTGAAAACGCATGGCGTCCCATGTGGGTGGTGGACTTCCCGATGTTTGAATACGACGACGAAGCCCAGCGCTACACCGCCACGCACCACCCTTTCACAGCACCCAAAGACGGGCATGAAGACTGGATGGTATCAGCGCCTGAGAAATGCATCTCCAAAGGCTATGACATGGTCTTGAACGGCTGGGAAATGGGCGGCGGCTCAGTGCGTATTCACCGCGCGGACGTGCAACAAAAAGTATTTGATGCATTGAAAATCACCCCCGAAGAAGCACAGATCAAATTCGGTTTCTTGTTGGATGCATTGCAATACGGCGCCCCCCCACATGGTGGCTTGGCCTTCGGTTTAGATCGCATCGTCACTTTGATGACAGGCGCAGAATCGATTCGCGACGTGATCGCATTCCCCAAAACCCAACGCGCCCAATGTCTGCTGACCGACGCACCTTCCTTGGTAGACGAAAAGCAACTCAAAGAACTCCACATCCGCCTGCGCAACCCGGTGGAAGCGCCAAAAGCGGCTTAAATCTGCCATTTTATATAAGAAATTGGCCTCTAGCCGGCGTATTGATTGCCTAGAGTGCTATTAAATATATAGCATTCTAGGTACCACGTCTACAAACCAAAGCCTGCAAATTTTGCTGGGAAAAGCCCTAGCAGCACCGCTGTCATCACCAGATAGCGCAAGAATTTACCTATGGCCATGTAGACAGCGCATTGCCAAAAGGGGAGTTTGAGCCAGCCCGCTACGGCACACAAAGGGTCGCCCACCAGCGGTAAAAATGACAGCAAACACGCTTTCGGACCAATGCGCTCTAACCAATCCAGCGCTTTGACATGAACCGTTGAATGCTGGTATTTGTCCCTGACCATGTGCGCACCGTAGCCCATCCACCAATCCACCATGCCCCCCAAAGTATTGCCAGCAGTGGCGACAAAAATGGTGGGCCAAAATAAATCGGGGTTGAGTTTAATCAGGCCAAATACCGCCGGTTCAGAGCCCAGTGGTAACAAAGTGGCGCTGATGAATGAGACAACAAATACCGTGCTTAAGCCAAATTTTGGCAATGCCAAATAGCTCAGCAATTGTTCTAACCAAATTTCCATAATCAAAGAGTATAGGTGTTTGATTGGCTTGCTTGATTGGTGGCTTGAAGCGCTACAATTGTGCTTCTTTTTTAAGCAGCACAAATCGCTCAACTCTGACAACCGCACCTCACACAGCCATGCAGATTGGTCAATTCCAACTTCCCAACAATTTGTTTGTTGCCCCCATGGCGGGCGTGACCGACAGACCTTTTCGCACTTTGTGCAAAAAGTTGGGGGCGGGTTATGCGGTGAGCGAGATGGTCACTTCACGCCGTGATTTGTGGCATACCCTGAAAACATCGCGCCGCGCGGATCACACGGGGGAGTCTGCACCCATAGCCGTGCAGATAGCGGGCACGGATGCAGCCATGATGGCGGATGCTGCGCTGTACAACATCGATAACGGCGCACAAATCATCGACATCAACATGGGCTGCCCTGCCAAAAAAGTTTGCAACAAATGGACTGGTTCGGCTTTGATGCAAGACGAAGCATTGGCCTTGCAAATTGTTGAAGCGGTGGTCAACGCCTGTGCACCACGCCAGGTTCCGGTGACCTTGAAAATGCGTACAGGTTGGTGCCAAGCGCACAAAAACGCAGTGGCTTTGGCACGCACCTTTGAACAAGCTGGGGTACAGATGTTGGCCGTACATGGTCGCACACGTGAACAAGGCTACAAAGGCGAAGCCGAATACGACACCATTGCTGCAGTCAAAGCAGCGGTGCAAATCCCTGTGGTGGCCAACGGTGACATTCACTCACCTCAAAAAGCGCGAGATGTTTTGGCAAGCACCCGTGCAGATGCAGTGATGATAGGTCGTGCCGCGCAAGGCAGGCCTTGGATTTTTCGTGAAATCGCGCACTTTTTAGCAACTGGCACGCAGCTTGCGTCTCCTTTGGTGGCCCAGGTGAAGCGCTTGTTGTGTGATCATTTGTTAGACCATTACGATTTGTATGGCGAATTTGCAGGCGTGCGCACTGCGCGCAAGCACATCGCATGGTACGTGCGCGACCTGCCCGGGGGCGAAATGTTCCGTCAACAAATGAACCAAATTGAGGACAGCCAGCTTCAATTGGATGCGGTGACGCACTATTTTGATCAATTGGCAATGCAATATGAACGTTTACCCGAAGACAGAAACAACTCAGGCGCTAGTAAACTGAACGCAGAACTGCAAACATTGATTTGAGAATCCCACCAAAATTTATCGAACATATCAAGACACACCACTGGATAACATGAGTAAGACCGTATTAGATGCTTGCGTACGCGACAGTTTGCAATCCTATTTTAAAGATTTGGCAGGTGAAGCACCCTGCAACATTTATGACATGTTGATTAAAGCCGTAGAAAAACCCATGCTTGAAGTGGTGATGCAGCACACGGAGCAAAACCAATCCAAAGCCGCAGAATGTTTAGGTTTGAATCGCAATACCCTGCGCAAAAAATTACTCGAGCACCAACTGATTTAGTCACTGTCACTTTTTTCTATCCATCAATTTTCAACTATTCTCATCAATCTCCAATCTCTCTATGCACGCTCTCATATCTGTCTCGGACAAAACTGGTATTTTAGAATTTTCACGTGAATTGCACGCATTGGGCATCCAGATTCTGTCCACGGGCGGAACAGCTAAACTTTTGGCAGACAATGGCGTGCCTGTGACGGAGGTTGCAGAACACACTGGGTTTCCAGAGATGTTAGATGGTCGCGTTAAAACCTTGCACCCTAAAATTCATGGCGGTTTACTGGCCAGGCGCGATTTACCCGAACACATGACAGCGATTCAAGCGCATGGCATTGACACGATTGATTTGTTGGTAGTCAACCTCTACCCTTTTGAAGCCACGGTTGCCAAAGCGGGTTGTACGTTAGAAGACGCGATTGAAAATATTGACATTGGCGGGCCTGCAATGGTGCGTTCCGCAGCCAAAAATTGGAAAGATGTGGGGGTGTTAACCGATGCATCGCAATACACTGGTGTGCTGGCAGAATTGAAAACTGCCGGCAAACTCAGTGACAAAACCAAATTTAGCTTATCGGTTGCCGCCTTCAATCGCATCAGCCAGTACGACGGTGCCATCAGCGATTATTTGTCTCGCATCCAAGATGATGGCAGTCACGCTTTATTCCCTGCACAATCGAATGGTCGATTTGTCAAACTGCAAGACTTGCGCTACGGCGAAAACCCGCATCAACAGGCTGCTTTTTACCGTGATTTATACCCTGCGCCAGGTTCGCTCGTCACTGCCGTGCAATTGCAGGGCAAAGAACTGAGTTACAACAACATTGCCGATGCCGATGCAGCTTGGGAATGTGTCAAGAGTTTCAGTGAACCTGCCTGCGTGATAGTAAAACACGCCAACCCTTGCGGCGTGGCTGTGGGCGTGGACAGCTTAGAAGCTTACAACAAAGCATTTTCAACCGACCCCACTTCTGCATTTGGCGGCATCATTGCTGTGAACCGTACGATCGATGCGGACTGTGCACAGCAAATTGCCAAACAGTTTGTTGAAGTGTTAATGGCACCCGCCTATACACCTGAGGCTTTGGATATTTTTAAAGCCAAAGCCAATGTGCGCGTATTGCAAATTGAGTTACCCAAGGGCGGGCGCACGGATTGGGACAATGGTCGCAACGCCGTGGATGTCAAACGCATAGGCTCTGGCTTGTTGATGCAAACGGCGGACAACCATGTTTTGGCAATGTCAGATTTGAAGGTCGTCTCCAAAGCGCAACCTACGCCACAGCAATTACAAGATTTATTGTTCGCATGGACCGTGGCGAAATACGTTAAATCAAATGCCATTGTTTTCTGCGCCAAGGGCATGACCATGGGCGTGGGGGCTGGACAAATGAGCCGTTTGGATTCGGCCCGCATTGCCAGCATCAAAGCTGAACATGCAAATTTGTCACTCAAAGGTACGGCCGTCGCCAGTGACGCCTTTTTCCCATTTCGCGATGGTTTAGATGTTGTCGTGAATGCGGGTGCCACATGCGTGATTCAACCTGGTGGCAGCATGCGCGATGCCGAGGTCATTGCTGCGGCAGATGAGCATGGCGTGGTGATGGTGTTCACCGGTGTACGGCATTTCAGACACTGATTAGCAATTTCTTTAAGCCCCAATATTCAACACGCTCTGCCCATGTCTTCCAACGCAATGCCCAGACTTCAGCTCACTGGCATCACCAAAAGATATGCTTCGGTGGTGGCTAACGATGCCGTGTCCTTGAAAGTCATGCCGGGAGAAATCCATGCACTCTTGGGCGAAAACGGTGCCGGTAAATCTACCCTGGTAAAGATTATCTATGGCTCTGTGAAGCCCGATGAGGGCGATGTCAAATTCAACGGCACTGCGGTTCACATACGTAATCCGCAAGAGGCCCGAGAGTTGGGCATCAGCATGGTGTTTCAACATTTCAGTCTGTTTGAAACTTTGACGGTGGCTGAGAATGTGTGGCTGGGCTTGGATAAAAAACTGAGGCTTGGTGAGGTCACTCAACGCATCAACGAAAAAGCGGCTGAATATGGTTTGGACATCGATCCGCAACGCCCTATCCATACCTTGAGCGTGGGAGAGATGCAACGCGTTGAAATAATTCGAGCGCTTCTGAGTCAACCACAATTGTTGATACTGGACGAACCGACATCGGTGTTGACACCGCAAGCGGTTAAAAAATTATTCGTGGTGCTGAAAAAGTTATCGGCAGAAGGCTGCAGCATTTTGTACATCAGCCACAAGTTGCATGAGATACGTGAACTGTGCACCGCATGTACCGTTCTGCGTGCAGGCAAAGTCAGCGGACATTGCAACCCGCAAGAGGAAAGCAATGCGTCTTTGAGTCGCATGATGATTGGTTCAGAACCACCCACGCTCATGCGCAATGAGGTGCACAAAGGCGACATCCGACTGCACGTGAATCAACTCACACTGGAGCGTGAAAATCAATTTGGCATCAACTTGAACAATGTTTCTTTACAAGTTCGTTCGGGTGAAGTCGTTGGCATAGCGGGTGTATCAGGCAATGGTCAAAAAGAACTGATGTATGCATTGTCTGGCGAAGACACACGCGCAGACGCGGGCAGTATTCGTGTGTTTGACCAAACTTCTGGCTATTCAGTGGGTAAATTTACGCCGACAGAGCGTCGTGCGATGGGCTTGCAATTTGTACCCGAAGAACGCTTAGGACGTGGCGCTGTACCCAATTTAAGTTTGGCACAGAACTTATTGTTAACGCGATCGAACGCAGTAGGAAAATTTGGATGGATTCGGGTGAACAATTTGAAAAAGCAAGCCGAACGCATCATCTCGGATTACAAGGTGAAAGCCAGTGGACCCAATGCAACCGCCAAATCATTGTCTGGTGGTAATTTGCAAAAGTTCATCATAGGCAGAGAGATTGACGCTTCGCCTCAATTGCTCATCGTCTCCCAACCCACTTGGGGGGTGGATGTGGGTGCTGCTGCACAGATTCGTGGTGCGATTTTGGCTCTGCGTGATGCAGGTTGTGCGGTGCTGGTCGTGAGCGAAGAACTGGACGAGTTGTTCGAAATATGCGATCGCTTGCACGTGATGGCGAATGGCCACATGTCACCATCCATTGACCGTGCTAAAGCCAGCGTCAGTTTAATGGGTGAATGGATGAGCGGCCTTTGGTCGGATCAAACCCCAACTGCTGTGGAGCAAACAGCATGAACTTGAAATTAGAAGCGCGTGCGCAAAACTCCGCTTTTTGGACGTATGCCTCACCCCTTTTGGCTTTGACCATCACGGTCGCTGTTGGTATCTGTTTGTTCATGCTGCTAGGCAAAGACCCCATTCGCGGATTGCAAATGTTTTTTTGGGAACCCATAAGGTCCGGCTACGCATGGGGCGAGTTGATGGTGAAAGCCACGCCCTTGCTCATCATCGCGTTAGGTTTGGCGGTGTGCTTTCGATCCAATGTGTGGAATATTGGTGCCGAGGGCCAATTCATTTTTGGTGCCCTCACAGCTGGAGCCGTTGCTTTACTGGCTGACAGAGACACATCACGTGCGATTGTGGTGTTGATATTGTTGGCTGGAATTTTGGGTGGCATGTTTTGGTCTGGCATCGTGGGTGTATTGCGCGATAAATTCAATGCCAACGAAATATTGGTGAGCCTGATGTTGGTGTATGTGGCTGATTCGCTTCTAGGATACTTGGTGAACGGCCCACTCAAAGACCCGAATGGTTTTAATTTCCCGCAAAGCAAAACCTTTGATTTGGTGACCCAAATTCCCCGACTCATGTCTGGTTCACGCATGTCCATTGGTTTACCAATCGCCATGGCACTGGCCGCTTCGCTATGGGTATTTTTATTCCGCACCCGCGCTGGTTTTGCGCAACAAGTGGGTGGACTGGCGCCTGCTGCAGCACGTTATGCAGGGTTTTCGTCACGCAAAGCATTATGGACAGCTTTGTTAATTTCGGGCGGTGCAGCAGGATTGGCTGGCGCACTTGAGGTGGCTGGACCCATTGGACAACTCACACCTTATGTTCCGGCTGGCTATGGTTTTGCCGCCATCATCGTGGCTTTTGTTGGACGTTTACATCCTGTAGGTATGATTTTTTCAGCCCTTTTGATGAGCATGTTTTACATTGGTGGGGAGTTGGCACAATCGCGTTTGGGTTTGCCTAAATCCATCACAGGTGTTTTTCAAGGCTTGTTACTGTTCAGTTTATTGGCCTGTGATACTTTATTGGCTTATCGAATCACATGGCGCAAACAACTTCCCAAATCATCAACATGATCTTACTTAAAAGGACTTGAACTGATGGATGCCTATGCACTCTTGATAGCTGCCAGTTTGAATGCCGGGACTGTTTTAGCGATTGCCGCTTTGGGTTTGCTCATCAATGAAAAAGCAGGCATCGTGAACTTAGGCGCCGAAGGCATGATGTTGTGCGCAGCCATTGCAGGCTTTGCCACTGTGGTGCATACCGGAAGTTTTTGGTTCGGTTTTCTTGCCGGTATGACAGCTGGTGCACTGTTGGCCGCACTATTTGGTGGCTTGGTGATTTGGCTGAATACCAATCAATACGCAACGGGTCTGGCACTGAGCTTATTTGGCACTGGTTTTTCTGCATTTGCCGGTATCCAATATGTGCAACAAAAGTTGCCTGAGCAAACGCAATATGCCATACCTCTATTGGGCGATATACCATTTCTTGGTCTGGCACTTTTTAGACAGCACCCCATGGTGTACATCGCCATTGCACTGATGTTCGGTCTCATCTGGTTTTTGTACCGCACGCGCTCGGGCTTGGTACTGCGTAGTGTGGGTGAATCACCAGAATCAGCCCATGCATTGGGCTACTCAGTACGTCGCATACGATTAATGGCTGTTATGGCAGGTGGTGCACTTTGTGGATTGGCAGGTGCCTATTTGTCCACCATCTACACCCCCTTGTGGGTAGAGGGTATGGTGGCTGGAAAAGGCTGGATTGCTTTGGCATTGACAACCTTTGCCACGTGGCGCCCAGCCAGAGTGCTTTTGGGGGCGTATTTGTTTGGAGGTGTAACCATGTTGCAATTTCACTTGCAGGCATCTGGTATTGAAATTCCAAGCCAGTTCTTGAATATGATGCCGTATCTTGCTACCATCGTCGTATTGGCGCTCATATCACGCAATCCTGCTTTTATCCGCATCAATATGCCAGCATCACTGGGCAAGCCTTTTTATTCATAAAGTTGTATTTCGTACACTGCATGATTGTTTGATTTTTTAACGCTAGTTTTTTATAAGGAATGATAGAAATGACAGATATACAAAAACGCACCCTAATCAAAATGGCTGCTTTGACCGCCGTGGCTGCTGCAGCTTTGGTAGGCTGTGGCAAAAAAGAAGAGGCTAAACCAGCTGCTGCCCCTGCTGCCGCACCTGTTGCGGCTAAGGCAGCGCCCCTCAAAGTCGCATTCGCCTACGTAGGCCCTGTGGGAGACGGTGGCTGGACATTTGCGCATGACAATGCACGCAAAGCTTTAGAAAAAGAATTTGGCGACAAAATTGCCACCAGTTTTGTCGAAAAAGTACCCGAATCGGCTGACGCAGAACGTGTGTTCCGCGACTTGGCTGGCCAAGGCAATAAATTGATTTTTGGTACAACATTTGGCTACATGGAACCGATGTTGAAATTAGCACCCGAATTCAAAGACGTGAAATTTGAACACGCCACAGGTTACAAACAAGCTGACAACTTGCGCACCTATGACAGTCGCACCTATGAAGGCGCGTACATGGCTGGCGTGATTGCAGGAAAAATGACCAAATCCAATACTCTGGGTGTGGTTGGCTCCGTTGCTATTCCTGAAGTGATTCGCAACATCAACAGCTTCACTTTGGGAGCGCAATCCGTCAATCCAAAAATCAAAACTCGCGTGATTTGGGTAGGTGAATGGTTCAACCCAGGTAAAGAGACCGAAGCGGCCACAGCATTGATTAACGGTGGCGCTGACGTCTTGATGCAAAACACCGATTCCTCTGCTGTGCTACAAACCGCTGAGAAGTTAGGCAAACGTGCATTTGGCTGGGATTCTGACATGACAGCTTACGGCCCTAAAGCACATTTGGGTTCTGCCGTGATTAATTGGGCACCTTACTACATCAAGGCCACCAAAGAAGCCTTGGATGGTTCATGGAAAGGTGGCAGCCACACTTGGTGGGGCGTGAAAGAAGGCGCGATTGACATGGTCAATGTGGCGGCTGACGTACCAGCAGATGCAAAAGCCAAGGTTGACGAAGTCAAAGCTGGTTTGAAAGCAGGCACTTACAGCATCTGGAAAGGACCTATCATGAACAATGAAGGCAAAGAGATGTTGGCTAAAGACGTTGTTGCTGATGACAAATTCTTAGGCGGCATGGGGGCTTATGTCAAAGGCGTAGAAGGAAAAATTCCAGGCGCCAAAAAATAATTGAGCGTTAACAATCAGACAAGGCTGCTTGTTCAAACAAGCAGCCTTTTTTATTGGAAAATACAAACATGCACCCAATCAAGCCCATCCCTTTGCACCGTCTTCCCGATTTATTACGCTCCATGCCTAAAGCAGAGTTGCATATTCATATCGAAGGTTCACTGGAACCCGAAATGATATTCAATCTCGCTCAAAGAAATCATCTCAGTCTGCCTTATGCCAGCGTTGATGATTTGCGTCGCGCTTACGCATTCACCAATTTGCAAAGTTTTTTAGATATTTACTATGCGGGTGCCAGCGTGCTCATTACCGAGCAGGATTTTTACGACTTGGCCAGCGCCTATTTCGCTAAAGCCGCCGACGACAATGTCACAGTATGTGAAATCTTTTTTGACCCTCAAACCCACACAGAGCGTGGCGTGGGTATGGCTACCGTCATCAACGGATTGCACCGCGCCTGTATCGACGCTCAAACCAAGTATGGCATCAGCGCCAGCCTCATCATGTGCTTCTTGCGCCATCTCAGTGAAGAATCTGCGTTTGAAACCCTTGAGCAAGCCCTGCCATATCGCGAAAAATTCATTGGCGTTGGTTTGGATTCCGGTGAGGTGGGCAACCCACCTGAAAAATTTGCCAAAGTATTTGCACAATGCCGTGAGTTAGGTTTGCACTTGGTGGCTCACGCGGGGGAAGAAGGACCACCCGCCTATGTGTGGTCTGCATTAGATGTACTGAAAGTCGAGCGCATCGACCATGGCGTTCAATCCAGCAAAGATGCGTTGCTCATGGAGCGATTGAAAAAAGACCGCATTCCGCTGACAGTTTGCCCACTGTCCAATCTAAAGCTGTGCGTCGTCAAAGATTTATCAACGCATAACTTGCCCCAACTCTTAGATGCTGGTTTGGTGGCGATGGTTAACTCTGACGATCCCAGTTATTTTGGCGGCTACATGAATGAGAACTTCACACAAACTTTTGCGGCAACGGGCATGACGGCTCAGCATGCTTACCAGTTGGCGCGGAACAGTTTTGAAGCCAGTTTTTTAGATGCGGCGTCTAAGAAAAAGCACATTGAAAACTTGAATGCAGTATTTGATGCGTTTCAATAAAACAGCTGTATGACAGTACATGCCTACCGAGCACGCATTCTGCGTTTTGCAGAAAACAAGGCGCCTGCATCGTCTGCCATTCTTGATGAAGACGGCTTGTTGGTGATTGGTACAAACGCAGTGGGCAAGCAAGTGGTGGTGGCCGTAGGCAGCCACCAAAACTTAATTGCGAAGGTTAAATCAGATTACCCCAGTGTGCTCATTCAACATCTACCCGACCGCATCATCGCCCCGGGATTTGTGGATATGCACATCCACTACCCCCAAACCGATGTCATCGGCTCGCCTGCCGACGGCTTGTTGCCATGGCTCGAAAAATACACATTTCCAGAAGAAAATCTGTACTCAAGCGGCGAATATGCTGCCAAGACTGCTACATATTTTGTAGCTGAACTGCTGCGCAATGGTGTCACCACGGCGCTGACTTTTGCCACTTCGCATGTCGCATCCGTCAACGCCCTCTTTCAAGTCGCACATAGCAAACACATGCGTTTAATGACGGGTAAATGCCTGCAAGACCGCAATTGCCCTGATGGTGTGCGTGACCAAACTGAGCAAAGCTTGATTGACACGGAAAATCTGATTCAAAAATGGCACGGTGTGGACAGACTGGGATACGCCATCACACCGCGATTTGCGCCAACATGCAGTGACGCGCAATTACGTGGTGCTGGCGAATTGGCTGCCAAATATCCAGACGTGTGGGTGCAATCGCACGTGGCTGAAAACAAAGATGAATTGGCTTGGGTCAGTGAAATCTACCCCGAATCGCGATCTTATCTACAGGTGTATGCAGATTTTGGCTTATTGCGCCCCAAAGCGGTTTACGCACATGGCATCCATTTGGACGATGCCGATCGATCTGTGTTGGCCGCTTCTGGTGCGGCCATCGCGGTATCTCCCACCAGCAATTTGTTTCTGGGCAGCGGCCATTTTGATTTTGCTGCGGCTGATGCTGCCCAATTCGCCTATGGTCTCGCCAGCGATGTAGGGGGCGGCACCAGTTTCAGCCCATTTCACACCATGCTGGCGGCCTATTACGTGGGTCGCGCAGCAGTGCAGCAAGGCGGCAAATTGAAGGCTGGATTGAGTTTGTCACCTCAACATTTATGGTGGCAGCACACTGCCGGGGCCGCCAAAGCCATGGGCTTAGAAGGCGTGGTAGGTAATTTGGCGGTCGGCTGTGACGCTGATTTTGTGGTGCTCAACCCTCAAAGCACACCCTTAATGGCACGTAAAATGCAGCGTGTCAGCAATTTAGATGAATTGCTGTTTGCCATGATTGTGTTAGGCGATGACCGTTTGATTGAAAAGACGGTGATTGCTGGCCAAACACAATTCCAACGCAGTGGGATTTGAATCGCATTGAGATGCTGATGAACTGCTGTCAATAACTAATAAAGAGGTTGTGGGAATGAACAGCGGGGTAACACCAGCATTGACGCAAGCATTGATTTTCGACATGGATGGAACCATGGTTGACTCGATGCCGCACCACGCCCAGTCTTGGTTGGCGTTTGGTAAGAAACACAAACTCAATTTGAGTTTAGATGAGATGATGCAACGCACCACCGGACGCAATGGCTTAGAGTGTGTGCGTGTCCTATTAGACGATCCAAGCTTAGATGAAAGCACAGCATGGGCCATGGTTCATGAGAAAGAAATTCTTTATCGTGAAATGTATGGACCCATACTCAAAGAAGTTGCTGGATTCAAACAATTCATGACGCAAGCACGCACCCATGGTTTAAAAATTGGAGTAGGTACGGCAGGGGACATCCACAATGTTAATTTTGTATTACAGCACCTGCAATTGCCAACTGAACCAGATGCCATAGCGCGTGGTGATGAAGGACTTACTGGCAAACCCACACCAGCCATATTTTTAGAAGCAGCTAAACGCATCAAGATACCTGCCGAAAATTGCATTGTTTTCGAAGACGCGCCCTTTGGTATCGAAGCAGCACGACGCGCTGGCATGCGTGCAGTGGCGATATGTACAGGCCACAGTGCCCATGAATTGGCCGGTCCGCATGTCATAGCAGCTGCGGCCAATTACCATGAATTATTAGAGTCAAACTTTTTGGAGAATCTTAATGTCGCAGCCTGAAAATGGTCAACTGTCAACGCAGGCAAAGACCACATACCGAGCCGATTACGCACCACCCGCATACTGGATTGACAGCGTTGACTTGACATTTGATCTTGACCCGCAAAAAACACGCGTCTTGAACAAAATGCGCATCAGACGCAATGCCGATATGCCCGTGCAAGCCTTGAAGTTGGATGGCGATGAATTAACTTTGGCACGGGTATTGGTCAACGGTCAGGGTTGCAGTTTCAAAATCGAAAATTCGAAGCTGGTGCTTGACAATTTACCAGATGCTTTTGAACTCGAAATTTTTACCACCTGCTGCCCTCAAAAGAACACCCAGTTAATGGGCTTGTATGTCAGTAACGATTCATTTTTCACACAATGTGAAGCTGAAGGGTTTAGACGCATCACTTATTTTCTGGACCGACCTGATGTGATGGCGGTCTTCACCGTCACTTTGCGTGCTGATCAATCTGCGTACCCTGTTTTACTGTCAAACGGTAATTTGGTCGAGCAAGGCTTGTTGGAAAACGGTCGCCATTTTGCCAAATGGCTGGACCCATTCAAAAAGCCCGCGTATTTGTTTGCACTGGTGGCAGGCCAATTTGTTTGTCGCGAACAAACCATTACGTCACGTGCTGGCAACGAACATTTGCTGCAAGTCTATGTGCGACCTGGCGACTTGGAAAAAACAGAACATGCGATGAATTCACTGATGGCCAGTGTGGCGTGGGATGAAGCACGATTTGGTTTGAGCTTGGATTTAGAGCGTTTCATGATTGTTGCCACCAGTGACTTCAACATGGGCGCCATGGAAAACAAAGGCTTGAATATTTTCAACACCAAGTTTGTTTTGGCCAGTCAAGTCAGTGCCACCGATGTTGATTTTTCCAACATCGAATCGGTGGTGGGGCATGAGTATTTTCATAATTGGACAGGCAACCGCATCACGTGTCGGGATTGGTTTCAACTCTCATTGAAAGAGGGATTGACCGTTTTCCGCGATCAAGAATTTTCTCAAGACATGGCCGGATCTGATTCTGCTCGAGCGGTGAAACGCATTGAAGACGTGCGTGCCCTGCGCGCAGCACAATTTGTTGAAGATGCTGGCACCATGTCACACCCCGTGCGACCTGATAGTTATCTTGAAATCAGCAACTTTTATACCGCCACCATTTACGAAAAGGGTGCAGAGGTGGTGCGCATGATGCAAACACTCGTCAGCACGTCTGAGTCACCCAGCGGTCGCGATGGCTTTGCCAAAGGCATGAAGCTGTATTTTGAACGCTTTGATGGACAAGCTGTGACCTGCGACGATTTTGCACAATCCATCGCCGATGCCAACCCACATTCTGAGTTGACCAAGCATTTGAAGCAATTCAAACGCTGGTACAGCCAGTCGGGTACACCACGTGTAGAGGCAGCTGGCGACTACGACGAAAACAGTCACACCTACACTTTGACTTTCAAGCAGCACGTTAAAGTCGGTAATGAACCCTATGTCATACCCGTCACGCTGGGTTTGCTAGACCGCGATGGCCATGCGCTGCCTTTGCAACTTGAGACCGAAACAATTGGTGCGAACACCACATCAAGAACCTTGGTTTTAAATGAGTCGTCGCAAACATTCAAATTCATCAACATCCCTACACAAGCAGTGCCGTCACTGTTGCGTGGCTTCAGTGCACCAGTCATTCTGGATGTTGATTACACCCAAGTCGAACTTTTCATTCTGTTGTCAAAAGATACGGATGCCTTTAACCGTTGGGAAGCGGCACAACGTTTGGGGCTCAACATTGCTACACATATGATAGCTGTACAGGCAAATAATATGCCGGCTACAGACCAATTTGGCACTGATAATCAACTGTTAACGATCTACATGCAAGCATTGCACAAAGTGTTGCGTGACCCCACTTTGGATGCCGCATTCAAAGATCTGGTGCTCACTTTGCCTTCAGAGTCGTACATTGCTGAACAATTGCAAGAAGTTGACCCGCAACACATCCACCATGTTCGTGAAGGATTGCGTGCACACATGGCCAAAGTATTGCATGCTGATTGGGAATGGGCGTATGAGACCTATCAACACAATGGTGCGTATAGTCCCGATGCACTTTCCAGTGGTCGCCGCGCTTTAACAGGCATGGCACTGTCACAACTGTGTTTAAACGCCAAAACAACAGGCGATTCCGTTTGGCCAAAAATCGCCTACCAACGCTTCGAAAATGCAGGCAATATGACCGACCGTTTCAATGCATTGCAAGCATTGGTCAGCAGCAGTCACGAATTGGCAGACACTGCATTGGCTCAGTTCCATGATTTATTTAAAAACGATGCACTGGTTATCGATAAATGGTTTGCACTGCAAGCCAGCCGACCCGATACAAATGGCGATGTCTTGCCCCAAGTTCGAAAATTATTGAAACACACTGACTTCAATCTCAAAAACCCAAACCGTGCACGCAGTTTGATATTCAATTACTGTGTCAACAACCCAGCAGCATTCCACAGACAAGATGGTGCGGGCTATGTGTTTTGGTGTGAACAAGTATTGGCGCTTGACAGTTTCAATCCACAAGTGGCAGCACGATTGGCGCGAGCTTTGGACCGTTGGAAAAAACTCAGCCAACCCTACAAAACAGCGGCAAAATCTTGCATTGAACGCGTCGCTGCCAAAAAGGATTTGAGCAACGACACACGTGAAGTCATCACACATGCTTTGGTTGAATAGGCCTGTGCACGACTACCTTCTATTTTTCACACTTTATTTACACGACTGAGCACGCAAAAGCATGGCACTGATTACCTTGATAGACGCACAACTCGCTTTTGGCCATGTTGCACTGTTAGACCACACCGATTTTTCTTTAGAACTGGGTGAGCGCGTGGGCATCATTGGTCGCAACGGCGCTGGCAAGTCGTCCATGCTCAAAATCATTGCGGGCTTAGAAAAAATTGACGATGGCACCTTGCAGTTGCAAAACAATTTGCGCATGGCTTATGTGTCACAAGAACCCGATTTAAATTTAGACGCTACGATTTTTGAAGCTGTCAAAGTGGGCATTGCCCCAGTCATCGCCCTGATGGACGAATACATGACGGGTTTGGGCGATTTGGATGCATTGCAAAGCCAAATTGAAGCGGTGGATGGTTGGAATTGGGAGCAGCGTGTGACCGAAACATTGCAACGCTTGCATTTGAACGGCGAGGCTTTGGTGGGAACACTTTCGGGTGGCAACAAAAAACGCGTGGCTTTGGCGCAAGGTTTGGTGTCGCAACCCGATGTGCTGTTGTTAGACGAGCCCACCAACCATTTGGATTTGGACTCCATTGAATGGCTGGAAGATTTGTTGATTGCTTTCAAAGGCAGTGTCATCACCATCACCCACGACCGCAGCTTTTTGAACCGCGTGGCGACTCGAATCGTAGATTTGGATAGAGGTAAATTGCTTTCATACCTAGGTAACTTTGAACAGTATCTGCTACAAAAAGAAGAGCAATTGGCACAAGAAGCCGTTATCAACGCCAAGGCAGACAAATTGCTGGCTCAAGAAGAAGTGTGGATCCGCAAAGGTGTCGAAGCGAGACGCACACGTGCCACGGCACGCATCAACCGATTGGGAGAATTGCGCGCCAACCGTGAAGCACGGCGCGATGTGGTAGGCAGCGTGAAAATGGATGTAGCCAGTGCCCAAAGCAGTGGCAAAATTGTGGCGGAATTGGAAAACGTCAGCAAATCATTCAACACATTGGACGCAGACGGCAATGTGACTGGCACCAAAACAGTGGTCAAAAACTTCACTGGCACAATTTTGCGCGGTGACAAAATTGGTTTGCTCGGTCCGAACGGAGCCGGCAAAACCACTTTATTGAAACTGATATTGGGTGATTTAAAGCCAGACAGCGGAACAGTTAAACAAGGTACCAAACTGGATGTGGCTTACTTTGACCAGATGCGCAACAACCTGGATTTAGACGCAACACTGGAAGACTTCATCAGCCCAGGCAGCGAATGGATTGAAATTGGCAACCAAAGAAAGCATGTGAAAAGCTACTTGAGTGATTTTTTATTCAGTCCTGCACGCGCCAATTCACCCGTGCGCAGTTTAAGCGGTGGCGAACGCAACCGTTTACTTTTGGCACGTTTGTACGCACGCCCAGCCAATGTGTTGGTGCTGGATGAACCGACCAACGATTTGGACATTGACACTTTAGAATTGTTAGAAGAACTGCTACAAAACTTTGAGGGAACCGTGTTTTTAGTCAGCCATGACCGTACCTTTTTAGACAACGTTGTCACCAGCACCATTGCGTTTGAGGGTGATGGGCATTGGCGCGAATACGAAGGGGGCGTGCAAGATTGGTTGGTACAAAGCAAGCGCGCCAAGGAAATTGCTGCAAATAGCAGTAAAAAACGGCCTGATTCAGCGTATTCATTGCCTAAAACGCTATCAAATCAGGAGCACTCTGCACAAATCAATGCCAACAATGCACCTGCCAATCACAACAATTCCTCCACTGGCGCACTCAAAAATCTCGCAAAAACACGAAAATTGAGCTTCAAAGAAAAACGCGACCTAGAGGAGCTACCAGCCAAAATCGAAGCTCTGGAAGCAGAACAAAGCACCATTCGCACCCAATTGGCTGACGGTAAATTGTTCAGCACCGACAATGCCAAAGCACTTGAATTGACACAACGCGATGCCGAAATTGATGATTTGTTGCTGGCAGCCATGGAACGCTGGGAGGCCTTGAGTTAATGACAAATATCAATTCCACCGACGCAGTTGCAAGCATCTTCAGCATCCTTTTGGGCAGGCCGATTGATGCGGATACGCATGCCAAGTGGTCATCGCGTTTAAATCTTTCGGAAGCTCGTCTATTTGACTTGATGGATTCAATCATGTTGTCCCGTGAATTCATGGTAGAACAAGATTCCATCAGCCGACCCGAACGCCTACGTCGTTTGTACGCATTACTCAAAGCCTGCGTGAATGCGAATAAAAACGACAAACTCTCACCCATTGAACAAACCCAAATCATGTACCGAATGGTGTTCAATCGTTCCATCGATGACTTTGGTATGCAAGTCATACAAGCACGCATACAAGCTGGCACATTTTCAAAACTAGGCTTGTTGCTGCGTATGCTCAAATCACCAGAATTTCGTCAGCCCTATCGTCGCATCAAGCCCATTCAGCGCTTGCACACAGCACGTTCGGAGTGGGTCAAGCAATTACCGCCAGCAAACCGTGTGCTGGATATTGGAGGCAGCAGTCCCACTGTGCCAGAAGGCGCGTTAATTGAGCTGGGTTACCCGCACAAACCGAAAGAATTGATCATTTTTGATAAACCGCCTGAACAACAATACTGGGGCGCACCCAATTATTCGCAAGGAGAAAAGCGTGTTTTCTCTTGGGGAACTGTGCAGTACATGCATGGTTATGCAGAGGATATTTTTGGTAATCAAGATTTAGCAACGCAATCATTTGACATGATTTTTATGGGGCAAATGGTTGAACATATTCATGTAGACAAATTACCAGCTCTTCTAAATTGGATTCACGAACATTTAAACCCGGGTGGCCATTTCTACTGTGACACGCCAAATCGCCTCATTACCAAATACGAAACAGGGGAAGACAGTTACATCGATCCCGATCACAAAAAAGAATACACGCCGACTGAGCTCATCACAATTTTCAATCAAGCGGGCTTTCTGGAGGTAACAAGCAAAGGCATATTAGAAATGCCCAATGTTCAAGCAACACACAAATTAGATGTCAGCGACTACTACGATGGGCAGCTGTTATGCGACCATGCACAAAGCGCTTATTGCTTTGCCGTGTTAGGCAAGCGGGCTACTTAAAGGTGCGCGAGCTTCGCAATTTGTAACCATGAATCACCCCAAATACCGACCCGATATCGATGGTTTACGTGCCATAGCCGTATTAAGCGTGCTGGGGTTTCATGCGTTCCCGGCGCAATTCAAAGCCGGATTCATTGGCGTTGATATTTTTTTTGTGATTTCTGGTTTTTTAATCAGCAGCATCATTTTTGAAAACCTAAACCGTGGGAGTTTCAGTTTTTTAGAGTTTTATGGCCGCCGCATCAAACGCATTTTCCCTGCTTTGATCTTGGTGCTGTTGGCCAGTTTTACAGTGGCATGGTTTGCCCTCTTTGCTGATGAATTTGAGCAACTGGGTAAGCACATGGCAGCTGGTGCGGCCTTTGTTTCTAATTTTGCGCTGTGGCAAGAGGCCGGCTATTTCGACAATGCGGCAGAAACGAAACCATTGTTACACCTGTGGTCACTGGCGATTGAAGAACAGTTTTATATTTTTTGGCCCTTGCTGGTGTGGGCGACATGGAAGCGCAAATGGTTGTTCATCACGACATTGATCACCTTGCTTCTGGTGTCGTTTGGGGTCAGCACTTTGATGGTCCGTGTCGACCGTGCTGCTGCTTTTTTCTTTCCAGGTTCCCGCATTTGGGAATTGTTAATCGGCGTTGTGTTGGCGTACTTGACAACACAAGTCGAAAATTTAACGCACCACAAATTTCAACTTAACCATACCCATAGACAAGTGTTGTCAACATTGGGCGCATTGTTGCTGGCTTTTGCTTTTTATCGCATCGATAAAAGTCGACCTTATCCGGGTTCGTGGGCTTTATTCCCTGTACTCGGTACCTTTTGCTTGATGGCAGCTGGTCCTCGAGCTTGGTTTAACCAGCATGTGTTGGCGAATCGCGCCTTAGTTGGCATCGGTTTAATCAGCTACCCACTGTATTTATGGCATTGGCCACTTTTGACGTTTGCACGTATCGTCGAAAGTGAAACCCCTGCCGTCCAGTTTCGAATCGCTGCGCTATTACTCAGCGCCGTTTTGGCATGGTTAACATATCGTTTTCTTGAAAAACCCATACGATCAGGCAACCATCAGCGCATCACAATTACCACACTTTGTATCGCGATAGCTGTATTGGGAACCGCGGGCTTCGTCACTTACAAACAAAAAGGTTTTCCAGAACGCGCTGCTGCACAAACCAGCAGCATCAACACATGGGACAATTTAACGTTTGCCCAATCATGCAAATTTTTAACACAATCTAAAGAACAAGATGATTGGTGCAATCAAGGGAATGCCCCAACTAAAGCACCCACGCATGTGTTGTTGGGTGACAGTGTTGGAAATGGATTTGCGCCAATGCTGCATGCGTATGCAACAGCACAAAACACTGGGACTGAACCTGAATTTGTATTCAAGCAATTTGGACGTGGCGCTTGCCCAATGCTATTAGGTATTGGCCCCGCACACTGCAAAGAACTGACACAGGCCGCAAAATCATACATTGAACACAACAACAGCATCCATACGGTCTTGCTGGCCGCCAATTGGACACTTTATTTTCATGGGAATGAATGGTATGGACATTCCAAGATTGACGCACAAGAATTTCAGAATGCTTTTTCCAATACTGTAAAACATTACCAAAGCTTGGGAAAACGAGTTATTGTGATACTGGCGCCGCCCATTGGCGCCAACCCACGCGCTTGTGTTGTGCGACCTATGCGTTTGAGTGCAGAAAATAACTGCAGCTTGCAATTACAAGATGTCCTAAACAATTCACGTGATTACAAGAAACCATTTGTGGCTTTACTGGCAGCGCTGCATATTGATTATTTTGATCCAGAGCGGTACCTGTGTGATACAGCCACTTGCAAAGTCACAGACGGACCTCGTATTTTGTACTTGGATCATGAACACTTTAGTGAATTTGGTGGACCGTATATAGCCAATCAAGCTAGCAAAGAATTGCGGCAAATTCTTAACCCGGTCTTAAATTAGCCAGATAAAGTAGATAAAGCACACTTAAAAACGTAAAGTTACAAAATAATTTAACTTTTTTGGGAATTTATCTGTCAAAATCGCACCCAAGCAGACTGTTGTAACTTAAAGAATCTGCACTAACTGGTTGTTACAACACATTTTATAAAGGGAAATACCATGGCATGGCTTAAAAAATTTAACGATGCATTCACCTGGCGACCGGCGTCAGCGTTGGCAGCAGTTGCATTGGCATCAGCAACCTTGGTTGGTTGCAATGTGGGCAAGACAGATACGGTGACGACGGATACCACAACCACAACGACTACGGGTACAACATCAGGTACAACGACTGCTGGCGCAAGTGGCTACAAAGGTGGTTGTTTTGGAAGGTTTGAGGGCGGCTACAACATGCCCGATCATGAGAGACGCATTGCGCAACGTAATCAGTCACTGAAAGACCGCGGCATTCAAGTGACTGGCAATGACGACATCGACAATGCGAACGCGGGTGGTGGACCACCAGATGGTGGTATTTGGTTAGCCGGCAGCATGTGGTTTGAAACTGATGCAAATTGCCGTGTTGTCGCTGGTCAAACTCTTATCTTTTTTGCATACGAATACAACATTGGCGGCACAGTCAATAAAGACGGAACATTTGACTTGGTCTGGTACGGGCAAGGTTCTGAAGGCCAGTTAGAAGGACGTATTGAAGCCAATGGTACCCTCTCAGGCCTATTCCATCACCCAGCCCCTGATACCTATGTGGTTGGTGATGTTTGGGGAACCTTTACAGCCAGTAAATAATCGTGCGATTGAACAGAAAGTAACGTACTTTTAGTACGTATACTTCGAAAGGTCTGAACAGCTCACTTACGTGGGTTATTCAGGCCTTTATTCATTTCAGAACACATTATTCGTTACACAATATCATGCAACACCCCAGCTACCGCCCCGACATAGACGGCCTGCGAGCGATTGCGGTTTTATTGGTCGTGGTGCACCATGCCTTTCCCAAGCTCTTGCCCAGCGGTTTTATTGGGGTGGATTTGTTTTTTGTGATATCGGGTTTCCTCATCACCACCATCATCTTTCAAAATCTGGAACGCGGCAGCTTCAGTTTCCTTGATTTTTATACCCGCCGCATCAAACGCATCTTCCCTGCTTTGGCGCTGGTTTTGATAGCATGCTTGGTTTATGGCTGGTTCTCACTGTTGCCTGCCGATTACAAACTCTTGGGCAAACACACGGTAGCGGGGGCGGCCTTTGTTTCAAATTTTGCCTTTTGGAACGAATCGGGCTACTTCAATGGCGACTCTAAACTCAAACCACTCTTGCACCTGTGGTCGCTGGGGATTGAAGAGCAGTACTACATTGTTTGGCCTTTGCTGGCTTGGTTGGCGTGGAAGAAGCAAGTTAATTTGCTTAAAGTTTGTTTGACTCTTCTCTTGCTGTCATTGCTGGCCAATATCGTCACAGTGAAGTACAACGCTGTTGCTGCCTTTTTCTCGCCAGCAACCCGGTTTTGGGAGTTGCTGGTGGGCTCGGTGTTGGCGTATGTTGCTTTACACCGTGCGGCAAGCCCACAAAGTGATAAACATGGCCTTCGCAACAATCAAGCGGCTTGGGTGGGTGGGTTGTTGTTGTTGATAGGCCTGGTGTTCATCAAGCCGGAGCGACGTTTCCCGGGCTTTTGGGCATTGTTACCAACCTTGGCGGCTTACCTCATCATTTATGCGGGTCCACATGCTTGGCTGAATCGCGCCGTCTTGTCCAATAAGTTGCTGGTGTGGTTTGGCTTGATCAGTTTTCCGCTTTACCTTTGGCATTGGCCTTTGTTGGTGTTCGCCAAACTCAGTGCCAACCAATCACCAAGCACAGAGTTAATCTTGTTGGCTGTTACGTTGAGCATAGTTTTGGCTTGGTTGACTTACCAATACATAGAGCGTCCGATACGATTTGGCAGTCAAACACGATTGATACCTGTCGTTTTATGCCTTATCTTGCTTGCACTTGCAGGGACGGGTCACTATTTATACAAAAAGAATGGCTTTGAATCGCGATTTCCATCATTCATCAGAGCCCTACTGCACAACCAGCCTAAATTAGCTGAAGGTTGGCGCAGCAATGAATGCATCTTGGAGCAGGGTGTACCCTCATCCAAATTTTTCAGTACTTGCGTTGACAAAGACAAACGTCCCCTGGTTTTCTTATGGGGTGACTCCCACGCTGCGGCGCTATATCCTGGTCTCAAACATTTGCAAGACACGGGTCTTTATAAATTTGGTGTTGCACAGCGAAATGGCGCCGTATGCCCTCCCATATTGGGCGATAAAAGGCCTTGGTGCAATGAAATCAACCAGGATTCCTTTCGGCTTATCAAAGAATTAAAACCCGAGATTGCCATGCTGTACGCATACTGGCCCCACGGCATGGATGGCAACGGTAATTTTGGTGGCTTGTATGACTTGTCCAAACTTGATGACACCGTTTCAGAATTAAAAAAGGCAGGGGTACAGAAAATTATTGTGATGGGACCTTCGGCCTATTGGAAAAACTCTTTGCCACATAACATCGTGGAAACTTGGAAAAAAGGCAATCCGTTAAGTAGACCACCCCTGCGCATGGGAAATGGAGAGTATGGCCTGATTGACAATTTGCATGTATATGAAAAACGGATGCGCGATCTGGCCAAGCAAATGGGTGTCGAATACATTTCCGGTCTTGATTATTTGTGCAATGCCGAAGGATGCTTAACCCGTGACAGTGAGGATGGTGTCAAAGTGTCGTCTGTCGATTACGGTCACCTCACGGTTGATGCCTCACAAACTTACCTTAAAATGATCGCTCCGCTGATTTTTACCCATTCCTCAAACTCACCCATAAAACAACAATAAACCATCATGCGAGCTTCTTATAATTTTTTAATTTTTTGCAAATCGTTGGTCATCGTTACATTAACCACATTGCTCATTGCATGCGGCGGTGGCAGCGGCGAACCTGAAGTAGTCAAACCCAAAAAACCAGCAGTGATTATGGTATTTGGTGACTCGACATCGCAAGGCTATGGTATTGAACTATTTGGCACGTATTACGAAAACATCCCGCCTGGCAAAATGTATGCTGACCTGCTACGCAACAAATTGAAAAGTGAAGGGATGGATGAATTTGCGTCCATCACTGTCATCAACGAAAGCCTTGGCTCCGAATTCGCGTTTGAAGGATTGAAACGATTACCGTTTTTAATGGCATACCACCAGCCAACGCATGTTATTTTGGCGCATGGCACCAATGATGCCCGAGCCGGATTTACCACAGCATCAATCTCAAACACATTTACATCCATGGTCAATGTTGTGAAAGGGAATGGCGCAAAAGCATTCTTGGCTGATATGACATTGACAATTTTTGGCCGTGAATATGCAAACGAATATTCAACCATGGTGACCAATACTGCCAAAGCAACAGGCGCGATTTATGTGCCCATTTTGCTTGGAACTTTGTTTAACCCCATATACACGTTGGATGATGGCTACGGTTACCATCAGAATGAATTGGCGCAACCCATCATGATGCAAAACGTTTGGGATAAGTTAATCCCGCAACTTGAATAATATTTGGGTTACAAATCCTTGGTAATCAGGTATGAATCCTACTTCTTGAGGAATAATCGCATTTTCCTTAATGATCACAACACCAATTTCAAAGATTTTTAAAACGGAGTGGCGAGTTTGCTTATGGCTCGCCGTTTTGTCTTTTGTTGGTGCCAGCCTCTTCATGAGCGGATGGCCACAAGGACTGTTGCCAGAAACGAAAACACCTTTCATTTATGAAGGCGATGGATTTGCCTATTTATGGAACATTCAGCGCGTCATCGAAGGTTCATGGTATTTTGAAAATGCGCGTTCTGGATTCCCATTTGGTTCCAACCATCTCGACTACCCCACTGCTGACACTGGCAGCTATTTGGTTCTAAAGCTATTAGGGCTTGCCTTCCATTCAGCTTTCGCCGCAACAAATCTCTATTTCTTAATTGGATTTTCTGTTTGCGCAGTGGCAACTTATCTGGTTGCGCGAACACTTGATGTAACGCATTACTTTGCGATAACTTGCGCCGTACTTTATGCGTTTACTTCATTCCATTTCGGTCGCATCGGACATCTTTTCTTTACATGGTATTTCGTTGCACCACTGTTTTTTTATTTAGGCTTTAGATTAATTTCAGGACAAACTGTTTTTACCAACCCTGCGTACTCTCTGGCTACGAAATTCTCACACGTTTTTGCCATTTTCGTTTTGGCTTCATTTGGCATTTACTACGATTTGTTTGCAGCTATTGTTCTCGTCATGAGCATCATCATTGCAGTGGCATTTCATCGTTCATGGCGCATTTTCAGCGAAGGAATTTTGACATTAAGTTTTCTCATGCTTGGGTTGATATTGAACGTTTTACCCAGTCTGATATACATTGCACAGAATGGCGAAAGCCGCGAAGGCATCAATCGGTACGCACAAGAATCAGAACTGTATGCTTTGAAGATTACACAACTTCTATTGCCGCGTGGCGATCACCGTATTGACGCATTTGCAGATTTTGCCAGTCGATACAACAACCATTTCCCATTGATCACTGAAAACATCAGCGCCAGCCTGGGGGCTATGGGCTCAATGGGATTCTTATTGTTGATAACTGTCGTCTTAATTTCACCAATCATTAAGGCGCAAGAAAAACCCAATGATTCGAATGCAAAACATTCACCCAAGTTTTGGGTACTTCACATATTGGCAGTGTTGCTGGTGGGTTTGGTATTAATGGGTACCGTGGGCGGTGGATCGAGTCTATTTGCCATGACCATCTCCAGTTCGTTCAGAGGCTGGAATCGCGTCAGTATATTCATTGCGTTCTTAGCGCTGTTGGCGTTAGTGATTGCGATTCAATCACTGCATAAATTATTCATTAAAGAGGGGAAATATTCAAAAATAACTGGGATTCTTATTGCCTTGATCATTACATGTTTCGGTTTATATGATCAAACAGTTCGGCCTTGTCACAAGTGCCTAGAAAGCAATCAATCTGCCATCGAAAACGACAGCGCATTTTTCAAAAAACTCGAATCATCTCTACCTAAACAAGCGGCCGTCTACCAATTGCCGTATATGACTTACTCCGACAATGGCCTTGTGAACTATTTGGGCTCTTATGACCAAGCTCGTGGACACTTGCATACTGTTGATATGAGATGGAGTTTTGGTGGCGTGCGTGGTCGAATGGGAGATTGGTTTTACCGCAAGCTTGCTTCCTTACCTATCGAGCAACAATTGGTAGTTGTTCAAAGCATGGGGTTCTCGGGTCTTTACATCGACAAACGCGGATTTTTGCAACTATCATATGACGAGAGATGCCTGCCTTTTTCAAAAACAAAAGATGAGCGCATCAAAAATAATTGCATGCTCTTTACCGAATTCGAGCAGGATATTGGCAACGCATTGGGGCCGCAAGCCTTACAACAAAGCTTAATCAGTCATGACAAACAGTTGGTGTTTTACCCTTTTGCAAAGCGAACACCTAACGACAGTGACTCACAAAAATCAAGAAACGCGAACGCCATTCTGGCGCAAATTGGGTTCCAGTTAGAAAACGGAGTTCCCGTTCAAACTCAGGCTAGATTTGAGCAAGCCCTCGATCTGCGAGAAGAAAACAGTGATTTCCCTGAATACGTGGGTGGTGTCACGGGACTGTCCGGCATCACCATGATTCAGGACAAAAAAATCGGTCGCTGGTCTGATGCGCATGCGGCAAAGCATGTCACCATTTGGTTATCCAAGCCTTTACCACCATCATTTACACTACATATACGCGCTCAGGCAGCTGGATTAAATGCTGGAAAACCTGTGAAGATTAAGATTGGAAAACAAATCAAAGAGATCACTTTTTCCTCCGATTTTGAAACCAAGGCAGTTGATTTTGAAAACAATGAAGCCGCATATAAAATCGAAATCATTCCCGCAGATCCATTTAGCCCCGCCAGACGTTGGGGTGGAACCGACACCCGCATGCTGGCGATTCAGATTGAACAATTGTCAATCACACCAAAGTAATTCCAGCTGTTGATCCAAACAAGCTTTCATTGCTTGTACGAAAATCTTTTCAATAAGACATACGCCAACATGGTCGTAACTGGAAGCAAAATGACAGGTGCCCAATAATCACCCGTTACGTCCCGTACCAGCGCTATCAATAAAATATTCCCAAGGTAGATCGTGGTCCAAACCATCACATAGCGAACAAAACTACCCTCATTTTTGAAAACCAAAGCCCCGTGTGCCTTAAAGCCAACCAAGATACCCACCGCAACTGACAATGCGGATGCGGCTTGATAAGGCAGTTGCAAAAAGCCCAAACCCAAGTAATAAACAGCCAAGCTCAGCAACGTATTCAAACCACCAACCACCAAATAGCGAAAAAATTGCCAAAAATTGATGGCTTTGAGTTTTTCAAACATGATTTGGCTTTTTCATGCGGTGGTTCAGAATTTGATAGAACAACCATTTGCCTAGCCGAACTTTATATGAATTGAATCTTTGCATCAGCTTTTCATATGCGCTTAAAGTGATGCGATGGTTGGCAGCCACGATATTCATCTCATCAATCAATGTGTCGTATTGACGTAAGGTGTTGTTGGTTTGATGAAACCGGATGGCATATGCTGGATTTTGCAATACGTGAACATGACGCTCGCCACCAATCCCAACAAAAAAATTCACATCTGAAGCTTGGTGCAGCCGTTTATCCAATTTCAGTTGTTGTCCAAGCGCTGTGCGTGATAAAACGGCGATGCCATATAAGTTGCGACAACGCACAATACTGGCTTTAGCTATTTCTCGCGCCAATGTTTTGCCCGCAAAACCAACCTTAGATGCCCCATAACTGTTGATATAGTTTGATCGCTGATCCAGCCAGCGCACAGGTGCATTCACCATGACCAAAGAATCATCTGCCTCAAGGATAGCGCGTGCTTCTTCAAATGCATCGACACGCACATAGATGTCATCATGACTCAAATACGCAAAATACTTGGTGTCACACAAACCAAGGGCTTTGTGAAAATTGCCGTGCACCCCCAAGTTCTTCTCATTCAAAATATATTTAAAACGTGGATCAGCCAAGTATGGTTTGCAAATCTCCGCCGTATTGTCAGTTGAGCAGTTGTCTACAATTAAAAATTTCCAGTTTTGATAGGTCTGCTTTAATACCGATTCAATCGCTTGGGTGATGTAGTTTGCGCCGTTGTAAACGGGCAAAAATATGGTGATATCTGCTTGCATAATCTGATTTTATGAATCGCAAGAGAATATCACAGCCCAAGACACCCGTTTTGGGCTAAAGTCTCAATTTTCGAAAGCGTCAGCATGAACAAGCCCTCAAAACCATTTCTACACCAGCGCGTACTGGTTACCGGCGCGTCCAGCGGTATTGGTTTCGCAGTAGCTCAGGCTTTGGCGCTTGCAGGCGCTGACATCCATGGTGTAGCGCGCAAGTGGCAGCAAGCACCACCAACTTGGCACACCCATTGCGCGGATCTATCGGTTGAGAGCGATGTCAAACGCTTGGCACAAGAGTTACAACAAGAATCCAAACCCCTGAACATTGTCGTGCACAGTGCGGGTGCATTTGCCGCAGGTCCATTGGCTGATTTTGACATCAATGAACTCGACAAGCTTTTCGCCATCAACGTGCGTGCACCTTTTTTGTTAACCCAATTGCTGCTGCCGCAACTTGTTCAAACTCATGGCCAAATCGTTTTTATCAACTCATCTGCAGGCATCACATCAAAACAAGGATTAAGCGGCTATTCTGCTACCAAGTTTGCCATCAAATCAATAGCAGACGCGTTGCGTCAAGAAGTTAACGCCGAAGGTGTGCGGGTGATGAGCGTGTACCCAGGTAAAACGGCATCGCCAATGCAAGAACAAGCACACAAACTCTTGGGCCAAGCCTACAATCCCAGCAACTTGATGCAAGCTTCAGATGTGGCACAAGCGGTACTGGCTGCCCTGACGCTACCACCTTCGGCTGAGATGACGGATTTGCATATTCGACCCATGCAGAAGTAAAAAAAAAATCCCCTCCCCATGATTAATATTTATTCCCCTGCTACTGACTTCAAACCCATCGGTGATCAGATGTACGCACTGGTGAAGAGCTTGTTCCCAATTTGTCGCAGTATCACCGGAGATGGCGTGCGTGAGACCTTGGCGCATGTTCAAAAGCTTCTGCCTATCACAGTGCATGAAGTCGCCTCTGGCACACCCGTGTTTGACTGGACGGTACCCAAAGAATGGAATATCAAAGACGCATATGTCGCTAACAGCCAAGGCGAACGCGTCATTGATTTCAAAAAGTCCAATTTGCATGTGCTGAACTACAGCACAGCCGTCAACCAAAAGATGACTTTGGCTGAATTACGCCCTTATTTGACGACGCTGCCCGAGCATCCCGATTGGATACCTTACCGCACCACTTACTATCAAGAAAAATGGGGGTTTTGCCTGAGTCAAAACCAGCTCGATAATTTGCCTGAAGATGACTACCACGTGGTGATTGATTCGACTCTGTCACAAGGCTCACTGAGCTATGGTGAATACGTCATTCCAGGTGATTCGTCCGATGAGGTTTTAATTTCATGCCACACCTGCCACCCTTCTCTGTGCAATGACAATTTATCTGGCATTGCATTGGCGACATTTCTAGCCCGTCAAATCGATCAGGTTAAGGCACAAGGCGGCAAGCTGCAGTACACCTACCGCTTTTTATTCATTCCTGGCACCATAGGTTCTATCACTTGGTTGGCTCGCAACCCAGAAAATGCCAAACGCATCCAACATGGTTTGGTGGTGGTTTGTGTGGGTGATGCGGGGAAATTCAGCTACAAAACAAGCCGGCAAGGTGATGCATTGATTGACTCTGCTGCCAAGCATGTACTCACATCTGAAAAAGATGGATTCAATCTGATTGACTTTTTCCCCTACGGTTACGACGAGCGTCAATATTGCTCACCAGGATTTAACCTTGCCGTCGGCAGTTTGTCGCGCTCCACGCATGGCAAATTTCCGCAATACCACAGCTCTGGAGACAATTTGTCGTTTGTGACTGGTGCGCAAATAGCCGAATCACTTGAGGTCTACCTCAAAGTCATTGATGTATTAGAAAACAACCATACTTACATCAACCAAAATCCACACTGCGAGCCGCAGCTGGGTAAACGAGGTTTGTATGGCAGTGTGGGCGCTACGGTACACCGCCCCACGTTTGAAATGGCACTGCTGTGGACTTTGAATTTGACCGACGGCAAGCACAGCCTGCTGGACATCGCCAAACGCGCCAAAATGCCTTTTGAAACCATCAAACAAGCTGCGCAGGCCTTGCAAGACAGCGGCTTGCTAAAACAAGCCTGATTAACAGGCTTGATACTGGGGTGGCTCAATGCGGATTTTGTGCCGGGTCTGGCATGGAGCCCTTGGATATGACATACATATTGCTGTCAAATACCACCGTGAAAATTTGGGTATCGGAGGTGCTGACACCTTCTAAGTAGCGCCAATCGTAATGCCAGGTTTTTTTCAGCTCATAGGGCGTTATTTTCATCGGTTTACCCAGCATTTTGCGCACCGTTTCCATCGGCATACCGACCTCAATTTTGGCGAAATTGGCAGAGGTGAGCACTTGTTTGAGCGAACTCATTTTGCCATCTGTACCAATGGTGATCATGTAATTTTTAGCGCCTGCGGGTTGGCGGTTGTATTCAAAAATACGCGCGCCATCGGCACCATCCCAAATCTTTTCAGGATCACCAAATTTAATGCGAACATCACCTTCTGTTGCGACACCTTCCTCTAACTCGGCAATGCGTTGGTTGTCGCAAGCTGAAAGGCCGAATGTGGCAATGGCGACGGCTAAAACCAAGCAAAATTTGCTAAAAAGTGCTTTTATGGCTGTTGCTTGGGTTTTCACTGGTGACACCTCGTAAAATGGTCGCAGGGTTATGTGGTCGTCGGATTAAAACCACCGCATCATGAACCTAGAACTTTGCATATTTGAATGATTCCGATTATCTAAGAAGACTTTTATGAACATATTTCGCCGACCCCACTATGAATCTGACGCTACGCAATTCATTGAAAAACTCAAACATGACAAACCTCAGCTCGAATCTGAGCAACGCCAAGGACGCTCTTTGTTGTGGGAACCACATTTTGACCGCGACTTGCAAGCCGAATTTGCAGCAGCAAAGGTGAAGCAAGGGCCTTACGTTTACCAAACCAAGCACTGAGGCGTGACTGACCGTTCACAGTAGCCCAACGCATCCCCAGTATGAGTTCTTCAGAAGTTTTCAGCGACGCACCCGATACATTGCCGCCCCTGCCTACCGACCAAATGGCCATGCCATTGGTGGTGGACCAAGTGGCATTGGCTCGTTTGTATGGCGAACCGCTGTTTAACTTGCCCAAAGACTTGTACATACCGCCAGATGCCCTTGAAGTATTTTTAGAGGCTTTCGAAGGCCCTTTGGACTTGTTGTTGTATTTAATCCGCAAACAAAACTTCAACATTTTAGATATACCGATGGCGCCACTGACGCGCCAATACTTGAGCTACGTTGACGAAATTAAACGCAGCAATTTAGAACTGGCGGCAGAATATTTGCTGATGGCCGCCATGCTGATTGAAATCAAATCACGCATGTTATTGCCGCCTAAGCGTACGGTTGATGGCGCTGAACCCGAAGACCCGCGTGCTGAATTGGTCCGCCGTTTGATGGAATACGAGCAAATGAAATTGGCCGCCATCAAAATCAACAACTTGCCACACATGGGACGCGATGTCTTGCGGGCGCAAATTTACATCGAACAATCACTCAAACCCCGCTTCCCCGATGTGCATTTGGTCGATTTGCAATCCGCTTGGCAGGATATTTTGAAACGTGCCAAACTGGTGCAACACCACCACATCAGCAAAGAAGAGTTGTCGGTGCGCGAATACATGAGCATTGTTTTGCGCCACTTGCAGGGTAAAAAATTTGTTGAATTTGAAAAACTGTTTGACCCCAGCAAAGGCGTACCGGTTTTGATTGTGACCTTTATCGCCATGCTGGAACTGGCCAAAGAAACCCTGATCGACATCACCCAAGCTGAAGCATTTGCACCGATTTATGTGCGCTTGGCCTACACACCCACTTGAGCCAGGCTCTAAGGAGTTGCAATGACATTGAACTCATCTCAATTTTTCAGCCGCCATCTTATCTCTGCCATGGTTGCCCTTGCCATCAGCATGGTTCTGTCGACGACAGTCAGTGCCATGAGTTTGCGAGAACTGCGTCAATTGGAGCGATCCAATGCCAAGCAAGGTCAATGGTATGTGCAATACTATTTAATTGGCGTTTTAGAAGGCTTGCAAGAAGCCAATGCGGCAACCGTGCGCAAAGGTGGCGCAGCCATGTTTTGCCAAAATAACATCAGCTTAGACACCACCCAAGCCAAAGCCATGTTCGACGCCGAACGCAAATTGAATGCAGATTTGTATGAAGCCGACATGCCAGTTCAACTCGTGATGCTCAATGCCTTGGCTTCACTACACCCCTGCAAATAGTGTCTTATGCTATATATTTAATAGCACTACAGGCAATAAATACGCAGGATACAGGCCAAAAAACCATATAAAATATTGAAATGACAGAACACCTAGCGCAATTGATCCAAACCCGCATTCGCCAAGACATCGTTTCCATGCATGCTTACGCGATTCAAGATTCCAAAGGCATGATCAAACTCGATGCGATGGAAAATCCACATCGCTTGCCTGCCGATTTGCAACACAAACTCGGCGAGCGTTTGGGCCAACTGGCGTTGAACCGCTACCCTGATGGGCGTGTGAACGATTTGAGATCTGCATTGGCCAACTATGCCGGCATGCCTGCAGGCTACGACATCATGTTGGGCAATGGGTCGGATGAACTGATATCGCTGCTGGCTTTGGCTTGTGATGTACCAGGCGCCACCATTCTTGCTCCGCTACCCGGATTTGTGATGTACGCCATGAGTGCGCAATTACAAGGCTTAAAGTTTGTCGGCGTCGATTTAACCGCGGATTTTGAGTTAGACCTGCCCGCGATGTTAAGTGGCATTGCGCTGCATAAGCCAGCCATCACCTACTTGGCTTACCCGAATAACCCCAGTGCCAATTTGTGGGATGAGGGTGCGATGGCACAAATTATCGCGGCGGCGGGTGCCATCGGTGGGTTGGTGGTGCTGGATGAGGCGTATCAACCTTTTTCCAGCAAAACCTATTTGGACTCCATTCGCGCCCAGCCTGAATCGCACCAACACGTTTTGTTGATGCGCACTTTAAGCAAGTTTGGTTTGGCCGGCGTGCGCATGGGTTATATGTTGGGACCCAAGGCTTTGATTGCAGAAATCGACAAAGTGCGCCCACCCTACAACATCAGCGTGCTGAATTATGAATGTGCACTCTTTGCACTGGAACATACCGACGTGTTTGCAGCGCAAGCCAAAGAATTGGTTGCACAGCGTGCACTGCTTTTTGCAGCGTTTGCCAAGATGCCACAAGTCAAAGCCTTTAAAAGCGAGGCCAACATGATATTGCTGCGTGTGCCCGATGCACAAAAAACATTTGAAGGACTCAAAACGCAGGGTGTGCTGGTGAAAAACATTTCCAAAATGCACCCCTTGCTACACAACTGCGTGCGCTTAACGGTGGGCACCACCGAAGAAAACGCAAGCATGTTGGAAGCGCTGAAACACAGTTTGTAATTTCAGCCTGAATGTCTGACACGAGCGAAGCTTCCAATCACGCACACGAGCAACTAGCCACGCCTGCTTTCCGTGCCTTGCGCATCACTGCACCGAATTTAGATGCTGAACACGCGTTGTACAACGCACTCTTGGATGAGTTGGATGCTGCCACACACGCGTTGGAATCGTTGAAGATTTTGCAAGAAACGCATGGCACACAGCGCGCTAGAAAATTGCGCCCGCTTGAACAACAGGCGCGACAGCTGTATGCCCAAATTGTTGAACAGTTGGAACAGCGCTTGCTCAATCCCATTGGCTTGTCTAAAAAGCATTTGACCGATATTGAAACCGTAGTCCACACCTTTTCCAAAGTTCTGCGTTCACCCAACAATCCAACGCCAACACCAACGACATTGACGCAACAGGTTGAAACCGCAGGGGCAGAAGAAGCAGAACAACAGAACTTTGATAAAACGGCAGAGCGTGAAGCCGCCAAACAAGCGCATCAGGCCAAGCGACTACAAAGCAAAAGCAAAGCCAAAACCGAGGCTAAACCTGCACCTGACCTGATGCGCACAATGTACCGCAAACTGGCAAGCGCTTTGCACCCTGATCGCGCCAGTGACGAGGCAGAGCGTGTTCGCAAAACTGCTTTGATGGGACAGGTCAATGCGGCCCATGATGCCAAAGATTTACTGTCACTCTTGCATTTGCAATTACAGACACAATTGCAAGCACAACCCTCAGAAACGCCAGCCAAGACAACCCATTTTGGCGACATGCATAAAAACCAACTCAAGCAATTGAATCAGCAAATGCAAGCTCAGATCAAAGCTTTGCAACATGAATGGCAAGTCACCCAAACTCACATGCAAACTGAATGGGATTTGCCTTACGGCAAAATATCAGACAAAACCTTGCAAATGGCGCTGAGAAAAGAAGTGCAAGAATTAACAAGCCACATTGCACACCTGCAAAGCGATGTTTTGTGGCTGGCGGATGATGCTTTTTTAAAAAATTGGCTCACCCAATGGGGTACAGAGTAAGGCAGTTTGTTCGATTAAAATCAAGCTTATGAACACAAACCGCACGGCCGAAATCACCCGTAACACCAACGAGACGCAAATCACCGTCCACGTCAATTTGGACGGTACTGGGGTTGCGAAGCTGAATACAGGCATTGGTTTTTTTGACCATATGTTGGATCAAATTGCACGCCACGGTTTGATTGATTTGCAAATTCAAGCCGTCGGTGATTTGCACATTGATGGCCACCACACGGTTGAAGATGTGGGCATTGCTTTAGGGCAAGCCGTGCACAAAGCGGTGGGCGACAAAAAAGGGATTCGCCGCTATGGCCATGCCTACGTACCGCTGGACGAGGCTTTGAGCCGCGTGGTGGTGGATTTTTCAGGTCGCCCTGGCTTGGAAATGCACGTGCCTTTTAAAAGCGGCATGATTGGCGCATTTGACAGCCAACTGGCTTTTGAATTTTTCCAAGGTTTTGTGAACCACGCTTTTGTGACCTTGCACATTGACAACTTGCGCGGCGAAAACGCCCACCACCAGGCTGAAACTGTGTTCAAAGCCTTCGCTCGTGCACTGCGCATGGCCTTGGAACTAGACCCGCGCAGTGCTGGCGTAATCCCTTCAACCAAGGGCACTTTATAAGCAAAATATGGTTGTATGCGGCGTATTTATTGCCTACACTGCTATTAAATGTATAGCAAAAATACCTTTCTTTCATGACTAACAAAACAGTCGCTGTGGTTGATTACGGCATGGGCAATTTGCGTTCGGTGACGCAAGCGGTGCATGCGGTTGCCAGTGGTGCGGGTGTGGATGTGGTGTGGGCCAAAACCCCCCAAGAGGTGATGGCTGCTGAACGCGTGGTGCTGCCTGGTCAAGGCGGTATGCGCGACTGTATGCGTGAATTGCATGACTCTGGCATGTACAGCGCGGTCATGCACGCCGCCAAGCACAAGCCATTGATGGGTGTTTGTGTGGGTATGCAAATGCTGTTAGACCATAGCGCAGAACTGGATACGCCCTGCTTAGGGTTGATACATGGTGAAGTGGTCAAATTTGACATGGCAGGCCAAACTGCCCCTGATGGCAGCCGCTACAAAGTACCGCAAATGGGTTGGAACCAAGTGGCTATCACTGACCATGCGGCTCAGTACCCACACCAACGTCACCCCGTGTGGGGCGATGTTCCTAACAACAGCTATTTCTACTTCGTCCATAGCTATTACGCGCGACCGTCAGAAATTCGCCACAGTGTGGGTGAAACTGAGTATGGAAAACGCTTTACATCGGCCATTGCGCGAGATAATATTTTTGCAACCCAATTTCACCCTGAAAAAAGCGCAACACAAGGATTGGCCCTTTACCGAAATTTTCTACATTGGAACCCCTGAGTTCATACACAAGGTAGCGTTGTCGCATTCACAGCATTCATCACTTTGCTCACATCATTTTGATTTCCTGAAATTTTCTTTTCTGTTTTCTTTTCTCATCAACCTCCAACTCATCATCATTTTTTTGCATCATGTTGCTCATACCTGCGATTGATTTAAAAGACGGTCACTGCGTTCGCCTCAAGCAAGGCGATATGGACCAATCCACCACTTTTGGCGAAGACCCCACCGTCATGGCACGCAGTTGGGTAGACAAAGGCGCACGGCGCTTGCATTTGGTTGATTTGAATGGCGCATTTGCAGGCAAACCGAAAAACGAAATGGCGATTCGCAAGATTTTGAAAGAAGTGGGTAGCGAGGTGGACGTGCAACTGGGTGGCGGTATTCGCGACTTGGACACAATTGAACGTTACTTGGATGCCGGCCTGCGTTACGTCATCATCGGAACGGCAGCGGTCAAAAATCCCGGCTTCTTACAAGATGCCTGCACCGCTTTTGGCGGCCACATCATCGTCGGCCTAGATGCCAAAGACGGTAAAGTCGCCACCGATGGCTGGAGCAAGCTATCGGGTCACGACGTGATTGACCTGTCCAAAAAATTTCAAGACTACGGCGTCGAATCCATCATCTACACGGACATTGGCCGCGATGGCATGCTGACCGGCATCAACATTGAAGCCACAGTGCGCTTGGCGCAAGCACTCACAATTCCGGTGATTGCATCGGGCGGTTTATCGAACATGGCCGACATTGAGGCTTTGTGCAACGTTGAGGATGAAGGCGTTGAAGGCGTGATTTGTGGTCGATCCATCTACAGTGGCGATTTGGACTTTGAAGCCGCTCAAGCTCGTGCTGATGAGTTGAACGGATGACTTTTTTAAAGCAAGGATTATTTTGCCGCTGGGCCGCCCCAAGGCAAAATGCGTCCCCCTTGGGGGGGCAAGGAGCCACACGCAGTGGGCGACTGTGGGGGCTTACATGTTAGCTAAAAGAATCATCCCGTGCTTAGACGTGACTGGCGGTCGCGTTGTCAAAGGCGTTAACTTTCTTGAACTGCGCGATGCGGGCGACCCGGTTGAAATCGCAGCCCGCTACAACGAGCAAGGCGCTGATGAACTGACGTTTTTAGACATCACTGCCACCAGTGATGCAAGGGACATGATTTTGCACATCATCGAAGCCGTCGCTTCACAGGTATTTATTCCGCTGACCGTAGGGGGCGGCGTGCGCACGGTGGACGATGTACGGCGTTTGTTGAATGCAGGTGCTGACAAAACCAGTTTCAATTCTGCCGCCATAGCCAATCCGCAGGTCATTAACGATGCCTCGGCCAAATATGGTTCTCAATGCATTGTGGTGGCCATAGACGCTAAACGCCGTTCTGCCGAAGATGCCAAACGAATCGTCAACGGTATGGCTATTGGCGCGGGCTGGGATGTATACAGCCATGGCGGTCGTCAAAACACCGGATTGGATGCCGTTACGTGGGCGAAAGAAATGGCCCAACGCGGTGCGGGTGAGATATTGCTCACCAGTATGGACAAAGATGGCACCAAATCTGGCTTCGACTTAGAGCTGACCCGAACAGTGAGCGATGCCATCAGCATTCCCGTCATCGCCTCGGGTGGTGTGGGTAATTTAGACGATTTGGCCAATGGCATCACGCTGGGCGGCGCCGATGCCGTGCTGGCTGCCAGTATTTTCCACTATGGTGAGTACACAGTCATTCAAGCTAAGCAGCGCATGGCAGAACGCGGTATTCCAGTAAGGCTATAGGAGAATTGTTTTGTACCGCCTGAATACCAACTTACTTGGTATTACTACCTTGCGAACAACGTACCTGCATTTTTAACGATGTCCCTCTCCCACCCCAGCTACCGCCCCGACATAGACGGCCTGCGAGCGATTGCGGTTTTATTGGTCGTGGTGCACCATGCCTTTCCCAAGCTCTTGCCCAGCGGTTTTATTGGGGTGGATTTGTTTTTTGTGATATCGGGTTTCCTCATCACCACCATCATCTTTCAAAATCTGGAACGCGGCAGCTTCAGTTTCCTTGATTTTTATACCCGCCGCATCAAACGCATCTTCCCTGCTTTGGCGCTGGTTTTGATAGCATGCTTGGTTTATGGCTGGTTCTCACTGTTGCCTGCCGATTACAAACTCTTGGGCAAACACACGGTAGCGGGGGCGGCCTTTGTTTCAAATTTTGCCTTTTGGAACGAATCGGGCTACTTCAATGGCGACTCTAAACTCAAACCACTCTTGCACCTGTGGTCGCTGGGGATTGAAGAGCAGTACTACATTGTTTGGCCTTTGCTGGCTTGGTTGGCGTGGAAGAAGCAAGTTAATTTGCTTAAAGTTTGTTTGACTCTTCTCTTGCTGTCATTGCTGGCCAATATCGTCACAGTGAAGTACAACGCTGTTGCTGCCTTTTTCTCGCCAGCAACCCGGTTTTGGGAGTTGCTGGTGGGCTCGGTGTTGGCGTATGTTGCTTTACACCGTGCGGCAAGCCCACAAAGTGATAAACATGGCCTTCGCAACAATCAAGCGGCTTGGGTGGGTGGGTTGTTGTTGTTGATAGGCCTGGTGTTCATCAAGCCGGAGCGACGTTTCCCGGGCTTTTGGGCATTGTTACCAACCTTGGCGGCTTACCTCATCATTTATGCGGGTCCACATGCTTGGCTGAATCGCGCCGTCTTGTCCAATAAGTTGCTGGTGTGGTTTGGCTTGATCAGTTTTCCGCTTTACCTTTGGCATTGGCCTTTGTTGGTGGCCGCCGATCGAAGCTCGGTGGAACCTGTCAGTACCGAACTTCTCATCACCATCATTGTCATCAGCATCGTCTTGGCATGGACGACATACAGGTTGATCGAGCGTCCCATCCGTTTTGGCAAACACAAAGGAAATAGCACTGCGATTTGGCTCGTCCTCATTACGCTCACTACTGGATATTTGGGATTCAATATTTACCAGCGTGATGGACTCAGCTTCAGAATTCCTCAATCACTGCAAAAGATTGCTGATTTTTCTAACGATTACGATGTGGACTCAAATTTTGAATGTTTGATTCACGCCAGTAGCCCAAACGAACAAAATCCCAGCCATTGCTATCGAAATGCCGCAAATAAAAAATCAATCTTGATTTGGGGCGATTCCTATGCTTGGGCCATGTTTGCTGGCATCAACAAAATTGCTGCTAATGACGCCAATGTTTACTTGATGGCAAAATCAAGTTGTCCGCCAATTTTGGATCTTGATGCCAAAAAACCCAGCGACTGCAGCCAGCAAAACCACCGAGTTTTCAATGCAATTCAATCGGAGAAATATGATCAGGTCATCATGGTGGCGAGATGGGATCATTGGAATTACCAATCAGATCAATATTTGACCAATATTGAAAGAACGATCGATCACCTGCATCACGCGGGCATCAAACAGATTTATATCGTTGGACCACCGCCAGAATGGCATCCAGGATTGCAAGTGGTCTTGATCAAGAATGCCATGCGTGACAAATTAGGGCATAAACTGGCGGACAGGCTGACAGAAGGTGTGACCACCAGCCCATTGTTGGATCAACAATTGCTGCAACTGGCGAATAAGAAAAAGGTGCAATACATTTCCTTGCTAAAGATATTGTGCAATGAGGAAGGTTGTCTCACCAAAGTGGGTGATCAACCTGAAGATTTAATGGGCTACGATGATGGTCACCTTTCGAGAAAAGGTGGTGCTTTCGTCGCACAGCAATTCCCAATCGAGTTTTTTAAAAGTCAGCCTTGATGCCGATTGAATGAACTATTGCATACAATCCCGTATATGCAACAAGTTGAAAATTGGTTAGACGAAGTTAAATGGGATGCCCAAGGCTTGATTCCGGTGATTGCCCAAGAAATGGGCAGCAACGATGTACTGATGTTCGCCTGGATGAACCGCGAAGCGCTGCAAAAGACGGCTGAATTGGGTCGCGCGGTTTATTTCAGCCGATCGCGCAACAAATTGTGGTTCAAAGGCGAAGAATCTGGCCATGTGCAAACGGTGCATGAACTGCGCATGGATTGCGACAATGACGTATTGCTGCTCAAAGTCACGCAAGAAGGCCATCAACCAGGTATTGCCTGCCACACGGGCCGACACAGCTGTTTTTTCAGCCTTTACAAAGACGGCGCATGGATAATTACCGAACCGGTCTTGAAAGATCCGCAAACCATCTACAAATAGCAGCCTACTGTCTATCTTTTCTACTTCAATTTATGACATCCAACGATTCCCTCAATCAACTCGGGCGTTTGCTTGAAACGCGCAAAGGGGGCGACCCTGAAGCCAGCTACACTGCGCGCTTGTTGCACAAAGGGCCGGACGCATTTTTAAAAAAAATCGGCGAGGAAGCCACCGAATTGGTGATGGCATGCAAGGACGCGGACCATGGTGGTCACAGCGATGCTTTAAAAGCCAAAATTGTGTATGAAACCGCCGATTTGTGGTTTCACAGCATGGTGGCGCTCACGCATTACGGGTTATCACCGCAAGATGTCATCGCAGAATTGGACAAGCGCGTTGGTACCAGCGGATTAGAAGAAAAAGCCTCGCGCAAGGCACAAGACCGTGAAGCAAGTGAAACCAAAGGACAGCAACCATGAACGATATCATTGACGTTGAAGCAAAATCCAAGGGCGAAACCATGAACACAAACCTTTCCAATTCTGAAAAGCTTGAGTCATTAAAAACCACCGGTTGGATCAGCTATTTTCTGCATTTGATTGTGGCAGTAGCAGCGGTTGTGCCAGGCGCCAACGCCAGCATCGCCTTATTGTTGATTGCACTGGTGATTGATTTGGTGAAGAAAAGCGATGCAGCAGGTACCTGGCAAGAAAGCCACTTTTCATGGCGCATACGCACCGTCATCAGGGCTGGTATTTTGTATGTGGTTACCATTCCGTTGTGGTTACTACTGATTGTTCCGGGTTGGATTGCATGGGGCATTATTTCGATATGGTTCTTGTACCGCATTGTGCGCGGTATGGTTGCGATGAACAAAAACCTTGCCGTTGGCGCTTAATTTTGAGATAAAAAACGATGTCGCACGATCCAAATTGCCTATTTTGCAAAATCATCGAAGGCAAGATTCCGTCTAAAAAAGTTCACGAAGATGAACTGGTATACGCTTTTCACGACATTAACCCTTGGGCACCTGTGCATTTTTTAATCATTCCTAAAAAGCACATTCCGTCGCTCGCGCATGTTACCGGAGCCGACGCTGGCTTATTGGGACACATCATGGTGTTGGCTCCCAAACTGGCTTTGCAAGAAGGTTGCAGACCTTATCCTGAAGGAGGATTTCGCATTGTTGCCAATACGGGGCTTGAAGGTGGTCAAGAGGTACACCATATGCATTGGCATGTGATGGGCGGACCTAGACCTTGGTTACGTGGTTAAAATCACCACATCTGTGGCAATATTCGCCATCTCATTGATTCATTCATTTTTGCAGGAGTAACACATCATGGGTTCATTTTCTATATGGCATTGGCTGATCGTTTTGTTAATTGTGGTCATGGTGTTTGGTACCAAAAAACTGAAGAACATGGGCAGTGATTTAGGCAGTGCCGTTAAGGGCTTCAAAGACGGTATGAAAGACGGCGCAGCCAGCGTCGATGACAAAACTGAAAAAGTCACCAATCCAGCGGCTGATGCCGCCAAAACAACGATTGATGTTGAAGCCAAGCAGAAATCGTGATTTCCAAGTTGTGCCCAGTTATGCGGCACACTAAACCTCATCATTAGAACACCTTGATTGATTTAGGCATATCCAAAATCGCTTTGATTGGCGCTGTCGCATTGATTGTGATTGGGCCAGAGAAATTACCGCGTGTGGCGCGCATGATTGGCACCATGATGGGTAAGGCACAGCGCTACATTGCGGATGTCAAGGCTGAGGTCAATAAATCCATTGAACTGGACGAGCTCAAAAAAATGCAAGCGTCTATGCAAGACGCAGCCAAAGAAGTTGAAAGCTCCATTCAAAGCAATGTGACTGACTTTGAAAAGGATTGGAAAGAAGCCACTGGCGAAGCGTCTTCATCTGGTCTCAGTGCCGAAACCGAAGCATCCTTGATGAGCTACAGCCATAACTACCCAAGCTACACTCATCCCAAGAAGAAATGGCGCGTGAAGCAAGGCGCAATGCCCAACTGGTACAAAGCCAAAGCGGGTGTTCGAACAAAAGCATTGTCGGGTGCTGCCCGCGTCGCCAAATTCCGCCCCGCCAAAATTTCGTCTTAATCAGTAAAACACCATCCCTAGCGCCATCGCTTGCAAAGTCAAATCTAATTCCATGTCCGACAAAACAAATAAAGCCAAAGAAAAGGTTGACGAGCTTGCCGGCACTGAACAGCCCTTTGTGCAGCACTTGGTGGAGTTGCGAGACCGATTAATCAAAATCGCCTTGGCAATTGGTGTGGTTGGAATAGCGCTTGCATTCTTCCCTGGGCCTGCAGCACTTTATGATATTTTGGCTGCACCCTTGATAGCGACCTTACCGAAAGGCTCGACCCTCATCGCCACTTCAGTGATATCGCCATTTTTCATTCCTTTGAAAATTCTCATGATGACGGCTTTTCTGGTCGCACTTCCAGTTGTTCTTTGGCAAATCTGGTCGTTTGTTGCACCTGGTTTGTACAGCCATGAGAAAAAGTTGATTCTGCCATTGGTGTTGTCCAGCACAATTTTGTTTTTTATTGGCATTTTGTTTTGTTATTACTTTGTGTTTGGACAGGTTTTTAAATTTATTCAAAACTTTGCTCCCAAAAGTATCAGTGCAACCCCAGACATAGAAGCTTATTTAGACTTTGTTTTGAATATGTTTTTAGCCTTTGGTTTGGCTTTTGAAGTTCCGATCGTCGTGATCGTTTTAGCGCGCATGAAAATTGTGTCGATTCAACAGCTCAAAGATTTCAGGGGCTATTTTGTTGTGCTTGCCTTTGTGATTGCTGCCATCGTTACTCCGCCTGATGTGGTATCGCAACTGGCACTGGCCATTCCCATGTGTGGTTTGTATGAGCTGGGCATCTGGGCAGCGCAGTTGTTCATCAAACACACGCAAGCGCCTGAAGAGCCCAAAGAGCCCATTGAACCGATCTGAATCGACTCCAGTATTGAAATAGCGGTACTTGCATAGTTGGCTACAATCGGTAACTGAGCTTGACGTTTACGTAAACGTCAATCATTAAACACAACCCGTTATTTGGAGACCTGCCATGAACCAACCCGGACTTAACTTTCAACTCGGTGAAGACATTGACGCTTTGCGCGATGCAGTGCGCGAATTTGCGCAGGCTGAAATTGCACCACGTGCTGCAACCATCGACAGCAATGACCAATTCCCCATGGATGTATGGCGCAAGATGGGTGACTTGGGTGTATTGGGCATCACTGTAGGTGAAGAATATGGTGGCGCAGGCATGGGCTATTTGGCGCACATGGTGGCCATGGAAGAAATCAGTCGTGCCAGTGCTTCGGTGGGTTTGAGTTACGGCGCACACAGCAATTTGTGCGTGAATCAAATCAAACGCAATGGTTCGCCAGAACAGCGACAAAAATACTTGCCCAAGCTCATCACTGGTGAGCATGTTGGTGCATTGGCGATGAGCGAACCCGGCGCGGGCAGCGATGTAATCAGCATGAAGTTGAAAGCTGAAGACAAGGGCGGCTACTACGTCCTCAATGGCAGCAAAATGTGGATCACCAACGGACCCGATGCCGATACTTTGGTGGTTTATGCCAAGACTGAGCCTGAAATGGGCGCACGCGGTGTAACGGCCTTCATCATCGAAAAATCCATGGCTGGTTTTTCAGTCGCGCAAAAACTAAATAAACTCGGCATGCGCGGCAGTCATACGGGTGAACTGGTATTTCACAACGTTGAAGTGCCAGAAAGCCAAATTTTGGGCGGCTTGAACAACGGCGCTAAAGTCCTGATGAGTGGATTGGATTACGAACGCGCGGTGCTCACAGGTGGACCATTGGGCATCATGCAATCTGTGATGGACAATGTGTTGCCCTATATTCATGACCGCAAACAATTTGGCCAAAGCATTGGGGAATTTCAGCTCATGCAAGGCAAAGTGGCGGATATGTACACGGTGCTGCAAGCGGGTCGTTCATTCGCCTATACCGTTGCCAAAAACTTGGACATGCTGGGTGCAGAACACGTTCGCCAAGTGCGCAAAGATTGCGCTTCGGTGATTTTATGGTGCGCTGAAAAAGCCACGTGGATGGCTGGAGAAGGGGTGCAAATTTTTGGAGGTAACGGGTATATCAACGACTACCCATTGGGCCGTTTGTGGCGAGATGCCAAACTGTATGAAATCGGTGCTGGCACCAGCGAAATTCGCCGAATGCTGATTGGTCGTGAACTGTTTGCAGAAACTTGCTGATTTTGATCATAAAACCGCATATAAACCCCATAAAAAAAGCTCAATCATGTTGAGCTTTTTTCTTTGGTAGACAGTCTTAATCAGGGCTTGATGTATGCGAATTTTTCTTGGCTCTGTAACCGGCCAATTCGCACCACCCCTGAAGGGGTGAATTCGGCATCCAATATGAATTGGTCTTTTTTCAGATTGCGATTTTTCAAGGTTATTTCACAAATTTCAAATTTCACACCTCGTGCTTTCAGTGCACTGACCAAGGCACCGTAATTGATATCTGGATTTTTGGCATCCTTCGCACCTTCCATCAAAAAATCAACGCCGTTGGCATGGGTCACGACTGTGATTTTTGTTTCTGGCGCCACGTCCAGATGGTTGCGAATGTTACGCAAGCCTTTGGTCGCTTGACTGGCTGAATCATCAATGTGGTAAACCACTTTGTCTTGGGCAAACGCTGTGTTGCAAAGCATCAGTGCAACAAATACTGCGAATACTGATTTCAAGAGTGAATGAATAGTCATGGTGATCTCCAACGAATAATAAACGTTCACTATAGCCAAATGACTGGTGGGTAACCATCCGTTCAAACCCGCATATCTCATAAGACATAGTTTGGCAGGAATTTTTCTGCCTTATGCATTCTGGGAGTTATGCGTAATACCGTGCCAAATAGTCTTCAAAGCTGCCTTGGTCATTTGATTCCAAACGCAGTTGCTCTTGCATCGAGTCCTTGGCGCTTTGTTCAAACTCTAGTAAACGCTGCGCTTCCAAGGGCGTTTGCAAGAGGCTTTGCTGATGTTGCTGCGCCATATGTTTGGCGTATTTGAAATAGCCACCGTGTGCTTTGGCATATTGCAAGACTTGGGCTGACGGTGTTAAATCGGGGTTGTCTATACGTTGGCGCAGGCTTGCCCAAGTTTTGGCATAAGCGTCGCCGCCATAGGCCGCATCCAACATGTTGGCAAAGGCTTGCATATCGTCAAACAATTCATGTGCGATGGGTCTGAACGGCTGTTCGCGGTTGTGCACCAACAGGTGCAGATTGGGATTGCGCCCCTCATTCACAATGCGGCGTTTGTTTTCGTCGTTTTCAGCTTGCTCGCGTGCACTGATGGCTGGGCTGTCGCGGAACAAACACATCAGTAAAAGCATATCAGCAAACTGGCTTTGGTCTGGCGTGATGCCTATGTCAACCATGGGGTTCAAATCAAATAAACGCACTTCCACGTATTCAACGCCCTCTTGTCGCAAGGCTTTGGCAGGACGTGAGCCGCGCTGGCTCACGCGCTTGGGACGAATGCCAGCGTAAAACTCATTTTCAACTTGCAACAGATTCGCATTGAGTTGCTGCCAGTGACCGTCCTCTTTGTTCTTAATACCCAATTCTTGATAAAACGGGTCTGGCGTGCGTATCGCTGCTTCTAGGGCATTGGTGTATTCGGCCAATGAATTGAAGCTGACATGCAGCTGATCTTGCGCACGGTTTTGGTATCCCAAGTCACTCATGCGCAAGCTGGTGGCATATGGGCCATACAAAGTGCCTGGTACCAGTTCATCTAAATCTGATTTTCGTCCTTGCAAAAATGATTCGCAAATGGCCGGCGATGCGCCAAACAAATACGGTATGAGCCAACCGTAACGTTGAAAATTGCGGATTAAACCAAAATAACGATCAGAAATGAACTCTTGCAAACTCAAATCTGAATTGAAATTGGTATACAGCGTTTCCCAAAACGCCATAGGCAAAGACCAGTTGTAGTGTGCCCCTGCAATGGTTTGCATGTGCCTTCCATAGCGCAAACCCAATCCTTCGCGGTACACATACTTCATTTTGGCAGAGTGTGACGTGCCATAGTAGGCGAGCGGAATATCAGCGTCTTTACTTAAGACACAGGGCATAGATCCCGCCCACATCATTTCATCTTTGAGTTGTGCCGCGCTGAACCGGTGAATTTCGTGCAAAAACTTCAACGGAAAATTTGGGTCAGTCGATGGTGGTGTGATGAACTCCAGCAACGCCTCGGAGTAATCGGTAGTGATCCACGGGTGCGTCAATTTTGATCCCAAACTCGTGGGGTGCGGCGTCATGGCCAACTTGGCGTTCAGATCCACACGCAGGCACTCGCGCTCATACCCGCGCTGAATACCCCGCAGCAAAGCCGCTTTGTCTGCTTTTGTAAACTGGCTGACTTCGCTACAGCAAGTGAATTTCAACATGGTGCTGTCGCAGTGTGTTTATTTGCCATTCACACCCAATAATTCAACCTCAAAATGCAGTGTTGCATTGGGTGGCACTGCACTGCCTGCGCCGCGTGCACCATATGCGATTTCGGGTGGGCAAGTCAATTTTGCTTTGCCGCCCACTTTCATTTTTTGCACCCCTTCAGTCCAGCATGGAATAACGCGGTTCAATGGAAATTCAAGCGGTGTGTTGCGTTTAAAAGAACTGTCAAATTCGGTACCATTGGGCAATGTGCCACGGTAGTGCACTTTCACCGTATCGTTACTATTAGGTTGCGTACCTGTGCCATTTTTCAGGGACAAATACACCAAACCGCTGTTGGTTTTGATAGCACCGGGTTCTTTGGCCGCTTTGGCAGCTGCATCCGATTGCGCCCATACATGTGAGCTGAATAGACTTAAACACCCTATTGCAACTGCGCAGCAAGCATTTTTCAAAAGTTTTGATTTGTTCATGATTGATAAAAAGATTCAAGTGATGGGTTGAGATTGGTTTTTGAGATTATCTTAGCAATTATTCATGCGGTGCGTTGGAATATGGGTATTGCGCGACTTCGTTAGCATGCAATTAAGCATGTCGTCCTCGGTTCGCCTTGGGCCAATCGTGTGCCAATTGCATAATTTCAGCTTGCTCTTGTAATTTTTCAAGCAACATGTCTAACTGCATCACTTCCGCTGCTGTTAATCCACCAATTAACTCGGCATGAATTTTTAAGACTTGCGGAAACATGCCGTCGTACAACGCATATCCCGACTCGGTCAACGCCAATTGCGCTTTGCGTCTGTCACTAGAAAGAATTTTGCGTTGCAGCAGCTTTTTTTGCACCAAGGTGGTAATGGCTTTAGAGGTGCGCGAGCGGTCTAGTTGCGCGCAATCGGCCAATTCCGACGATAAGAGATTTTTGTATTGTGCCAGTGCAGCCAACACGCGCCATTCGCGCCGTGTGATGCCAAAACGCCCTTCACACAATCGAATAATAGGTGCACCCCCAGCACTCAACAACCGGTTGATGCGGTACAACAATAAATCCCCAATGACCCTTGGGTGTTCAAGATGATGGTACATGTCTCGTAATTTACTAGGGTAAACGATAGGGGTAATTGATTAGAACAATCAATTGTGAACGAATTAGACTCTGGTTTCTACTAGGCAATAACCCACCCCATTTCTATGGAGCGAAATAGATGATGATTCACCATTTATCAAACAGCAAACTAGTCAAAGTTTTATTATCTGCTACTGTACTGATACTAGCCTTGGCCGCCAATGCCCAAGACAAACCCGCGTTAAGAATATTGGTTGGCTTCCCACCCAGTGGTTCTGCCGACACCATTGCCAGACAAATTGGCAACGCCATGAAGGACGACTACAGCAGCGTGACCATCGATAACAAGCCAGGCGCTGCGGGGCGCATCGCATTACAGCAACTTAAAGCCGCTAAACCTGATGGTCAAACAGTGATTATTTTGCCCAGCGGACCTATGGTGTTGTTTCCGCATGTCTATAAAAACGTAGGCTACGACGCGGTGAAAGACTTCACTCCGATTTCCTTATTGGCGCGCTTTCAATTTGGCATTGTGTCTGGTCCCTCCAGCAATGTGAAATCGATTACTGAGATGTTGGCCAAAGCGAAGACAGATAAAAAATCAGCTACGTATGGCACACCTGGCGCTGGTTCTTTGCCCCACTTTTTGGGCGTGCTGTTAGAACAAAGCGCTGGTGTTGAGCTCACGCATGTCCCATTCCAAGGTGGCGCCCCTGCGAATACTGCATTACTGGGTGGTCATGTGGGCTACAAGATGGATGTGATTTCCGAAACGGCCGCCTTCCATCGTGATGGCAAAGTACGCATTATTGCTGTCACGGGTAGCAAACGAGATGCACAAGTGCCTGAAGTGCCCACACTGAAAGAGCAAGGCATCAACATGGAAGCCACCGCTTGGTTTGCCATGTATGGACCTGCAGGTATGTCCGCACAAACACTGGCCAAAATTGAAGACCAAGTGCGTAAAGCGGTCAATCGTCCTGAGGTGCGTGAACAATTAGTTAAATTAGGCAATGAACCCGTGGGATCAACTTCGCAAGAATTAGCAACCATTCAAAAAGCAGATTTTGCGCGTTGGGAAAAACCGATTAAGGCGACAGGCATTCAGTTGGATTAATTGTTTTAAAAGTTAATAGCAAAACTTCACAAAATCGGATAAGGACATGGCTATGAAGCGTCGGGAAGTACTAATTGCAGGTTTCGCGTTATCGTTGTCGGGAGCCGTCAGTGCGCAAAGTTACCCTTCAAAGCCTATTCGTATATTGATAGGCGTGCCAGCTGGCGGCACACAAGATGTGCTTACTCGTGTCATGATTGACGCAATGCGCGGCAGCATGGGTAACATCATCATCGAAAACAAAGCGGGTGCAGCGGGGCGAATAGCCGCAGAAACCGTCCAAAATGCGCCGCCGGACGGTTACACCTTGCTGTTGGGCCCCGCAAGTGTGATGACAATATTTCCCAGTGTTTACGACAAACTAAATTACGACCCTATCAATGACTTTGCGCCAATCATCAACGCTGCAAGTTTTGAGCTTGGCATGGTGGTGAACAAAGATGTGCCAGCAAAAAACCTTACTGAATTCATTGCGTGGGCTAAAACACAAGGCAATATGGGAGATAAAGTGAACTTTGCCTCATATGGCGCTGGTACACCTTCGCATTTTTTGGGTGAGATGCTGAATCAATCAGCAGGTTTGAAAATGGTGCACGTGCCTTACAGGGGTTCGACGCCTGCGCGGCAAGATGTCATGGGCGGGCAAGTGCAGGTCTATTTCGACACAGTCGGTGGCGCCATTACCATGGAACAAACTGGACGCGTCAAAGTGCTGGCCACCAGTGGTGTCAAACGCTCGCCTCCCATGCCCAATATTCCTACTTTTGTGGAGCAAGGTCACAAGGATGTCAAAGCATCTGCGTGGTTTTCTTACTTTGCCCCAATCAAAACACCCAAGCCCGTGATCGACAAACTGCGTAGCGAATTCATGAAAGCTGTGAATACCCGCGAAGTGCGTCAGCAATTGCTGGCCAATGGGATGTACCCTGTTGGTGATGACCATGTTGTATTAACCAAAACCATGCGTGAGGATACTGCTCGCTGGGCAGCGTTAACCAAGTCAACTGGATTCAAAGTACAAAATTGAATGGTAGCCACCTTGAATCGCCCGAACATCATCTTCATCGTTGCCGATGACCTGGGCTTTGCTGACTTAGGCTGCTACGGCGGCAGGGATGCCAAGTTTGGCAAAATCTCCCCCGTTTTGGACGCTTTGGCTGCCAATGGCAACAAGTTCACGCAGGGTTATAGCAATTCGCCAGTGTGTTCACCCACGCGCTATGGGCTGATGACAGCACGCTCCCAATACCGTTTACGCGGCGCGGCGGAAGAGCCGATGAACAGCAAAAGCCGCCACAGCACTGTGCTGGGATTGCCGCCTGAGCACCCCACCTTGCCATCGTTGCTCAGAGACAGTGGCTACCGCACAGCCTTGATTGGCAAATGGCACTTGGGCTACCCACCCAGTTTTGGCCCGCTGCGCTCAGGTTACGAAGAATTCATTGGCCCCATGGCAGGCGGGGTGGATTACTTTACCCATGCCAATTCTGCCGGCCACCACGACATGTATGTGGGTGAGGAAGAAAAGCGTGTTGAAGGCTATTTGACAGATTTGATCTCCCAGCGCTCGGTTGATTACGTCAACCGCATGGCTGCTGACGCCAAATCTGGCACACCGTTTTTTTTGAGCATGCACTACACCGCACCGCATTGGCCGTGGGAAACTCGAGACGACGAGGCCTTGTCAACCGAGGTCAAAAACAATCTCTTCCACCTGCACGGTGGCAATATCCACACCTACCAGCGAATGATTCACCACATGGACGAGGGCATTGGCCACGTCATCGACGCGTTGCGTGCCAACGGTTTGGTGGACAACACTTTGGTGGTTTTCACCAGTGACAACGGCGGCGAGCGCTTCTCTGACAATTGGCCGCTGGTTGGCGGAAAGATGGATTTAACCGAAGGTGGCATACGCGTGCCCTGGATAGCGCACTGGCCAGCGGTGATTGCCAAAGGAGGCGTGAGCTCTCAGCAGTGCATGACGATGGACTGGTCGGCCACCATGCTGGATGTCGCTGGCGTGCCAGCTCACCCCGATTTTCCACTCGATGGCATCTCGGTGTTACCCGTTTTAAAAGACACGACGCACCAGTTCCATCGTCCGCTGTATTGGCGCATGAACCATCGCAATCAATGTGCGATGCGGGTGGATGATTGGAAATACCTCAAGGTTGACGACAATGAATACCTCTTCAATATCACCACCGATGCGCGCGAACGTGCCAATCTAAGTAATCACCAATCCGATCGTCTAGAAACAATGCGCACAGCCTGGGAAGATTGGAACTCGACTATGCCGCCCATTCCGGCTGATGCGACGGTCAGCCTTGGCTACTCTGTCAAACACATGCCACAACGCTAGCAACGCTGTCGTGTGGCATGCGATTTAGCGCGAAGTGACTGGTTTAATCCAGCACTTGCTGCTTTTACTGAAGGTTTATTGCTTAACCGCTTCTGCTTGAATCACGATACGCACGTTTTTAGGAAAGCCCCAATCCACACCATAGTTGAGTCCAAATGCGGTACGGTCTATGGTCGCTTCAAAATCGCCACCACAAACTTCGCGCTTGAGCATTGGGCTGTTGTAGCAATTGAACTGTGTGGCTTTGAGAGTGACTGGGTTTGTTTTGCCCATCAATGTCAAATTGCCAGCCACTTCGCTGACTTTGTCGCCATTGAATGTCATGCTTGTTGAGACAAATTTGGCAGTTGGGAATTGCGCCACATTGAACAAATCTGCACTTTGCAAATGCTTGTCAAATGCAGCCGTTCCAGAATTGATCGATGCAATGTCTAAAGTAATTTCGACAGAACCCTTTTTGGCAGCACGATCAAATTCAATTTTGCCTTCTTTTTTATCAAAGCGACCACGGTTGGTGGTAGTACCAAAATGACCAATCTCAAACGTCGCAAAGGTGTGTGTACCATCGATGGCATAAGGTGCCGCTTGTACAGATTGTGCGCCTGCAAACAAAGCTGCAGCTGCGGTGATGGATAAAGCGAATTGACGCATTTTTAAAATCTCCAATTTAAGGTTAAGGGAAGGGAACGAAAACTATTGACAGCGAAAGCTCTATAACTTGCCAACACCGTTCAAAGCGATTTTGAATTTGACTTGAACCGGGTCAGCCACCATTGAGGTGTCAGCCCATTCGTTTTCGCCAATTTTGAAAGTTAAACGCTTGATGGCAAACGTGCCAATGGCTGTGGTGACAGCGCCTGCTTGGGTCATGGCAACTGGTACAACCACATCTTGCGACACGCCTTTGATGCTCAATTTGCCTTGCACCTCAAACTTGCCGCCACCCAGCGCTTTGATGCTGCTGGACGCAAAGCTGGCTTGCGGAAATTTGGCTGTGTTAAACCAAGGTGCTTTGGGTAGCTCAGCATCTGTGGCTTTATCGCCCAATGTTGCGCTGGCAATATCTATGGTGAAGGCAACTTTGCTGGCAGCGAGTTTGCTGGCATCAAAATTAATTTGGGCATCAAACTTGGTGAATTTGCCATCCACCGGCACACCCATTTGTTTGAATGTGAAACCGACTTCACTTTGTGCTGCCAATAGTTTTTGCTGTGCATACACGGCTGGTGTGAACAGACTCACCGCACTGACGATGATCGATAAAAAAGTTAGACTGGATTTCATGGTAATTTTCCTCAACATTCAAAAACGATTCGGCAACATGCGACGGATTAAGTTGTCTTTGTCGACGAACTGATGCCTCAGCGCTGCGCCAATGTGCAGCACAGCCAGCACCATCAAAGCCATAGCAGAGATTTCATGCAGTTCTTTGATTTGTTTGGCAAATTCTTTGTCTACAGCCAACAAGTCGGGTAAAGGCAGTACGCCAAACAGGACGATTGGAAAACCTGCCGCCGAGCTGTACGCCCAACCAATCAGTGGCACAGCAAAGAAGAGCAGGTACATCACGTGGTGGGTGGCGTGGTAGACACGGTTTTGCCAAGTTGGCATGGCTTGTTCGATAGCTGCAGGCAATGCGGGTGGACGGTGTGTGAGACGCCACAGCAAACGCAACACCGTTAAAAATAAAAAACAAATACCCGCCCATTTATGGTAGTTGTAGAGCTTCAAACGCTCTGGCGAGAACGGCAATTCATGCATGTACACACCCAAAGCAAACATGGCAAATATCGACAGCCCCAAAAACCAATGTAAGACAATGGCGACTGTGGAATAACGTGATTCACCCATTGCCTGCTCTGGCTGAGATGGTGTTTCCTGAGTTTGAAGTTTGGTTTTCAACGCGGTCTATTTGGCATTTTCATGCCCAATGTTTGTTAATAGGATGGTAGTGTAGAAGCCAACTAATGCAAAAAGATGCAATATTATTGAATTAATCAGTCAATTTATTTGAATAAAATCAACCGCATCAACATCATAAAACTTCAGTGCACCGAATAACAGCAATCTTTTAAAATACTGTCAATGATTCATGTTTTAATGATGAAATTTGCCTCTAGGCGGCGTATTTATTGCCTACAGTGCTATGTTATTTATAGCAAATCAGCGATAAAGTCCCACCATGCTGCAGGAATGCGGCCATTTTGGCCAGCGACCACTTTGCCATTTTTATCCAACACATAGGTCAAAGGCAATTGATTTTTGGGTATCAGTCCCACGTTGACACTGGATTTGTAGTTGCCATCCCCCGTCCAAAGCTGCACAAAGCGCTGTTTAACGGGTACAGACTGACTGACAATGGCGTTATAGCTGTCCACATCGCTCATGCGTTTGTCAGCGCTGACCAACACCAGTTCAAACGGTTTGTCCGCCCAGCCTCGGATGTTTTCACGCAGCTCAGGCATTTGGTCGCGGCACACTGCGCAATCGGTTGTCCAAAACATCAACACCACCACTTTGCCTTTCAGTGATGCAAGTTGGAATGGCTTTTTATCGAAGGTAAGACCTGATACCACTGGTTCGGAGCCGATGGCAACAGATTGACCGCTTGTCAACGCATTGGCTGGTTTGGCATTGCTTGACTGCGCGTCAACCTGCCCAACTGCTATCAACAACAATGTAAATACCAGCCGCAACAAGACGATTGGCTGGTATTGTGCAAAATCATGTCTGTATTGACCCATCATCGGCCTTTATTCGTTTGTCGAATAAGGTAGTCGACTCAGTGATGGGAATATTACAAACGTGCAGCGTGATGTTGTAAATGGTCTTGCATAAAAGATGCAATAAAGTAATAACCGTGGTCATACCCTGCATGCCGACGCAAGGTAAGGGGTTGCGATACGCTGACACAAGCTGCTTCGAACAAATGCGGGTGCAGCTGCTCTGGCAAAAATTTATCGGCCAAACCTTGATCGATCAAAATCCCATTTGGAAATGGTGCTGTGCTGTGCATTTGCATCAAACTGCAGGCATCGTGTGCCGTCCAAGTGTTGCGATCGAGACCAAGGTAGCCAGAAAAAGCTTTCTCGCCCCAGGGACACTTTGTTGGCGCACAAATGGGTGCGAAGGCAGACAATGACTTAAATCGGCCCGGATATTTGAGCGCCAATGTCAGCGCCCCATGACCTCCCATAGAGTGACCGAAAATACCGATTCGATTCGCATCCATAGGCAAAGCGCTTGTCAACAGAGGCAACAGCTCCTTCATGATGTAACTCTCCATGCGCCAGTATTGAGACCAAGGTGTTTGCGTGGCATCGAGATAAAATCCGGCACCCACACCAAAATCCCAATCAGTTGTAGCGCATGCCATGCTTTGCACCGCATCGCCTCGTGGACTGCTATCGGGGCTTATCAGGGCCAAGCCCAACTCAGCCGCTATGCGCTGTGCACCGGCCTTGATCATGAAGGTTTCTTCATTACAGGTTAAACCAGCCAAATACAACAAAGCAGGAACAGCGCCAAGCTTGGCTTGGGGTGGCAAAAAAACTGAAAAGCGCATAGGCAAACCAATGACAGTCGAGCCGTGCTCATAAAAGCGCTGTATGCCGCCAAAGCAAGCATGCTCTGAAAGTATTTTTAGATGACTGGGCATGTTGCTGGCTGCATTAAAAATGAATCACGGTGCGAATGGATTTACCTTCGTGCATCAAATCAAAAGCGTCATTGATTTGATCGAGTGGCATGTTGTGGGTAATGAAGGGTTCCAAATCAATGTCACCATGCATGGCATCTTCCACCATGCCGGGTAATTGTGTGCGTCCTTTCACACCACCAAACGCGCTGCCGCGCCAAACGCGTCCGGTGACCAATTGGAACGGGCGTGTGGAAATTTCTTGCCCGGCGCCAGCCACGCCTATGATGACGGATTCGCCCCAACCTTTGTGGCAACATTCCAGTGCTGAGCGCATCACATTCACATTGCCAATGCATTCAAAACTGAATTCCACACCACCATCGGTCATTTCAACAATCACGTCTTGAATTGGCTTATCAAAATCTTTCGGGTTAATGCAATCGGTGGCGCCCATGACTTTGGCCAGACCAAACTTGCCAGGGTTGGTATCTATCGCAATGATGCGCCCTGCATTGGCTTGACGCGCGCCTTGAATCACCGCCAAACCAATTGCCCCCAGGCCAAACACCGCGACCGTGTCGCCCGCTTTGACTTTTGCTGTGTTGTGCACAGCGCCAATGCCAGTGGTGACACCGCAGCCCAGTAAACACATCACACCCAGTGGGGCTTTGGGGTTAATTTTGGCCAATGATATTTCAGCGACCACCGTGTATTCGCTGAAAGTACTGGTTCCCATGTAGTGGTACAAGGGTTTGCCTTCGTATGAAAATCGAGTTGTTCCATCCGGCATCAAGCCTTTGCCCTGCGTGGCGCGAATTTTTTGGCACAGATTGGTCTTGCCAGACAGGCAAAATTTGCACATACCGCATTCTGGTGTGTACAACGGAATCACATGGTCACCTACTGCCACGCTGGTAACACCTTCACCCACCTGCACCACAATGCCGCCACCTTCATGCCCCAGCACCGCGGGGAACACGCCTTCTGGGTCATCGCCGCTCAAGGTATAGGCATCGGTATGGCAAACGGCCGTATGCGTGATTTTGACCATCACCTCACCCGCTTTGGGTGGCGCCACGTCAATCTCAACAATTTGAAGGGGTTCGCCTTTGGCAAAGGCAACAGCAGCACGTGATTTCATAATTATTAAGTCTTAAAAATGTTGATACTGAAAACCAAAAAAGCCTGCAACCCCATGATACACAAAGGATTACAAGCTTTAGCAATTGGTAGGCACGATTGGACTCGAACCAACGACCCCTACCATGTCAAGGTAGTGCTCTAACCAGCTGAGCTACGCGCCTAAAAGTCTGTTCGATGGGCGATATTGTAGCAGGGTCGGCGCTGCGTTTTTAGCGACGTCTGGCAGAACGCACACCTTTGAGTTCCAGCAGGTTGCCCAACACTTTATTCAGGCGTTTGGCATCAGAAACTTCAACAGTGAAAGTCATCCACGCTGTGTCGTCTTGCTTGCTACGGATGGATTGGGTATTGGCAGCAATCACATTCAATTTATCTTTAGAGAATATTTCCAAAATCTCACGCAACAATCCTTGCCTGTCCAAGGCTTCAACCACCACATCAACCGGGTAAACACTGTTTTCGTTGGTTTTACTTTGCGCCCATGCGACTTCAATCACTCGACCTTCGTCTTGTTCGGTTTGGCGTGCTTGCAGCGCCATGAAATTTGGGCATTGCAGTCGGTGGATGCTGACACCTTTGCCGCGCGTGACGTAGCCACCAATGGCATCCCCCGGTGCTGGTTTGCAGCATTTGGCCAGTTGGGTGAGCAAAGAATCAACCCCCACCACCAACACACCACCTTTTGCGTTTTTGTCTGTCTTGGCGCGTTTCAGGACAATTTCATCGGCGTTGGTTTCGGCCACTGCGGGTTTGAAATACGCTTCGATGGTGCGCAGTGAGTATTCATCTTTACCGACGACTTCAAACAAATCATCAGCTGATTTAAACCCCAGTTGTGCGGCCAAATCGGCTAATTTGACAGACGTTTTGCCTTCACGCTGCAAAAGCCTTTCTACGGCTTCACGGCCTTTGGCTATCGTTTCTTGCATGGCTTGCACATTGAACCAAGCACGCACCTTGGTTTTGGCACGGTGACTGGCTAAAAAACCAAGCTCTGGGTTGAGCCAATCACGCGATGGACCACCCTCTTTGGCAGCTGTGATTTCAACCGTTTGCCCGTTTTGCAAGGGCGTGTTCAGTGGCACCAACACGCCATCAACCCGCGCACCACGGCAGCGATGACCCAGATCGGTGTGCACGGTGTAGGCAAAATCGATGGCTGTCGCACCTTGCGTCAGTTCCACCACCGCGGCATCCGGTGTCAACACATAGATACGGTCGTTTAACAGCTCCTTAGCTTGCGTGCTCACTTGTGAGCTCTGAGAAGCGTTTGCAGTGCCGGTTTCAGAGCCTGACATGTCACGCTCCCACGCCAGCAATTGGCGCAGCACAGCAATTTTGGCGTCATAACTGCCTGTAGCCGAAACACCTGCGTAGCCTTTCGCACCCGCTTCTTTGTACACCCAATGCGCTGCCACGCCGTGTTCGGCTTTATCGTGCATGGCTTGGGTGCGAATTTGAATTTCGATGGCTTGCCCATCTTTATCACGCACCACCGTGTGCAAAGATTGGTAACCATTGGCTTTGGGTTTGGCAATGTAGTCGTCAAACTCATTGGGAATGGGTGAAAAATGCGAATGCACCCAGCTCAAAGCGCCATAACAATCATCCAAATTCGTCACCACCACGCGCAGCGCGCGTATGTCCAGCACCTGATCAAATCCCAAAGACTTGCCACGCATTTTTTTGACAATGCTGTAGATGTGTTTGGGACGACCTTGCACCTCGGCTTTGATTCCCAACTTGGCCAAATCAATTTGCAGTGAGTCGCGCAAATGCATGACATAGTTTTCACGCTGTGTGCGCTTTTCATCCAACAGTTTGGCTACTTGTTTGTAGGTTTCAGGCTCTAAGAAACGGAACGACAAATCTTCCATTTCCCATTTGATTTGCCAAATACCCAAGCGATTGGCCAAAGGCGCAAAGACTTGCAAAGATTCGCGCGCTAATTCACCTGAAACAGGCGCTTTGCTGGCAGCTAAGAAACGCAAGGTTTGCAAGCGCGAAGCCAACCGCAACATGACCACACGCAAATCACGCGAGAAAGCCAGCAACATTTTGCGCACCGTCTCAGTATGTGCCAGCGCTGCGGTTTGTCTTTGTACGCGCATGAGTTTGGTGGTCTCTACCGCCAAGCCTGCTAAGTTCTCATCAAATGCTTGACTGATCACTTCATAGGGTTTATTCAAATGATCGCAGGTATAAACCAGAAAACTGGCAGCTTGCATGGCTTCAGAGCCACCGATATCGTGCAATATTTGTGCGACGGCTTGTGCATGTGTCCAGGTGTTTTCACCCGTGTCCAATTGCGCACGTGCCAACAAGGGTTCCGCAAAACCACGCGCACGATCCAACATTTTCATGACGCGTTTATTTCAATAAAAAATCGACAACGACTTGCGATTGATTGGTCGCTACAAACGTAGGCGCATGCCCCACGCCAGCAAACTCCACCAATTTGGCTTTGGGGCCGCGTTGCGTCATAGCTGTTGCCGTGGAAGAAGACAAGAGGTCGGACTCAGCGCCGCGCACCAATAAAGTCTGAGCCTTAATACCGTCATAGAGTGCCCACAGCATGGCCTCGCCTTGCTTGGTAGTCTCTTCGGTAGCGCCAGCAAAGGCTTGCGCAATGGCTGGGTCATAACGCAGGGTCACACCGTTGGCCAATCCGGTTGTTGGGCCTATCCACGGTTTGAGCGACGGTTTTGTCAGAGCCAACCACTCTTCTGTTGTATGTGGACCAAAACCTTTGGCAATTTGCCACAACGCTTGTGCGGCAACTTCCTCATTCTCGTAACGACCATATTGTCCTAAATATTGGCCTATGCGTACCAGCGACACCCACTCAAGAACGGGGCCGACATCGTTCAACACCAGCTTGCGCACAGGACAAGGCAAGGGTAAATTAGGCTGACCCGCAATGACCAAGCCAATTAAACCACCCATGCTGGTGCCGACCCAGTCCAAGGTCTTGGGTTTGAGAGCATTCAGTAACACCACCATGTCGGCCGCATAATATGGCACGGCGTAGGTCTTGGGATCTTTGAGCCAATCGCTTTGGCCGCGACCTGCGACATCTGGGCAGACCACGCGCACATTCGGATTGGCGGCACACAAAGCCCGTGCCAACACGTCAAAGTCTCGACCTTGCCTGGTGAGACCATGAACACACAAGATCACATGTTCCGCATCAGTTTTACCCCAATCCCAATACGCCATGCGGTGTGTGCCTTGGGCATCTGGGCAATCGATGAATTTCAAATTGGGCGAACTGAACTCTTGCATAAAAACCTCAAAAAACTAAAACCAATTGTGGCGAACCTTGCTTCTCAATGGCCGAACGTCACTGATTGGCGGCCAAAGCTGCTGCCCGACCACGATCCACATTCACACGGGTCAACAAAATCAAACCGAGAATAAACAGAACCGATGTCGACAAAATTGCCGTGCGTTGATCGCCGCCCGTCATCCAAGTGATAGCGCCATAACTCAATGGGCCAATGATGGCCGCCAAACGTGTGGCAAATGTCCACAAACCAAAAAATTCACCGGCTTGTTTGGGGGGAGAAAACAATGCAGCCATGGCACGCCCTGCCGATTGGCTGCTGCCCATGCAAAAGCCAGCAATCGCCGCTGCGTACCAAAATCCGCCTTTGGTGGTGGTGACCGCTGCAATGACACAGGTTGCCACCCAACCAACCAAAGTAATCCCCAGTGCCAATTTGTGTCCTAATTTGTCTTGCACATAGCCAAAACCAAATGCGCCGACTGCGGCAGCAATGTTCAAAACAAAAATCAACACCATGGTTTCTTGTGGCAAGAAACCAATCACTTGTTCGGCATAAATGGCGGCTAAAGTGATGGCCACAGCCACGCCGCCTTGGTAAAACACACCGCAAGCTAAAAACCACATGAAATCTTTGTAAAGACGCGCCTCATTGAATGTGACTTTGAGTTGTTGCAGCGACGCTTTGAAGCCACTTTGCTTCAAAGCCAATGGGTTGGGCACCGCGCGTTCCTTCAGTAACCAAAACGTGACACAAGCCGATAAACCATAAATCACAGCCGTGATGATCATGGTGACTGGCACGAACTGGTCAGCGGGAATTTTTTGACTTTGTGCCCACAGCACATAAGCCAAACTGATGCCCAAAGCCAACATGCCACCGAAATAGCCAAAACTCCAACCCCAGCCGCTGACCTTGCCAAAAGCTTCTGGCTTGGCCAATTCTGGTAGAAATGATGCCGTTAAGGATTCACCATAAGAAAAAAACGTGTTAGACAAAATAATCAACACCATGGCCATTGCCACACTGCCCGGACCTGCAAATGCCAGCCCTGCAGTGCAAACAACACAGGCGATGGTTGTCCAAATCAGCAAGCGCTTTTTTGCTGCCCGCAAATCGGCATAAGCGCCAAAGCTGGGCATGGTGAGCATCACGATGGCGTATGAAATGCTCAAAGCAGCTGTCCATGCAAAGGTGGCCCATTCGGCTTTTTGTGCAATGCCGCCCACAAAATAGGCCGCAAATACCGCCGTAATCACCACTGTGGTGTAGCCCGAATTGGCAAAGTCGTACATGGCCCAGCCAAAGACTTCGCTTTTTTTGACGCCAGGGTTCAGTGCATCTTGTGAGAATAGTGCCATTGTTTTGCTCCTTTGCGTTTTATTTGAATATCACTCAACCCATGGCTCATTGAATCTTGAATCAGGCAAACTGCTAATGCAAATGCCGGGGCCGCCTGCCATTACCGTGACCGGAGCCACCCATGCCACGCGGTGGCTTGCCCAGCTCTAAGGAATTCACCAAATCATCAAACCGCTGGGTGAATAATTTATCGATTTCGGCCACAACACCCGACAATACTGCACCATCAAAATGGCGCTCCATCATGTTCACCACATCTTGCACCAGCAAATCGCGCTGCACCTGCATGATGGCCGCAGGTGTGGGGCCGACAAACAAAATGACAAAGTCATCGCGTGATTCATCGTCTGACAAATGCTCTTCTTCTCGGTCTTCCTCATCAAATTCTGTGTCGTAAAACGTGATTTCTATGGCTGCACCATCGGACGCCACCTCATTCAAGTTCATGCACATTTCATCCAGCGCTTGACGAAAATCCTCATCGCCGCGCACCGTCCAACACATTTGCAGCGCTTGTTCGGTCACGTTATGTTGAATCCCTGGTTCGTCTTCATAAGCGCTGCCTGCAGCATCGGCTAAAGACCGCGCACCGGTGTATTTCCAAAGCGGCTTCAAAGCTTCTTGGATTTGTTCAAACGTGACACCCACCAACAACGGCACTTGTCCGTGAACATGAATTTCAAAAGGAGCGTTAAAACGTGACATATTGAGCTATTTTGATCCGACTATTGATGGATAGTTTTTGACAAATTTCTGATGATCTGAGAATGAATCGTAACGTATATCAGCGATGCTTTTTCGACTTTATCGCAGCATGAGGTTGTACTTCCGTTTTCTTTTCACCCAACTTGGGTTCAGAACCCTTGACTAAACGAATGATATTGGCACTGTGGCGCATGGCCAGTAACAAGGCCATCACAACCAACATGATGATGGTGTAGCGGTCAACCGACCACAAAACCCTGTCCCCAAACAGGTAGGCAACGGGTGCAAAAAAGCCCGCAACAATGGACGCCAACGACACATAGCGAAAAAAGAACACCACAATGGCAAAACTTGCGACGCACAACAAACCCAAGGCCCAATGCAGACCCAGCAACACGCCCAGCGCAGTAGCCACACCTTTGCCGCCCACAAATTTAAAAAACACGGGGTACAGATGCCCCACAAAAGCCGCCAAACCCACCATCGCCACAGTGCCATCAGCCAAGCCATAGGGTTTGCCAAACGACTGCACCAGTACCACCGGCACCAAGCCTTTGAGCGCATCCAACACCAAGGTCAGAATGGCGGCTTTTTTGCTGCCCGAACGCAGCACATTGGTTGCGCCTGGATTTTTGCTGCCAAAAGTGCGCGGATCATTCAAACCCATCAGTTTGCTAACGATGACTGCAAACGACAAGGAGCCAATGAGATAGGCAGCCAGCGTGGCCAACACAGGGTAAAAAGTCGACAAAGTATCCATAAACGAAAACTATTCCTTATTCAATCGGGCGCCATCCGCTGATTACTGTGCAGGATCCCGCAGTTCCCAGCGAATTTTGTCTATTTCTGCCAGCAGTTCTGTGGATAAAGTGATGCCATAGGCATCAATGCACTCGTCCAACTGTGCCACCGATGTCACGCCAATGATGGTGCTGGCGATTTGCCATTTGGTGTAGCAAAAGGCCAAAGCCATTTGCACCGGCGTCATGCCGTTGGCAATTGCCAATGCGTTGTAGCGCCTCGCGGCTGCCAATGACTCGGGTCTGCCCCAGCGCTGTTTGCGATTTTGTTCAAATTTGGTTAAACGTGCTTCAGCGGGTGCGCCTTCGCCCAAAAAACCACTTTTGTCGTATTTGCCAGTGAGCAAACCAAAACCCAAGGGTGAATAAGGAATATTGGAAACACCCAAGCGGTACATGGTTTCATCCAAACCATTTTCCAGAGTGCGGTTCACCAAACAATAGGGATTTTGCACCGTGGCGATTTTGGTCAGACCATGCTTTTCAGCCAAATGCACAAATTCGCTCACGCCATACGGTGTTTCGTTGGACAAACCAATGGCGCGCACTTTCCCTGCTTTGACCAATTTATCCAAGGCTTGCAATTGGGTCAATATCGGGGTGACGGGTTTATCTTCTTTGGGGTCGAAATACACGCGGCCAAACGCAGGCACATGACGTGATGGCCAGTGGATTTGGTACAGGTCGATCACATCGGTTTGCAAGCGGCGCAAACTGTCGTCGCAAGCTTGCAGCATGTCGTGTTCAGTCACATCGGCACTGCCATTGCGTATCCAATTCATGCCGCGCGATGGGCCTGCCACTTTGGTGGCGATGACGATTTTTTGCCTTACCCCTGGACGCTTAGACAACCAGTTGCCGATGATGATTTCGGTCGCGTTGTAGGTCTCTTTGCGTGGTGGCACAGCGTACATTTCTGCCGTGTCTAAAAAATTGATGCCGCGCTCTACCGCGCGGTCCAAAATTCGATGCGCAGTGGCTTCATCGACTTGCTCACCAAAGGTCATGGTGCCCAAACAAATGGGGGTGACTTGCAGGCTGCTAGAGCCGAGTTTGACTAAGGGTGCGTTTTTCATAAATGTCTATAGGAGTTTGAGTTTAGATTTTACGATGCTTGGCTCTTTCTTCTTCCTGCAGCCGCAGCACGCGCCGCTGTACTTTGCCTGTGGTGGTCATGGGCAGTGCGTCAATGAATTCAATTTCCTTGGGGTATTCATAAGGCGCCAGTAAACTTTTCACGTGCGCTTGCAACTGCTCCACCAACGCATCATTGGCCTCAAAGCCTGCCGCCAAAACCACATAAGCCTTGACCACCGCGCCACGTTCAGCATCGGGTTTGGGTACAACAGCGGCATTGGCCACGGCTGGGTGTTTGACCAAGCAATTCTCAATTTCAGATGGGCCAATGCGGTAGCCAGCGGCTTTGAACACATCGTCGGCGCGTCCTTGGTACCACAAATAACCGTCAGCATCGCGTGTTGCCAAATCGCCAGTGCGGCACCAATTGTCCTGCCCATTATTTCCAGTGAATTTGGCTTGCGTGGCGGCATCGTTTTTCCAGTAGCCCAAAAAGAAAATCGGGTCAGGTACACCATGAATGTCAAACCGGTTCACCGCCACATCACCTGGCACGCCATCGGGGCAAATGTTGCCATCGTCATCAATCACGGCCACCTGATGTCCAGGATAGGGCTTGCCCATGCTGTTGGGTTTTGAGGGCCAAAACCGATTGCAATTGCCAACGATGTAGTTGATTTCGGTTTGCCCAAACATTTCGTTCACCGTCACACCCAATTGTTTTTGGCAGTAATCGTAAACCGCATCGCCCACCGCTTCGCCCGCACTCATGATGGCTTGAATTTTGAGTTTGAATTGACTCTTGGGCTGGGGAAAGGCTTTCATCATCGCTTTGAGCGCGGTCGGAAACAAAAAGGTGTGTGTGACACCATGCATTTGCATCAATTCATACGCCACTTCGGGGCTGAACCGGCCACGGTAAGCCACGATTTCGCGACCAAAGTACAAAGTCGGCAACAGTGCGTCCATCAAGCCACCCGTCCACGCCCAATCAGCAGGACTCCAAAAAACAGCATGGGACGTTTTGTTACTGATGCCATCAAAACCAAACCAATTTTGGCTGCTAACAAAACCCGTTAAATTGCCAATCAACGCACGGTGTGGAATCAGCGCCCCTTTGGGTGGCCCTGTTGTGCCACTGGTGTAAATCAAGATGGCTCCTTCGTCGGCTTTGGTATGCACTTCAAAAGTCTGTTTTTGTTTGTATGCTATATTTTTAATAGCAACATAGGCAATCATTATGCTGGATACAGGCATAATTGTCATTAATTTAGGGCAATGTACTTGTATGCCACGTAATACAGGTTCGGAGCTTTCATCCACAATCGCCAAAACGGCGTCTGAATCATTGATGCGGTATTCCAATGCATCAGGGCCAAACAACATCGACAAAGGCACCGCAACCGCACCCAATTGCAACACAGCGATGTAGGCTACAGCTGTTTCAAAGCGCTGCGGCAACACAATGGCCACACGCTCGCCGCGTTTGACACCTGCTTGTCGCAACTGGGCAGACATGGCGTTGGCAGCGTGCTGCAACTGGGAAAAGGTATAAGTTTTGGCAGATTTGCGCGAAGCACCGGCGATGTGCTCCCGTATCGCTACCGCATGCGGCGTTTGTATTGCCCAGCGCGTGCAACACACCTGGGCGATGTTGAAATGCTCAGGCACATGCCACGCAAACTGGCTGTGCAAGGCGTCATAGTGATCGTGTGGTAAAGCTTGAGATGGAGGGGTCTTCATGGTGTTCTCTTTTTTTCATTATGATGCTATTTCAGAAATTCTAAAAACATTCAATACCAACCATGCAAGCCTACAGCGTTAAGCGCACACCACGATCTGAATTTATACCCGTCCGCCACATGCAGTACCACGTGCTGGTTTGGGGTGACCCCCATGCCAAGCATGAACATCCACCGCTGGTGCTGATGCACGGCTGGATGGATGTGGCAGCGTCCTACCAATTCATGGTGGATGCGTTTGGGGACGCTTTCATGGCGAACCGTTTGGTGATTGCCGCTGATTGGCGTGGTTTTGGTTTGACCAAGGGTGCGCCCACCGACAATTACTGGTTTCCCGATTATTTGGCTGATTTAGACGCCCTGCTGGACCACTTCTCGCCAGACCAAGCTGTAGATTTATTGGGCCACAGCATGGGCGGTAATGTGGTGATGTTGTACGCCGGCTGCCGACCTGAACGCATACGCAAACTGGTCAATTTAGAAGGCTTCGGTAGCCCGGACAACGCCCCCGATCAAGCGCCCAAACGCTATGCCAAGTGGCTGGACGACATCAAAAGCCTGCACCGCGGCGAAAAAGATTTGAAAGCCTACAACGCCGTTGAGGGCGTGGCACGTCGCTTAATGAAAACCAACCCCCGTTTGGCACGCGATGAAGCCGGCATGGCCAAGGCGCATTGGCTGGCACGCCATTGGGCGGCCGAACAAATGACGGGCTTGGACGCCGGCAAGTGGTTGATTTTGGGCGACCCCGCACACAAACTCATCAGCGCCAATTTGTACCGCGCCGCCGAAACGCTGGCGCTGTACCGCAACATACAAGCCCCCACTCTGATGATTGAAGCCAGTGACGATTCACTGAGTCAGTGGTGGGAAGGTAAATACACCCTCGCCCAATTTCATGAACGCCTTAAAAACGTGTCCAACTGCACCACCCACGTGATACCCGACACCAGTCACATGATGCACCACGACAAGCCTGAGGAACTGGCGCGGCTGATTGAGGCATTTTTGACCCGCTAGATTTGAATCTAAGCTGCCAAACCTAAATTTTTACAAATCGCTGTGGTCGCCACGCTCTGGTTCATGGTGTAAAAGTGAATGCCGGGCGCACCGCCCTGAATGAGCTGTTCGCACAGATGGCTGACCACGTCTAGGCCAAAGGCTTTGATGGAGGCGGTATCGTCGCCAAACGCGCTTAAGCGCAAACGTATCCAGCGTGGAATTTCAGCGCCGCAGGCATCGCTGAAACGCATCAACTGCGTGGAGCTGGTGATGGGCATGATGCCTGCCACGATGGGGATATGGATGCCGTTTTTTCGGCATTGTTCAACAAAATAAAAATACGCATTGGCATTGTAAAAATACTGTGTGATGCTGGAATTTGCACCTGCCCCTACTTTAGTGGCCAAGGCTTGCAAATCGGCTTCTGGCGATTTGGCTTGCGGGTGCATTTCGGGGTAGCTGGCCACTTCGATGTGGAAAGTGTCGCCCGTTTCAGCACGAATGAATTGAATCAAATCGCTGGCGTATTGAAACTCGCCATGCGCGCCGTAACCACTGGGCAAATCACCACGCAATGCCACCATGCGTTTGATGCCTGCGGCTTTGAACTGAGCCAATTGTTGACGCACCGACTCACGTGTTGCGCCTATGCACGTGAAGTGCGGTGCTGCGTCAAAACCATCGGCAATGATGTTTTGCACCGTTTGCAAAGTGCCGGCTTGCGTGGTGCCGCCAGCGCCGTAGGTCACTGAAAAGAAGTCAGGCTTGAGTTTGTACAAGGCTTGACGCACAGCGACCAGTTTTTCAACACCTTCGGGTGTTTTGGGTGGGAAAAATTCAAAACTGATGGGAAATTTAGTTGTTTTGTTTGTCATTTTCTGCTCCTGCTTTGCATTCTTGTCATTGCTTTGACCAGCATGTCTCAGTCATTTTTTGGTGGCATGGATAAAAAATTCGCGGTTGCCATCACCACCGTCAATCGGCGACTTCAGCCATGCTTGCACGCTTAAACCCTGTGCCTGATAGGCATCACGCACGCGTTTTTCTACCTGCGCATACAAAGTTTCGTCCTTGACGATACCGCCTTTACCCACTTGTCCAAAATTCAATTCAAACTGCGGCTTGACCAACATCACCATCTGACCAAGCGGTTTCAACAATGGCGCTATGGCCGGTAACACCAAGGTTTGTGAAATGAAGGACAAATCACCCACGATGAGATCAAACTCCACTTGATTTTCAGTGCTAAATTGGCCTTCAGACGGCGTATTTATTGCCTGAAGTGCTATTATATTTGTAGCAATTAAACCAACTTCACGGGCATTGGTATGTTCCACACACAACACCCGTGGGTCAGTTCTGATTTTGTCATGCAACTGACCAAAACCCACATCCACGCCCACCACATACGCCGCATCGTGTTGCAACAAACAGTCGGTAAAGCCACCAGTGGATTGACCGACATCCAGGCATGTAGCACCCTGCACGGACAAACCCAGTTGCTGCAAAGCGCCTTCAAGCTTCAAGCCACCGCGCGACACATAACGTGCTTCAGCATCATTCAGCAATTCAACTTTTGCATCGTCAGGAATGATGTCGCCGTTTTTAACCACCTTCTTCCATTTGGCTTCATCCGTGGTTTGAGTCAACCACCGCACACCGCTGGATATCAATCGTTGCGCTTGCGCACGCGTACTGGCTAACCCACGATGTACTAAGAGTTGATCCGCTCTCAAAATTAATAGCGATATGTATTTGCTTTATACGGGCCGTTGACACTGACGCCAATGTACGCAGCTTGTTCTTTGGTCAATTGAGTGAGCACTGCGCCCACCTTTTTCAGGTGCAAGCGTGCTACTTTTTCGTCCAAGTGTTTGGGCAACACATAAACCTGACCCACTTTGTATTCTTTGGGTTTGGTGAACAATTCGATTTGCGCAATGGTTTGGTTCGCAAAACTAGAAGACATCACAAAGCTGGGGTGACCTGTACCGCAACCCAAATTCACCAAGCGGCCTTTGGCCAACAAGATGATGCGCTTGGCTGGTGCTTTGCCCACTTTAGGGAATATGACGTGGTCCACTTGGGGTTTGATTTCTTCCCATTTGCATTTGTCCAATGATGCGACGTCGATTTCATTATCAAAGTGTCCAATGTTGCACACGATGGCGTTGTTTTTCATCGCGTTCATGTGCTTGTAGGTGATGACGTTTTTATTGCCCGTTGCAGATACAAAAATGTCAGCCTTGTCAGCCGCATATTCCATGGTGACGACTTTGTAGCCTTCCATTGCGGCTTGCAATGCATTGATAGGGTCAACTTCAGTCACCCACACTTGTGCTGACAAGGCGCGCAATGCTTGGGCCGAACCTTTGCCCACGTCACCGTATCCTGCCACCAAAGCGATTTTGCCAGCCACCATGACGTCTGTTGCGCGTTTGATCGCGTCAACCAAAGATTCGCGGCAACCATAGAGGTTGTCGAATTTGGATTTGGTCACAGAGTCGTTGACGTTGATGGCGCGCAATTTCAAAGTGCCTTTGGCCGACATTTCATTCAAGCGCAACACGCCAGTGGTGGTCTCTTCAGTCACACCAATGATGTTTTTCAAACGGCGGCTGTACCAAGTGGGGTCCACCTTCAGCTTGGCTTTGATGGCATTGAACAGGCAAATTTCTTCTTCGCTACCGGGTTTAGAAACCACTTTGATGTCTTGTTCTGCGCGAGCGCCCAAGTGCATCAACAAAGTGGCATCGCCTCCGTCGTCCAAAATCATATTTGGACCTTCAGCCGCGGTGCCTTTTTTACCGGTGAATTCAAAAATACGGTGCGTGTAATCCCAGTACACATCCAGGCTCATGCCTTTGTAGGCAAACACAGGCGTTCCTGCGGCAACCAAAGCCGCAGCGGCATGGTCTTGCGTTGAAAAAATATTGCAAGAAGCCCAACGCACTTCAGCGCCCAAGGCTTGCAATGTTTCAACCAACACCGCGGTTTGAATCGTCATGTGCAAAGAGCCGGTGATGCGTGCGCCTTTGAGTGGTTTGGATTTGGCAAATTCTTCACGAATCGCCATCAATCCGGGCATCTCGGTTTCGGCAATGTTCAATTCTTTGCGACCAAAAGCCGCTTGGCTCAGATCAGCAATGGCGTAATCTTGCTGGGCAGCTGCCACCACAGCACTGACCACAGAGGCCACTTTTGCAGTCGTTTTTTTGGTCGATGTTTTCGATTTAGCAACAGGTTTCATAGCTCACTTTCAATTATTTAAGGTTAAATAAGTTGGAATAAACCACTTGCATTGCGCGATGCGTTTGTCACACGAGGGGAATCATTTGGAGTGACTCACCGCACAAGATAGAGTGGGTGAGCGCGGTTGGTGCTGTCTGTCCGAGCCTCGTTCAACGTTGTTGAACTGCATCGCTCCTCGGATGGCTTGATTATAACGCCATGCTAAACCAACAAAAAAGCCGCAACACATGCGGCTTTTGGGGAAATCAATTTGTTGCTTGCAATATGTTTGCTTAGCGAGATTTGTAATAGCGTGGGTCACGGCGTGGCGGTTCACCACGTGTGGCATAACGAATCGCATGGTCGGCATAATCCAGCAACGTATTCAGGTGTTGGTATTCCTCTTGCGACAAGAAACCATCCGCCAAATAGGCTCGTTCTTGATTGCCAATTTGCTTTTGTTGCACCATTAAATCAGTGAATTCGTTTTTGCTGATGCTGTTGTTGTTCACGCCATCGACAATTTTATCGAGCTGTTGCTCTTGCCTGTCGTTAATTGCCACGTAGGCGCGGCGGTTACTTTCTAGGCGTTGTTTTTCACGCTCTAACAGGGCTTTTTCACGTGCCACATAGGCGCGTTCGCGTTCTAAGTAGTAGTTTTCACGTTCTTGCAAACGTCGCTCCCACTCGCTGCGCTCACGCTCCCATTGACCACGGTCGCGGTCCCAATCATTATTCGGTCGTTGTCCCTGTACGGGCGCTACGACCACCGGCGCAGGTCGCACAGGAGCGACATGTACCGGAGGTGGTGGTGGCACCACGATTTGTGGACCTGAAATAATCAAACTCCAATCGGGACCGCTGGCTCTGATTTGAGCCTGGGCTGTTAAACCAATACCTGCCAATACGGCTGTGCTCAGCCACTTCAATACGGTCATTCGATGCATGTCTGTGCTCCTAGTGTTTAAAAATATACCAAGACTATCCGATGGACATTAACATTTCTTTAACGCGCCAGCGCTTTGCTGCGTGGACGTGTGCCCGCAGTGACTTGCAATTCAATTTTTTTGTCTTTGCGGTGTACGCCAAATTTCTCGCTGCTGCCGGGTTTGATGGCTGCAACCAAGCTCAGCATTTCGGATACGTTGCGAATCGGCTTGCCAGCGATGCTCAGAATGATGTCGCCCGGCACAATCCCCGCCTTGGCTGCGGGTGAATCCTGCAGCACACCGGTGATGATGACGCCTTGCAATGACTCACCAGAATTGACAGGCGCTTTGATGCCAAAGGTTTCTGCCAGTTCAGGCGACAAATCTTGCGGTTCCACGCCAATCCACCCACGTGTCACTTGCCCGTCTTTCACGATGCTTTCCAAGACTTGTTTGGCGGTTGATACTGGAATGGCAAAACCTATGCCCATGCTGCCGCCAGAGCGTGAATAGATGGCCGTATTGATGCCCTGTAAGTTACCATTGACATCGACCAAAGCACCACCTGAATTGCCAGGGTTGATGGCTGCATCGGTTTGAATAAAATTTTCAAATGTGTTGATGCCCAATTGGTTGCGACCCAAGCCACTCACAATTCCACTGGTCACCGTTTGTCCCACGCCAAATGGGTTGCCAATGGCCAACACTTGGTCTCCCACTTGCAATGAATCCGAATTACCCAACACAATGGCTGGCAAGCGGTCGAGTGAAATTTTGAGGATAGCCAAATCAGAATCTGGGTCAGTGCCTATCACCTTGGCAATGGTTTTGCGGCTGTCGTTCAACACCACTTCGATTTCACCAGCGCCATCGACCACGTGGTTGTTTGTCAATATATAGCCGTCAGCGCTCACTATCACGCCACTGCCCATGCCGGCTTGCGGTTGTGCGCCGCGTTCAGCTCCCTCGCCAAAGAAAAATTTGAACCAAGGGTCGTCCATTTGGGGGTGGCGTGAGGCGGTTTTGCTGATATTGATGCTGACCACCGCCGCCGATGCTTTTTGGGCGGCAGCCCTGAAACTGCCCACAGGCACGGTTGAGTTGTTTTGAGCGGGTGCTTCGGTGATGGTGACACCGGCCACTTGTGTCTTACCGGTGCCTAACCAAGTGGGTTTGAGCGTCACGATGACAAAATACGCTGCCAGCAAGACCGTCACTGCTTGCGAAAAAATAAGCCAAAATCGTTTCATGGTGCTATTGTCTACTTAATTGATGTGAGTTTTGTACAGTGAATACCAAAGTAGGGGCACAATGGCAAAATTCCAAGATGCCATTCTTTAATCAATCTACTATCTCAACCCATCACCCGCATGACTGACCGCCAAGCATTACTGGACACTTTCAACCACTTGCTGCAACCCGAGCGCTTCACAGACTATGGCCCAAACGGCTTGCAAGTTGAAGGTAAAGCCCGCATTCGCAAAATAATTTCAGGCGTAACCGCCAGCCGTGCGCTCATTGAAGCCGCGATTGCCGACCAGGCGGATGCCATTTTTGTCCACCACGGCTTATTTTGGCGCGGGCAAACCAGTGTTGTAACGGGATGGATGCGTGAACGACTGAAATTGCTGCTGGCACACGATATCAATTTGTACGCCTACCATTTGCCGCTGGATGCACACCCCACGCTGGGCAACAACGCACAATTGGGTCAGCAACTTGGGCTAATTGGCGCAGACGCAATCGAGAGCGGCAACATTACCCATTTTGGCGAACAAGAATTGGGGTGGATGGCGAATACCGATCATTTGGATAACACAGCGTTGCGTCATCCAGCATCGCTTCTTAAACATCTGGAATTTATATTAAATCGACCTGTATCCGGCGTATTTAGTGCCAATGTCGCTATTAAAAAAATAGCATGGTGCAGTGGCGGCGCGCAAAGCTATTTTGAAGCCGCCATCCAAGCAGGGGCGGATGCTTTCATCACAGGTGAAATATCCGAACCACAAGCCCATTTAGCGCGTGAATGTGGTGTTGCCTACTTCGCCTGCGGTCACCATGCGACTGAACGCTATGGTGCACCCGCGCTTGCGGCACATGTGGCGGCAAACCTGGGCTTGGAACACCAATTCATAGAAATCGACAACCCAGCATGAACCGAGTTAAACCCATCGCCATCACCATGGGTGACCCTGCTGGCATCGGGCCAGAAATCATCGTCAAAGCATTTGCACAGGCGCCAGAAATCACATCGGGTTGTTTTGTGGTGGGTGAAAAAGCAACCTTGCAACGTGCTGCTAAATTGCTTGGGTCTGATATCAGGGTTGAATCTATTCTTGAGCATCAAATTGGCATTGAGCCGGCGCATTCATTGCCTAGAGTGCTATATATTTATGAGCAAACTACGAGCGGATCCAGCCCACATACCCTGGGTGAAATCAGCGCTGCAGCTGGCAAAGCGGCAGCTGACGCGGTCGTTTGGGCTGCGCGTGCTGCATTGAATGGACGCATTGCCGCTTTGGTCACGGCACCCTTGCACAAAGAAGCCCTGCATGCCGCTGGTGTGCACTTTCCTGGACACACCGAATTGCTGCAAGCCGAAGCTGCTGCTTTTTTAGGCAGATCCATCCACGAAGTCCCGGTGCGCATGATGCTGGCCAATGAAGAGTTGCACACGGTGCTGGTCAGCATTCACATGTCCTTGCGTGATGCGATTGAGGCGGTTAGCTATGACAATGTGTTACAAACTATTCGCATCACCCGTGACTTTTTGCACGCCACTGCGGCCAATTCGCAACAGACGAGCGGCCAGGGTCAGCAAGCCAAGCGCATGAAAATTGGTGTGGCTGGTTTGAATCCTCACGCTGGTGAAGGCGGGTTATTCGGCAAAGAAGAAATTGACACCATTTCCCCCGCCATCGCAGCTGCAAAAAAAGAAGGCATTGATGTGGCAGGACCTTTTGCACCAGATACCATTTTTATGCGGGCACGTTCTAAAGTGATGAACCAGCAATTTCATTTGGGCGAATTTGATGCCGTCATCGCCATGTACCATGACCAAGGTTTGATACCCGTTAAGTATTTGGGTGTGGAAAATGGTGTCAATGTCACGCTCGGTTTGCCACTTATTCGCACCAGCCCAGACCACGGAACAGCTTTTGACATTGCAGGCAAAGGCATCGCTGACCCATCGAGCTTGATAGCCGCCATCAAAATGGCGAAAAGCTTGTTGCCACAGCCATAAAAAAACCGCTTGTGACCATTGCCACAAGCGGTTTTTCTGAGTGAACTCAGAATTACTTTTTCAAGCTGTCACGGATTTCACGCAACAAGAGAACTTCATCGGGTGTTGGTGCGGGTGCTGCGGCTGCTTCTGCCTTTTTCATCTTGTTCATTTGTTTGACCATCAAGAAAATGATAAAAGCCAAAATGACAAAATTCACGGCAATGGTGATGAAGTTGCCATAAGCAAACACGGGCACGCCCGCTTTCTTCAAGTCAGCCAAATTCATGGCGGTGCCAGCTGGAACTTTGCCCAATACGGTGAACATGCTGGAAAAATCGAGGTTACCGAAAATGGCACCAACGATGGGCATGATCAAATCATTGACCATTGAATCAACAATCTTGCCAAATGCAGCTCCGATGATCACACCGACCGCCAAGTCCATCACATTGCCTTTCAGGGCAAACTCTTTAAATTCTGACATCATGCTCATGTTGAGGCTCCTTCATTTAAGTTAAACAACAAGTTGGCGATTATGCAACACACTTAATTGAAGTCAACTTTTTGCTAAATAACCAATTTTTGTCAGATTGACTCTGGAGTGAAGCTTTAAAATGGGCTTCAAATCATGCTTTCGGATTAGCCACGGATTGGATTTAGCTCCCACTGGTCAGCTACAATGCAGTGTTTACCCTAGCTAAACTCGGCTTGAGCATGTTTAAGCCCTATTTTTTCTGATTCTGAGTGATTTAAAACCTGAGGAAACACATGAGTAGCACAATAACGACCCCACCAATGGGTGGCGACAGCAGCGTCGACAACAGTAAAAGAACTTGGTTAATTGCATCCAGCTGCGCTGGCGCAGTGGGTGCAGGTTTTGTAGCCGTGCCTTTTGTCAGCAGCTTTTCGCCTTCTGAGCGCGCCAAGGCAGCTGGGGCAGCCGTCGAGGTTGACATATCTACTCTCAAGCCTGGTGAAAAAATCACCGTTGAATGGCGCGGTAAACCTGTTTGGATTGTGCGTCGCACCCCCGAACAATTGGCCGCTTTAAAGGGCTTGGCACCACAGTTAGCTGACCCGGATTCAAAACGCAATCCTGATACCTATACACCCACCTATGCGCGCAACGAGGCACGTTCTATCAAACCTGAAGTTTTTGTAGCGGTCGGTATTTGCACACATTTGGGATGCTCTCCATCAGATAAATTCACCGCTGGCCCACAACCATCATTGCCAGATGACTGGCAAGGCGGCTTCTTCTGCCCATGCCATGGTTCAACATTTGACATGGCCGGACGTGTCTACAAAAACAAACCAGCACCCGACAATTTAGAAGTTCCTCCTCATATGTATCTATCGGACAACCGACTGATCATTGGTGAAGACAAGAAAGCGTAAGGAAAGACCATCATGGCAACATTCAAAGAAGTTTCTCCAAACGCCCCAGCTGGCGAAAAATTACTCAACTGGATTGACAACCGTTTCCCATTGACACCGATTTGGGAAGGCGCTTGGGGCAAGTACTACGCACCAAAGAATTTTAATTTCTGGTACATCTTCGGTATTTTGGCCACTGTGGTGTTGGTCATTCAAATCGTCACGGGTATTTTCTTGACGATGCATTACAAGCCAGATGCAGCATCAGCGTTCGCTTCGGTGGAATACATCATGCGCGATGTACCTTGGGGCTCCATCATTCGTTACATGCACTCGACTGGCGCTTCGATGTTTTTCGTCGTGGTGTATTTGCACATGTACCGTGGCTTGATTTACGGCAGCTATCGCAAACCGCGTGAATTAACTTGGATGTTTGGCTGTGCGATTTTCTTGGCACTGATGGCCGAAGCGTTCATGGGTTATTTGTTACCTTGGGGCCAAATGAGCTACTGGGGCGCACAAGTGATTGTGAATTTGTTTTCTGCCATTCCCGTTATCGGCCCTGATTTGTCATTGTTGATCCGTGGCGATTATGTGGTGGGCGATGCCACCTTGAATCGATTCTTTGCTTTCCACGTGATCGCCGTACCGTTGGTCCTTTTGGGATTGATCGCGGCGCATTTGATTGCTTTGCATGAAACCGGTTCAAACAACCCTGATGGCATTGAAGTTAAAAAGAACTTAGGTCCGGATGGTCACCCAGTTGACAGCATTCCATCACACCCATACTACACGGTGCATGATATTTTTGGCGTCAGCTTGTTCCTGATTGTGTTCGCAGCCATTGTGTTCTTTGCGCCTGAGATGGGCGGCTATTTCTTGGAGTACAACAACTTCATTCCTGCTGATCCATTGAAGACTCCATTGCACATTTCTCCCGCTTGGTATTTCGCACCGACTTACTCGATGTTGCGCTCAGTGACCTCTGAAATGATGTACGTTTTAATCGCTTGCGTTTTGGCGGCTGGTGCTTTTGCAGGATTTAAATCTAAATTACCGAAACCATTCAAACTGGCAGCCATGGGTGTGGCACTTGCGGTTGCCGCAGCCATGATGGCGATTGATGCCAAATTCTGGGGTGTGGTGGTCATGGGCGGCGCTATCGTCATCTTGTTCTTCTTGCCATGGTTGGATAACTGCGAAGTGAAATCTATACGCTATCGCCCCGATTGGCACAAATACATGTATGCCATATTTGTATTGGTCTTCATCATGCTGGGGTACTTGGGCATGCAAGCACCATCACCACTTTTTGAAAGATTATCGCAATTTGGTACTTTGTTCTACTTTGGTTTCTTTTTGTTGATGCCCTGGTGGAGCACCATTGGCAAATGCAAACCAGTACCCGACCGCGTTACCTTCAAAGCCCACTAAGTACAGGAAGATGAAAGACATGAAAACAAAACTTCTTAACTTATTCGCCGCATCGTGTTTGATGCTGGGTATGTCATCTGCTGTACAGGCTTCGTCTGCAGGTATTGCTTGGGACAAAGCACCCATTAATTTAAGCGACAACGCCTCTCTGCAAAATGGCGCCAAATTGTTTGTCAACTACTGCCTGAATTGTCATTCAGCCGCTTACATGCGCTACAACCGCATGGTCGATATTGGCTTGTCTCCCACCCAAATCAAAGAAAACTTACTTTTTGCTGCTGATAAAGTAGGCGATACCATGCAAGCCAGCATCAACCCCAAGCAAGCCAAAGATTTGTTTGGGGCTGCGCCACCTGATTTGTCTGTGATTGCACGTTCACGCGCAGGCGCAGGCGGATCTGGTGCTGACTATTTGTACACCTATTTGCGTTCGTATTACCGTGACGACACAACCACCACGGGATGGAACAATCTGGCCTTTCCTTCGGTCGCCATGCCGCATGTTTTATGGGAGCTGCAAGGTGAACGCAAGCCTGTATTTGAAGAAAAGCAAGAACATGGTCACGCAGTTAAAACCTTCACAGGAAAATGGGAACAAGTTACCAAAGGCAGCATGACCCCAGCAGCTTTTGATCAGTCCGTGGGTGATTTGGTTAACTTTCTGCAATGGATGGGCGAACCAGGTCAAGCCAAACGTACCAGCTTAGGTTGGTATGTATTGGCGTTTCTGTCCATGCTTGCTTTCTTTACTTGGCGCTTGAGCAAGGCGTATTGGAAAGACGTCAAGTAAAATAGACGATTCGAACCTAGAGTGGTAGCGCCTCAAGGTGCTGCCACTTTTTTTTGTTTATAGGAGTCCTACACCATGATGGTGCTTTATTCGGGAACAACATGTCCCTTCTCTCACCGTAGCCGTTTTGTTCTTTTTGAAAAAGGAATGGACTTTGAAATTCGCGATGTCGATTTGTACAACAAATCGGAAGACATCTTGTTGATGAACCCCTATGGTCAAGTACCTATTTTGGTTGAACGTGATTTAATTTTGTATGAATCAAACATCATCAATGAATACATTGACGAGCGTTTCCCACATCCACAATTGATGCCAGGCGATCCAGTGGACCGCGCCCGTGTTCGATTGTTTTTGCTAAATTTTGAAAAAGAATTGTTCGTGCATGTGAGTATTTTGGAAGACCGTGCCAACAAAGGCAATGAAAAGGTCCTCGAAAAAGCCCGCTCCCATATACGTGATCGTTTAACCCAACTGGCACCTGTATTTTTGAAGAACAAATACATGTTGGGCGAAAATTTCTCAATGTTGGATGTTGCCATTGCACCCCTACTCTGGCGTTTGGGTCACTATGGCATCGATCTCAGCAAAAATGCCGCTCCATTGCTGAAATATGCGGAACGCATATTTGCACGCCCAGCTTATATTGAGGCGTTAACGCCTTCTGAAAAGGTCATGCGCAAATAATGTAGTGCTTGTGTATGGATGGTTTGCCAGCTCTGACATCGACTCGTCCCTACCTCATTCGTGCCATGCACGAATGGTGTAGCGACAATGGTTTTACACCCTACATCAGTGTGTTTGTGGACAAGAATACACTGGTTCCCACCGAACATGTGAAAGACAATGAGATCATTTTGAACGTCAGCTATGACGCCACCAGTGGATTACAGATTGGCAATGAATTCGTCCATTTCAAAAGCCGTTTCTCTGGTGTAGTGCGCGACCTGATGATTCCTATTAACAACATCCAAGCCATCTTCGCCAAAGAAAATGGCCAAGGCATGTCTTTTCCAAAAGTCACTGTCACGGAAGATCACATTGCACAAACCGAAAGCGCAAATAAAACGCATGCTGACACGCCAGTTGATACGACAGAGGCAGCGCCCAAGCGATCACGTTCTCATTTGACAATTGTGAAGTAATGCGGTTTTTTCAAAGCTTCTTTTAAAGCTTCATCATTTTTCAAGTTAAAATACAAAACGCGCCGATTTAGCTCAGTTGGTAGAGCACCCGCCTTGTAAGCGGTAGGTCATCAGTTCGACTCCGATAATCGGCACCATATTTAACGTTTGCAATTGCATGTTTACCTGTTTTTAGCTAAACACAATTTCAATCGTATTTCCAGTGATGGCACACCAGTAGATGCCAGATGCGCTTGAAAAACTGGGATCAGTTGCCTTACTTTTGACATGGCGGCGCTCCCATCTACCAGCAAGCACCAAGAAGCCCCATCAACAGGGCCAGCAAAAATAACAGAACGTAATTTTGTAGGAATTAAGAACTGTATGGACTGCAACCTTTCATTGGATTCTTTGGATGCACGCATCAGACTCGCCAAAGTTGGCGCTTCTTCGGCAGCTTCTGTCAGAGTGAATGGTGTGTTGCGACGCTTCATGCGATTCAAATTCGAGGACACTTTGTTATGCATTTGATTATCACAGATGCTTGGCTGGCCAAGAGCAAAGCATTGCATTTGAGTGGCACCAAGTTATTCTTTGCTGGAATATTGATTTCGCTCACCCTGATGCTCGTAGCGGCCTTGCTTTACCACTGGGTTTTTCTAAAAGGCGCACGAGAAGGATGGCCGATTGTGGGTTCCATGGTCAAATTTGTGGTCAAAGACGAAACCGATAATCGCGATCGTTATCTGCGTGAAAATTTAGATGCCTTGGCGAAAAAGGTTGGTGAGTTGCAAGCTAAATTGGTGCAGCTCGATTCACTGGGTGAAAGAGTTGCTGGTTTGGCTGGCATATCACCCAGCGAACTCAAGCTAACCACAGGTGGGCGCGGTGGCGTTTTAATTTCCACTCAATCTTTAACCGTTGAACAGATGCAAGCAACTTTGGATGCCTTGGAAGCTCACACGGGTCAACGTGTTGACTTGCTCACTGTCATTGAGTCACGCTTATTTGAAAACAAAATCAAAAAAATGATGATTCCCACGCAAAAACCCGTTTTAAGCGGTGAAGTGGGCTCACCCTTTGGTTGGCGCAAAGACCCATTGAATGGCGGCAGTGCATTACACACTGGACTGGACTTCCCAGCCAGCCCAGGAACGCCCATTCATGCTGCCGCGGGTGGCGTTGTGGTGACACAAGAATACCACCCTGCGTATGGCAATATGGTAGAAGTTGATCATGGCAATGACTTAATCACCCGTTACGCCCATTCATCCAGCGTTTTGGTCAAAAAAGGCGACCTTATCAAAAGGGGGCAAAAAATTGCTGAGGTAGGAACCACAGGGCGCTCAACCGGTCCTCATCTGCATTTTGAAGTGCTGGTTCAAGGTGTTCCGCAAGATCCGCAAAAGTTTTTAAATGCAGGGGATTCGACGAAAAACGTCGCATTAGCGGGTAATCGCAATCCAGCGCAACAAAAGAGGTGAGCCACAGCGCATCAACTGCACTGGCGTGGAATCAGAAGCACCGATGCAGTTAAAATCACCCTTGCGACTGGACTTGTAATTTACTTGGTCAGCCTCAGATAATTTCACACATTTACAACAATTAACCAGAGTAGTTGATCGCCGCGTCAATGGATGCCCAGCGCTTGACTTTGTATTGATGGCCAGTAACTTTCTCACCAAAATCTTCGGCAGTCGCAATGACCGTCAACTCAAACAATACAAGAAAACCGTTGCACAAATCAACGCAATGGAATCCAGTCTTGAGAGCTTGAGCGATGAACAACTGAAAGACAAAACAACCGAGTTTAAAGACAGGGCTGCCAAGGGCGAATCTCTGGACGCGTTACTGCCTGAAGCTTTCGCCGTTGTGCGCGAAGGCTCCAAGCGCGTCATGAAAATGCGCCACTTTGATGTCCAAATGCTGGGTGGTATGTCGCTCCATTACGGAAAGATTTCTGAAATGGGAACAGGTGAGGGTAAAACGCTCACCGCTACTTTGCCTGTGTATTTGAATGCACTCAGTGGCAAAGGCGTGCATGTGGTGACTGTGAACGATTACCTGGCCAACCGTGATGCGCGTTGGATGGGCAAACTTTACAATTTTTTGGGTTTGACAGTAGGCATTAACTTACCCAACATGGCACGCGAAGAAAAGCAGGAAGCCTACCGTGCAGACATCACTTATGGCACAAACAACGAATATGGTTTTGACTATTTGCGCGACAACATGGTTTACGAAGTCGGTGACCGCGTGCAAAGGGGATTGAATTTCGCCATCGTGGATGAAGTTGATTCCATTCTGATTGATGAAGCGCGTACCCCATTGATCATCAGCGGGCAAGCCGAAGATCACACCGAAATGTACTTGGCCATGAATAAAGTGGCCCCCATGCTAAGCAAACAAGAAGGTGAATTGGATTTGCGCACGGGTGAAGGTGTGACCAAGCCTGGCGATTTCACTTTAGACGAAAAAACGCAACAAGTGGTCTTGACCGAAATGGGGCATGAGAATGCCGAACGCCTCTTGTTTAACATGGGTTTGATTCCAGAAGGGGCAACGCTTTACGATCCTGCCAACATTTCTCTGGTGCATCACCTTTATGCCGCTTTGCGCGCCAGAAATTTGTACCACAAAGACCAGCATTACGTGGTTCAAAACGGCGAGATTGTGATTGTGGATGAGTTCACAGGACGCTTGATGTCTGGTCGCCGTTGGAGCGACGGTTTGCACCAAGCTGTAGAAGCCAAAGAGGGTGTAGCCATACAGGCTGAAAACCAAACCATGGCTTCGATCACCTTCCAAAATTATTTCCGCTTGTACAACAAATTAGCGGGCATGACGGGCACTGCCGATACCGAAGCCTACGAGTTCCAAGAAATTTATGGCTTGGAAACCTTGGTGATGCCCCCCAATCGCCCAAGCCAACGCGTCGATCAATTGGATCGCGTTTATAAAACCACCAAAGAAAAATACCAAGCTGCAGTCACCGAGATACGTGAATGCTATGAGCGTGGACAACCGGTGTTGGTGGGTACCACATCCATTGAGAACTCAGAAATCATCGATCAATTGTTGACCCAAGAAAACCTGCCGCACCAGGTCCTCAATGCCAAACAACATGCGCGTGAAGCGGATATTGTGGCGCAAGCTGGTCGCCCCAAAATGATCACCATTGCCACCAATATGGCTGGCCGCGGAACAGATATTGTGTTGGGCGGTAACTTGCAAATGGCCATTGATGCACTGGACTCAGATGAAACACTGGATGCAGCGACCAAAGCCACAAAAGTAGAGCAATTGCGTGCGCAATGGGCCGCCGATCACGAATTTGTGAAATCTGTGGGTGGATTGCGTATCGTCGCTACCGAGCGCCATGAATCTCGTCGCATCGACAACCAGTTGCGTGGTCGTTCAGGTCGTCAAGGTGACAACGGTTCGTCTCGCTTTTTCTTAAGCTTGGATGATCCCTTGATGCGCATTTTCGCGGGCGACCGCGTCAGAGCCATCATGGACAAATTGAAAATGCCCGAAGGTGAAGCCATCGAAGCCGGCATCGTGACACGCAGCATTGAGAGTGCGCAGCGTAAAGTAGAGTCACGCAATTTTGATATTCGCAAACAATTATTGGAATACGATGACGTTGCGAATGACCAACGCAAGGTGATTTACCAGCAACGCAATGACATCTTGGATGCCACCAAACTGACTGAACAAATCAAGTCATTGCGTGAAGGTTGCTTCACCGATTTGACCCGTGCCTATGTGCCAGAAGACTCGGTCGAAGAGCAATGGGATTTGGCTGGTTTAGAAAAAGTCTTGGCACAAGACTGGCATATTTCCCTCAATCTGACTCAAGATGTCAATGCCGCACAGCAAATTGATGATTCAGATGTTCTTGAAAAAGTCATTGCGGCGGCCAATGCGGCCTTTGAAGACAAACTCGAGCAAATTGGTGAAGAGAACTTCACGCACTTTGAACGCATGGTTTTGCTGCAAAGCATTGACACCCATTGGCGCGAACACTTGAGCTCTTTGGATTATTTGCGTCAAGGCATTCATTTGCGTGGTTACGCACAAAAGCAACCTAAGCAAGAATACAAACGCGAAGCATTTGAATTGTTTGGACAACTGTTGGATGCCGTTAAGAACGACGTGACAAAAGTCTTAATGACTGTGAAAGTTCAATCCAGCGAAGAAATTGAGCGTGCCGCAGAAGATTTGGAAACCCGAGCCGAAAAGATTGCCAACGTGACTTACACCGCACCAACCGAAACGGGTGAAGTACAAACCGTGGTGGATGACTCCACTGTTCAAGCTTCGAATGCCGTACCACGCGTGGGTCGCAATGAACCCTGCCCTTGCGGCAGTGGCAAAAAATACAAACACTGTCACGGCAAATTGGCGTAACGACTGCACACCATATTGCAGCACACCATTTGTTTGACAGACAAATATGACATTGAATAAAAAACGAGCTGAGGCTCGTTTTTTTTGGATAATCAAGAGATGTATCAACTTAGGGAAGCCGAACCATGCCAGTTAACCTGAATACTCCTGTTGCCAGCCAATTAAAAGCCATTGCTGGCGTGCGCATCGGTATCACCGAAGCGGGGGTCAGGAAGGCCAATCGCAAAGACCTCACCGTTATCATGCTAGACGAAGGTGCTACCGTCGCCGGCGTGTTCACCCAAAACCGCTTTTGCGCCGCTCCGGTTCAAATATGCAGAGAACACTTGCTTCTGAACCAAAACCAAAACCAGCCTCAAACAACCAGTGCAGGCATACGTGCCATGGTCATCAATACGGGCAATGCCAATGCCGGTACAGGGGAAGATGGCTTGTCACGCGCACGCAGCACCTGCACAGCTTTAGCGCAGCGAATGGGTGTAACAGCAACACAAATATTGCCTTTTTCTACCGGCGTCATCATGGAAACATTGCCAAGCGAACGCATCATCGCGGGTTTGGATGCAGCCATCGCCGATGCCAAAGAAGACAATTGGTTGAATGCGGCGCAAGCCATCATGACCACAGACACGGTGCCCAAGGCTTTCAGCAAGCAGATACAAATTGCAGGCGCGACCGTCAACATAACAGGCATCAGCAAAGGTGCCGGCATGATTCGACCCAATATGGCGACCATGCTGGGTTTTATGGCCACCGATGCGTGTATAGCGCCAGCCGTCATGCAACAACTGGCAACCGAATTGGCACAACAATCGTTTAACTGCATCACGGTGGATGGTGATACTTCGACCAACGATTCCTTCGTCGTGATTGCCAGCAACAAGGCCAAGCATCCAGCGGTTCAATCACTTGCCAGCCAAGATGGTCAAATTTTGAAAGCGGCCATGCTGGAAGTTGCGCAGCAATTGGCCCACGCCATTGTGCGCGATGGTGAAGGCGCTACCAAATTCATCTCGATTAAAGTCAATGGTGGCAAAACCAATGAAGAATGTCGCCAAGTCGCTTACGCCATTGCCCACTCGCCCTTGGTCAAAACCGCATTTTTTGCCAGCGACCCCAATTTAGGGCGCATTTTGGCTGCTGTGGGTTATGCCGGTATTGATGATTTAGACCAAACCAAAATTGAACTGTTTTTGGACAATGTGCATGTGGCCACCCAAGGCGGTCGCAATCCGAGCTACCAAGAAGCAGACGGTCAAGCTGTGATGAAGCAAAGCGACATCACCGTGCGCATCGATTTGGGTCGTGACGCATGCACGCAAACGGTTTGGACCTGTGACCTATCGGAAGAGTACGTCAAAATCAATGCCGATTACCGGTCATAAAAACTTTCTGAATAACCAGCACCCTTGCTATGAACGAACAACTGGAACGCTTTCTCAATCGCGCTGAATCACTGGTCGTTCGGCTTGAAGCCACACTGCCACAAGCACTGACCGCGCCCGAATGGGATGCTGCCATTGCCTTTCGCTATCGCAAACGCAGTGTGAACCACGGAGTGTTGGAACCGGTGCGCCAAGTTGGTGGCATGCGTTTTGGCGACCTCAAAGAAATTGATGGCCAAAAAGAAAAAATTGCCCGCAACACGCAACAATTTGTCGCTGGCAAAACTGCCAACAATGTGTTGCTCACGGGTGCACGCGGCACAGGCAAATCTTCGCTTATCAAGGCGTGCTTGAATGAGTATGCGCCACAGGGATTGCGTTTGATCGAGGTGGACAAAGCTGATTTGGTGGATTTGCCAGACATTGTGGATGTGGTGTCCAACCGTCCAGAAAAATTCATCGTGTATTGCGATGACTTGAGCTTTGAAGAAGGCGAGCCAGGCTACAAAGCTTTGAAATCTATTTTGGATGGCACCATAGCGGCAACATCAACCAATGTGCTGATCTATGCCACCAGCAATCGCCGTCATTTGATACCTGAATACATGAAGGAAAATCTGACCTACAAACACACCGACGATGGCGAAGTCCATCCGGGTGAAGGCGTGGAAGAAAAAATTTCGTTATCAGAGCGCTTTGGTTTGTGGGTGAGTTTTTACCCATTCAGCCAAGACGAGTATTTGGCGATTGTGAACCAATGGCTCAGCTACTTTGGTGTGGCCATTGCCGCACACCCTGACGCCCATGCACAGGCCTTGGTTTGGTCGCTGGAACGTGGCTCGCGCAGCGGGCGCGTGGCCTTTCAATTTGCCAAAGATTTTGCTGGCCGTTTGTAAAACGTGGCGTCATACCCGTGGTGGTGAATGCCATGTCTGAACCCCTTGCCACCCAAGTCACTGTGGTGGATCCCGATGTACCACGCGCAGCCACAGTGCAACGCGTCATCACCGAAGTGGCGGTAGGCATATTGATCAATGCCGCTGGGCAATTTTTGCTCACCACACGCCCCCTAGGCAAAGTGTATGCCGGCTATTGGGAGTTTCCGGGCGGCAAACTGGAAGCCAACGAAACCGTGATTGAGGCACTGCGACGCGAGTTGAATGAAGAAATTGGCGTCGTCATCCAAGACGCACAACTCTGGCGCAGCACCGTCATGGACTACCCACACGCCTTGGTGCGCTTGCATTTTTGCAAAGTCACCGCGTGGTCTGGCGAATTGCAAATGCACGAACAGCAAACCCACGCCTGGCAACACCTACCCGTACAAGTCAGCCCCATTTTGGCAGGCGCATTGCCGGTTCTGGAGTGGTTGGCGGCAGAACAAAACCGCTAACACCATTTGATTCAGCTTTGCATTGCCAGTTATGGAATGCCATTTTCAAAAGATGTAATTACTATGCTTTTAATAGCAACACAGGCAATCAACACGCCGCTCAGAGCCCAATTTGGCATATAACTTTTCGCACCAACGCCATCTGCTTGTACTGTCGCAAATTACCCGTCATTCCCGCACAGGCGGGAATCCACAAACCCCACGCGATTCACCACTCACCGCTTGAATCAGCAACGCCTAAGCTATACTGACTATGCACGCAAGCCAATAAACAAGCCATTCATAGGAGACAACGATGACCAAACTATCCCGCAGTCGCCAGATGATGTTACTGGCTTTGCGGGGTGCATTACGTTAGGTTGATCTGAAAATGAACTACGCAGTTGCCTACCCGCGCTTCTGGCTCTGGTACTTCGTCGCCTCTGTCGCGATGGCGTTGGTCAACTCCATCTTTACAGTTGGCCAGGCATTTGGTGGTACTGGCAGCGCAGGTGCCTTTGGTCTGGCTCTCGAGTGGGTTTCTCTGTGGCCCCTGTTTGGCTACGTTAGGCAAGTGCGCATCAAACCTCGATGGTTATGGCTCGCCATCTTCATCATCGTCGCTACCAGCCTCGTCCTTGTCGTACTTGCAGTGTTGTTCATCACCATATCGCGATCTACGCTCTTGCCTATTCTCTATCTCGTTCCGGTCATGGCGCTTGCAGCACCATCCATCTTCGCCCTGCACCAATATGTGTTTCGCAGCCAACGCATCTGGGGCGCGACATAACCTTTCATTGCACCCAATACAATGCCGCTAATCACCGTCCACCTTGACCGCGTTTTCGATATCGTTCACACGATGCATAACCGAAAACCAGTTACCAATTTCGGATTCGAATCCGAGGGGGTCAAACATTACAGCGTGCCCGGCCCCGGAAAGTTAAACATCCAAGCCGGCGTAACCCTTACAGTATTCCTGCGCAAGGCAAATAACTGGCAAACCCTTTTAGGCTGGTACGATCACTCGTCACGCGAAGTAGTGATAGAGAGCGGAAGCTACGAATGGTTCTTCATCGTCTGGTCCATCCCAATAGTCATATTTCTTACCAAGACCTTTGCGTCACACCCAGTCGTTTCCCTGCTCTTGCTTTTCGGCTTGTCACTCTGGGTCTTGCACTGCGCTGCGTCAATCCGAACGCTTACCAAAGCAAAAAACCAGCTGGTGGCATTGCGTCAACGCGAACATACTTCTTAAAATACCATGCGAAGAGTCACGTCTAACCCTTCCACCGAGATGTCATTAATCAGCAAGCGGTGTGCCGCTTCTCATATTGATACTTAAAGAGGTAGACAATATGAAGCTCGCACAGTTGTTTGTTGTTTCAGTTTTCTCGATAGCACCAGTTCTGGGCGTGGCAGAAACACTAGAACTTTCGCCGTCTGGCTACGGTCTCATTCAGTTCGGTCAGCCACTTAGGGTTGCAGAAGTAAATTTGAATGAAACTGCAATACCGAAGATGCGCGAATCGGCTTGCGATTTCATAACATTTAAGAGATACCCCAAAATTCGATTCATGGTTGAAGACGGAATTGTTACCCGTGGCGACGCGATAGCGGGTGTCAGAAATAGCGCAAAAGTAAGTATTGGAATGTCACTCACAAAAGTGAAGGCACTGCACCCAAGGATACGAATTGAACCGCATAAATACGACGACGAAGGTCATTACCTAATCTTGGAGTCCTCTGATGGACGTGCTGCAATCTTGTTTGAAGAGGGCGGTGGCAAGGTTACAGGCATTCGTGCCGGGAAAAAACCCTCGATCGAATACGTTGAGGGGTGCCTGTAACTGAACCGCGCTTTAAGCCGTTGCTCGTCCACGAACACGCATCTTCAGAATACCGCTGTGAGGCACTTGCCTCGGGCAAGACAGCGCCTACGTTAATAAGCCCACTGCTTCGCTATCGTGTCTGATGTTCGTTCCTCGCCCCTTGCTGTGCCTTGCTTTCGCTGATATTTATTCAATCAGCGTAACTTTAAGTGGCATTCAAGTGGTGGACGTTGTGTTGACCCTTGGCGCGGTCGGCGAAAAAGCATTCGAGTGTGAGTTTGACGGTTCTGAAGGCTAACTCGTCCCATGGGATGTCTTTTTCGTCAAAGAGTTGCGCTACTTGGGTTTCAATGCCGGGGTTGAATTGGTCGCTGGTCAACTGCGCACGGTAAAACAAATGCACTTGCCCAACGCGGGACACGCTGATGACGCTGAGCAAATCTTGTAGCTCAAACTGTGCGCCGGCCTCTTCTGTTGTTTCACGTGCAGCGCCTTCTGCGGCTGTTTCATTCAGCTCCATGAATCCAGCCGGCAGCGTCCATTTACCCAAACGCGGTTCGATGTTGCGTTTGCACAGCAACACCCGCCCCTGCCAAACCGGTAATGTACCCACCACCATCAGTGGATTTTCGTAGTGCACGGTGTGGCAAGCGGTGCAGATGGCGCGTGGCTTGTTGTCGCCGTCGTCTGGAATGCGGTAGCGAACGGCTTGTCCACATTCTTTGCAAAATTTGATGGGATTTCGTTGGAGCATACAAATGTGAGTGTAAGTGTAATTTTGAATCTCTAACTGAACACATGCCCGACAAGGCTTAAAATCGATGCCATGTTAGACATTAATTTCCTCCGTAAAGACCTTGCTGGCGTGATCGCCCGCCTAGAGGCACGCAAATCACCCCAAACTTTTTTGAACGTCGATAAGTTCACGGCGTTGGAGTCCGAACGCAAAACGATTCAAATCAGAACCGAAGAGCTGCAAGCGCTGCGCAACAGTTTGTCCAAACAAATTGGTCAACTCAAAGCCAAGGGCGATGCCGGCAAAGCCGAGGCAGATGCGGTCATGGCACAGGTTGGCAGCTACAAAGCCGAGTTGGAAGACTCTGCCTTGCGCTTGGATGCGATTCAAGCCGAATTGCAAAGCTTGCTGTTGTCTTTGCCCAATTTGCCACACGCCACTGTGCCAAGCGGTACCGACGAGTCTGGCAATGTTTGTATAAGAAATTGGCCTCTAGACAGCGTAAATACTGCCAAGACTGCTATTACATTTATAGCAAAAGACCATGTTGACGTGGGTGAGAAACTGGGGCTAGATTTTGATGCGGGAGCCAAAATTGCGGGTTCACGTTTTGCTGTGATGCGCGGCCCATTGGCCAAGCTGCACCGTGCATTGGCGCAGTTCATGCTGGATGTGCAAACACAAGAGCATGGCTACACCGAATGTTATGTGCCCTACATTGTCAATGCCGACTCGTTGTATGGCACTGGCCAATTGCCTAAATTTGAAGGCGATTTGTTTGCTGCCAAAAAAGGCGGGCAAGAGGGAGAAGAAGTCCCCGATAACGCCGCTTTGTATTTGATTCCGACCTCTGAAGTACCGCTCACCAACTTGGTACGTGACCAAATCATCCAAGAAGCTGAGCTGCCCATCAAAGTGACGGCGCACACGCCCTGCTTCCGTTCTGAAGCCGGCAGCTACGGCCGCGACACACGCGGCATGATTCGCCAGCACCAGTTTGACAAGGTGGAGATGGTGCAAATTGTGCACCCTGAAAAGAGCTATGCCGCGCTGGACGAGATGGTCAAACACGCTGAAACCATATTGCAAAAGTTAGGGCTCGCCTACCGTGTGATGAGCTTGTGCACAGGCGACATGGGCTTTGGTGCGGCAAAAACATTTGATTTGGAAGTGTGGCTGCCTTCGCAAAACACTTACCGCGAAATCAGTTCGGTGTCCAATTGCGAAGCCTTTCAAGCCCGCCGTTTGCAAGCGCGGTTCAAAAATGCACAGGGCAAGATGGAGTTTGTGCACACCTTGAACGGGTCTGGTTTGGCGGTGGGTCGGACCTTGGTCGCCGTGCTGGAAAACTACCAAAACGAAGACGGATCGGTGACGATTCCTGAGGTATTACGTCCTTATATGGGTGGCTTAGAAAAGTTATCGCCAGCTTGACCGCACTGAGTACAACACTCATGCAACGCGCACCCAAACCCGATTCAGCATCGGTATCGGCCACTAACACCAAGCCACGCATTCGGCCAGCCAAAGGCACATCCACACCCAGATCGACATCGGCCAATATTGCCGAGCAAAAAGTGGGCGAGCGTTTGGCCAAGCGCCTGGCCATGCAAGCCAACTGTTCGCGCTCTGAAGCCGAGCAATACATTGAAGGTGGATGGGTCAAGGTGGATGGCAAAGTTGTTGAACAAGCCGGCGCGCGCGTGTTGGCGACGCAAAAAATAGAACTCGATGAACAGGCCAATTTAACCGCGCTGGAAGAAGTGACCCTGTTGATGCACAAGCCCATTGGTTACGAATCGGGCGAAGGACAACGGCCTGCACTCTTGCTGCTTGACCCAAGCAAACAATCGCCTGATCCGCACACAGCGGGCGGTGCTGCGGCAGCCATGCGGTTTTTGCAACGCTATTTCAGAAACTTGGTGCCCACCATGCCCTTGCCAATTGAAGCCAGTGGTTTAATCGTCTTCACGCAAGACTTTCGCATTGCACGCAAGTTAACCGACGACGCGGACCGTGTTGAACAAGAATGCATGGTCCAAGTCGACAGCCAGCGCACACTGCATGGACCACTGACCGACAACGTGTTGCAAAGGGCGATGAACCACCTGAGCCACGGCCTGAGTTTCAACGGTATCCCATTGCCACCCATCAAGGTCAGTGTAGCCAAACAAACCCCAGCCGAACTGTGGCTGCGCTTTGCCTTCAAAGGCATTCGGCCAGGTCAAATCCCACAAATGGTTGAGCGTGTCGGTCTGCACCTCTTGGCCATCAAACGCATTCGCATTGGTCGCATCCCCATGGGCGACTTACCTGTGGGGCATTGGCGGTATTTGCCAAGCTATAAAAAGTTTTAGTGTTTTTGGCCTGTACGCGGCGTATTGATTGCCTATATTGCTATTAAATAGATAGCATCCATAACATCATTTGCATTCACCAAATAAAAAGCCCCGCCACCTTTCGGTAGCGGGGCTTTTTTAATTTGCTTTAACTTACTTTAACTTGCTTAATTCGCAGTTGCGGCTTCGTCACCGACCATGGTTTCGCCTGTCGTCTCTTCGCTGGCCGCTTCGCCGTTGGATTCGGCTTCGGCAATGGCTTTGCGTTCGGCGTCGTCCATGATGTCTTTGGCTTTGCGGGCTTGGTGGTAAGCCAAGCCGGTACCAGCAGGAATCAAACGACCCACGATGACGTTTTCTTTCAAACCACGCAATGGATCGCGTTTGCCCATGATGGCGGCTTCGGTCAGCACACGGGTGGTCTCTTGGAAAGACGCAGCGCTGATGAAACTGTCGGTCGACAACGATGCCTTGGTGATACCCAGCAACACGTTGGTATAGTTGGCAGGTATTTTGCCCTCTGCACGCAACGCGTCATTGGTGTCCAACACTGCCGCGCGTTCGACTTGCTCACCACTGATGTAGTTGGAGTCGCCCACGTTGTCAATCACGACGCGACGCAACA
>CALMEI010000041.1 GCA_937863225.1 uncultured Polaromonas sp.
TAGTGGTGGTGCGGCACGGAAGGACGTGCATCAGTTGAAGTGGCGAGGGCAAGTATGAGGCATCAGAAAGCGCCGGCTTCGCCGACTGGTCTAACTGGTATCAATCCCAGTCACCACCACTAAGAACACTTTAAGTAAATAAACAAGGAGTGAACCATGAGCATGTGTGAAACAAGGTCAGACCAAGCCTACCAAGACCGACCATTGACAACAGAGCAAGAGCTTGCAGCCGAATTAGGTATCCATGCCGATGCTTACAACGCCGATGACTTGTTTGAAGACTTCTACGGCATTGGAAAGGAACTGTGCAAATTATTGCTTGCTGGCAAAAACGCAGAAGCTGGCGAATTGATGGCAAAAGTTCGCACAAACACAGTCACACGCCGCGCTCAGTTTGCTGTGTTTGGTGAGTGCACCACACCATTGTTTCCACCAAGCGAGCCAGTGCCTGAGATGTTCGCTGGCGTGCAAGATGCTTTGGACAAGTTGACTATTTTTCCAAAGGTAACAGCATGAATATCTACAAGCTCTCAATGCTATGGCGCAGACACCGTTATGACGTAGCGGCATGGTTTGAACGGCACAGCCAGAATTTTGTTTACGCGGTGCTGCTGATCGGCTTCATTGTGGTGATTCAAGTGCTACGCGCTGACCATCAAAAAGAACTTGACAGCGCCAGCGCTACAGGCCGCGCCCAAGGCTACGAACAGCGCAGCATTGAAATTAAGACCGCTTGGGAGCGTGGCTTTGAAACTGAGGCTTGCATGTCCTGGTGGTTCAGTGGCGACGCGCAAAAAGTAGGCAAAGCAATTCAAAAGGTGCAACTGAAATGAACGACGAAACCGACGATGACAACACTATTTGCGGTGAATTTTGCAGCGCAATTGGCTGGCTTGCACTAAGCGCATTCTCAGTAGTCGCGGCTGGCGTGGTTATTGGATTTTTATAGGAGATTGAGATGACATTCGCACAGTATTTCAAATACGAATACAAGCGTCAGCGCCGCAATGGAATCTGGCCATTCTCTGCCTTTTTGATGGCAGCTATCTATGCCGCAAAACCTACACCGTTTTAACGGGTGCGCCTCGACCTTTTGACAGGGGCAATTTAACTAAGGACAGCAAAAATGGAAAATTTAGCAAAGTCGTTTATCAGTGCAAAAAAGGCATTTAGCCCCGCATTGAAGGACAAAACAAACCCACATTTTCGCAGCAAATACGCAGACCTTGGCGCGTGCGTAGAAGCCGTGAATGACGCATTTTTAGACAACGATATTGTTTTCTACCAAGAAACAAGCGAATCTGACAGCGGTGTAATCGTTGAGACCGTGCTTATGCACTCAAGTGGTGAAACCTTACGCTGTGGAAAAATCAGCGTCCCTGCATCTAAACAAGATGCACAAGGGTATGGCAGCGCATTAACTTATGCACGTCGCTACAGCCTAATGACGGCTTGTGGCATAGCACCTGAAGATGATGATGGTAATGCCGCCGTCAAGTCACAAGTTGAGAAAACAAGTGCAACTAAGGGTGCATTTGAAGCATTAGGTGGCAAGCGTCAATCCGTGATTGTTGATGTAAAGACGGCGATCAATGAGCGCATGGCTGCTGACGACATTATTGGCGCTTATGACGAATATAGCGGCATCCAAGATGGCGAAGAAAAAATAGCTCTGTGGGCGCTATTAGATTCAAGAACACGCAGCGCATTAAAAGCACACGGTCAAACTTTGAAAGGTAAAAAATGAACAACATCACAATAGCAGGGCAATTAGGGCGCGATTCTGAAATCCGCGCATTACCAGACGGTACGCCAGTTTGCAGCTTTTCAGTTGCTGATAGCCAGGGACGCGGCAAGCCTTCGATTTGGTGGAATTGCAGTCTATTTGGCAAGCGTGGCGAATCCTTGCAGCAATACCTCATTAAAGGGCAAGCTGTCGCCATTGCTGGCAATGTGACAGAGCGTGAATGGACAGATAAAGAGGGTCATCCACGCAAAACAATGGACATTCGCGTAAGTGATATTGCATTGCTTGGCAGCAAGCCACAAGGTGAGCCACGTCAACCAGCTAAGGCACCCAAAGCAGCGCCTAACGGGTTTGATGACTTTGAAGATACGCCATTTTAGTTTTTAAGGAGCGTACATGTCACCAGAATCAATCGCTTATGAGAAGCATAAAAATCTCAAATTTGCAGCAAATGAGTTGGGGGTTAAGTGGCAAACCCTTTATTGCAGACTTAAAAACCAAGGAGTTAGTGTTTGTGGTGACAAGCAGCGATATGGAAATGACCGAGATAAGATAGGAATATTTGGCGAATATTTGTTTAAAAAATTTGTACCAAATGCAAAAGATTTAAATGCATCGACCTTTCAAAGCAAATGTGATTATGAAATTTTTGGTTTACAGGTGGATGTAAAAACAAGCAAGCCACGTCAACTTAACAAACGATATGAATCTAAATCATGGTCTTTTTCATTTAAAAAACAATCTTTAATTGCTGATTTTATTGTGTGTTTTTGTCTTGATGACAAAAAAGATTTAATTCGCACATTACTTGTGCCTAAAGAATTTTTTATTGGATTGCAAACTGTTTCTGTGTCTTGTAACGGGGCATCTAAATGGATCGATTATGCAGTTGACCCTAAAGACTTAAATTCTTTTTTTAAAGAGTACGCCAATAAAGGATAACCCATGAAATACACACTACTTTTACTACTAGCCCTCGCAGCTTGTGCCCCATGTGATGACACGCCTACCACCGTTATCGGTGAAGCAGATAGCGCTACAAAGCCAAGCCCTGTAACCAGCTCTGATTTTGCGAGCAAATGATGGCTACTTTATCAAACGATGCCTATGCAGAGATAGCGGCTCTGCAAGCAAAAAACAAAGCGCTGGAAGAAAAGCTAGCGGCGGCTAATGGATTGACTGAGGTTGGCTGGCAGTGGTTTGATGGTGGTGTAACAAATACGTGGCTAGATGGTTCAGATTATTGGGATACCCGCACAAGTTTCGCACAAAAAGACGCAAGACACCGCACCACTTACGCATTCACAGAAAACCCAACCCATGTGATTGTGCCAACTGAGGAACTAGCAAGCCTGCGTAATGGCTTTTCTGATAATGAATTAGTTGGGTTATTTTACAAAAACAGAGGCAATGATCGTATGTCAATCACACAGTTCAGATTGGCGGCGCAATGGTTACAGCAACTTAAAGCCGCAAAGGAGCAAGCATGAGTCCAAAAACCACATCATCTACCCGTGGCACAAAGGCATTTTACAAATGTGGTCGATGCCAAATAGATTTTCTAGCTAGGGTAGCTGACCGTAAAAGAGGATGGGCAAAGTTTTGTAGCAAATCATGCAAAGCCATTAAGCAAGAAGCAAATACAGGTCAGTACAACCAGTATATAAACGATATTGGCTGTCACGAGAATCCAACTTTCAGCAATGCCAATCAGTTTGATAACACCGAGCTTTAAAGGAGGCCAAATGAAAAGCACACTAAATGAATCGGAAAAGCCTGAGGCTAAACCAGAATTTCCAAAACTGTATAAAGAAAAATCAACTGAATTAGTTGTAATGTTTGTAGATGAACAAACTGGAATTGTTGTTCACGGCAATAACAATGGCAGACCTCGTGGCTATTTTGAGTCTTGGATAAAGTGCACAGACAAATATACATGGGAAGAATACAACGGTACTGTCACATTGGAGAACTAAATGAACATCAACATGACCGATAAATACACCACTCGCTCAGGATTACCAGTGAGGGTGTTGTGTGTGGATAAAGTAGGCACGTCTTATCCCGTGGTTGCCTTGGCAAAGGATCATGACGATTTTGAGCATGTAAACAGTTACGCCAGCGACGGCAGATATTATGCGAATGGTAATGATGAACTCGACCTAATCCCCGTCCCAAAAGTAAAAACACCACAAGAACAAGTTGAAGAACTGTTAGCTATTGCAAGGGCTGACAGAAAACGTGAATGGTTTACAGGTATGCCACCGAAAGTTGGATGGTATCCATGCAATCGCACGGAAAACTTGGAATTTATAGCTTTTTTTGACGGCAATTGCTTTAGCTGGTGGCTGAATATGTACGATCAAAATTTCAAATATATAAAATTTAAGCATAAACCAAGCAAGCAAATCAAATGGACAACCCCTTGGTGGAAAGAAGAATGGAATCAAGAATACTGGAGTAAGCAATGACCAAAACCGAAACAAACAAAGCCCTCGCGCTGGCGATTGGGTACTTGCCAGAGCATGTGAGAATCATTGATGGAGATGTAGAAGTCTACCGTCCACGATGCCAAGGAGACCTTAATCAGTATTACCCCGGACTCTGGTGGAAGTTTGACTGCCTCTACCCATCAGTAATACTGCCAATCGCCAAGCATTACGGGTTGTCAATGGATTATTTCAGCACCGTAAAACTTTGGCAAGTCACCGACAAAGCATCAAAGTTTTGGAAAAAT
>CALMEI010000042.1 GCA_937863225.1 uncultured Polaromonas sp.
ATGAGCGCCAGTCCGGCCTGATTGCTCAGGTCGTAGGGCAATTGCTTGAGAATGAAATCGGCCATGCTGCCCTTCACCTGTGGGGTGGAGGGGAATATAGCGCTAAGCTGTTGATTTTACAAGGGAAATGAAGGAAAATTGGTGGTCGGGTCACGGATTCAGGAATGGGAGAAGATGTGAGTGTTGTTGTGTTGCTGGCGTTTGGCTCATCTCGGTATGGTTTGGTTTGGCTTTGCACCTAAATTGATTTGAATATTGAATCATGCAAAATTTCTCGACTATCTTTGTGCATTCCTTGTTCCGCGCGGGGAGTACCTATTTTTACCAAGCACTAAAGAGGGTGGGGGAATATCATATTTATCACGAGCCGTTTCATGAAGTTATTGCGCAACTCCCAAGTTCATGGAGTAGTTTGATTGCCCGTACGGATGAAATGAAGAGTTTCTTGCGTCACGGTTTTCTCGCAGATGGCTACTTTTCCGAGTATTCTGAGTTACTTGCTGATATCGAGCTGAAATACGATGAAAAGTTTAGTTATGGGTGCTTTTTTCTGAATGCAGGGGACAATGCTCCTGAACTAAAGAACTATATAGATATGCTGAGGTCAGGTGCATCCAAGAGACCCGTCCTGCAGTGCACGCGTACGATAGGTCGCATCGCTTGGATGAAGTACAACTATGACTCCAATCACGTGTTCTTATTGCGCAACCCTTGGACACAATGGTATTCTTATAAGGTTGATTCTTATATTGCAAACACGCCACGCCTCATTTACTCGCAATGTAATGTCCCACCTCCTTTGAAAGAGGTATTCGAGCTAAGTGGTGGTCGTCCATTAATTGGTGCCCGTTTAAAGGAGCAGATATTGCATGGCATTAGTCAACCTCTCGACTCCAATCAAGACTATATGCTGTTCTTTGGGTTGTGGTTGTATTCGTTTGTATGTGGTCATGAATATTCCGATGTATTTGTGGATATGGATGCAATATGTGAATCTGAAGCACAACGTGCGCGTTGTGTTGAGGAACTGGATTCCATTGGTGTCCATGGTGTCGATTTTTCTGATGTAAGTCTGCATAAGGTGATATTCGATGAGCGGGAGTTACCTCGCTTCATGGGGATAGAGGCGGATGTTATGCAAGTCTTCAAGAGACATGGTTTGGCGATAGATCGGGCATGTAAGTATTTGGAAAAAATGCGAGACAGCTTCTTTCTGTCCAACAAAACTGCAAGCATTCCTGGATCAGAGATCTTGGAAGATGCCTACCGTATGCGGGAGTTGTTGTTTGTGCGTGATGGCCAGGTCGCGGATTTGAGTCAGGTGGTTGTTGCGCATGAAATGCAGATCACAAAATTACGTAATTCCACCTCTCCTGCGGACATTCGTGAGCAGACCGTGGGTCCAATGCAACAGGTGGATATTGTCAAGATTTCGTTGTCAGATAAGCTGACAGAATTAGCAAGTCACCTTCAGGCTCAAATCACGAAGCGCCATTCAGCTCAGGTAAACATTCTTGCGAATAGCGGATCGGCTAGCAATCATGATTCGGCTACACTTCTAAAGAAAGTTATCGAAAGCAAGAATGAGACCATCGCTGCTCATAGGGCGCACTCTGCGGAAGTCGAGGAACGTCTGCAGCATCTCCACAATCGATTGATTTATGCCGAGGCACAACTAGATATTCTTAAAGAAATGGTATTGGGAAGTCGTTTGGAACTAATTGGAGCGTTACCAATTGAGCGAGAATCCCATTCCTCCCTAGATCTCCAGCGCCCAAGTGTGTAAACTCCTATCTGCGTATGTCGATGGGCTTGGTCTATACCTGACTCCACGCCAAACGCCACTGTGCGTCTCCGCTGAGTGCTCTAGGCGGTCACCATGGGTTGCAACTACTGCGGCGGTGGCTCCAGCGAAAATCCCAAAATCGAATTCGTGGAACCCATGTGCGCGCTTCTTGATGAGTTTCACCCCAGCCCCGACGGTTTGGCGCAGACTTTTATCCCGCGAGCCATTCATTGGCAACAGCCCCAGCGCCCTGGTGCTGGGCGACAATATCTTCTATGGTCATGACCTCCATACGTTGCTGGCTGATGCCGATGCCCAGGCGGGTGGTGCCACCGTGTTTGCCTACCATGTGCATGATCCTGAGCGCTATGGTGTGGTGGCGTTTGACAAGGCAGGCAAGGCGACGAGCATCGAGGAAAAGCCTGCTTGCCCGCAAAGTAACTTTGCCGTCACGGGCCTGTACTTTTATGACAACCAGGTGGTCGACATTGCAAAGGCAGTCAAGCCCAGCGCGCGCGGCGAGTTGGAAATCACCACGGTCAACCAGACCTATCTGGAGCAGGGCAGCCTCACCGTCCAGATCATGCAACGCGGATATGCGTGGCTGGACACCGGCACGCATGACAGCCTGCTGGAGGCGGGGCAGTTCATCGCCACTCTGGAAAAACGTCAAGGGCTGAAGGTTGCGGGGGTGGAAGAGATTGCCTGGCGCAACGGCTTCATCAGCTGCGGACAATTTGAAGCCTTGTCCAAACCGTTGGCTAAGAGCGGCTACGGCCAGTACATGCGACGACTGTTGCTCGAATCGGTTTGATGAACTGCTCATTGCCAACAGTCAGCTTCGTGGTGCCGCTGTTCAATCAGTTGCACTTGACCAAGGTGCTGCTTCAGTCACTGCTGTCCACTTTGCCAGCTGGGTTGGTACACGAGGTTCTGCTGGCCGACGACGCGTCAACCGATGGCACACAACAGTGGTTGGCCAGTTTGCAGCACCCGAACGTCAAGGTGCTGACCAGCCATGCAAACACAGGCTTTGCAGCCAACGTCAACCGTGGGGCCATGTTGGCCACGGGCGATGTGCTGGTGCTGTTGAATAACGATTTGGTTTTGCAACAGGGGTGGCTGGAGCCTCTGCTGGCTGCGTTGCAGACCCCAGGGGGACGTGTGGGTCTGGTGGGCAACCTGCAGCGGCGTGTGGACGACGGCAGTTTGGACCATGCGGGTGTACGCCTCAATTTGGCGGGGCAACTGGAGCACATCCGCACACTTTGTGCCGCTGGGGTTGACTCAGCCCCGACCCGGCCTGCGTTGGCCGTAACCGGCGCATGCATGCTGCTGCAGCGCGCAGACTTTGTGGCATGCGGCGGGTTTGACGAGCGTTTTCGCAACGGGGGCGAAGATATGGACCTGTGCTTCA
>CALMEI010000043.1 GCA_937863225.1 uncultured Polaromonas sp.
TTTAACAAATTGGACGGTACAGAATTTGACGGCGGCTCGTTAGATGCCAATCTGGAAGCTACCGTGAGCACACCGGGCAGGGAAGCAGAGCCGGCTCATTTGCGCAGCGTGGTGGGTTTGGTTTGGCGCTTGGTGGTGCTGTGGATGTTGGTGCTGGCGCTGTTAACTTTGGCCAATTTATTGGGTTAACACCATACCCATTCAATACCGCTTGTCAGACAGTTCAGCAAACAAACTGCTATATATTCTATAGCGTTCTAGGCTTATTTTATGCTGGCTAGAAGCCAATTTCATTGAATTAATGACACCGCACCCTGGTTCGTGCAAATGGGTGCAGTTGTAGAACTTACATTCAGGAACATGCACTTTGAAATCAGGCATGTAGCTGGCCAGGTGCATGGCATCAATGTGCTTGAGACCAAATTCTTGAAACCCTGGCGAGTCAATCAAAGCAGTGGTTTTGGCATCGTCAAGCCAATACCAAGTCGTACTGGTGGTGGTGTGTTTACCAGAGTTCAGAGCCTGAGATATTTCTTGTGTCAACACTTTGGCATTTGGCAGCAGGGTGTTAATCAGTGTGCTTTTACCTGAGCCAGATGGACCCAGCACCAAGGTGGTTTTCCCTTCTAAAACGCGTGTCAATAAATCGTTCTGTGGTATTTCTGCACTGATTTCTGCTTTGAAATCAGGAATTTCTGACTTGGGTTTCAAAGCCAGCGAAATCAATTCATAACCCATATCACGATAGGGCTGTAAACGCGCCCATGCGCGAGCAAATGGTTCAGTTAAATCACTTTTGTTCAAGGCAACGATGGGTTTGATGTGTTCAGCTTCGGCTGCAATCAAAGCACGTGCCAATTGGTTTTCAGAAAACTCTGGCTCAGCCGCTACCAGAATCAACACTTGGTCTAAATTTGCAGCAAACGATTTGGTGCGCACTTCGTCTTGGCGATAAAACAAGTTTTTACGTGGCTCAATTTTTTCGATGGTACCTTCGTCTTTCGAGGCCAACCACTGAATTTTGTCACCCACCACCACGCTACTTTTTTTACCACGGGGATGGCAAATTAATCGCTCACCATTCGGTGTCTCCACCAGCACATGTCGCCCAAAGCCAGCGACAACCAGCCCATTTTCCAAACCCAATCGAAGCATGGTTTTGTTCAAACAGCTTCTTTCAGGTTAGTCGACATTGGGCCTGTAAAACCCATGCGCGCCAAACGCTCCGATGCGGGTGGGTGTGAATAGTAAAACTTCACAAACAAGGGGTCAGGCGTCAAAGTTGAGGCATTGTCGTCATACAGTTTCAGCAAGGCTTGTGCCAAATCGCCCCCTGCTGTTTGTTGGACGGCATAGGCATCCGCTTCAAATTCATGCATGCGCGACAGCTGTGCGAACAAAGGCGATATAAAAAATGTGAATACAGGCAGAGCCAATAGCAATAACAACAACGCCAAAGCATTGTCCGGCACACCGGTATTTGTCAATTGGTTGGGTATAACCCCCAAACCTGTATAGAACCAGGTTTGTGCTGACAACCAACCCAAGAGCGCAAACCCGATTAAGCTGAGGGCAAACAAAGCAAGCATACGCTTAGTCACGTGTTTGTGTTTGAAATGTCCCAACTCGTGTGCCAGTACAGCGTCCACCTCGGCGGGTGCGAGTTTGGCCAGCAACGTGTCGTAAAACACCACGCGTTTGGATGCACCAAACCCTGTAAAGTAGGCATTGCCATGACCGCTGCGTTTACTGCCATCCATGACAAACAGACCTTTGGCGGCAAAGCCACAGCGTTGCATCAGCGCCGTGACACGTGTTTTCAAGATTTCATCTTCAAGGGGTTTGAACTTATTAAAAATAGGCGCAATCACTGTTGGGTAGAGCAGCAGTATTAACAAGTTAAACACCATCCAAACACCCCAAGTCCACAGCCACCAATAAGTACCGGCTGCGCCCATCAACCACAATATCAATGCAGCCAAAGGCAAACCAATCAATGCGCCCAACAGACTGGATTTCACGGCATCGGCTAACCACAATTTGAATGTCATCTTGTTAAAACCAAAGCGCTCTTCGATCACAAAAGTTTGGTACAGCGTAAATGGCAAATCAATGAGGCTGCCAATCACCGCAAAACTGACAAACAAAGCCAGTTGCTGCGCCATGCCCCCATAGCTGTTGCCAACTAAACCCAACAGCCAACTGTTCAACGCATGCAGTCCTCCCATCAAAGTCCATGCAACCAGCAAAGCTGTGCCCAATGCCAATTCCAATAAACCCAAACGTGCTTTTGTGAGGGTGTAATCTGCGGCTTTTTGATGTGCGCTGAGACTGATGTTGTTGACAAATGCGTCAGGTACGTGGTTGCGATGTTGCGCCACATGGCGAATTTGTCGCATAGCAAGCCAGTACTTGACGATCAATACCAGCACCAGCAAACCTGCAAAAACAAGCGAGAAAATAGTTGAATAGTTATTTAATTGGGATGCAAGATTCATATGCGTCCTAGTTTAATAAGATTCTGCGCCATTCGGTGTGTTGACTTGAAATGCGCGACAATTCGAATCATGCCTAAAAATTCAACATTACACACACTTAACTCCGATGACACAGCCCCGGTTTTGGTTAAAAGCGACCAAAACTTGATTTGGTTGGACTGCGAAATGACGGGCTTGGACCCCGACAAAGAGCGATTAATTGAAATCGCCATCATCGTCACGGGCCCTCATTTAGAGCCACGCATTGAAGGGCCGGTACTTGTCATTCACCAAAGTGATGCCCATCTAGATGCCATGGACAAGTGGAACAAAAGCACGCATGGCAAAAGTGGTTTGATAGATAAAGTCAAAGCATCAACCCTGTCTGAAGAGGATGCTGAGGCTGAAATACTGGCTTTTCTGAAAAAATATGTACCCAAAGGTGATTCCCCCATGTGTGGCAATACCATCAGCCAAGACAGGCGTTTTTTGGTGAATTACATGCCCAAGCTGGAGGCCTATTTCCATTACCGCAACATTGATGTGAGCACCTTGAAGGAGCTGGCCAAACGCTGGCGGCCAGAGGTGTACAAAACATTCAAAAAACACCAAAAGCACACTGCTTTGGCTGATGTGCATGAATCCATTGATGAGCTTGAGCATTACCGCACGCATTTATTGAAATGACAGGTGGCATAACAAGCATAAGTCCCTTGCTAAAATAAATTTATGGCGACCAAAAACCCTTCCAAACCCTCTGTTAACAAGCCACACCTTGTGCCCAAACCCAGGCAAGATGATGGTGGTACAACCGTGTTAGAGCGCGTCCCGCAAATGACCAAACCACCCCAAATGTTTCAAGTGGTGATGCTCAATGACGATTACACGCCGATGGAATTTGTGGTTTATGTGTTGCAAGATTTGTTTAAAAAAGACCGTGAAACAGCCACGCAAATCATGCTCAAAATCCATTTAGAAGGTAAGGCTATTTGTGGTGTTTTCACCAAAGATGTAGCGACCAGCAAGGTGGAGCAAGTGCATTTAGCTGCCCGGGAAAATGGTCACCCATTGCAATGCGTGGCTGAACCTATAGAAAATTGAACCACAATTTGGTATTCACACCTTGAACATCGCATACAACGCCCCAATTGGTTTGAACACCTGAAAAGGGTTTATCGTTGTAAATAAAAAGTATTGCGTTAATAAATTAGTTATAGTTGTATTGTGTCAGTTTGTATTTTTAGAAATTTTTCATTTTTAAGGCCTAAGGAAACAGCATGATTGCTCAAGAGTTAGAAGTTAGTTTGCACATGGCCTTTGTTGAAGCGCGTCAGCAGCGCCATGAATTCATCACCGTCGAACATTTGCTCTTGGCATTGATCGATAACCCCAGTGGCGCTGAGGTGCTCAAAGCCTGCGCCGCAAATTTAGACGAACTGCGTAAATCCTTGACGGGGTTCATTGCAGACAATACGCCGCAAGTGGCAGGTACCGAAGAAGTAGACACACAACCCACCCTGGGTTTTCAACGGGTGATTCAACGTGCCATCATGCACGTGCAGTCGACTGGCAGTGGCAAAAAAGAAGTCATTGGTGCAAATGTGTTGGTGGCGATTTTTGGTGAAAAAGATTCGCACGCTGTTTACTATTTGCACCAACAAGGGATATCACGATTGGACGTGGTGAACTTCATTGCACATGGCATTAAGAAGGGTGACCCTTCAGAGCCAGTGAAGTCAGGCGAAAACGCAGAACAATCTGAGGAAGCCAATGCCGAAAAATCTGAAAAGCAAACCCCGCTGGATCAATTCACACAAAACCTCAATGCCTTGGCCATCAGTGGCAAGATTGACCCCTTAATTGGTCGCGATTTCGAAGTGGAACGTACCATTCAAATCTTGTGCCGCCGCCGTAAAAACAACCCCTTATTGGTGGGCGAAGCTGGCGTTGGTAAAACTGCGATTGCTGAAGGTTTGGCGTGGCGCATTACGCAAAAAGATGTACCGGAAATTTTGCTTGACGCCACGGTGTATTCACTTGACATGGGTGCGCTATTGGCAGGCACCAAGTACCGTGGCGATTTTGAACAACGCTTGAAAGGCGTGCTCAAACAAATCAAAGAAAAACCCAATACCATCTTGTTCATTGACGAAATCCACACCATTATTGGTGCGGGTGCAGCGTCTGGTGGCACCATGGATGCGTCCAACTTACTCAAACCTGCGTTGAGCTCTGGTCAGCTCAAGTGCATCGGTGCAACGACCTTCACAGAATACCGTGCCATATTTGAAAAAGATGCGGCTTTGTCACGTCGTTTCCAAAAAATTGATGTGGTTGAACCCACTGTGGCAGAAACAGTTGACATCTTGAAAGGTTTGAAATCACGCTTTGAAGAGCACCACAACGTGAAATACGCTCTGTCTGCCTTACAAGCGGCTGCAGAACTGAGTGCCAAGTACATCAATGACCGTCATTTACCCGACAAAGCGATTGATGTGATTGACGAAGCAGGCGCAGCCCAGCGCATATTGACACCTTCCAAACGTAAGAAAATCATCAGTAAAACAGAGGTGGAGGAAATCGTCGCCAAAATTGCGCGCATTCCACCAGCCAATGTATCGAACGACGATCGCGGTAAATTGAAAACCTTGGAACGCGATTTGAAGAGCGTGGTGTTTGGTCAAGACAAAGCACTGGACATGCTGGCATCCAGTGTCAAAATGGCGCGCTCTGGTTTGGGTAAAGTTGACAAGCCAATTGGTGCGTTCTTGTTCAGTGGACCTACCGGTGTGGGCAAAACTGAAGCAGCCAAACAACTCACTTACATCATGGGTATTGAATTAATTCGCTTTGACATGAGCGAATACATGGAGCGCCATGCGGTGAGCCGCTTGATTGGCGCACCACCCGGCTATGTGGGTTTTGACCAAGGTGGTTTACTCACCGAAGCCATCACCAAAAAGCCGCATTGCGTGTTGCTATTGGATGAAATTGAAAAAGCGCATCCTGATGTATTCAATGTGCTCTTGCAAGTGATGGATCATGGCACGCTGACCGACAACAATGGACGCAAGGCCGATTTCCGCAATGTCATCATCATCATGACCACCAACGCGGGTGCTGAAACGATGAACAAAGCCACCATCGGCTTTACCAACCCACGCGAAGCAGGTGATGAAATGGCGGACATCAAACGCCTGTTCACGCCAGAGTTCCGCAACCGCTTGGATGCCACAGTCAGCTTCAAAGCGCTGGATGAAAATGTCATTCTGCGTGTGGCGGATAAATTCTTATTGCAATTGGAGTCTCAATTGGCAGAGAAGAAAGTGGAGGTCACCTTCACTGATGCGCTGCGTAAATATTTGGCGAAAAAAGGCTTCGACCCCCTCATGGGTGCGCGCCCTATGCAGCGACTTATACAAGACATGATTCGCCGCGCCTTGGCCGACGAATTGCTGTTTGGTCGATTGGTTGATGGCGGCCGTTTGACGGTAGACATTGCTTTGAAGACCGATGAGAAAGGATTGGAAACGGGCGAGGTGGTGTTGGACATCATGCCATTGTCTAAGCCTGCTAAAAAAGATGGCAAAGCCAAGTCTGAGTCGGAAGAAGTGTCTGAGGGTTAAATCTTAAATCCTCCATCGCCAAAGCGTATGAGGTTAAGGGAAGTACATCACAAACGCTGCGTAACTTTCGGAAAGTGGTAGAACTACCGAACTTTCCGTTTTGTGAGGTCTGCAATGTTATTCAGCACCCTGCGCATTGGCAATGAAACCCTTCTTTCAATCAAGATGTGCACTAAATATGCAGAAATGAGAACGGCTGTTAAAGTTCCCCAAAAAAGTATGTGCGCATTGATGGCTGGGTAAGTCGCGTTGAAAACCATGTATCCAATTCTTTGATGAAGTAGGTACATTGGGTAAGTCAGGACTCCAAATAAAAACCAGTGTCTATGCCTGATAAATCCAGTGCGTCTTAAAGAAACAAACATCATGACGACAAAGAAGCTGGTGATGATGCCAAACACAATATAGACATTGATAGGCGTATCGTAATGTTTTACGAACCCTTGCAGTCCATTTATAGATTGATACAGTGCGAACAACCATGATATGGTTATGATTAACAATCTTGTTGGTGATAGTCCTTTTTGCCATATTAAGAAAAATGTCGCCCCTGCAATAAAGTAGGGTGAATAATCGGTTATCAACAAATAGCGTAACTTGCCAATTTGTACAACTTCAAGAACGATTGAGATGATCAACCAAAATGCAAGTAATACTTGAGCTTGATGAATTCTTCCGAAAAATAATACGATCGCGATCAACGCATAAAACCGAAGCTCTACAAACAAAGACCAGTATACGCCGTCTATAGATGGCACACCGACAAAACCGCTCAACATCGTCATGTTCGCGAGATATTGACCCATAGTTGCAGTGAACTGAGGTTTCCCAATTGCAAGTATTACTAAGAATGTTAGGGTACAGCAGGTCCAGTAGGCAGGGTATAACCGCACAACTCTTGAGATACAAAAATCTCGTAGACTTCCATTTGCTGCTGTCATCAGGATAACAAATCCGCTGATCATGAAAAAAAGCTCAACACCAAGGTAACCATACTTAGACACAGAAGCGAGCAATGGGTATGGCATGACAGACATAGAATCAGCCGCATAGCCTCTAAATGCATAGTGAAAAAACACAACTGCGAGAGCAGCAACAAATCTGAGTAAATCGATTTCGTTAACTCTGGTGCTTGTCATATGTATTAACGCGCAAGTAAGAGGATTTTTCTTCAATTTTTAGGTTATCTTAACGCATGAGCGCAATACCACATTCAACCGATCTCTCTCACACCTTCCTTTGGCACGACTACGAAACCTTCGGTATCAATCCGCGCTTTGATCGTCCAGCCCAATTCGCTGCCATACGCACCGATGCAAATTTGAACATGATTGGCGAGCCCATCATGTTGTACTGTCAGCCAACACCTGATTATTTGCCTGACCCAGCGTCTTGTCTTATCACCGGTATCACACCGCAAGTTTGTTTAGAGCGTGGTCTTCCAGAGCACGAATTTGCGGCGCAGATTGAGGCTGCGCTGTCGCAACCAGGAACCATTGGTGTAGGCTATAACACCATACGATTTGACGACGAGTTCACCCGCTTCATGCTGTGGCGTAACCTGCGCGACCCCTATGCGCGTGAATGGCAAAACAACTGTGGTCGGTGGGATTTGCTGGACGTGGTGCGTACCGCATATGCTTTGCGACCAGCGGGTGTCAACTGGCCAATGAAGGAAATTACTGACGACGAGTTAGTGAAGATAAACGCTATAAATAAGATAGCAACTAAAGCAATAAATACGCCGGATATAGGCCAAAATGCCAATATAAAACCAACTAAGCCGAGTTTTAAACTAGAGGATTTAACCAAAGCCAACGGACTGGCGCATGAAGCCGCACATGATGCATTGTCGGATGTGCGGGCTACGATTAGTCTGGCGCGACTGATAAAAAATACCAACCCCAAACTGTTTGATTTTTGCTTGAGTTTGCACAAAAAAGACCGTGTCGCCGCTGAGCTGGGTTTGCACACAACGCTACAAAATGCGCGACCTTTTTTGCATGTTTCTGGTATGTTCCCAGCAGAACGGGGCTGTATCGCCATCATGTTCCCACTCGCCATGCATCCAAGTAACAAAAACGAATTGATTGCATGGGATTTGAGCGAAGACCCACGTATTTTGGCTTCCATGCGCGCTGACGAAATTCGCCTTCGCGTGTTCACCAAAGCCAGTGAACTGCCAAATGGTATGACGCGTTTACCCGTCAAAACCATACATTTGAACAAATCACCGGTTGTCATCAGCAGCTTAAAAACACTCACTCCTGAAATGGCCAAGCAATGGGAAATTGACATTGCATTGCAAATGAAGCATGCCGAAAATGCCGCCGATTTGCCTGACATGAGCGCCATGTGGGCTGAAATATTTAAGCGTTCTGATGACGAAATAACGCAACCCGACGTCGATGCAGACCTCTATGGCGGCTTCATTGGCAACAACGACAGACGCCGCTTGAATCAGCTGATTGCGCTATCACCCGATCAACTGTTGGATGCGCGCACTGGTTTTGAAGACGAGCGGTTGGAAGAACTTTTCTTTCGCTACAAAGCACGCAATTTTCCTGATGCCTTAAGTGACGATGAGCAAGAGCGCTGGTACGAACATTGTTCTAACCGATTGCAGCAGGGGCAGGGCGGTGCCAGGTCGTTGACAAACTATTATGACCAACTCAACGAATTGGTTAAAACCGCTGACGACAAAGCACAAGCGCTATTGACTGTGTTAGCAGAGTATGGAGACAGCTTGGCATGAATGCGAATTGTAAGTGTCATCACAGATCAAACGCACGTTGCACAAACCAATACAAAGCCATCAGCGCAATGAGGACTGAGCCCCAAATGAAAACGCCAACTTGGTAAAACTTGGTATGGCGCAGCCAAAATGCGAGAGGTAAAAAAGCAGCGACGATGGCGAGTTGACCCAGTTCTACACCTACATTGAAACCGATCAGTGCGGTGACCAATGCATGGGATGGCAGTCCCAAATCTGCCAAAACCGATGCAAAACCAAAACCGTGAATCAAACCAAAGCCAAATGCCATGACCCAGCGTTTGGTATCCAAGTTAGACCTAATGTTGCTGACAGCCGCGATGATGATGGATGCGGCAATGACCGATTCGACCAAACGTGATGGCAAGCTGACATAACCCAATGCGGCCAATGTCAATGTGATGGAGTGCGCCAAAGTGAACGCTGTGACAACCTTCAGCACCTCTTTGAATGCACCCCAAAAAGATGGTGCAGCTTGTAGGTGTTTGACCGTATCGTTGTGATTGAAAACCAATACCGCTGGCAAAAGCAGTGAGAGCAAGAACAGAATATGGTCAAAGCCTATCCAGATGTGCCACACCCCTTCAACCACGTATTGTTTGAAACTCTGCCATTGGCTTGGCGCTTGCATTGGCAAATTTTGCGTTGCAGATTCTGTACCCAACACAAAAGACATCGCCATGGAATCTTGTCCAGTTTCGACTGGCTTGTCTGACTTGTTCGAAGGAATCCATTGCACCAGCCCGCGGTGCGAAGGATCCACATCAAACAACATTGAATATTTAATTTGGATTGCTTCAGAAATAGGAGCGCCACAGGCTGCATTCAAGCTAAGTACAGCGTAGGTACCATCGCTGTGATGGTCTAGCTGCATAGGTGCGGTGGTGGTCAAGGCACAAGTTTTTTCTGTGTTCGAAAGTTGCAAATTGGAACTGGCATATTGGGTAATATCAGCTTCACGGTTGTGCACTTCGCCCCAAGTCAATGTGCCATCGTTATCGCGATCCAACTGCAAAACGAAATCCAGATCTCGCAAGGAGATATCCCAACGCACAGTGACATCGTTATTGTTTGCTTGTGCAGTTAAGGTTAAATAACTGTCGCTGGGCTTGTGAGCGTGCGCGTTCATTGATGCCAAAGTTGTGATGACTGTGGCGATACTGGGTAGCAAAATTGACAGCAATCTAGAAAAAGCATACCTTGGGTTGCATATATTTTTATGCATTGACTTGTTCACCATCATTTGGCACCACCAATCTTGGCTAATTCACCTGCCAAGGTTTTCAGACTTTCATCTTCATAATTGTTTTGATTCAACCAAGCCACCGCAGGCGCTGCCGCACTTGCATCTTTGGCTGCGATAGCTGCGCGTAGCAGCACTTGTGCATCTCGCGGTTCTTTTTGTAGCTTGTAGTTGTTGACGGCCAAGGCTAACGCTTTGCTTGGCTGGTTTTCAATGTCCAATTCAAAGCGTGCCGCTTCTTGTTCGTGCAATCTGTCACCACGCTGTGCTGCTTCCTTGAATCGGTCCCGCAATAGATTGGCCCATTCTGTGGTTTTTGGATGCTTTGCTGCTTTACCTGCCAATGCCAAGCGCAGCAACAAAATGTCGGAACGTTCCCAATTGGACAGCAATGCAATGACCGCATCCGGCTTGTTTTGTGTCAATAACCAATCAGCGTACGCGCCCAACAAAAATTGATCGGTGATACCCAGTTTCAAAGCGCGCTGAAAATAAGCTTCAGCTTCGATGGGGCGCTTCAGGCGAATGGCCATCTCAGCCAATCGCGTCAATTCCCACAACAGCAACTCGGGCGATGCATTCGGCTCAGACTTGACCGCAGCATTCAAAGTGTCATATGCACTTTGCAAAGCCGCAGCACCACCTGAATGCGACTTCACGTATTGGCTGCAACCAGTAGCAAAGAGTGGTGTTGACAAGGGCTTGAGTGCATCGCATTGTGTTTGCGCTTTGGCATAGTCGGCTTGCACCAAGTGGATGGCAGCGCGCCACGCCATCGGTTCGGGAGATTTGGCATCGGCTTGGGTGGCTTTGTTTAAACTGTCTAAAGCACCATCAAAATGATGGCTGTATTGTTGCAACATGCCTTTGATAAGCCAATAATTTGCGGTTTGTGATGAACTATCGATAGGCGGTGCTTTGTCCAGTGGCAAAAGGGCGGCTGACGCATAACCCACATAGCGTGGATCGCCTTGCGCCATAGCCAAGTCAAAGTAACGGCGGGGGAATTTCAACTGCGGCGAGACGTCGGTCGGGTTTGCGTCTCCTTTCTGTGCGCAAGAGTGGGGTCTGGGCCCTTA
>CALMEI010000044.1 GCA_937863225.1 uncultured Polaromonas sp.
GTTGGCGTTTTGGTTGATTGGGCAGATGGGCGACAAAGTGTGGCAAACGTCGCTGCTGATTTTCATTGGCGCTTGGATCGCACAGTTCATTGGTCACTATTTGGAAGGCAAAAAGCCATCGTTTTTTGAGGACATTCAATACCTGTGGGTGGGGCCGCTGTTTGTGCTGTCCAAGCTCTTTATGAAGCTGGGCATTAAATGGTAGTTTATGTTTGTTTCAGTAACAAATTGGCCTCTGGCCATTGTAAAAATTGCCTAGACAGCCATTAAAAGCATAGTCATATTTGAAAATGGACATACCTAAATGGCTGCTGGTTGGAATGACGACTGGCTTGTTATTCGCGCCCAACGCCATTGCCAAATGCGCGTCTGGCAAGCCAACCCTATTTTCTTGCTCTACTGCCAAAGGCAAAACCATTGAAGTGTGCGATGCAGGCAAGATGATTACTTACACGTTTGGCAGCCCGCAAGCCAAACCAGAAATTTCATTGAATGTGCCGCGCAACAAAGTCACCACCTTTCAGTGGAACGGCATTGGGCGCTATTTGTCTTACGCGGTGGATATTCCCAACGACACCGCCAACAGCAAAACCACTTACAGCGTTTTTCACGGCATGGACAGAATCACCAAGGAGCATGCGGTAGAAGCTGGCGTGAATGTGTTGGTGGACGGCAAACTGCTAGCGACGGTGCGCTGCAGTGGCAAGAACATCATCAACAACTTAGAGGGTGTGGATTTGGCACCTACGCCCTAATTTATTGATAGTTTTGGCCTGTAGACGGCGTATTGATTGCCTAGTGTGCTATCAATAATGTAGCAATATAATCGAAATATCGTTGAGTACAGTGTTGACTCAATTTCATGTACGTGAATTTACAGGATTCCTAAGTGATTAATTCTCAAAGCAAGCCGCTTGTTGCGGTTTCAAGTGTTCGTCTGCGCCCCAGTATTGTGGGACTGTTTGTTATTTTGGTGGTGCCCATCTTCACAGCGATGCTGTGGTTCACTTACAAAACGAATGATTCAATGACGCGCAGCAATGCGAAAGACTTGATGGAACGGTTTCGTTTTGAAGCCGCCACCAATACCCAGAATTTGTTGAATCCGATTGCCAATATGGTGACGACGGCCGCCACGCTGGGAAGTAAACAGCCGCAGTTTTATCGGAATGACCAGGCATGGGACTATTTAAAAGATATTCTGTCTTATAACGAAACCACCAGCAGCGTGTACGTCGGTTTTGAAGATGGTAGCTTTCGTCAGCTTGCGCGAACCCATGCGACCATGCGAATCCAGGATCAGGCTGTCCCCAAAGATTCGGCTTTGGCTTACCGGTCGCTTGATCGATCTGCCCATCAAACAGGTATTGATGCGTTCACATTTAAAAACCTCGAAGGCAAAGTGGTTGGGGATATTCAAATGGCTGCGACGTATGACCCACGCCAGCGCGATTGGTACAAAGCCGCTGCCATCAACAAAGAGGTGACGATTGCTGCGCCCTATGTGTTTGCATCCACAGGCTTGCCTGGTATCACCGTGGCCGCCCCGTTTTATGCGGATGGCAACATATTGGGCGTGGTAGCAGCCGATATCACTTTGGACAATTTGTCTAAATTTTTATCCGAAAGGGTGGTCAGCCCCCGAGCCCTGAGTCTGATTGTTGATAACCAAGACAAAGTCATTGCTTATTCCAATCTGAAAGAACCCAGTAAACGAACCAACGGAAAAATAGATTTGAAGCACGTTGGGGCTTTGGAGAGTGATTTGCCAGCATTGGCAATGATTCAGCAATCCAAGGCCGAGAATAAAGACAACTTCACGTTTGTGCACCCCAACACGGGGGAAGAATATGCGGCCAGTTTCAGCAGCTTCGCATCCGATCGCAGTAAAAAATGGCAGGTATTGATTGTGGCACCGCTGGATGATTTTGCCGGTCCTTTGAAAGAGAACAACAAACGTCTGCTCATCTTTGGTTCATTGGCCATTGTGCTGCAAGTTTTGTTTATTTATTTTCTATCCCGACTGATTGCCAAGCCACTGGAGCGGCTAGAGAAAAAAGTCAACGACGTCAGAGAGTTGGTTGAAGTGCAGCAGGGGGAAGTCATTCAATCGCCCATACGCGAAATTGCATCGCTCAGCCGTGCGGTTGATACCTTGGATCACGCGGTTCGCTCATTTGCAGCATTTGTCCCCATAGCGTTGGTGCGCCACTTGATCGAGTCTGACAAACAGCTTGAATTGGGTGGAAAAAGCCGTTTCCTGACCATGATGTTTTGTGATGTGGAGGCATTTTCAACGCTGGCTGAAAGCAGTCCGTCGCAAGATTTGTTGGCGCGTATATCGGCATACCTGGAAGTCGTCACACTCGCGGTGAATGATGAGCAGGGCACAATTGATAAATTCATTGGCGATGCGGCCGTGGCGTTTTGGGGTGCGCCAGCCGAACTGCCCGATCACGCCTGGCGTGCTTGTGCTGCTGCCATTCGCATTCGCGACAAAATGGCCGAGTTGAATGAAATGTGGCGCGCACAGGGGCAAGAACCTTTGCAAATTCGCATTGGTATCCATTGCGACTCGGTTACGGTGGGAAACATTGGGTCAAAGCACAGGATGAGTTACACCGTCATGGGTGACGCAGTCAACGTGACATCGCGACTAGAAGGTGTGAACAAAGATTACGGGACACAAATTTGTGTCAGCCAAGCCATCTTTCGTGAAGTGGGTGAACGTCTTGTGTTGCGACCAATCGACGTGGTAACAGTCAAAGGTCGACGAAACAACTTGGAGATTCATGAATTATTGGGTGTCATTGATGCCAATCAAGCGGGTGCTGAATCAACCGCTTCGCAAGCAGTCAAAGAGCAATGCAGAATCACCAAGTTAGCGTATCAGGCCTACACAAATAAAAACTGGCCTTTAGCGATCCAACATTACCAAGCTTTGTTGGCCACCAACCCAGACGATCATTTGGCCGCCAATATGCTTCAACGGTGCACATTGGCGCAGAATTGATTGCGTTTAGTCATGTTTGCGTTTAATCTTGGCTGAATGCCAAAATAAAGGAAGAACACATGGGATATTTGATTGCTGGTTTGGTGATTTTTTTGGGTGTCCATTCGGTTCGCATTTTTGCCGATGGCTGGCGCACGGCGCAAATTGCCAAATGGGGCGAAAACACTTGGAAAGCGGGCTATTCAATCAAGTCTGCCGTAGGTTTAGGGCTGATCATTTGGGGATACAGCGTGGCTCGTCTTGAACCGGGTTTGCTGTGGGTGCCCCCAATTGCCACACGACACATTGCGGCCACGCTGATGGTGCTGGCCATGATTTTGATGGTGGCGGCTTATGTACCCAAAAACGGCATCCGAGCACGCTTGCACCACCCCATGTTGTTGAGCGTCAAAACATGGGCATTCGCACATTTGTTGGCCAATGGGAATATGGCTGATGTGGTGTTGTTTGGCTCGTTTTTGGTGTGGGCTGTGCTGTGCTTCATTGCTGCCAAAAAACGTGACCGTGCAGAGGGCAAAGTTTATCCGCAAGGACAAACCATGCCAACCATTGTGACCATTGTGGTGGGCTTGGTGGCTTACGGCGCAACGGTGATGGGCTTGCACCGCTGGCTGATTGGCGTGCCGGTGTTTTGATTTGGCTTTAATCCAGATTTAGCCAAAATTTGGCAAATCGGGTTTGGCAACCGGTTTGCCTGCAGCGTTCCAGGCTTCAAATCCGCCTGCAATGCTTTTGATATTCAGGTAACCCATTTCTTGCAGCGATGCTGCTGCCAAGGCTGCCCGGCCACTGGTACGGCAGTACAGCACCAATTTCAAATCACGCGATTGCAGAGCCGGGTTCAAGCTCATTTTGAACTCCAACATGCCGCGCGACATGTGAACAGCACCTGGTATGTGGCCAGCGGCGTATTCCAAGTCGTCACGCACGTCAATCAGCACGTCGGCGGCATTGATGGCGGAGTCTGCATCTTGAACGGAAACCTCTTGAATGCGAGATTTGGCTTGGGCGACGAGATCGTTGGCAGTTTTCATAATATCCTTGAATGATGGAAAAGATTGCAAAAAGTAAGGGTAGACACCGTGGCTATGGTAGCGGCACAATAGCGATAATCACACTATTCTTTAGAGCTATTTGATTCATGACACCCAAAAAACCAAGCACCCCAGCCGCCCGAAAAACGGTGTCCAAGGTGACGACCAAAGCGACCACCAAAGCCACTGCAGCTGCCACAGAGCAGGCTCAAACGGTCGACCAAGCATCGGCAGCGACAGCGACACACTCCGGGGTGTTCAACAAAAACACGCGGGTGATTAAAAAATACCCCAACCGCCGCTTGTACGACACCACCACGTCCAGCTACATCACATTGGCGGACATCAAAACACTGGTCATGAAGAACGCCCCATTTGTGGTGCGTGACGCCAAGACGGACGAAGACCTGACACGCAGCATGTTGCTGCAAATTATTCTAGAAGCTGAAGCCGGTGGCGCACCCATGTTCACCGAAGCGGTGCTGGCCAATATCATTCGCTTTTACGGTCATGCCATGCAAGGTTTTGTGGGTAATTATTTGGAAAAAAACATGCAAACCTTTACCGATTTGCAAGCCAATATGAGCAAGCAATCGGCAGACCTCACGCCTGAAGCTTGGACCAAATTCATGCAACAAGGCGTGATGGGCAGCTACATGCAGCAGATGCAAAAACAGACCGAGCAAATGCTGGGCATGTTTGGTCTGAAAAAGTAAGCCACGATTTCTTTTCTTATTTTCATGACCGATACCACGACACACCACCGCATTTGCCCTTTGTGCGAAGCTTGCTGTGGTTTAGAAATCAAAGTGCAAGGTACGCAGATTATCAGCATACGTGGGCATGAAGCCGATGTGTTGAGTGCGGGTTATATCTGTCCGAAAGCCGTATCGCTGAAAGACCTGCACGAAGACCCTGACCGTTTGCGTACACCGATGATCAAACGCAATGGTGTGCATGAACCCGCCACTTGGGACCAAGCCTTTACCGAAATTGAAAAGCGTTTACTGCCGATCAGGGCGCAACATGGCAATCACAGCGTGGGTGTGACGGTGGGGAACCCATCGGCACACAAAATTGGTTTGCTCACCTATTTTGGCAAACTGGCGCGCGCGTTGGGCACCAAAAATGTGTTCTCTGCATCCACTTTGGATCAAATGCCGAAACAGCTTGCCAGTGGGCTGATGTTTGGGCATTGGCTCAGTATTGCCTTGCCGGATATTGAGCGCACCGATTTGCTCATCGTCTTGGGTGCCAACCCATTGGTGAGCAACGGCAGCATGTGGACAGTGCCCGATTTTCGTGGCAAAGCCAAAGCTCTGCGTGCACGGGGAGGCGAGTTGATAGTGATTGACCCGCGCCGCACCGAAACCGCTGCGGTGGCCGATGTGCATCATTTCATTCGCCCCAATTCAGATGTGTTTTTGTTGGCAGCCATGGTGCATACCTTGTTTGCAGAAAACTTGGTCAAGCTGGGTGGCGTTGCTGAATGGGTGCAAGGCATGGATGAACTACGTGATGCCATTACACCGTTCACGCCCGAAGTGTGTGCCACACGTTGCCAAATAGATGCGGAAACCATTCGCAGTTTGGCCCGCAAAATGGCCAACACCCCACGCGCCGCGCTGTATGCCCGCATAGGCACCTGCACGCAAGAATACGGCACGCTGGCCAGTTGGCTGGTGGATGTGATCAACACTTTAACGGGTCATTTGGACCAAGAAGGTGGTGTGTTGTTTGCCAAATCTGCCGCCTTTGCCAGCAATACCCTGGGCAAGCCAGGTATGGGCAAGGGCGTGAGCACAGGGCGACACCATTCCCGTGTGAGCCATGCGCCAGAGGTGTATGGCGAGTTGCCTATCTCGTGTTTGGCCGAAGAAATTGAAACGCCAGAAGAAACCGCTGGAATGGGGCAAATACGCGCCTTGTTCACCGTTGCCAGCAACCCAGTTTTATCCAGCCCCGATGGTCCACGCTTGGCACGTGCATTGGACAAGCTCGATTTCATGGTCAGCATGGACATTTATTTGAACGAAACTTCGCGCCATGCCGACGTGATTTTGCCCGGGCCATCGCCACTGGAAGACTTTCATTACGACGTGGCTTTCCCACAGCTGTCGTGGCGCAACCATGCGCGTGCCAGCAAACCGATATTTACCCCAGCGGCAGAACAGTATGCCGAATGGCAAACCATTTTGAAACTGGCAGCCATCGTGAAAGGACAGGGCGCACAAGCCGATGCTGACAGCTTGGACGATGCCGAATTTGAGCAAGACATCGCGCGATTGGGATTGCCGGCAACTGTTGTACAGGCCGTCATAGCTGCCACCGCATCATTGCGCGGACCACAACGCGCCTTGGATGTGGCGTTGCGATTTGGCCCTTATGGAGATCAATTTGGTCAAAAGCCTGATGGCTTGAATTTGGCAAAAGTACTGGCCGCTGCCAGCCAAGGCGGCATTGATTTGGGTGCATTGCAACCCCGTATTCCCGAGGTCCTGCGCACACCCAGTGGCAAGGTGGAACTGTCCCCCCCGAGCTTGTTGCAAGATTTAAAACGTGCAGAGGTTGATTTGCACAATGCCAAAGCTGATTTGGTGATCATCGGGCGGCGCGATGTGCGCTCCAATAACAGTTGGATGCACAACTTGCCCGTGTTGGCCAAAGGGCCGTTTCGCTGTACCTTGTTGGTCAACCAACAGGACGCCAGCAAGCATGGTGTGACCGATGGCAGCATGGTGACACTTCGCAACGTCACGCAAAATGGCGATGAACAGCGCAGCATTCAAGCAGTGGTGCAGTTAAGCAGCGACATGATGCCCGGCGTGATGAGCTTGCCGCATGGCTGGGGCCATGATTTGCCCCATAGCAGGTTAAGCGTTGCGGCTGAACGACCCGGTGCCAATTTGAATGCCTTGCTGGACAGCAAACTGCGCGACCCTTTGTCGGGTAACTCTGTTTTAGGTGGTGTGCCCGTGACGATGAGCCTCGCATAAGCATTTCGCAAACACAGCGATAAATCAAAACAGGGATAATGCCTGCATGCAAGCAGACACACTTTCCCCTACAAATCAAAACCCCTCCAACACCGCCCCCAAAGTCGCCCCAAAGGTTGGCTTTGTCAGCCTGGGCTGCCCCAAGGCGCTGACCGATTCTGAGCTTATCCTCACCCAGTTGAGCGCCGAAGGCTACCAAACCTCCAAAACCTTTGAAGGCGCAGACTTGGTCATCGTCAACACCTGCGGGTTCATTGACGATGCGGTCAAAGAAAGCCTGGACACCATTGGTGAGGCGCTGGCTGCCAATGGCAAAGTGATTGTGACAGGCTGTTTGGGTGGCAAAAAAGAGGGCGACGTCGCGGGCACAGAGGGCAATATGATCCGCCAAATGCACCCCAGCGTGCTGGCCGTCACTGGCCCGCATGCCACGCAAGAGGTCATGGACGCCGTCCACACCCACCTGCCCAAGCCGCACGACCCGTTTGTTGACCTGGTCCCTAATCCAGCGATAAATGCTTTTGGCGTGGCAGGTATCAAGCTCACACCCAAACATTACGCTTACCTCAAAATATCTGAAGGCTGCAACCACAGTTGCACGTTTTGCATCATCCCGTCCATGCGCGGTAAATTGGTATCCCGCCCGATAGGCGACGTATTGAGCGAGGCACATGCCCTGTTTGCAGGCGGTGTGAAAGAGCTGTTGGTCATCAGCCAAGACACCTCCGCTTACGGTGTCGATGTCAAATACCGCATGGGCTTTTGGGACGGCAAACCCGTCAAGACCCGCATGTTGGAGCTGGTGCAAACCTTGGGTGACATTGCCGCGCAATATGGTGCATGGGTGCGTTTGCACTACGTTTACCCCTATCCAAGCGTGGACGACATCATTCCCTTGATGGCCACAGGCAAAGTCTTGCCCTACTTGGACGTACCGTTGCAACACAGCCACCCCGAAGTGCTCAAACGCATGAAACGCCCCGCCAGTGGCGAGAAAAACATGGAGCGCATTTTGAAGTGGCGGCAAATTTGCCCTGAAATCGTCATCCGCAGCACCTTCATCGCCGGCTTCCCCGGTGAGACCGAGGCCGAATTTGCACATTTGCTGGACTTTTTGAAAGAAGCCAAAATCGACCGCGCCGGCTGCTTCGCCTACAGCCCTGTAGCCGGCGCCACTGCCAACGACATCCCCGGCATGCTGCCCCTAGAACTGCGCGAAGAGCGCCGCGCAAGATTCATGGAAGTGGCCGAGTTGGTTTCCGCCACCAAACTGCAAACCAGAGTCGGCGCCACCATGCAAGTCCTGGTAGACAGCGCCCCCGCCCAAGGCAAAAAAGGCGGCATCGGTAGAACCTACGCCGACGCCCCCGAAATCGACGGCGTCGTCAAATTGTTACCACCTGAGAAAATCAGCAAAACCCTAAAAGTAGGCGAGTTCACCAAAGCCCGCATCGTGGGTACGCAGGGGCATGATTTGGTGGGGTTGCCGATTTGATTTGCGAGTATATTGCTATATATTTAATAGCAATATAGGCAATAAATACGCCGGCTAGATGCCAAATTGGGGCTTAGATTGAGGTTTTTGACGTGTCAAAACCTGGAAAACGTGTCTTGATGGCTATTTTGAAGATAAGCATTATTTTAACCAGCAGATTTGATAGCTAACTTATTAATGCAAAAGTAGCTCTACTGCTTGTTCATTACTTTACCGTCACGGAACACAACACTGTATTCTTTGTAACCTACATAGCCACCATAACTGTTTTTGGCGTTGACCTCAAAGTGAACAATCCATCCATAGGTGTAGCTCGAACCCGCTGCAATCGATGTTAGTGTTAGATAACCTTTCTTTGGTTTAGTTATATTTTTGGTTAAAGCGCTATCAGGATCTTTGAGTCTGGGTTCAAGGTAGCTGACGATGCCGCGTTGTATTTGATCTTCGGTGGGTATTGGACCGTAGTCTGCTGAAAGCATTTGCTCTTGTGATGGCGGAGTTACCACAGCACAGCCTGAAAATATAGCAAGCATCACAAAGGCAGCGACAGTTAGAAATCGTTTTGTAATTGTCATATTTTCATGCAAAATCAATAATTATATATTTGTAGGATTTCGGTTAAGAAGTACCTTAGTAGCGTACTAATCTTATTTAAATCAACCCACTCCCCACCCCAGTCTCATGCATCGCCACCCCCTGCAACGTCTTAAACCAAGGCATCGCCGAGTTTCCCCAGATTTGAACCGTGGGTGCGAGTTGGGCGCGTTCGTTGACGCAGCCTAGGCGGAAGCCGTAGACTTTTGGGGTGTCTGGCTCGGTGGAATAGAGGTTGGTGCTGCATTCGCCGCAAAAGCCTTGGGCGCGCTGGTTGCCGCTGTCGGCGGTTTTGACGTAGTGTTTGGGGGTGCCGGTTATTTTGACGTTGTTGGGCGTGGCAAACGCGATGGCGCGGAAGGGGGCGCCAGAGAAGGTTTGGCAGTCGGTGCAGTGGCAGGCGACGATTTTGTGGGGGTCTATGAGGGCGGTGAAGGAAATAGCGCCGCAGTGGCATTGGCCAGAAATTTGCATAGATTCCTTTCAAAAAGATATGATTTGCTATATATTTAATAGCACTATAGGCAATAAATACGCCGCCTAGAGGCTGATTTGATCAATATTTTTGGCAAAGTCAGAGTGACTTGGGTAATCGCTTGGGTTTGATTTATGTGCTGTGCAAGCCCAAACGATACAGCTTGGCATACGCACCGTCAAGGCTCAGCAGTTCGGTGTGGGAGCCGATTTCTAAAATTTTGCCAGAGCCCATCATGACAATGCGGTTGGCGTGTTCGACCGTTGACAAGCGGTGGGCAATGACCAAGGTGGTGCGGCCTTGCATCAGGGTTTGCAGGGCTTCTTGCACGGCGCGTTCGCTTTCGGCATCGAGTGCAGAGGTGGCTTCGTCCAAAATCAAAATGGGCGCATCTTTGTACAGCGCGCGGGCGATGGCCAAGCGCTGGCGCTGACCACCTGAGAGTTGCACGGCATTGTGTCCGACATTGGTATCGATGCCCTGGGGCAGGTCTTGGATCAACTCGCCCAAGCGCGCCGCCGTTAAGCAGTCAGATACGCGTTGGCGGTTGATGGCATCGGTTTGCCCCAATGCCACATTGTTGGCGATGCTGTCGTTGAGCATGACGACATGCTGGCTGACAAATGCAAATTGGTGACGCAAAGCGCCCAAATCCCAGTCTTTTAATTCGTGCCCGTCCAAGCTGATGCTGCCAGAAGTGGGTTCTAAAAAGCGCGGCAACAAATTGACCAAGGTGGTTTTGCCAGAACCCGACGCGCCCACCAAGGCAATGGTTTCGCCGTGCGAAATACGCAGACTGAAATGGTCAACGGCCAAACCCGTTTCGCTGTTGTAGCTGACGGTAATGTCTTTGAATTCAATTCTGCCATCGGCCCGTCCATTGCTGTAAGTGCCGCATGCTTCGTCTTCGGTTTGGTCCAGCAGGGCAAAGCCACGCTCTAAAGCCGCCAAACCGCGGGTGATGGGGTTGGTGATTTCAGACAAGTGTTTGATGGGGGCGACCAATAACAACATGGCTGTCACAAACGCGGTGAACGCACCCACGGTGATATCGCCATCGGCACTTTGCAAAAGCGCCACAGAGATGACGGTAGACAGTGCCACCGCCGCCAACATTTGCGTCAAGGGCTTCATGGCCGCTGATGTTTGCGTGGAGCGAATGGACAGCTTGCGCAGTGTCTCGCTGATGTTGGCAAACCGTGTCGCTTGTGCGCTTTGTGCGGTGTGCAAGCGCACGTCACGGTGTGCCAAGACATTTTCTTCCACCACATAAGCCAAATCATCGGTAGAGCCTTGGGTCGATTTGGTGATGCCGTACAATTTTTTGGACAGCTTGGTCATGATCAAAGCCACTGCGGGTAGCATGATGGCGACGATCAAAGTCAGCTGCCAATTGAGATACAGCAGGTAAAAAATCAGCGCGACCAAAGTGACGACATCGCGTGTCAGCGATACGATGGCACCCACCAATAGTCCGGCACCGCTGTTGACTTCATACACCACGCTGTTGGCCAATTCGCTGGCGGTTTGATCTGAAAACAACTTAAACTTGGCGTTCAACAGCTTGTCAAACATATCGCGGCGCATGCGCATCAACCCTTTGGCGGTGATTTTAGTGACGGTAATTTCAGCAATGTAGCCCGCCAAGCCTCGCAAAGCAAAAATGCCGATGATGGTGACGGGCACCATCCAAATATCAATGCGACCTTTTTGAAAACCACGGTCCAACAACAGTTTTAAAGCAGCAGGTATCAAGGGCTCAGTTGCTGCGGCCAATGCAGTCGCAAAAAAGACAATGAACCACGCACTTTTGGGGCTGCCAAAATAAGGTACCAGCCGCGCAAAACGTTGTTGCAATGCCAAGGGTGTCAAAGCCTCATCCGGCGCGGATAAGCACAACCCAGCCAGCACGCTCACACACAAGGCATAAAAAGCAGTGCCCACATGGTGCGCAAAGAGAGACTGGGTTAAACCAAAGTCGATATAGGCGGTAACCAGCAAAACACCCGCCAAAGCATAGGCTTGGTTGGCGTCGCGTTGGCGCAATATCTTCACAAAAAAGAACAAGGGTGCACCGTACAGCAACACCAAAGCGATACCGCCCAGCAAACCTTTGGTAGCCAACGCATGCAACATCTCATTGTGGGCGTGGTGGAAGGTTGATGTGTATTGGCTGACTTGGCCGGCTTGGTAAAAGACTTGTATTTCTTGGTGATAGTTGCTGTGTCCAACGCCTAAGAATGGGTTGGCTACAAACATGCGGACAGCAGATTGCCACATCTCTATGCGTGCGCCAAAAGAGGTGACAGGATCGCCTGTCAGATAACGTTGCCAATCGATTTTGACTTCCGCAATTCGTTTGCCCACACCCAGTTCAGGGATGAACGCCGACAAAATTAAAACGCCAATGCCAAGAACGGCGGTTAACACAATTTTTTGACGCAGTTTTTTGCTGCTGTAAATGTACAAAGGTATCAGCGACAAGCACAAAGCCACCCAACCACCTTTGGTCACCGATAAAACCGATGCGCCCAGGCCAGCAAAAAACGAGATGTACAGCAAGGGTGCCAGTTTGGTTTCAGAATAACGAATCAAGCCTGCCAGTGACATCAGGGCCATGGCCATGGCGATGTCGCCAAACATGATGATTTGTCTAAACCCATGCGCACGTTCAAGACCCAAGCCAAAACGTTGGTAAATGGCAAAAAATAAGGCCCCTAAGGTGCCGAAAAACAAACCATACCAGAGCCATTTTTGCTGCGGCTTGTGCAGTGCAATCAAAGCCAATGCGGGCAGTGAAAGCAATTGCAAAGCCGATTTATCCAGCGCCGCTAAACTGTCCCCTGATACCAACAATGAAAAAAGGATGACGACAAAATTTACAGCAAAGGCGATGGGGATAAAATAACAGTGTTTGTAAATGTCTTTGGCATGTTGCCACAAGGGTTTGGCGTAAACAATACCAGCGACAATGAAGACAATCTCCATCAAGGCTATGCCATGTTTTGTTGTCAATGCCAAAGCTGGCAACAGCAAGGTCAGCCAAGAAGTAACGTAAGTGCCCAAATGGGAATTAATAGGTGATTTTCTGAAAATTTCTGTCATCATCATCACCAAGAATGAAGAGCGCGACATTGCAGCATGTCTGAATAGCGTGAGTTTTGCGGATGAAGTCATTATAGTTGACTCAGGCAGTACAGACGCTACAGTCGCGATAGCACACAGCATGGGTGCTACCGTCATTAGCAGAACCGATTGGATTGGGTTTGGGGCGCAAAAAAACCGCGCTTTGGATGCGGCCACCGGCGACTGGGTTTTATCGCTCGATGCCGATGAGCGCATTTCTGAAGAATCAAAAATTGAAATCCTGCAAGCGATTGCGTCAAATTCAGCGCAAGCGTTTTACTTGCCACGTTCTTCTGCCTATTGCGGCACGTTTTTGCGCCACTCGGGTTGGTGGCCTGACCATTTGATTCGGTTGTGGCAACGCGGACATGCGCGGTTTTCTGATGACATCGTCCACGAAAAAGCGGTACCAACTGGAACTATTGGGAAGCTTAAGAATCCCATCATTCATTACTGCCACAATGACCACGAAGAAATCATTGCCAAGATGAACCGCTATTCAACAGACAACGCTGTACAAGCCTATGCGCGAGGTAAACGTGCCAGTTTGTTCGACGCTTTGTTTCACGGATTTTGGGGATTTTTTAGGACCTATATTTTGCAACGTGGTTTTTTAGATGGCTCTGCAGGTTTGATGTATGCCATTTCTCGAGCCGAAGCCAGCTATTACAAATACATCAAACTTCGGCATCTAGAAATAAGCGCCAAAAATCAATAGTCATTAGTCAATAAGTCAATAGCAATAATCAAAATCGTTTAACAATCGAATCCGTCACATCAATGAACAAACCATCTGCATTTATGTTTCATCGCACATTCATGAATCGATTTTTAGCAGTCATAACCGCTACGTTTGCAGTGGCGCTGCCAGCAGTTGCGCAATTCAAACTGGATGTTTCAGGCGTGGGTATGACGCAAATACCCATAGCGGTGTCAGCATTTCGTGGTGAAGATGCAGCCATGCAAAAAATAAGTGCCATTGTCTTGGCTGATTTGGCACGCAGTGGCCGCTTTCGCGCCATCGATCATGTGGTTGCAGGCATTGATGAAAATTCGCGTCCAGATGTATCTGCATTGCGGCAAAAGGGCGCAGACGCATCGGTTGCAGGCAGCGTCAGTCGTTTGGCCGATGGTCGATTGGACGTGCGTTTTCGTTTGTGGGATGTCGTCAAAGGCAATGATTTGGGTGCTGCCAGCCATGTCGTTGCTACAGGGAATGCACGTTTGGCCGCGCATCGCATCTCAGATTTTATTTATGAAAAACTGACGGGTGAAAAAGGTGTGTTTTCAACCCGCATTGCTTATGTGACCAAGTCGGGGGCGCGTTATAACTTGTGGGTAGCCGATGCTGATGGTGAAAACGCGCAATCTGCTTTGTCCAGTCCACAACCGATTATTTCGCCAACCTGGTTGCCCAACGGTCAGCAAATCACGTATGTGTCCTTTGAAGCGAACAAACCACAAATTTGGACACATGAGGTGGCAACAGGACGGCGCAGTTTGTTGGCCAATTACAAAGGTTCAAACAGTGCACCAGCGTGGTCACCAGACGGTCGTACTTTGGCATTGACCTTGACAACATCTGGCAACACGCAAATATATGCCTTACCTGTCGGATCCAGTGAGCCCAAACGTCTTACCCAAAGCGATGGCATTGATACCGAGGCACAGTTTTCTGCCGATGGCCGCAGCATCTATTTTGTGAGTGACCGCGGCGGCTCGCCACAAATTTACCGTATGAACGCATCGGGCGGCAGTGCTGAGCGCATCACTTTCAATGGTGGCTATAACATTTCTCCCGCTTTGAGTGCAGATGGTCGCTGGATGGCATACATTTCTCGCATTGGTTCGGCATATAAATTGCATGTGATGGATTTGTCCACCAAAACGGCGACAGCCATCACAGATACTTGGTCAGATGAGCGCCCCAGTTTTGCAGCCAACAGCAAGTTGATTGTTTATGCAACAAAACTGCAGGGCAGAGAGGCTATGATGACGACGACGGTGGACGGTCGCATCAAAGCCAGATTGGCCGGTGTGTCGGGTGATATTCGCGAACCAGCGTGGGGCCCTTATGGTCGGTGATCAACTGGCAAGGTCAATGGTGCGTGGGTTGGTCTGTAGGTATGCGGAAAGTTCGACATTGAATATATTTTTAAAACCAAAAGGAAGTGCATTATGAAAAAATCATCACTCTCAATTCTTGTCCCAATACTTTTTTCGGCATTTTTAGTGGCGTGCTCTACAGCCGTTCCATTAGATACCCCTGTTGTCGATAACCCTGGGACCTCCGTCAATTCAGGTGCTGGGACTGGAGCCGGCGGTCAGACAGGTGCGCAAACCGGCTCTGGCGTGACGACAGTTGATCTTGGCAGCGCTGCAGGCAATGATCCTGGTCCTGCCAATGTTGGCAAAATTGTTTACTTTGATTTTGATAGTTATGTCGTGAAGCCAGAATATGCCAGTGTGATTGATGGCCATGTACGGTATTTGAATGCGCGCAAGAACTTGAAAATCACGGTCGAAGGCCACACAGATTCTTCTGGTGGACGTGAATACAATTTGGCTTTGGGACAAAAACGTGCCGAGGCTGTGGCCCGCGCCATGAGACTGTCAGGTTTAGCTGACCGTCAAATTGAAGCAGTGAGTTTTGGCAAAGAAAAACCGGCGGCTTTGGGTACAGACGATGCGTCGATGGCACAAAATCGCCGCGCCGAAGTCAATTACAGATAATCTTGATTTTTTAATTTCTTGCAAGAAGTCACTATGAATTTCAGCACGTGGTTGCGTCCCGTTTCTCTGTTCGCTTTAACATGGTCATTGACAACGGCACAGGCAGGTATTTTTGATGATGACGAGGCGCGCAAAGCGATATTAGATTTGCGTCAGCAGTTTGTCGCATTGGTTGCTGAACAAAACGCATTAAAAGCATCGCAGCAAGCAGTGAATGAAGACAACACACGAATGCGTGCGGGCATGCTTGAATTGCAAAATCAAATTGACCGACTGAAAACAGACCTTGCTCTGTTGCGGGGCGATAACGAACAGCTCAAGCGCATGGTGACGGAGTTGCAATTGGCATCATCTGACATCCAAAAAAGACAAACGGCTTTGGTGCAAACGACAGAACAACGTCTGAGCAAGTTTGAACCAGTGAAAGTGCAATTGGATGGACGTGAATTTGTGGTCGACCCCAATGAAAAGCGTGATTACGACGCTGCCTTTGATGTGTTTCGATCAGGTGATTACGGCAAGGCGCAAAAAGCGATAGCCGAGTTTTTACAGCGCTACCCATCGACACTGTACAGTCCCTCGGCATTGTTCTGGTTGGGAAATGCGCAATACTCCACACGCAATTACAAGGAAGCGATTGTCAGTTTTCGCACGGTGATTGCCCAAGCACCCAATCACTTACGGGCATCGGATGCGGTGCTATCTATTGCAAATTGTCAAATTGAAATGAAAGACACCAAAGCGGCAAGAGCCACTTTGAACGAATTGCTGAAAAAGTACCCTGGTTCAGAAGCTGCGGCAACCGGTGCCGAACGCTTGCTACAGTTGAAATAAAAATGGATTTTGAACGTCGCTTTGGCGGCTTGGTGCGTTTATATGGTGAACGTGGTGCACAAGCCATTTATCAGGCGCATGTGGTCATTATCGGACTGGGTGGTGTGGGTTCATGGGCAGCTGAATCCTTGGCACGAAGTGGCGTAGGTCGCTTGACATTGATCGACATGGATCATGTTGCCGAATCCAACATCAATCGCCAAGTGATGGCTCTGGACTCAACCCTGGGTCAAGCCAAAGTGTTGGCTCTGCGTGACCGCATTGCATTGATCAACCCCAGTTGTGCAGTGACTTGCATCGAAGAATTTGTCACGCCTGAAAACATTGCGATGATCATGCCGAAGGATGCGCAGGCCGTGATTGATGCCTGCGATCAAGTTCATGCCAAAGTGGCACTGACTGCATGGGCTAAAAAATCAAAATGCTGTTTTGTTACAGTGGGCGCAGCTGGCGGAAAACGGCACGCACACCTGGTGGATATTGACGATTTATCCAAAGTCACACATGACCCATTGCTGGCGCAATGCCGTTATCAATTGCGAAAAGTTCATGGCGCCGCACGGGAGGGTAAACGCATGGGCGTTCATTGTGTATTCAGTCGCGAAGCCGTTAAGAGCCCAGATCAGGTTTGCGATGCAGCGGCAGATGATGCAACACTGAACTGCCATGGATATGGTTCCGTCGTGAGCGTGACCGCGACTTTTGGGATTTGTGCCGCTGGTTGGGTCTTGGATAAATTAGCCAATTTTGCAGCTGCAAAAACAAATCAGCCGTAAAAACCGCTATAATTTGAGGCTTTCCTACTGCGAGCAAATGTTCTAAGCAAATGTTTAAGTAGTGTAAATTTGGGACTTTAGCTCAGCCGGTAGAGCAGCGGACTTTTAATCCGTTGGTCGCGAGTTCGAATCTCGCAGGTCCCACCAAATTCAAACCCCGTAAGCCAGTGTTTACGGGGTTTTTTCATTTTCATGACTTAACTACCATAGCGACCATAGCGACCAAAACATCAATCAAGGTTTTGTCTTTATAAGTAAAATGATGCATGAAATTTAATTGTCTGACTTGATGTTTACCGACTCCCATTGCCATTTGGATTTCCCAGAATTGCAGTCCAATTTGACCGATATTCGGTCTCAAATGGACAAAGCGCAGGTTGGCCGCGCTTTGTGCATTGGTACCACTTTAGAAAAATTCCCTGCTGTGCATGCGTTGGCAACGACGCACTCTAATTTTTGGGCCACTGTGGGCGTTCATCCAGATAACGACCCGAGTGACGATCTGCATGAGCCGACGCTAGAGGATTTGATTCAACGCGCTCAATTGCCGCGTGTGGTGGGCGTTGGTGAAACGGGTTTGGACTATTACCGCCTGGGTGATCGCACGGTGGCCGATATGCAATGGCAGCGTGACCGTTTCAGGGTTCACATACAAGCGGCGCAAGCGGTGAAAAAACCACTGGTTATTCACACACGCGCGGCATCGGCAGATACGCTGGCAATTTTGCGTCAAGAAGGGGAGACGGGAGGGCACCAATCGGGTGGTCAATCGGCTGGTGGTGTGTTTCACTGCTTCACAGAAACGGCTGAAGTGGCCAAAGCCGCTTTAGACATGGGGTTTTACATTTCTTTTTCTGGGATATTGACCTTTAAATCTGCACAAGACTTGCGCGATGTTGCAGCATTTGTCCCATTGGATCGAATGCTGATAGAAACCGATAGCCCGTATCTTGCACCCACGCCGTATCGTGGTAAAACCAACAATCCCTCATACGTGCCCTATGTGGCGCAACAAATTGCCAGTATCAAAGGCATGTCGGTAGAAGAGGTTGGTCGCATAACGAGTGCCAATTTTGATGCATTGTTTACGGGAGTTTTGGCATGAAGTCGTTCAAACTTTCGAATGGGTCATGCATACCAGCCAGCTTGTGTTCAATCCTGGTTGCATTGCTACTGTCATTGACAGGTGTAAAACCTTTACACGCTGCGCCAATCGACGATTATTTCACCGCCATTAAAAATGACAACGATGGCGCGGTGGTGACCTTGCTGTTTCGTGGTTTGGACGTCAACACGGTTGATGCACAAGGACGGCATGGTTTGCAAATAGCGTTGGCAGAAGGCTCTTTAAAGGTTGCCAAAACTTTGCTCGATTTGACCAGCACACAAGTCAATACCAAAAGCCAACAAGACGAAACGCCATTGATGATGGCCGCTATCAAAGGCCATTTGGAGATGGCCAAGCGCATCATCAAAAAGGGCGGCGATGTCAACAAAACCGGGTGGACGCCATTGCACTATGCGGCAACGGGTGGTCACATCGACATGATGAAGCTGTTGCTGGCAGAGCATGCATATATTGATGCGGAGTCGCCCAACAAAAGTACCCCCATCATGCTTGCTGCCATGTATGGCACACCTGAAGCAGTGGAATTGTTGATCGTTGAGGGTGCGGATTTGTTGTTGAAAAATGAGTTGGGCTTGACTGCACTTGATTTTGCCAAGCAGGCAGACCGCAATGACATTGCGAAAGTGATTGAAGATGCCATTCGCTGGGATGAAAAAGAGGCTGCCAAAGAAGCTGCAAAAGCGGATGCGAAAAAAATGACAGTGTTGAATCCGTCGAATACGCTCGACGAGCGCAACAAAATCAGCGCGCCCATCGATGTTGATGCAGCCAGTCCACCTCGATATCAACTGCGTTTAACGAATCAACTGAACATGGTCAAACCGTCGTCACAAAAATTGCCGTTGCAAGGAACGGCCAAAGAACCCGAAGTACAAACCAACATCCGTTCCGAATTTGATAGTCCAACGAAATAAATTTAACTTTGCATTAGCTATATTTTTAATAGCACTCTAGGCAATAAATACGCTGGCTACAGCCTAAAATGGCATATAAAATGGCCTAGCCGCCGCGGCGCATCATCTCAAAAAACTCGTTGTTGTTTTTGGTGGCTTTCATTTGCTTGAGCACCATCTCCATGGCCTCAATCTCATCCATGTTGTACATGAACTGGCGCAAAATTCGGGTTTTTTGCAGCACCTCGGGTTGCAACAACAGCTCTTCACGGCGCGTGCCGCTGCGGTTGAGCTGTATGCTTGGGAAGACGCGTTTTTCGTACAAGCGACGGTCTAAATGGATTTCTGAGTTGCCAGTCCCTTTGAACTCTTCGAAAATCACCTCATCCATACGGCTACCGGTGTCAATCAACGCGGTGGCGATGATGGTCAGCGAGCCGCCTTCTTCCACATTGCGCGCGGCACCCAAGAAACGCTTGGGGCGTTGCAATGCGTTGGCATCCACGCCACCGGTTAAAACTTTGCCAGAGCTGGGCACCACATTGTTGTAGGCGCGGGCTAAGCGGGTGATGGAGTCCAGCAAAATGACCACATCTTTTTTCAATTCGACCAAACGTTTGGCACGCTCAATCACCATTTCGGCAACATGCACGTGGCGTGCTGCAGGTTCATCAAAAGTGGATGCAATCACTTCACCTTTGACCGTGCGCTGCATTTCAGTCACTTCTTCTGGGCGTTCGTCAATCAGCAACACCATCAAATAACTGTCTGGGTAGTTGGCAGAAATAGCGTGCGCAATGTGTTGCATCATCACGGTTTTTCCGCTTTTTGGCTGCGCCACAATCAAGGCACGCTGGCCTTTGCCAATGGGCGCAATGATGTCAATGATGCGGCTGGTGATATTTTCAGAAATTTCTTTATCACCTTTGACATCACGCTCAAGGCGCATATGTTCTTTAGGAAACAACGGGGTCAAGTTTTCAAACATCACTTTGTGTTTGTTCTCGTCAGCACCACCGCCGTTAACTTTGTCAAGCTTGTTCAAAGCAAAGTAGCGCTCGCCGTCTTTGGGCGTGCGGACTTCGCCTTCAATCATGTCGCCGGTGTGCAAGTTAAAGCGGCGTACTTGGCTGGGGCTGATGTAAATGTCGTCAGTCGAAGCGGTGTAGCTGGTGTCCGGGCTGCGTAAAAAGCCAAAACCATCGGGCAAAATTTCCAACACGCCATCGGCAAACACTTGCTCACCCGCGCGTGCACGCTTTTTGATGATGGCAAACATCAGTTCCTGTTTGCGCATGCGGCCCGTGTTTTCAATTTCAAGCTCTTCCGCTTGTTTCAAGACTTCAGATACGTGCAGGGCTTTGAGTTCGTTTAAATGCATGGTGCGTGGATAGCCGTTGGGCTGTTGAGAGTAAAGTTTAAAAATAAAAAACTAAAACTAAAACTAAAAAAAGTGGGGGTTGTATTTGAGCGCGTGAAGCAATTGCTCAAAAGCTCTAATTGGGAACGGGTTTGGTTCTAAGTGCCGTTTTAGATTTCTTGCATTTCACAGAAATCGCGGCGAATACTTGGTATGTTGGAATTATGACAGATTTTAGGGCAATCTGACTTCGAAAAATTCCCCTTTCTTGGAAGGGGTGGCGCGAAGCGACGGGGTAGTTTGCTTGCGGTAAGAAAAATGAAGGGTGCAGGGAACTACCCCGCCCGTTGGGCACCCCTTCCCGAGGAAGGGGAATTAAAAAAACAAGACTTAAGCAATCTGCTCGTCAATGAATGACGTCAATTGTGCTTTGCCCAAAGCGCCCACTTTGGTGGCAGCAAGTTGACCGCCTTTGAACAGCATCAATGTGGGTATACCGCGAATGCCAAATTTTGCAGGAATGTCGCGGTTCTCATCCACATTCATTTTGGCGATTTGAATTTTGTCGCCATAGGCATTGGCCACTTCGTCCAAAATCGGCGCAATCATTTTGCAAGGGCCGCACCATTCAGCCCAAAAATCGACCAATACGGGTGTGCTTGACTGCAGCACAGTCGTTTCAAATGTTGCATCCGATACGTGTTTGATGAGTTCGCTAGCCATGGGTGGTCCTTAAATTGAATGAAGAATTTTAAAATTAATATTTAGCCAGAAAGTCCGACTGCACAGCCAGAATTCTATCGACTTGTATTAGAGTAAGGTCATTGTGCCAGAAAGCAAGTCCACCATCTTAAAAATGCCTGAATTAAGCCCACAAATTGCCGCTTATTGGCGTCAGATTTGCCAACAAATCCATGTCAATGCGCTGGCGCAAGGGGTACATTTGTCGCGATGTGTGGTGCTTTTACCATTTGCACAACTCTTGCCAGTGGCGCGGCATTATTGGTCTGTGGCCTTCCCAGACGGTTTTGTGCCACAGTTCTTCAGCACCAAAATCTGGGCCAAACAGTTTGGTGGGTTTCAATTGGCGTCGCATGACATCAGTTTTGAAGCCACACGCGATATTTTGACAGCGGCACATTTGTTGCAGCAATCGGGCCTTGTTGGGAAGCGTTCTGCTAATCATTCATACGAAGTTTGGGACAAAAATCAAATTGATTTGCTGGCACCCAAGCTGGTCGATATTGCACACCAAATCAGCGTTGGTTTTGCCGCAATACATCCAAACCAACGACTTGCTTTAGCCGAGCAATTGCGCATCCAACCTAACACTGCTGGGTCAGAGGCTACCGTGCAAGATTGGTTGCGATTGGAAAATGGATTGGCACAAGTTGCCATCGCGTGGGCGGCCACCAGCCGATATGCCAGTGATGTTTTATTTGACACCGAATCGGTTAAAGCCAAAGTCGATATGGTGATGGTGGTGCCAGGCTTTCAGCGTGATGCGCTGGCACAAAATTTGATGGCACTTTGGCAACAAGATTCACCTGATTCAGCGGTGCTATTGCCTGGCATAACTACCATGCAATCTGGGCAAATCAATGTCTACAAAGCGCAAAACGTGCTGGACGAAGCCAAAAGTTCGGCAGCCTGCGTGCTCAGGCACTTGCGTGACGGGCGTTTTCCGGTTGCCTTGGTAGCCAACGACAGGGCCTTAACCCGACGCGTGCATGCCCTGTTGCGTGACCAAGGCATTCGCATCAAAGACGAAAATGGTTGGAAATTATCGACCACCCGCGCAGCAGCAACGGTCATGAGCAGTTTGTCGGCTTGTTCCCATCGCGCCAGTTCTGATCAAGTGCTGGATTGGTTAAAGAACAGTGCATTTTTGGAAAACGCAGAGATTGTGGCGCTCGAAAAAACCATGCGACGCAAGGGTGTGGCGCGCTGGCAGGATTGGGTTCGGTTTACCTCAGACACCCATTCCAGTGTGTATTCCAGCACCCAGAAAATAGAGTCCTTGCGTCTGGCCATGCAAGGGACACACCAACTCAGTGATTGGATTTTGCATTTACAGCAATTACTTCGGTCCAGCCTGCAGTGGGACGTCATTTGTACCGACCAAGCTGGGGAAAGAATACTGGCGGCGCTGCATTTGAAAGGGGACGCAGCGCAAGTATTTGAGGGTTTAGAACAAGCACAAACTCGCATGAGCTTGTCTGATTTTGAAAAGTGGGTGAATCTTGCATTAGAGTCGGCTAACTTCATACCCCGTAATTCCTTGGATGATGGCAACCCTCAGGTGGTCATTCTGCCTTTGAGTCAATTGTTGTGCAGACCTTTTGCTGCAGTTGTGATAGCCGGTTGTGATGAAGTCCGGGTGCAATCGACGTCCGAATCGAATCCCTTTATGACCCGAGCGCAACAAACAATTTTGGGCTTGCCAACACCCGAAGAACACCACGCCGCGACGCTTCAGGCTTGGCAAAACGCACTCGCAACGCCTGTGTGTGATTTGCTTTGGCGCGCGTACGAGCTATCGGGCGAGTCACTGCAATTGAGCAGCGTGGTACAACGCACTCTTTTGAGTATGGGTTCTGAGCCTCATCATTTATCGACCGAGCAGTTATTTGATTGCCGTTTTGAAAACGCCAAACCGACATGCAAACCAATGCCGGACGGCGCACAGTTGGTGCCCAATCGTTTGTCCAGTAGCGCATATGAAAAACTGCGGAATTGCCCTTACCAATATTTTGCTTTGCAAATGCTGGGATTGGTAGAGGATGATGAATTGGTTGATGAAATCAGCAAACGGGACTTTGGTACTTGGCTGCACGCTGTGCTCAATTTGTTTCATGGCAATCAAAAAAATATGAGAAATCAGGCTGTATCCGGCGTATTACATGCCTATACTGCTATGATTAATATAGCAGCTGATGTGGTCACCCAACAGTTGAAATTACCTGCGGATTCATTCATGCCGTGGGCCAGTACATGGCCAAAGTTGCGTGATGGTTATTTGACTTGGCTCATCGAGCACGAAACCAGTGACTATCATTTCGATCAATCAGAATTGGCGTGCCAAACAAAACTGGGTGATTTAACCCTGCATGGACGCATAGACCGAATTGACCGTTTGGCTGCAACGGCGGGTGCTCAATCTGTCATGCTCATCGACTACAAAACTGAAAGCCTTAAAAAGACGACGCAACGCGTGAAAGAACCTTTTGAAGACACGCAGTTGGCATTTTATGGCGCATTGTTGGATGACGACACCTTGCGTGCTGCCTATGTCAATGTGAGCGAAAGAGAAACCAAAATGATCGAGCAAACGCACATCGTCGAAATTCGAGATGTTTTGATTGAGGGCATTTTGGATGATTTGCAGCGAATCGCTGCGGGTGCAGCCTTGCCCGCATTGGGTGAAGGCGCAACTTGCGATTACTGCAAGGTGCGTGGTTTGTGTCGCAAAGATTTTTGGAACGAATCACCATGAAGCCAGCCGCCTACGAGCAAAATGGCAAGCTGATTACACCTGAGTTGTTTTACAGCATCGCTTGCGACCCACGTCGCAGTGTGGCCGTTGAAGCCTGTGCAGGTGCAGGCAAAACGTGGATGTTGGTTTCCCGCATGTTGCGCGTGTTGCTGGCAGATGAAACCGAGGCTGGGGCGTGCCAACCGCATGAAATTTTAGCCATCACTTTCACGAAAAAGGCAGCCGGTGAAATGCGGCAACGCTTGCAAGAATGGCTGCTCGACTTTTCCAAAAGACCCACCGACGATTTGGAAAAAGAGTTGCAGAAACGTGGATTGACCGCCATTGATGCAAAAAACAAAAGCAGTCAATTGCGCAATTTGTACGCAAGCCTGTTAGACAAAGACAGAGGGGTACAAATCAAAACTTTTCATGCATGGTTTGCGTCCCTGCTTCGAAATGCGCCTTTGTCGGTTTTTGAAAAACTGAACTTGCCACCTGTTTACACCCTGCTAGAAGATGATAAAAGCGCCATCGCAGGCGTATGGCGGCGGTTTTTTGCACATTTGCTCACGAATGTTAGCGCCAAAGCTGATTTTGATTCGCTGATTGCAGCGTACGGCCGTTCGCAAACGCTCAAAGCGCTTGAAGAGGCGCTCATGAAACGATCTGAATTTGAATTGGCCGATGCACACGGTGTGGTGGAGAGTTCCGTGCCACCTTTCGGCATTTTCGTTCCTGACTTTAAAGATGTCGCATCGCCTGACGATTTGCTTGCCACTATGGATGCAAAAGATCGCTGGCTGGCAAGGGCAAAATTATTATCTGTTGAGAAAAACAAAACTCCAGTCAAAGCTGCGCAAGAAGTGGTTTCAGCATTTGAATGTACCGATCTGGCAGAGCGTTTTGCAATATTGCGAAATGCTTTTTTTATTGCTGTTGAAGACAGACTTACACACCATCTACAAAAATTTCCAGCTGCGCAAGAAGCCGAAATTGAATTGCGCGTTCTATGCAAAGCGCAGGCTCAACACGCAGCTTGGATCTATCAACAACGCATGACCCGTTTGATGCGCATTTTGATTGCAGAATTTACTGCACTGAAGTACGAGCGGGGTTGGGTAGACATGAACGATGTTGAGCGTGCCGCACAATTCATGTTGTCCCATTCTGCCATGAGCGCTTGGATGCAAGAACGCTTGGACGCACGTGTCAAACACTTGATGGTAGATGAATTTCAAGATACCAGTCCCATGCAATGGCAAACCTTGTACAGTTGGTTGGCTGGCTATGCCGGGGCATCGCAGGCGACTCCCAGTGTTTTCATAGTGGGAGACCCGAAGCAAAGTATTTACCGTTTTCGCCGCGCCGAACCGCAAGTGTTTATAGCTGCCAAGCAATTTGTGCGCGAGGGTTTGTTGGGTGATGTGTTGAGTTGTGACCACACGCGGCGCAACGCCGATGAGGTTTTAACGGCAGTCAATGGCGCGATGCTGCAAGCACAAGATGACAATGAATACCAAGGTTATCGAACACACAGCACCGAAGCAAAGCATCAAGGTGAGGTGCTCAGTCTGCCTCAAATACAGCGTGATGCCATCACAAAAGACAAACGCAAAGATAAACTTGCAGACACGCATCTATCAGAATTGGTTTGGCGTGATAGCTTGAGTGAACCCAAAATATTGGAAGAGGAAAAGCTCAATACCTTAGAGTGCCGACAGGCGGCACAGTACATCGCGCAGCAAATTCAAAACGGTACTCAACCCAAAGAAATCATGGTGTTGGCACGTCAACGTGTGCGTTTATCGCAGTTGCTATTGGAACTTCAAGCGCTAGGCATTGCCAGCGAACAACCAGAGAAATTAGAATTGGCCGACGCACCAGAAGTACAAGACGTGGTGGCTTTGTTGGATGCGTTGGTATCTCCTGCACATGATTTGTCGCTGGCCAGGGCGCTGAAATCACCGATATTTGGTTTGGATGATGATGCTTTGATTTCAATAGCCTTGCTCAAACAGGGCGAACGTGCGATCGATTCATGGTTTGATTTGCTACAAAATAAAGAGCATGTTAGGCAAGATATATGCTGGATTGGTGCCAAATTGGCTATATGGAAAGGTTTGCTAGAGACACTGCCGCCGCACGATGCGTTGTCGGTCATTTACCAAGATGGTGATATCCTGGCCAGATTTGTTCAGTCTGTGCCCGCAACACGGTGTGAAGAGGTACAGATTAATTTGCAAGCATTGCTGCAAGCGGCATTGGACATCAATACCGCGCGCTACACCACACCGTACATGTTCGTGCGCGCGATGAAATCGGGGCGCAGTGACGAGAATCGTTCAGACGAAATCAGCATGGTGGATGCCACGCAAACGGTGATGAAGCCATCAAATAGCAATGATCACGCCATCAAATTGTTAACCGTGCATGGCGCAAAAGGGTTGGAAGCTGATTTGGTATTGCTATTGGATACCGATGCCTTGCCAAAGCGATCCAAAACCATGTCGGTCCTCCTTGATTGGCCCGGTGAAGACACTCACCCATCACGTTTTGTTTTCATGCAGAGTGAAAAACAGCCAGCCCCAAGTGTTCAAGCATTTTTCGACATTGAAAAATCAGCCCGACATCGTGAAGAACTCAACGCCTTGTATGTGGCCATGACCCGTGCGAAGAAACAATTGGTTTTCTCAAGCATAGTGCCGCACGGTGATTCAGGTTTGACTTGGTGGAAACGCATTCAGCCGTATGCCAAGCCAATCATCCCAGTTGATCAATTGCAAACGTCGTTGAAGCAGGTCGCAGATAGGCAAGCAATTGAACTTTTGGAACTACCCAAGTTTGTTGCAGGAATCACTGAGCAAGTTAGTTCAGAACTTTATCTTGATGGCTCAGATAGGGAGCAAGCTGATCCATCGGTAGCCCAATCAGCACGAATCGGGCAAGCGATGCACATGCTGCTTCAGCATTTGCCTTTGCGGCATGCCAATGAATCGGTGTCTTTTGACGATGTGTTGATACGATCTGTTCAGCAGGAATTTGAATTGAACCGTGATGAAATCAAACAATCCATTTTGATGGCGCATCAAATTGCCACGGGCCAAGGTGCTTGGGCTTGGTATGGTGAATTAATTGACTGGTGCAGCAATGAAGTTGAGATGATTTTCAATGGACAATTGATTCGCATTGATCGATTGGTCAAGCGCGCAGATACAGGCCAGTGGTGGGTATTGGATTACAAGTCTGAATCGCAGCCGCAAGCAAAAGAAGAATTAATGGCGCAGATGAATGTTTACAGATCAGCTGTGCAAAAAAACCAAATCGGCGACACCGTGAAAGCCGCATTTTTAACAGCCAATGGAAATTTGATCGAAGTGCATGGTTAAACACATTGTCATCATTGGGGCAGGTCCTGCGGGGTTGATGGCGGCACAAGAAGCTGTTCGTGCCGTTGGACCAGGGTGCCAAGTCAGTGTGTACGATGCCATGCCAACAGCAGGACGTAAATTTTTGTTGGCCGGTAAGGGTGGTTTGAACTTGACACACTCTGAATCGTTCGAACCTTTTTTGTCACGCTATGGACTTAAGTCAGCAGAACTCAGACCACTGCTCAAACAATTTGGTTCCGATGAAGTGCAGACATGGGCACACAATTTAGGTATTGAAACTTTTGTCGGATCGTCAGGGCGAGTATTTCCTAAAGACATGAAAGCTGCGCCACTTTTGCGAGTCTGGTTGCATGCGCTGAAGAAAGACGGTGTTCAATTTTACATGCGACACCGATTTCTGGGATGGTCAACAAATAAGGTACAAAACCTGCAGCAAAGGCATCAATTAAATTTTGAAAGTCCAGATGGTGTGAAAGTTGTTCTGGCTGATGCCGTTATTTTGGCGATGGGCGGTGGGAGTTGGGCGCGTTTGGGTTCCGACGGTAAATGGGTGGATATCCTGCGCATGCAGGGAGTGACGGTGAATCCTTTATTGCCTTCCAACTGCGGTTTTGATGTGTTGAAACCTTGGAGCACATATTTTGCAGAACGTTTTGCAGGGCATGCTTTTAAAACAGTTGCCATCACTGTGCGTGATGAAAGTGGAAAACAGTTGTTTTCCAAGCAAGGTGAATTTGTGGCAACAGCCACAGGCGTAGAGGGTAGTTTGATTTATGCCGCATCAGCATTGTTGCGGGATGCTATATCGCAACATGGACAGTGTATTTTTTATTTGGATTTGTGCCCAGACAGAACTTCTGAACAAGTATTGCGTGAAGTGGGTCATCCTCGCGGCGCCCGATCGCTTTCCAGTCATTTGAAAAGCAGGTTGAAAATAGACGGCATCAAGTTGGCTTTGTTACATGAACTTCTTAGCAAAGAAGATATGCAGAATACAGTCCATTTGGCGCAAGCCATCAAAGCATTGCCGGTGTGTCTGAAACAGGCACGCCCGATTGACGAGGCCATCAGTACTGCGGGGGGTGTGGCGTTTACAGAGTTGACGGATCAACTGATGTTGAAAAAGCCACTCATAGGCCAATTCGATGTGTCAGGCGTGTTTTTAGCCGGTGAAATGCTGGACTGGGAAGCGCCCACCGGTGGCTATTTGCTTACCGCTTGCATGTCCACGGGTGCGATGGCTGGGCGCGGTGCGGCACGCTACTTGACATAAGGTTTGTGCTTTGGTTGGTTTCTGTGCGGGATTTGGGTTTGATCCAAATACCAAAACCTGCCAGCACTGCGCAAACAATTTCAGATTGTGGTCTGAGGCTTATTTTTAATTTTCCTGTGGTGTTGTCCATGTTTAACTCCAATTATTGAGCTTGTACACAGGCAGGATTGTTGAAAACTTAGCTTTGCAGGGTGATGGCTTTTGCAACCCACGCATGAATGAGAGGGTTGAAAACCATACGCCCGCCACCTGCAAGGCCAAGGCTTGAAATCAGGGTTACATCAGCATGGTGTTGCGTATTAAACCAACCGCTAAACCCTCAATGGCAAAGGGCTCTTCGGGGTCAACGGTGATGATTTTGAATTCGGGGTTTTCGGGTAGCAATTCAATCAGGTCTTTGGTACGGCGATAACGCTTGACGGTGACTTCTTCGCCGATGCGTGCCACGATGATTTGGCCATTGCGTGCCTCGCTGGTAGATTGCACAGCCAACAAATCCCCGTCCATGATGCCCGCATCTCGCATGCTCATGCCTTTGACTTTGAGCAAATAATCTGGTTTGCGGGCAAACATGCCGCTTTCAAAACTAAAGCTTTGTTCAATGTGCTCCTGCGCCAAGATTGGCGACCCTGCTGCAACTCGGCCAATAAGGGGCAGTGTCAATTGCATCAAACTGGGTATCGGAAGCGAAAATTGCTGCATAAATTGTTTAGAACGTGATGCATTGATGGATTCAAGCGAGTCGCCCTTGAGTCGAATGCCGCGTGATGTGCCGCTGAGCAGTTCAATCGCACCTTTTCGCGCCAAAGCTTTTAAATGTTCTTCTGCCGCGTTGGCTGATTTGAAACCAAACTCTGTGGCAATTTCAGCACGTGTTGGGGGAGAACCTGTCGTGGCGATGGTGTTTTGTATCAATTCCAAAATCTGCTGCTGACGAGCGGTGAGTTTGATGGTGAATTTATCGTTAAAACTGGGCATATCGTCCATAACGGCTCCTTAGGTTTATCTGTGGATATGCACAGTATACTGTATTTATAGCCAGTTTTAAGTTTTGTTGCATTTTTGCTATTAATTTTGCAGCAATTCTGCTGTTAACATTCAGTGCATGTTGATTCACCCTCAAATTAACCCAGTCGCGTTGCAGATTGGCCCATTGGCCATTCACTGGTATGGCTTAACTTATTTGGCGGCTTTTGGTTTGTTTTTGCTGTTGGCCAGACAGCGGCTACAGCATCAGCCATTTGCCCGTTTGGCTGGGGATGCACCTCATCAATGGAAAAAGCAAGATGTCGAAGATATCTTGTTTTTAGGTGTGCTGGGTGTCATTTTGGGAGGGCGACTGGGCTACTGTTTGTTTTACAAACCTTTGTACTATGCATCGCATCCTTTAGAAATTTTTGCAGTTTGGCAAGGTGGAATGAGTTTTCACGGTGGCATGTTGGGAGTGATTGTTGCCATGGTTTGGTACGCATATTCGCGCCAAAAACCATTTTGGCAAGTGATTGATTTTGGCGTGCCTTGCGTGCCAACAGGATTGGCGGCGGGTCGTGTTGGTAACTTTATCAATGGTGAATTACCTGGTAGGTTGGCTGATCCATCCTTGCCTTGGGGTATGGTTTTCAGAGGCTATGGTGATGCGCCACGCCATCCTTCGCAAATTTACCAGTTTTTACTAGAAGGTTTACTTTTGTTTGCAGTCATGTGGCTTTACGCCCGCAAAGAGCGCAAGCAAGGGCAAGTTGCCGCTGTATTTTTTATGGGTTATGGGATTTTGCGATTTGTAGCCGAGTTTTTCCGTGAACCAGATGCGCATTTAGGTATTTTGTCATTTGGAATGAGTATGGGGCAATGGTTGAGTGTTCCCATGGTTATCGGCGGTGCGGTCATGTGGATATGGTTTAACCAATCCCATGCGACAAGTACAAACAAAGTTACCAAGAAAGAAAATCAATCAAAATAAATGCAAAATATTTCCAATATGGAACTAGAAATTGGAAATGCAGTCCATATATAAGTTGCACTGAGATAATTTTCAGACAACAAAATTGTCATCCCATCTCTATTTTTTAATCAACCACAGAACACGGAGCATATCGTGACCTCATCCATGACCAACAAAGGCCAACTCTTGCAAGATCCTTACCTCAATTTACTGCGCCGTGAACATGTGCCAGTGTCGATTTACCTCGTCAATGGTATCAAGCTGCAAGGGCAGGTTGAGTCATTTGATCAATACGTGATCTTGTTGCGCAACACGGTGACACAAATGGTTTACAAGCATGCCATTTCCACAATTGTGCCTGGTCGTGCCGTTAATTTCCAGATGGCACCTGAGGGTGATGTGGCTGCAAATCCTGCAGCAACAAACTAAACAGTGCCAAAAACGTCTGTCGTATCAACCATTTTGGTGGGCGTCGACTTTGGTCGCGACCATTTTGATGGCGCGTTGGATGAATTAGGCCTGCTGGCACAGTCAGCTTGTTTGCAACCTATCGCTCGCATCACGTGTAAACGTAAAGCACCTGATGCAGCTTTGTTTGTTGGAACAGGAAAAGCTGACGAAATTAAATTGCTGGCGCAACAAACCGGTGCGACTGAAGTATTGTTTGATCAAGCTTTAAGCCCGGCACAACAACGCAATTTGGAACGCCGTCTAGAGTTGCCTGTTAACGACAGAATTTTTCTAATCCTGAAAATCTTTGCACAACGTGCTCGCAGTCACGAGGGTAAACTGCAAGTTGAATTGGCCAATTTGCAATACGTCAGTACCCGTTTGGTGAGACGTTGGTCGCATTTAGAGCGACAAAGTGGCGGTATTGGCATGCGAGGTGGACCAGGAGAGAAGCAAATTGAGCTGGACAAACGTATTATTGGTGACGCAATTAAACGCACCAAAGAACGTCTGGATAAAGTTAAAAAACAGCGCAATACACAACGCCGACAACGTGACAAACGCCAAACTTACAATATTTCATTGGTGGGCTATACCAATGCAGGCAAATCGACCTTGTTCAATGCATTGGTCAAAGCGCGCGCCTATGCGGCAGATCAATTGTTTGCCACGCTCGACACAACCACTCGGCAATTGTATTTAGGTGGTTCAGATGGCGATGTGGGCCGCTCAGTGTCCCTTTCCGACACAGTGGGTTTTATCCGCAATTTACCCCACGACTTGGTCGATGCATTTCGCGCCACCTTGCAAGAAGCCATTGATGCCGATTTGCTGATTCATGTGGTTGATGCGGCCAACCCCGAATACCCTGAACAAATAGCTGAAGTACAGCGGGTACTCAAAGAAATTGGGGCAGACAAAGTGCCGCAACTGTTGGTATTTAACAAATTTGATGCCCTTGAAATGTCACAACACATCCGTCATGTAAGTGACAGTTATGAGATCGATGGCCAAGCTATCGCGCGGGTTTGGGTCAGTGCCAAAACAGGACATGGTATCCCTGCATTGCGTGAACAATTGGCTAGAACGGTGCAAGAAGCATTGGGAACTGAGGATAATACCGTCAGTGATCCAAGATTTGCTTCGATTGAGCATTGAGTTTGACACTGATAGAGATGGGCATTGGGGCATAGTTGTGTTGGAAATCGGTTTTAATGAGAAGCGCATAGGTTAGTTATTTACACAGAGAAATTTTTATGATGATTCATTTGCCAGTTGTGAATGTGAGTAAATTGTCGCAGCGCTTCAAGCATGCGGCACTGGGCATGTTCAATTTGAATGACTCCAAGTGGGGTCGCGATGGAGAAAAGCCAACACAAGGCGGTGCTGATTTGCCACCTGTACCTCCATCGCCTACATCATCTCCTACAGGGTCGCAAGACAAACCTAACCATCAAGCGCCTCAAGACAATAAACGTCCACATGATGGCCCGCCAGATTTAGACGAGTTGTGGCACGATTTCAATCAAAAATTGGGAGGCATATTTGGTGGCGCGCAAAATAAAGGACGCCAGCAACCCAATGGTGGTGGCAACAATCACGGCGGCAACGGTAATGGCGGTGGTTTTCAACCTGATATGAAAAGCGCCGGAAAAGGCGCTGTCTTGGTGGGCGTAGTCGCCGCCTTGATTTGGTTGGGTACCGGATTCTTTATTGTGCAAGAAGGTCAACAAGCGGTGATTACCCGATTTGGTGAGCTCAAAGGAACCCGAGAAGCGGGCTTCAATTGGCGCTTGCCTTACCCCATAGAGCGTCATGAGACGGTCGCTTTGACACAACTGCGGTCAATTGAAATCGGTCGCGGCACCACCGTGCAAGCCACTGGCTTGAAAGATTCGTCCATGCTGACACAAGACGAAAACATTGTTGACATCAAGTTCACGGTGCAATACCGCTTGAAAAGCGCTGCAGACTTTTTGTTCCAAAATCGCAACCCTGATGATGCGGTGACCAAGGCAGCAGAATCTGCCATCCGTGAAGTGGTGGGCAAAGGCGCGATGGACACGGTATTGAATAAAGACCGCGAATCAATTCAACGAGATGTGTTGGCAAGCATTCAAGCACAAATGGACCGATACAAAACAGGTATCCATGTACAAACCGTGAATATCCAGAATGTTCAACCGCCCGAACCTGTACAAGCAGCATTTGACGATGCACTGAAAGCAGGGCAGGACAGAGACCGTTTGAAAAATGAAGGTCAAGCCTACGCCAATGATGTGGTGCCACGTGCCAAAGGTACTGCTGCTCGTTTGAAGGAAGAGGCAGATGGATACAAAGCCAATGTGATTGCCCGCGCTGAGGGTGATGCGCAGCGCTTCAAATCGATTCAGGCTGAATACAGCAAAGCGCCACAAGTTACACGCGATCGTTTGTACATCGACACCATGCAACAAATTTACAGTAACGTGACCAAGGTGGTGGTGGATTCAAAACAAGGTAATAACTTGTTGTATTTACCTTTGGACAAAATCATGCAGTTGACAGCGGCTGGACCAAACACCACCAATGGGTCAACAGATGCCAATGCGGCATCCAGTGCCAGCAGTGCAACACCCGTTGCACCAATTGCCCCTAACGCCGCTGACTCACGCTCACGTGACACCAGCCGTTCACGTTAAGTTATTGAAAGCCGTCAAACATGAATAAATTAGGATTCATCATCGCGTCGATACTGTTGGCCGTCGTCTTACTGGCATCAACCTTGTTTGTGGTTGATCAACGCCAGTTTGGTGTGTTGTACTCATTTGGTCAAATCAAAGAAGTGATCACCGATCCAGGCTTGCGCTTCAAACTGCCACAGCCATTTCAAAATGTGGTCTTTTTGGATAAGCGTGTTCTGACTTTGGATAGTCCAGAAACCGGGTCAATACAAACTGCAGAGAAAAAGAATTTGGTGGTGGATTGGTTGGTCAAATGGCGCATTGCCGATGCCAAACAATTCATTCGCAACAATGCAGGTGGTGCGAATATTTCGACAGCTGAACAACGCTTGTCATCGGTAGTGCAAGATGCGCTTAATTCTGAAGTCACCAAACGCACTGTGAAAGATGTATTGTCTACCGATCGTGACAAAATCATGCAAGGTGTGCAAAAGCGTTTGATTGACGATGCCAAAACATTTGGCATCGAAATTGTCGATGTGCGCATCAAACGCGTTGATTTCCCTGCGACTGTGGCCGACTCGGTTTACCAACGCATGAAATCGGAGCGGCAACAAGTGGCCAATGAACTGCGCTCAACTGGCGGTGCAGAGGGTGAAAAAATACGCGCAGATGCAGATCGTCAGCGCGAAATTTTGGTAGCAGAAGCTTACCGTGACGCCCAAAAAATCAAAGGTGAAGGCGATGCCAAAGCCGCCTCACTCTATGCAGAATCGTTTGGCCGCGACCCGCATTTTGCGCAGTTTTACCGCAGCTTAGATGCTTATAAAGCCAGTTTTAGCAAGAAAAGTGATGTGTTGGTGCTGGATCCCAACTCATCTGAATTTTTTAAAACCATGCGCAATGGTGGTTTTAAATAAGCCGCAAGACCAAGCATTGTTTTATACTTCGTTGAATAAAAAGGGCTGATACTTCAGCCCTTTTTTTTAATTCAAACTGCGCTGAATCGGTAGATTTGGTCAAGACCCAGCGTGCGTTTGATGCGACCTGCAAACCAAAGGAAATGCAAATGGGCCACAATTTCGCCCATGGCGAAAGTGGTTTGGTGCAAATCCAGTGGGCGTTTGAACATCACGGGCAACACGTCGTAGGCGCTGCATGCTTTTATTTGGCAGGCTTCGAAAACTTCGGTTAATCGTTCTTGGTGGTGAGTATGCAGTTGTTGCACGCGTTCATGCACACCCACAAAAGGCTTGCCGTGTGAGGGCAGTGCCAGTGTTTGGGTATTGCAAGACTTGAACTTGTCGATTGAGTCCAAAAACAACTGCAATGCATTGGCTTCGGGCTCATTGTCATAGACACTGACATTGGTGGATATACGCGGCAACATCATATCGCCACCCAACAAGATGGCGCTTTTCTCACCGCTGTCAATTGATTCACTGTACAAAGCAATATGTTCAGGTGCATGGCCATATCCACTGATGCATTGCCAGCGGCGCCTGCCAATCATGAAGCTGTCGCCCTCCATCATGCGTCTGTGGCTATTGGGTACGGTAGGTACCAGGCTGGCAAAGTAGCTGCTTCTGTCTTTGAGTTTGCTTTGTGCTTCGGCATCCACCCAGCCGTGCAACGCAAAAAATGCCGCAGCGGGTGACCCACCAAAACTGCTGGGCGCTTGGCTTGCCAAACGCGCCACGGTGAAATCGGTCGAGCTAATCCACATGCGCACACCAAAACGGTCGCACAACCAATGCGCTAAGCCAATATGGTCGGGATGCATGTGGGTGACTATCACTCGCAGCACTGGCATGCCCTGCATCACATTCACAAACACCTGTTCCCATAACGCACGTGTTTCAGGTTTATCGATGCAGCAGTCCACAATGGTCCAACCTTGCACACCGTCAATTTCATCGCGCAACAGCCATACATTGATGTGGTTCAGCGCAAATGGCAGCGGCATGCGCACCCAAAAGACTCCTGTTGCTACCTCAATGCCATGACCAGGCTCTGGAAATCGGTCATCCAAGGGGTAAGTCAATCGTTGCTCTAATTGGGCTGCCAATGCACGGCTTGAAAGTTCTTCAGTGGTGTTTGTCATGGTAGATTTCTTGTATGAATCGTTTTGAGCCATAATCGCTCAATTCGAACATTTACCTTTACGTAAACGTCAACTTGTATAAGTCATCTTAACCGAATTACACAATTCTCAACATCATCATCCAACTCAACCAAGTACCATGCCATGAGTACCAGCTACACCATCACCGAATTGGCCAAAGAGTTTGACCTCACCACACGTGCCATACGTTTTTATGAAGACATGGGTTTGCTGGCACCTCAACGCCAAGGCGAAGGCGGGCGCAGCCGCATTTACAGCGCCCGCGACCGCACGCGTTTAAAGCTGACATTGCGTGCCAAACGTTTGGGTCTTTCTCTCACCGAAGCCAAAGAAATCATAGATCTCTACGACAGCCCGCGTGACACGGGTGCACAACTGCAAAAGTTTTTATCCGTCCTCGCCACCCATAAAGCGGCACTGCTTTCGCAAATGACCGACTTACAGGCCAACTTGGATGAAGTGAAAGCGCACGAAAAAGAAGCCAAAGCGTTGCTGGCGAAAGTCAGCGCAAAGTGATGCTATTTATTTGATAGCACTATAGGCAATCAATACGCCGTCTACAGCCTAAAAATGCATAAAAAAATAGACTTGACTAACAGATTGTTGGTCAAGTCTAATGAGTTCTTTCTTGAACACCAAAATTGGTGGGCGATACAAGTTTCGAACTTGTGACCCCTGCAGTGTGAATGCAGTGCTCTACCCCTGAGCTAACCGCCCAATGTCTGGTTCAGTACAGCCTTTGATTATACAAGGACTGAGTGATTTTATTTGGTACCAGACAACGAAGCAGCAATGGCGCGTTTAAATGGCATCACAGCTTCGCCTAAACGCAATGCCGCATCGCGCAAGAAACGGGCGGGGGTGCTGTCGTTGGTATACAGGCTGGAAACCAATTGGGTGGCCAGATACAAGGGGCGTGTGGCACGGCGGTGGGTTTTTTCAAACTGTGCCAACAATGGGGCCGAAGCAATGTCTCTGCCTTGCGCATGTGCGGCGTGAATGGCGTTGGACAAGGTTTCAACCCCAAGCAAACCAAAATTAAAACCGTGTGCAGTGACTGGGTGCATGCCCACGGCAGCGTCGCCCACAGTGGCAAAGCGTTTGGCTACCAAACGGTGCGGATACACGCCCACCAGTGGGTAGCTGTGGCGTGTGCTGATCAGTGTCATGCGGCCCAAACGGCCGGCAAAGCGTTGTTGCATGGCCAGACCAAAATCTTCGGCAGGCATTTGCAAGATGGGAGCGATTTCGGTATTGGGTAAAGTCAGAACGACGGATGAGCGGTATTCTTGCGTCGCAGGGTCTGGGTTCATGGGCAAAAGTGCCAAGGTTTGCCCATAATCAAACCATTCCCATGCGGCATGGTGATGTGGTTCCTCATGCGTCATGCAACACACCAACATGGTTTTGCCAAAGTCATTCATGTCCGCGCCAATGCCAATGGCGCGGCGTGATTCAGAGAATCGACTGTCAGCCGCCACCACCAACTTGCCAGCAAGGGTTGCTCCACTGGACAAGGTAATGTGAGCTCCTTGATCATCGGTGTGCAGGCTACTGACTTTGTCGCCACACAGCAAATCAATATCTTGCGCTTGCGTGATGGCAGCTTGTACCGATTCATAGGCTGCTTTGCGAATCAAGTGATTGGAAACCAACCAACCTAACTCGGATTGGCCACTCAAGCTGTGACTGATGGTCATTGAAAATGGATTGGGTCCGTTCAGAACTTTCGCATCTCGCAATGGTGAAAGCGCATGAGCATCGATTCGGTTCCAGATGTCTAGATCTCGAAGAAGTTTGGCTGAATGTTGGGTGAGCGCGATTTCACGACCATCAAATGCGGGGTTGGAAAGTTGGTCCTGTTTGACTTGCTCAAGAACCGTGATGCGCAAACCTTGACCCGACAATGCGCGTGCAAAGCACAGACCAGCAGGGCCTGCACCAATGATGATGACGTCTGATTCGGTGTGGCTGAGTGCGTTCATTGATTGACCGTTATTTGATGTCCTATTTGATGTCCATTATCCATTGAATCAAATATTTCGCCACAAAACCAACCATGCCAAAACCCAAACCTAAAAATATAACAAAAGCGCCAAATTTGCCAGCCTTTGACTCCCACGCCAATTGCCCGATGATGAACAACATGTACAGCATGAAACCGCCCACGCCAAAACTCATGCCAAAGGCAGCGATTTGTTCTTCTGAATAACCAAACATGCTTTACGTATACCTTGAAGTTTTAAAAATCGATAGTGCTCATTTTCAACGCGCAGGCAAGCTCGTTACATCAATCAAATCGCGGTAGGCATGCCAACTGGCATGACCCAAAACAGGTATGGCCACAATCAAACCGACAAAAGCAAAAGCAGTACCAAAAAAAATGAAGAGCATGATTGCGCTGGCCCAAATTGCCATGGTCAAGGGGTTGTCCAATACGGCACGCCAACTGATCAATATGGCTTCAAACAAGTTCACCTTGCGATCCAAGAGTAAGGGCACGGCAACGACGGTTGAAGCAAAAATTGGAGCAGCCATGATGCCACCCAAAGTCAGCCAAAGCTCAAACCCCCAGCCTTGTTTGGCCAGCACGATGTTTCGAACAAAGTCGATAGGCGTATTGACAGGCGACTGTGCAATCAATGTGATAAAGGCGGCCGAGGTTATCACCCAACCTGTTGCAGCTAACGCCAACAAGATACCTAAGCGTATCAAGCACCAATAGTCGTCACCTAATTTATTGGTGTGACTTTTTTGCCATTGTGTCCAAGTGTATGTAACGACCTTGAAATCGGCTTTTTCTCCCCGTTCGAGTGCTCGGCTCAGTGCATACAGGCTGGTCGCCAAAATCGGCGCGATGATTAAGAGGCCAGACAGCGCGCCAGCTAAAAGCCAAAATCGATTGTGAGCCAAAATAAAAGTCAATATGCCAAACAATGCAAACAACAAACCATGCAAATAACTGACCCATCCGCAACGAACCATATCCCGCCAACCCAAAGTCACCCACGTTAGGGGACTCATCATGGGTGTCTGCTTGACCTTCGCTAAAGTTGCATTGATAGTTGATACAAACATAAAGTGCCTTTGCAAGTTTAAGATTGATGACGCACCATGGACTTGATGCACATCAAACGAAGTTATATATCAAGTTTGATTTGGTTTATGCGCTGGGTGGAACGTAACCCTGTGCCGCATCAGCACCGCCTCCAAAAAAATGGGCTTCCATTTGGCGGGCCAAGTACTGGCGCGCACGCAAATCTCCCAAATTCAGGCGATTTTCATTGACCAGCATGGTTTGATGTTTCAACCAATCAGCCCACGCTTGTTTGCTGACACTTTCCCACAAGCGTTTGCCCAATTCGCCTGGGTAGGGTGGAAAATCCAAGCCCTCGGCTTCTTGTTTGAGTTTGATACAGTTGACCATGCGTGCCATGAAAGTTGTCCTTTTTTGATTGAATGAATGCCAATGAAGTAGCTTTATGGGTAGCTATTTTCACCGTTTCTAAATTGTCCTAGGTTTTTCAAACAATTATCGACCATAGATCGAACTAAGGGCGTTTTTTAGTGTCCAATGGTGTAGTTTTTGAATTTTTTATATTGAGGGGTTTGCGTTGTTCAAAGTGCTGAATCAATTGAGTTTGCGCCAAATTATGTTGGCTACTGCTGTGGCGTGCTTTGGTTTATTGGCTTTTGGTTTTTATTTGCAGCATGTGGTGGGTTTAGACCCCTGTCCAATGTGCATTGTGCAGCGTTACGCTATGGTATTGATAGCACTTTTGGCAATATTTACGCTGGCTGTAGGCCAAAAAGGCATACAAAAGTCGCTCATCGTCATGATTGCAGTACTGTCACTGGGCGGCGCATTTGTGGCGGCTCGTCAAAGCTGGTTGCAATGGTATCCACCAGAAATTGCAACTTGTGGCCGCGATATTTACGGCATGATTGAAGCATTTCCGTTGCAAAAAGTGATTCCGATGGTCTTTCGCGGTTCAGGGGACTGCACCAAGGTGGATTGGACTTTTTTAGGCGGTTCTATCGCCAACTGGTCGTTTTTGTGCTTTTGCGCAATCGCTGTTTTAAGTGTGTTTTTGCTTTTCAGACGCAAGGTCTAAGCAAACACGCGTGCCAGTGTAACGTTAAAGTTTTTTGACCAACACTTGGCTCTTGCGGTCCCAGTTGTATTTGCGTTTGCGAGCTTCGGGTAGCCAATCAGGGTCAACTTGTTTGAATCCGCGTTTGATGAACCAGTGCATGGTGCGCGTGGTCAACACAAATATGCTGTCTAAACCAGCGGCTTTGGCGCGGTGCTCTATGCGTTTTAAGACACGTTCACCATCGCCTTGACCTTGCACATGCGGTGACACAGTCAGTGCTGCCATTTCTGCGGTTTTTGCTTCCGGATAAGGGTAGAGTGCCGCGCAGGCAAATATCACACCATCGTGTTCCAAAATGGTGTAATTGTTCGCATCGCGTTCAATTTCGGTGCGGTTGCGTTTAACCAAAGTTCCATCGCGTTCAAATGGCTCAATCAGTTGCAAAATACCGCTGACATCGTCCGCTGTGGCTTCGCGCAAACTTTCCAATTTTTCATCCACCACCATGGTGCCAATACCGTCGTGTACATAGACCTCTAAGAGCAAAGAGCCATCCACGTCAAACGGCAAGATATGGCTGCGTTCCACCCCAGCCAAACAGGCTTTAACGCAATGTTGCAGGTAGAAAGCGGCATCATTGGGTTGCGTTGGAGAAGGTAAATTGGCCAACAGCTTTTGTGCTGCAGCCAATGGCAATTCGGTATCGATGGGGTTAGCTTCGCTGGCCGCTTGGTCAGGGTGAATGCGAATGCCAGGAATTTCGGTCACAAAAATCAGTTTATCTGCTTGCAAATCAATGGCGACTGAAGTGGCGACCTCTTCCATTGTCAAATTAAACGCTTCGCCCGTCGGTGAAAATCCGAAGGGCGATAACAGCACCATGGCACCCAAATCCAAGGTTTGCATGATGCCTGCCGTGTCCACTTTGCGCACCAATCCTGAGTGTTGGAAATCCACACCATCCACAATGCCGACGGGGCGTGCAGTGATAAAGTTGCCAGAAATCACGCGCACGGTAGAGCCTGCCATCGGTGTGTTGGGTAAACCTTGACTGAAAGCGGCTTCAATTTCATAGCGCAATTGCCCAGCGGCTTCTTGAGCGCAGTCCAGTGATACCTCATCGGTAATGCGCATACCGTGCGAATAGCGCGGTGAATGGCCTTTGGCCATCAGTTGTTCGTTCACCTGAGGACGGAATCCGTGAACCAGAACGACTTTCACTCCCATGCTTTGTATGAGTGCCAAATCTTGCGCCAAATGCTGTAACTTTCCGGCAGCGATGGCTTCACCTGCAATGCCCACCACAAACGTTTTCCCACGGTGCAAGTGAATATAAGGCGCAACCGAGCGGAACCAAGGGACAAATGATGCGTTGATCGAATTAGGCATTCTAAATATGGATTTGTTTTTCTTTATATATTCACATCATAAACGAGGTCACCCAACTATCTGACTCAACGATCTGCGCTTTTTCTATCGACGCTTTCTGGCAGGTTTTGATGCTGAAGCAGATTTGGTTCGTGATTGTTTGGCTGTACTGCCTTTAGATCGAGTTGATTTTCCTGCTTTCCCTTTCGCAGGAACATACAAAACAATGGTTTGCATGGCTTTGAAGTTGCCGGTGATGTTGACTTTATTCCAATTGGCCAAATTGCTGGCACTGACTTTATATTGCTTTGCAATCGCTACAACAGTGCCTGCCTTTTTGAGTTTAATCAGCATTTTCTTCAGAATGATTTCTGGTGAAAAACTGATTTGACCGTTATCAGCAATTTGCAGCGGTACATCAGTCGTGTGTTTGGCTGAACGCGGTACCAGCAAGCTTGACCCAGCTTTGATTAACATTCGTGGCGGAATGCGATTAATTTCACGAAACCTGGCTTCGTTCATACCCACACGCCTGGCTGCGTCTGCAACAGTGAGCAGAGAGGGCGCTGTCCAAACGGTCCAACCCGCGGTTTGACCATTGTGTATAGCTAAATTGCGTTCAAAAATACCTGCATTGTCCCAAGGCAGCAAAATGTAGGGCGTACCTGCTTTGAATATGACAGGCTTGTTGGCAGATGGGTTGAGTGATTTGAAATCGTCCAAGTCCACTTCAGCCAATTTGGCTGCCAAAGCGACATCCATATCGCGGTCAATGGCGACACTTTGAAAATACGGATGATTAGGGATATCTGGCAAAGTCGAGTTGTATGCCGCAGGATTGGCCACAATGTTTTTCACAGCCAATAACTTGGGCACGTAATGGCGGGTTTCGTTGGGCATGCTCAGGCTGTAATAGTCGGTACCCAAACCTTCACGTTGGTTGCGTGCGATGGCTCGGCCCACCGAACCTTCTCCCCAGTTGTACGCTGCCAGCGCCAAATGCCAGTCACCAAACATGCCATATAGTTTTTGCAAATAATCCAATGCCGCACGTGTTGATGCCAGCACATCACGTCGATCGTCTTTGAATACGCTTTGCTTTAAAGAAAAATACCTGCCCGTTGCAGGCATGAATTGCCACATCCCTGCCGCTTTGGCACCGGACACGGCTTGCGGGTTGAAGGCGCTTTCAATAAAAGGCAGCAAGGCCAGTTCCGTTGGCATTTTGCGCCGTTCAAGCTCTTCAACCACATGGTAGAGGTATTTGCTCGAACGCGAAGTCATGCGATTGATGTAATCGGGACGACTTGAATACCATTGTTCATGATGGCTAATCAATTCAGTTTGATCCAAACCATTCATACCAAATCCGCGACGGATGCGAGCCCACAGGTCGGCATCAGTGGTTGGCGCCAGAACTGCAATCGGTTCTTCAACTTTTGCTGGTACTGCTGCGTCAGTCGCTTCAGGTTCTGCATTGGTACTGGCGGAAGCTTGGTTTGGTTTGTTGTCAATGTCTGAAAATGCCGTTTGGCTGCTGGCATGGGCTGCTGGCAAGGCGAGCGCGATGACAGTCAAGAGTCGTGTGACGATGGAGATTTTTACGGGAGTCCAAAAGGTGAAATGACCACTGCATGAGGACGTTTTTGCTTGACCAAACTGGGGATAAAAAGGCATGAATTCTTTCGCAACGAGGCATTGATGATTGATTTACTTTCGTATTATATGAAGGCACCTTACTTTTGTAGAGTGCATGACTCTAATCTCCGATAATCTAGGCTTATGACTGCGCCCCCAAACCTTGAACTTTCTGCCGAAGTAGCAGCCAAATCTGCTGCCATAGCCATCGAATTCCCCGAAAATCTACCTGTATCAGGCAAACGTGACGAGATCACAGCAGCTTTACAGGCGCATCAGGTGGTCATTGTTTGTGGCGAAACAGGTTCTGGCAAAACGACGCAGTTGCCGAAAATCGCGCTGGCGATGGGACGCGGCAAAATCAATTACCCGGCAGGGCAAGGCAAATTAATCGGTCATACCCAACCGCGTCGAATAGCCGCCAGCAGCGTTGCCAAACGCATTGCCGAAGAGCTTAAAACGCCGCTGGGTGAGGTGGTGGGTTTTAAGGTACGTTTTCAAGACCGTTTGAGCCGCGATGCCTCGGTTAAGTTGATGACCGATGGCATTCTGCTGGCCGAGACGCAGATCGATCCTTTGCTGAAAGCCTATGACACCCTCATCATCGACGAAGCGCATGAGCGCAGTTTGAACATTGATTTTTTGTTGGGCTATTTGCGTCAAATTTTGCCTCGCCGACCAGACTTGAAAATCATCGTCACCTCGGCCACGATTGATGCACAACGTTTCGCGGACCATTTCGCTTCTAGAAAAGGACCTGCACCCATCATCATGGTTTCGGGTCGCATGTTCCCAGTGGAGCAACGTTACCGACCGTATGAAGAGTCGCGTGACTACGGACTCAACAACGCGATTGCCGATGCGGTGGATGAACTGTGGATCAACCCCAGCCAAGCGGGTGACATTTTGGTATTTTTGCCGGGTGAACGCGAAATTCGCGAAGCAGCTGATCATCTGCGTGGGCATTTGAGTCATCAACCCATCATGCGCAGTGCCGAGGTGCTGCCCTTGTTTGCGCGTTTAAGCCAAGCCGAACAGGACAAAATTTTTGACAGCCACACAGGTAGACGCATTGTTTTGGCGACGAATGTGGCAGAAACATCGCTCACCGTGCCAGGCATTCGTTACGTGATTGATGTGGGCACAGCTCGCATGAAGCGTTACAGTTTCAGAAGCAAGGTCGAGCAGTTGCTGGTTGAACCCATCAGTCAATCGTCAGCGAACCAACGGGCAGGGCGTTGTGGTCGCGTGGCAGATGGCATTTGCATTCGTTTGTATGACCCCATCAGCTTTAATGGTCGACCACAATTTACCGAGCCCGAGATTTTGCGCAGTTCGTTAGCGGGCGTTATTTTGCGCATGAAGTCATTGCACTTGGGCGTGGTAGAAGATTTTCCATTTTTAGAAGCGCCACAAGGTCGTGCCATTGCCGATGGTTACCAATTGCTGAACGAACTCGGTGCGGTTGACGATGCGAATGAATTAACAACCATGGGGCAAGAGCTGGCCAAGCTGCCACTTGACCCGCGCGTTGGGCGCATGTTGGTGGAAGCGCGTCAACGCGGTGCTTTAGACGAGGTATTGGTCATTGCCAGTGCACTGAGCGTGCAAGACGTGCGCGACAGGCCCATGGAAGCACAACAAGCGGCTGACCAAGCGCATGCCAAGTTTGATGATGAAAAAAGCGAGTTTGTAGGGTACTTGAAACTGTGGAAATGGTTGAATGAATCCAAAGGCGGTTGTGCAGAGCACACCACTCACAAACTCAGCAACCGCCAATACGAACAACTGTTGCGACAAAACTTCATCAGTATGCGGCGTGTGCGCGAATGGCGCGATATACACAGCCAGCTTGTCACGGTTGTTGCAGAACACAAATGGCGCATCAACAGTAAGCCAGCCTCGTATGAAGACCTGCACATGTCCATGCTGGCAGGGCTCTTGGGTAACGTCGGCTGGAAGACAGAAACCGAGGCGGCGACGGGTGGGCGCGAGGATAAGGGTGCCCGAGGAGAATACTTGGGTGCACGCGGCATTAAGTTTTTTGCGCATCCGGGCGCCCATTTATCCAAAAAGCCAGGGCGTTGGATCATTGCCTCAGAGCTGGTGGAAACCACGCGACTTTTTGGGCGCGGTTTGGCGAACATTGAACCGCAGTGGTTGGAGAAAGTAGCCGGGCATTTGCTTAAAAAACAATTGCTGGACCCGCATTGGGAAAAGCGTGCAGCAGAAGTTGTTGCGTTGGAACGTGCCACGCTGTATGGCTTGGTGGTTTACAGCGGTCGGAAAGTGAATTTAGGTCGTGTTGACATGCATGCCGCACGCGAAATATTTATTCGTGAGGCGCTGGTTGCCAACAATTGGGAAACTAAATTCCCGTTTTTGGCAGCCAATGAAAAGTTGATTGCACAAGTTGAAGAACTGGAACATAAATCGCGACGGCAAGACGTGCTGGTGGATGATGAATTAATTTACGCTTTTTACGACCAACAGTTACCACAAGATGTGTGCAGCGGCCACAGTTTTGAGAACTGGTACCGTGAAGAAGTCAAGCGACAACCCAAACTGTTGATGCTGAGCAAAGATGAATTGATGCGGCACGAGGCCGCTGGCATCACCACACAGTCATTCCCAAAAACCATACGATTGGGCGGTGTGGATTGCCAAGCCAGCTATCTGCACGAACCGGGTGATGCCAAAGACGGTATGACGGTCACCGTGCCTTTGTTTGTGTTGAACCAAGTCAATGATGAGCGCTGCGAATGGTTGGTGCCAGGCATGTTGAAAGACAAAATACAAGCCTTGCTCAAATCGCTGCACCAGCGACCCCGTTCACGCTTGGTGCCTTTGCCTGAAACTGCAACACGCATGGCGGCAGCGCTGAATGTTCCAGAGACATTTGGTGCGTCAGGTTTGGTGGATGCACTTTTGAAATTGGTGCGCGATGCCACTCAAGTCGATGTACAACGGGCAGATTTCAAACTCGATATGCTGAGCCCGCATTTGTTCATGAATTTCAAAGTGGTGGATGAGCATGGCCGTCAATTGGGTACCGGTCGTCATTTAGCTGCGCTCAAAGCTGAACTGGGGAGCAAAGCACGTGGCGCATTTCAGGCATTGGCAAGTTTGAAGTTATCAGGGATTCAGCAAACAGCAGCGGCAGCTAACACTATTAATCAGCAAAAATTTATAGAAAATCAAGCTGTAGGCGGCGTAAATACTGCCTATACAGCTATTAAAAATATAGCAAAATCAAAATCCACAGATCCACATACATTGGCAGCAGGCCAGCGCTACACCGCTTGGACATTTGGCGAACTACCTGAACTGATGGAAATCAACAAAGGTGGACAAACGCTGATTGGCTATCCTGCATTGATTGACTTGCAAGATGCCGTGGGCATTGAGGTGTTTGATGAACCTGACATGGCAGCGGCAAAGCACACGGCTGGCTTGCGTCGCCTGTTTGCATTGCAACTCAAAGACGCTCTCAAATATTTAGAAAAAAACATCCCTGACCTTACCAAAATGGTGGCAGCCTACATGCTGGTTGGCCGCGCTCTGGACAACACAGGAGGGGGCACGGCTGAAGAACTGCGCGAACAAATCATCAATAAAGCGTTGGAGCGCGCTTTTTTAATGGAACCACTGCCCACCCATGCATCAGAATTCAACAAACGCTTGGAAGAGGGCAGAGGGCGGTTGACACTCATAGCGAATGAAATTGCCCGCTTGGTTGCTGTTATTTTGCAAGATTTTGCCACTGCGGCACGCAAACTCAAAGACACTAAAAATGCGCCAGAGGCAACAACTGATGTTGCGGCACAGCTGGCGCGTTTGATGCCCAAGCGCTTCATCGCCCAAAGCCCTTACGACCGTTTGCACCATTTCCCGCGTTATCTCAAAGCCATCACCGCACGTTTGGATAAATACCGTGCCGACCCTGCCCGCGATGCGCTCAAACTCAAAGAGCTGCGTCCATCCGAACAAGCTTACTGGCGATTGGTGGCAGAACGCAAAGGCGTGGCGGATGAACGCATGTTAGAGTTCAGATGGTTACTGGAAGAACTGCGCGTGAGCTTCTTCGCCCAAGAGCTGCGCACCCCTCAACCTGTGAGCGTGAAACGTTTAGATAAATTGTGGGTGCAAATAAAGAGTTGATGATGAACATGGAAAATTCGATGGTCAATTCGAGCAATGCGCAAAGTCCCATGACACGCACTTGGCAAGTGGGCGCGCTGTGCCGTGCCATTGCGGACAGTTTGGATGCACGTTTTAATCCTGTGACGGTGCAAGGCGAAATCTCAGGGTTTTCGCAAGCCAGTAGCGGACATTGCTATTTCTCGCTGAAAGACGCTACGGGTCAAATCCGCTGTGCCATGTTCAAGCGTGCAGCCAGTTTGATGGATTTCAAGCCGCGCGACGGCGATAGGGTGGAGGTGCGCGGCCATATCGATGTCTACACACCGCGCGGTGATTTGCAGTTGATTGTTGAAAGCTTGAGCCAAGCCGGGCAGGGGGCTTTGTTTGAACAATTTCTGCGTCTCAAGGCCAAACTGGAGGCTGAGGGTTTGTTTGAAACCAATCGCAAGCGTGAATTGCCCATCGCACCGCGCGGCATTGGTTTGGTCACGTCTTTGGGCGCTGCAGCTTTGCATGACGTCATCACAGCATTACAAAGGCGCGTGCCACATATCCCTGTGATGGTGTCACCATCCAGCGTACAGGGTGTAGGCGCGCCCCAAGAGTTATGTCAGGCGCTATCAAATTTATATCAATACAATGAACTAATACACCGGGTAGACGCCAATTTAAAGGATGAAGCCGAAGGTGTACCGGTGGATGTCATTTTGCTGGTACGCGGCGGTGGGTCATTGGAAGATTTGTGGGCGTTTAACGATGAAGCATTGATACGCACCATCGCACAAAGTCCTGTTCCTGTCATCTGCGGCGTGGGGCATGAAACCGATTTCACACTTGCCGATTTTGTGGCCGATTTGCGTGCGCCCACACCGACGGCTGCCGCCGAATTGGTGAGTCAATCGCGTGATGGTTGGTTGGCTGTGGCAGATGATCTGCAAGAACGCTTGCATGCAGCGGTAATGAGACAAGTGGATACAAACAATCAGCATTTGGACAGAACGTCGCAACGTCTGGGTCGCCCTGCGCAAGGTATTGGGCGTCAGCAACAAGTTTTGCAGAGTCAAATGCAGCGCATGCGTTATGCAATTAAAACGCACATGAATCAACTGCAGCAGAATTTAAACGTCCAACAAACCGATTTCCCCATTGCATTTCACAAGCTGATGGCGGATTCAAAACGTCATTTGTCACAACATGAACAAAGTTTGTCTTTGTTGGATCCTCAATTGGTGTTGCAACGCGGCTATGCCTGGGTGGTAGATGCTTCTGGCGTAACGCTAACAGATGCCAAAAAAACCCGGACCGGACAGGGCTTGCAAGTGACCCTCGCTAAGGGGCAGATTGATGTTGTTGTGGCCAGTCAAGCAGGGGATGCTTTGTTTTGAGTCGGCAATCCGACTGCATTGAAATACGCTTTCAAATTCAATGGGTATCAAAATGTTTCTACAATAGTCGTTTTATCGAAGGAACTCTGAAATGGAACATACACTCCCCGCATTACCCTACGCCATCGATGCATTGGCACCGCATTATTCAAAAGAAGCATTTGAATACCACCACGGTAAGCACCACAACGCATATGTGGTCAACCTCAATAATTTGCAAAAAGGCACTGAGTTTGAAGCTATGGGATTGGAAGACATTGTCAAGAAATCCAGCGGTGGTATTTACAACAATTCAGCGCAAATTTGGAACCACACTTTCTTTTGGAATTGCATGAAACCCGCTGGCGGTGGAGAACCTACTGGTGCATTGGCCGCAGCCATCAATGCTAAATTTGGTTCATATGCAGCGTTCAAAGAGGCTTTCGTTAAATCCGCTGTCGGAAATTTTGGTTCTGGTTGGACTTGGCTGGTCAAAAAGCCAGACGGCAGTGTGGATATAGTCAATACAGGTGCTGCTGGAACACCTTTGACCACGGCAGATAAAGCGTTGCTCACGGTCGATGTTTGGGAACATGCTTATTACATTGATTACCGCAATTTACGCCCCAAATTTGTTGAAACTTTCCTCAACAATTTGGTCAATTGGGAATTTGCACAAGCCAATTTTGCTTGATTGTGCAGTTCGCTAACTTCAGAGTTAGCGTCTATTGAGCATTGAATATTGAAAGACCGTAAAAAGTAATAGTTTTACGGTCTTTTTTCTTATTGAGGCTTTTGTTGCGTTTGAAAAGGAATGCCTGAGAGTTTAAAACCGGGCTTGATGCCACGTTTGGCAAACCAACCCTGGTTCATCTCCAGTACATAGCGTACTGGTTTCATCGAACAATGTGAATCCAATACTTGGGGTTTCATATCAGCCAGATTGACGATGGTGCCATCGTCGGCAATGAATGCGGCTGTAAGCGGCAGCAACGTATTTTTCATCCAAAAACATTGCACTCCCGCTTCCTCAAATACAAATAACATCCCTTCGTGGTTGGGCATAGAGGGTCTATTCATCAAACCAATTTGTCGTTCCTGTGGCGTCAAGGCCAGCTGCGTATCGATTTGGTGCATGCCCGCTGATATCTTGATTCTGTTGAGAGAGAGTTGCGGTCCTTCTTGTGCCCACGCTGCACCGATATGCAAAAGCATTAGAACGGTTAGTTGGCTAGCAGCACGGATCAGATTCATTTCAAAGTCCCAGATGATTTTTAACAGTCGAATGAATGACACAATGGAAAAAATAATGCCCACACGAGCATAGCTTGGGCGGGCATTATTTCGACCGAAGTCGCAAAAATTATTTAGCTGCTGGAGCTGCTTTTTTTGCTTTTCTTGATTTCTTTGTTCTTTTAGCCATGATTGTCTTCCAGTTATAAGATGTTAAAAAAAGCGGTAAAAATAAATTTTTACCGCTTCATTATCTTAGCATGAAGTTTAGCAATTTGGAAAATTAGCTAAACTCTTGCTAAGTTATGCCAATTACTTAGCAGCTGGTTTGGCTTCGGCAGCTTTTGCAGCTGGTTTTGCTTCAGCAGCTGGCTTAGCTTCAGCAGCTTTTGCGGCTGGTTTAGCTTTCTTTGCTGGTTTAGCTTTCTTTGCTTTTGGAGCAGCAGCAGCTGGCTTGGCTTCTTCTTTCTTTGCTTCCATCTTAGCGGCTGGAGCGGCAGCAGCAGGAGCTGCAGCGGCTGCAGGAGCAGCAGCTGGCTTAGCAGCAGCAGGTGCAGCAGCGTGAGAAGCTGCAAAAGATGAAGCAGCGAAAAGACCAGCAACCAATGCGGCGAGGATTTTGTTCATATCGAGATTTCCTTAAATGTTAAATAAAGTTATTTTTAAAAATACCTTCCAAAACTGGCAGGTGTAACCGTAACGAAGCAACTTTGTGAATGGTTGACATTAAATTCACATTAAATTCGTGTTTTTTTGCGACTAAAATCAGAATTCGCCTATTTCATCAGTATTTTTGTGAAACCTATCAACTTTTTTGGAGAATTGCTCAATGTACAAGCACATTAAGGTGCCCGCTAACGGTCAAAAAATCACACTGAACTCAGATTTCTCCATCAATGTTCCGGACCAGCCCATCGTTCCATATATTGAAGGCGACGGTACCGGTATGGATATCACGCCAGTGATGCTCAAGGTGGTAGATGCTGCTGTTGCCAAGGCTTATGCAGGCAAACGCAAAATTCATTGGATGGAAGTCTATGCCGGTGAAAAATCGACCCATGTTTACGGTCCGGACGTTTGGTTACCTGAAGAAACATTGCAAGCGCTGCGCGAATATGTTGTTTCTATCAAAGGCCCATTAACCACACCCGTGGGTGGTGGTATCCGCAGTTTGAATGTGGCATTGCGGCAAGAATTGGATCTGTACGTATGCTTGCGCCCAGTTCAGTACTTTACAGGTGTGCCATCGCCAGTTAAAGAGCCACACAAGACCAATATGGTGATTTTCCGTGAAAACTCGGAAGATATTTATGCGGGGATAGAATACGAAGCGCAAAGCGACAAAGCTAAAAAGCTGATTAAATTCCTTATTGATGAAATGGGCGTGACCAAGATTCGTTTTCCCAATACTTCAGGAATTGGCATTAAACCAGTCTCATCTGAAGGTACAGAGCGCCTGATGCGCAAGGCAATTCAATATGCGATTGATAACGACAAGCCCAATGTGACCATTGTTCACAAGGGCAACATCATGAAATACACCGAAGGTGGCTTCCGTGATTGGGCTTACGCTTTGGCGCAAAAGGAATTTGGCGCAAAATTGATTGATGGCGGTCCATGGTGCCAGTTCAAAAACCCCAAAACTGGCAAAGACATCATCGTTAAAGATGTGATTGCAGATGCCTTTTTACAGCAAATTTTGTTGCGCCCAGCGGAATACTCTGTCGTTGCCACCTTGAATTTGAATGGCGATTACATTTCTGATGCCTTGGCAGCTCAAGTCGGTGGCATTGGAATCGCACCAGGTGCTAACTTGTCAGATTCTGTTGCGTGTTTCGAAGCGACACATGGTACAGCACCCAAATACGCTGGCAAAGATTACGTGAATCCTGGCTCTGAAATCTTATCGGCCGAAATGATGTTGCGTCACATGGGTTGGAAAGAAGCAGCAGATTTGATCATCAGCTCCATGGAAAAATCTATTGCCAGCAAGAAAGTAACTTACGACTTTGCCCGTTTGATGGACGGCGCCACGCAAGTCAGTTGCTCAGGATTTGGACAAGTGATGATTGAGCACATGTAATCCATGCGATTAAAATAATCGCATGTAGAATTGCTTTAACAAAAAAAGCCACTAATCTCTTAGTGGCTTTTTTATTTTCCAGTGCACCAACATGACATTGTCAACACCCAAATCTCGCGAACGGATGCCCTATAAAAACTGGGATTTCGTTCGGTTTTTGATGTGCCCGCCGTTTTATGTGATGTTGACTTTATTGGTGGTTGAGGCAGCGTTATCGGCGGCGACAACCTGGCTCATTATTAAAACAGGGCGTGATGTTGCCAATGAAGCATTTTTAATTGTCGATTTATTGTGGATTCTGTTGGCACAAAGTTCCGCTTATATCGTTGGCGCGGTCAGTTGGGTTTTTGCTGAACGTGCTGGCTTTGGCGCGTTTGGACGCTACATGATGCGTTTTGCCAAAGACAATAAAAAGTATGCCAACCTTTTGGGTGACAAGAATGCACGTGAAGACACTGAACCGTTCCTAACCAATGAAACGTTCCACATCTTTTTTGAACTGATGTACGAATTAGAGGATGATTTAAAAATATTTTTTGGACTTATTTTTAATGCCTTGGTACTGGGGCTGGCCATTGATGCCGGTTTGCCGATCGCATACGCATTTGTATTTGTTTTATTGATGTCTTTACAGTGGTGGGTGCGAAAACCTATTGCCAAAGCGTATTTGAATAATCAGCGTCAAACCAACCGATTAACTGCCCACACTTACAACGCATGGGACAATATATTCAGTGGCAACCGTTATAACTTTCGTCTTTGGCATACAGGTTTTAAGAGGCGATTGCGTGATGCACTTAGCGCTCAAATCAAGGCCATTATGGCTCGTGAAGGTTTATCGACGGTGAGTGGCATCATCGCTTTATCAGTTGTATTTGGGTACATTGTTGTCATAGCTGCACGTGATGCAAACAATATGGTGCTACTCATCAGTTTGGCGGCAACTTTGCCGCGACAAATTGAGTTATCACACGATGTGCATGGTTTGGTAACTGGCTGGAATGACTTGCTCTCGATTTGGACACGCATTGGTGGGGTGTGCAACGCCATGCATCCTGAACCGAACGGTGAACACGACCAACGCATTCGATTTGAGCGATTGCGATTGACGCTGCAGTTGCAATCAGAAGCTGTGGATTTGCCGTGCCATAACATGGCGCAGGTGGTGTCGCTGCTTGGTCAGCAACGTACAGGTCGCATTTTGGTACGCGGTAAAAACGGTGCTGGCAAATCCACATTGTTGGCAGCACTGAAAACGCAATTGGGAATGCAAGCCTTTTATTGGCCAACTGCTGACAATTTAACATTTTCATTTGCCCAAAAAGCAGCCGAACTTGAGACACTGCGGCATGCAAAGCAGTCCTCGGTATTAACTGATGTGCAAGCGCAAGATGATGTTGATGACGAACAAAATGAATCGTTGAAAACCGGCTTCTCCTCAGGAGAGAAGCAACTGCGCTCATTGCAAGAAATTGCCGACAAAACGCATGCCAGTATTTATTTGTTGGATGAGTGGGATGCCAATTTAGATGCCAAGAATCGTGCTCAAGCCAATGCATTGGTTGAACAAATCGCAGCGCGGTCATTGGTGGTTGAAATATCTCACCGAGACCGAACTTAAGCTTCAATACGCTCTGGCATCACATGCTGCGACGGTATTGGCCACCAACTTCAAACAGCGCATTGGTGATTTGCCCTAATGAGCAAACACGCACAGCATCCATCAATATTTCAAATACATTGGCATTGTTGATAACGGCTTCTTGCAGTTGCTTCAAAGCCAAGGTGGATTTGTCTTTGTTCCGATGGTGAAAGTCCTGCAAACGGGTCAATTGGCTTTGCTTTTCTTCGTCGGTTGAACGAGCCAATTCAACTTTTTGCAAAACTGTATCGCCTTCAGGGTTGCGGAAAGTATTGACACCAATGATGGGGTATTCGCCTGTGTGTTTGAGCATTTCATAATGCATGGACTCATCTTGAATGCGGCCACGCTGGTAGCCTGTTTCCATGGCACCCAATACCCCACCGCGTTCAGCGATTCTTTCAAACTCAGCCAAAACGGCTTCTTCTAACAACTCGGTGAGTTCTTCAATGATGAATGCACCTTGATTGGGGTTTTCATTTTTCGCCAAGCCCCACTCACGGTTGATGATGAGCTGAATCGCCAAGGCGCGTCGAACGGATTCGTTGGTGGGTGTTGTGATGGCTTCATCAAACGCATTGGTGTGCAAGCTGTTGCAGTTGTCGTAAATGGCTATCAGTGCTTGCAAGGTGGTTCGAATGTCGTTGAATTGGATTTCTTGTGCATGCAAACTACGTCCACTGGTTTGAATATGGTATTTGAGTTTTTGACTGCGCTCATTGGCACCGTATTTTTCTTTCATGGCAACGGCCCAAATGCGTCTTGCGACGCGACCCATGACTGTGTATTCAGGGTCCATGCCATTGCTAAAGAAAAAACTCAAGTTCGGGGCAAAATCATCAATGTGCATGCCGCGTGCTAAATACGCTTCTACCAAAGTAAAGCCATTTGAGAGCGTGAAGGCGAGTTGGCTGATAGGGTTGGCGCCAGCTTCTGCTATGTGGTAGCCACTGATACTGACCGAATAGAAATTGCGCACTTTGTTGTGCACAAAATATTGGGCAATATCACCCATTACTTTCAGGCTGAATTCGGTGCTGAAGATGCAGGTGTTTTGGCCTTGGTCTTCTTTCAAAATGTCAGCTTGCACTGTGCCGCGCACGTTTTCAAGCACCCATTCTTTGATCTTTGCTTTTTCGGTATCGGTCGGTTCGCGACCGTTGTCGGTTTTGAATTTGGCGATATTTTGATCAATCGCTGTATTCATAAACATGGCCAAGATGGTGGGTGCTGGACCGTTGATGGTCATGGACACAGAAGTGGATGGGCTGCACAAATCAAAGCCGTCGTACAAAACTTTCATGTCGTCCAATGTGGCAATGCTGACGCCACTGTTACCCACTTTGCCGTAAATGTCGGGTCGTTTGTCGGGGTCATTGCCGTACAAAGTGACAGAGTCAAAGGCAGTCGAGAGGCGTTTGGCATCCATGCCTGCAGACAATAATTTGAAGCGGGCATTGGTGCGCTTGGCATCGCCTTCTCCCGCAAACATGCGTGTTGGATCTTCGTTTTCGCGTTTAAAAGCAAACGTACCTGCGGTGTATGGGTAGCTACCAGGTACATTGTCCAGCATCAGCCATTTCAGTACCTCGCCATGGTCTTCATATTGCGGAAGGGCAACCTTGCGTATGGTGGTGCCGCTGAGTGATTTACTGGTCAGCGCTGTACGTATTTCTTTGTCACGGATTTTGACGACGTATTCATCGCCAGCGTAGGCTTTTTGCATGTCCGGCCACTGGTCAATCAAATGACGTGCATCTGCATCCAACTTCGTTGTACGTGCTTTGGCCAGATCATCCAAAGCTGCTACAGCATTGGATTGATCAAGCTTGTGCTTTTTCAACATACTGGCGCTGGCAGTCAATTGCTGAACTTCACGCGCCAAAACTGCTTGATGACGTGCACGTTTTTTATAGCCGCGTACCGTGTCGCTGATTTCGGCCAAATAGCGGCTGCGTGCAGAAGGCACGATTGGCGTTTGGTTGGTACTATGGCGCACGTTGACTGTAGGTAAGCATGGCTTAACTTGCGCAGGAATTTTTAACCCCTTGGCGATCAATTTTTCTTTCAGCGCTTGATACAGTGCTGTCACACCATCATCGTTAAAGCGTGCCGCCATGGTGCCAAAAACAGGCATTTTGTCGGTGGGCGTACTCCAGGCTTCTTGATTGCGTTGCATTTGTTTTGACACATCACGCAATGCATCCATGGCACCTTTGCGATCAAATTTGTTGACCGCAACCAGTTGTGCAAAGTCCAGCATGTCAATTTTTTCCAGCTGACTGGCTGCGCCATATTCAGGTGTCATCACATACATTGGAATATCGACATGTGGCACGATGGCTGCATCGCCTTGGCCGATTCCTGAAGTTTCAACAATCACCAAGTCAAATCCAGCACACTTGCATGCTGCAATCACCGCAGGCAAGGCAGGGCTGATTTCAGACCCCACATCACGGGTCGCCAAGCTGCGCATGAAAATGCGAGGACCGGCGCTTTGGCTCCAAGGAGAGATGGCATTCATGCGGATGCGGTCACCCAATAAAGCGCCACCGGTTTTCCGACGTGAAGGGTCTATGCTGATGAGGGCAATGCGTAAACTGTCGCCTAAATCCAATCGCAAGCGTCGAATCAATTCGTCAGTCAAGCTGGATTTGCCAGCACCACCGGTGCCTGTGATGCCTAAAACTGCTATATTTTTAGTAGCAGCGTAGGCAGATAATTCGCCAGCTATCGTGCTATTTTGCTTGTTATTCTCCAGCGCAGTGATGAGTTGTGCCAAGGCACGCCAGTTGGCGCCAGTGTGGCCTTGTAAGGCATCTAATTTCGAAGGTGCATACGATGTGATATCTTTGTCGCAAAGCTTCACCATTTCCCCAATCATGCCTTGCAAGCCCATGCGTTGTCCGTCTTCAGGACTGTAAATTCGCGTCACACCATAGTCTTGTAATTCACGAATTTCATCTGGAACGATCACACCACCACCACCACCAAACACTTGAATGTGTGAGCCACCGCGCGCTTTGAGTAAGTCAATCATGTATTTGAAGTATTCAACATGACCACCCTGATAGGAACTGATGGCGATGCCTTGGGCGTCTTCTTCCAAGGCTGCAGTCACAATTTCTTCGACGCTGCGATTGTGACCAAGGTGAATGACTTCTGTGCCCATACTCATCAATATCCGACGCATGATGTTAATGGCTGCATCGTGACCATCAAACAGACTTGCGGCAGTGATAAAACGAACTTTGTTGACAGGTTTGTATTCAGCCAAGGCTTTGTAGTCAGTGGAGAGTGCGGTGTGTGCTGCCATTTGTTTTGCTTTGAATGGATATTAGAAGGGATAGTCGTTTGGTTAACGAGAGCGGTTTCGAGATTAAGAAGAGTGCATAAGCTTACTTGACGTTTACGTAAACGTCAACTACGTAAGAAGATAAAAGCGCGCTATTTTGCAGATTAACTTAATTTCCCAAATGGTCTGTCTATAGTGGCGTTTTGGATTCAAGGTATAATTGAACGGCTTTGCATAGTGCAAGACGCACGGCAAATCACACGTTATGGGCAGTTCCAGCTTTTAACGCAAGTCAACATAAATTTAAAGGGAAATCAAAATGATCTCATCAACAGCGAAAGCTGAAGTCGTCAAAGCCAATGCGCGCAGCGCCAACGACACTGGTAGCACTGAAGTTCAAGTGGCTTTGTTGACAGCACGCATCAACGAATTAACACCACACTTCAAAGAGCATAGCAAAGACCACCACGGACGCCGTGGTTTGTTGCGAATGGTTAACAGCCGCAAAAGCTTGTTGGCTTATTTGAATCGCAAGGATCATGACCGCTACTTGGCCTTGATCGCAAAATTGGGTTTACGCAAATAAACCCAAATGTATGACAAATGTGCCTGAGTCAGTAACACTTACTCAGGCATTTTCGTTTCAGGGAAGAATATAAAGAATGCAAGCTGTGTCATTCCAAAAGAGCGTCACAACCAAAATGGTTGATTCGTTTTTTTGGAATGGCATTGTGTTCAAAAATTCTGCTCTGAATCAGCGCAATTCATTGTGAATTGCACCATCGGTGTGGTTGTCTAATAGTTAAAAACCACATCTTATTTAGGAGCTAAAAAATGACAATGTTCAAAAAAGTTACAAAAACATTCCAATGGGGCGCGCACACCGTCAAAATGGAAACAGGCGAAATTGCACGCCAATCAACGGGTGCAGTGCTGTTAGACATGGATGGCACCGTGGTTTTGGCCACAGTTGTAGGTAAAACCGAAGGCAAACCAGGGCAAGATTTTTTCCCTTTAACCGTTGATTACCTCGAGAAATCCTACGCAGCAGGTAAGATTCCTGGTAGTTTTTTCAAGCGTGAAGGCCGTCCCAGTGAGTTTGAAACACTCACCAGCCGTTTGATAGACCGCCCAATCCGCCCACTGTTCCCAGAGGGTTTTTTCAATGAAGTGCATGTAGTTATTCATACTGTTTCATTGAACCCTGAAGTCGATGCTGATATCGCCTCCATGATTGCGGTGAGTGCAGCGTTGAGCATCAGTGGTATTCCATTCAACGGACCTATAGGCGCAGCACGCGTGGGCTATGTGAATGGTCAGTATGTGTTGAATCCTGGACAAACTGCTCGCAAAGATTCCATCATGGATTTGGTGGTTGCTGGTACAGAGTCTGCCGTATTGATGGTGGAATCTGAAGCACAGCAGCTCAGCGAAGAAATCATGCTGGGCGCGGTTGTGTTCGGTCACGAGCAAGGCAACATCGCCATCAACGCCATTCATGACTTGGTGCGTGATGCCGGCAAACCCGTTTGGGATTGGAAAGCGCCCGCCAAAAACGAGCCATTGATTGCAAAAATTGATGCCTTGGCCAAAGACAAATTGGTTGCTGCTTACCAAATTCGCAATAAGCAAGCGCGTACCCAAGCATGCCGCACGGCTTATGCAGATGTCATGGCTGCGCTGACTGCTGAAGGTGTAGAGTTTGACAAAGTGGCGATTGAAGGATTGTTGTTTGAAGTTGAGGCCAAAATCGTTCGCGGTCAAATTTTGGCAGGCGAGCCGCGCATCGATGGTCGTGACACACGCACCGTTCGTGCTATTGAGATTCGCAACAGCGTGTTACCTCGCACCCATGGCTCTGCTTTGTTCACCCGTGGTGAGACGCAAGCTTTGGTGGTGACCACATTGGGCACAGAGCGTGATGCACAACGTATCGATGCGTTGTCAGGTGAGTTCGACGACAACTTCATGTTGCACTACAACATGCCTCCGTTTGCTACCGGCGAAACCGGTCGTGTCGGTACACCAAAGCGCCGCGAAATCGGTCATGGCCGTTTGGCTAAACGCGCATTGGTCGCTGTGTTGCCAAGCAAAGAAGAATTTCCCTACACCATGCGTGTGGTATCTGAAATCACCGAGTCCAACGGCTCTTCATCGATGGCATCTGTCTGCGGTGGCTGCTTGTCACTGATGGACGCTGGTGTGCCTTTGAAAGCGCACGTGGCAGGTATTGCCATGGGTTTGATCAAAGACGGCAACCGTTTTGCTGTGTTGACCGATATCTTGGGTGACGAAGATCACTTGGGCGATATGGACTTTAAAGTGGCCGGTACGACCAACGGTATCACCGCTTTGCAAATGGACATCAAAATTCAAGGCATCACCAAAGAAATCATGCAAGTGGCCTTGGCACAAGCGAAAGAAGCACGTGTCCACATTTTGGGCAAAATGCAAGAAGCCATGGGTGAAGCAAAAACCGAAGTCTCCAGCTTTGCACCGAAGTTGTACACCTTCAAAATCAACCCTGAAAAAATCCGCGATGTGATTGGCAAAGGTGGCGCGGTGATTCGTGCCTTGACCGAAGAGACGGGTTGCCAGATCAATATCAGCGAAGACGGCACTATCACCATTGCGGCAACTGAATCAGCGAAAGCCGACGAAGCCAAACGCCGCATTGAAGAAATTACTGCTGAGGTAGAAATTGGCAAAGTCTATGAAGGTCCAGTTACCAAGATTTTGGATTTCGGCGCATTGATTAACTTGTTACCTGGCAAAGACGGGTTGCTGCACATCAGCCAAATCGCGCATGAGCGTGTTGAGAAAGTCAGTGACTATCTCAAAGAAGGTCAAATCGTCAAAGTCAAAGTCATGGAAACGGATGATAAAGGCCGCGTGAAGTTGTCTATGAAGGTTTTGACAGAGCGTCCTGAACAGGCTTAGTCATTCATTTAAGACTGGTTATAGAATCGATTTGCTATATTATTTATAGCAATGTATGCAATAAATATGCCGTCTATAGCCAGATTTAATTAAAAAAATCAGTTTACCAGCAAGATTTATCAGATTGATTCATTCACGAATGAAAGTCTTTGAAATTACCTCATTCGGCACATCCGATGTGCTTCGTACGGCCGTGCGTGCAACACCCGTTGCAGCTGCTGGAGAGGTCTTGATACGTGTCCATGCAAGCGGAGTAAACCGTCCAGATGTGCTGCAACGTGCGGGGCATTACCCTGCGCCTGCGGGTGCATCGGATATTCCTGGCTTGGAAATCGCCGGCATCATTGAAGGCGGTGATCTTGCAGCCTTGGCTGTGGCTGGGATGCAGGTGGGCGACTCTGTGTGTGCTTTGGTAGCTGGGGGTGGTTACTCTGAATTTTGTGTGGCACCTGTTGCACAATGTCTTCCAATACCCAAAGGCTTGAATTTCATTGAAGCCGCATCTTTACCAGAAACATTCTTCACGGTTTGGAGCAATGTATTTGAACGTGCACGCTTGCAAGATGGTGAAACGTTTTTGGTGCATGGTGGTACCAGCGGCATTGGTGTAACCGCAATTCAAATGGCCAAATCGTTCGGTTCGGTGGTGATTGCTACTGCTGGAAGTGATGAAAAGTGTGCTGCATGCTTGGCTTTGGGGGCAGACCACGCCATTAACTACAAGACTCAAGATTTTGTGGCTGAAGTCAACAAAATCACCCATGACAAGGGTGTGGATGTCATTTTGGACATGGTGGCTGGTAATTATGTCGCGCGTGAAATGACCTGTTTGGCTGATGATGGCCGTTTGGTCATTATTGCCGTGCAAGGTGGTGTGGACAGTGGCTTTCATGCTGGTATGCTGATGCGGAAACGATTGTCCATCACCGGTTCTACCTTGAGAGCCAGGCCCATTGCTTTTAAAGCGCAAATTGCACAGGCTTTGCGTGCCAAGGTATGGCCTTTATTAGAAAATGGTAAAGTTAAAGCAGTGGTGCACAAGGTGTATTCAGCTTCACGTGGTGACGCTGCTGCACAAGCACATGCGCTGATGGAAACGAACACGCATATTGGAAAACTTGTTTTGGATTGGCAAACATGACCATAAAAAAGAAATTAATTGCAGGTAACTGGAAGATGAATGGCAGTTTGGCTGCCAATTCGGCATTGGTTGCATCTTTGGATGCAGGCTTGCACATGCGTATCCCTTCGAATTGCGCGGTTGCGCTGTGCGTGCCATCAGTTTACTTGTCGCAAATGCAACAGCTCTGCATGAAAAGTGGCATTGATTTGGGCTCACAAGATGTGTCTAGTCATGAGCAGGGCGCATTCACTGGTGAGATCTCAGCAGTGATGCTCAAAGATTTTGGCGTGCGTTACGCCATCGTCGGACATTCTGAGCGACGTCAATACCACGGCGAGACCGATGAATTGGTAGCGCAGAAGGCCAAGATAGCGTTGGCAAACGGCATTACCCCGATTGTTTGTGTTGGAGAAACTTTGGCTGAGCGAGAATCAGGTAAAACCGAAGAAGTTGTCAAGAGACAATTGGCTGCTGTCATTCATACCAATGGTCATTGCATCAGTGAAATCGTTTTGGCATATGAACCAGTGTGGGCGATAGGCACCGGCAAAACAGCCTCGCCTGAACAAGCGCAAGCGGTTCATGCCCTCTTGCGCGCGCAGCTTAATGCAGCGAGCAAGCAGGCAGACAGGGTTCAAATTGTTTATGGCGGTAGCATGAACGCAGCCAATGCCGCAACACTGCTCGCGCAAGCTGATATCGATGGCGGTTTGATCGGTGGCGCTTCGCTAAAAGCCGCAGATTTTTTGTCAATTATTGCTGCAGCTGGCGTGGTATCTGCCTAGACTGCTACTAAATTAGGAGTATTTAAATGAGTGTTTTTTTGAAAATTATTTTGATCGTACAAATTTTGTCTGCTTTAGGCATGATTGGTTTGATACTGGTTCAGCATGGAAAAGGTGCTGACATGGGCGCTGCATTTGGCAGTGGTGGTTCCGGTAGTTTGTTTGGTGCCAGTGGCAGTGCCAACTTTTTGTCTCGCACCACATCCATATTGGCAGCGGTATTCTTTGTGAGCACGCTGTTGTTGACATATTTGGGCGGCAGTCGTTCAAGCTCAACTGGCAGTGTTTTAGAGGGAGCAGCAGTGACAGCTCCAGCAGCCAATACAGCAACACCTGCGGCAGTTCCAACGACAACCCCAGCGAACTCTGCAAACCAAATTCCAGGTTCAGCACCAGCTAGTTCAAATGCGCCAGCAGCTAAGCCTTCAACAGTGCCAGCTGCATCAACCACGACCACCACTACAAATGGTGCGGCACAAATTCCTGCGAAGTAATTTCACAGTTTAGTCATTGACGTAACCAGCTATTTATTTGCATATTTAGAGTGCGGCTGCGCTGAAATACCAGCGTACTAGGGTAAACTACTAGATAGTTCAGAGAACTTGTTTTTTGAACTAAAAAACAGCCGTCGTGGTGAAATTGGTAGACACGCTATCTTGAGGTGGTAGTGGCGAGAGCTGTGCGAGTTCGAGTCTCGCCGACGGCACCAAATAAATCAGCATTCAAACGCCCTCAAGGGGTGTGCGATGCAAACGAGACCTTTAAAGAACTTTATGTTGGACCTTAATCAGTACCTACCCGTTCTCTTGTTCATCTTGGTGGGCATCGCCGTCGGCATTGTGCCCCAAGTTCTAGGTTACCTGCTCGGCCCCAATCGCCCCGACCCCGCTAAAAATTCAGCCTACGAATGTGGTTTTGATGCCTTTGGCGATGCGCGCATGAAGTTTGATGTGCGCTACTACTTGGTCGCGATTCTTTTTATATTGTTTGATTTGGAAATCGCCTTTCTGTTTCCCTGGGCTGCTGCTTTGAAAGAAGTGGGTCCGGTGGGCTTTTGGGCTGTGGTTATCTTCTTAGGCATTTTGGTCGTGGGTTTTATCTACGAGTGGAAAAAAGGTGCTTTGGACTGGGAATAAAAATAACCCAATATATTGTCAAGCAAGCGCAAGTATTCAAGAATAAACTGGACACATCATGGCAATTGAAGGTGTATTTGACAAAGGCTACATGACCACGAGTTATGACTCGGTGGTGAATTGGGCAAAAACGGGCTCGATTTGGCCAATGACTTTTGGCTTGGCATGTTGTGCGGTGGAGATGATGCATGCCGCCATGCCGCGCTATGACATCAGCCGTTTTGGTGCTGAGGTATTTCGGGCCAGTCCTCGTCAATCAGATTTGATGATTGTGGCAGGCACTTTGTGCAACAAAATGGGTCCGGCATTGCGCAAGGTTTATGACCAAATGAGCGAACCACGTTGGGTGATTTCAATGGGTTCGTGCGCCAATGGTGGTGGTTATTACCACTACAGTTACTCAGTGGTTCGTGGTTGTGATCGCATTGTACCGGTAGATGTTTATGTACCAGGTTGCCCGCCTACCGCTGAGGCGCTGATTTACGGCATTATTCAATTGCAGCAAAAAATTCGTCGCACCCAGACGATTGCTCGCGTTTAAATACAGGATTTTTGATGACGACTTTTGCTGTCAATCCGGAAAAACTCAAAGACACGCTGGCGCAAGTCCTTGGCGACAAAGTCAAACGCATTGATGTTGCTTTGGGTGAAATTAACTTGGTTATTGATGCCGAGGATTATTTGGCAGCTGCGCTGATGCTGCGTGATTCGCCCGATTGCAGATTCGAGATGTTGCTGGATTTGTGTGGCGTTGATTATTCGGCTTATCAAGAGGGTCGATATGAAGGTCATCGCTACGCTGTCGTGTTGCAGTTGTTGTCTGTAACTTTGAATCAACGTGTTCGATTAAAAGTGTATTTATCGGAAGATGCGCCAAACATACCAACTGTCAGTGAGGTATGGAGTTCAGCCAATTGGTACGAACGTGAAGCATTTGATATGTACGGCATTATTTTTGAAGGACATCCCGATTTGCGCCGGATTTTGACGGATTACGGTTTTGTGGGTCATCCTTTGCGCAAAGACTTTCCTACATCTGGTTATGTGGAAATGCACTATGACGAGTTGCAAAAACGCGTTATTTACAAGCCGGTCAGTATTGAACCTCGTGAAATAACACCGCGCATTATTCGTGAAGAAAACTATGGCAGAAATTAAAAACTACACACTTAATTTTGGCCCACAACACCCTGCTGCACACGGTGTGTTGCGATTGGTGTTGGAGTTAGATGGCGAAGTGATTCAGCGCGCCGATCCACACATTGGCTTGTTGCACCGTGCTACCGAAAAATTGGCCGAAAGCAAAACCTTCATGCAAGCATTGCCTTACATGGACAGGCTGGATTATGTGTCAATGATGTGCAATGAGCATGCATATTGTTTGGCAATAGAAAAAATGATGGGCATCGAAGTGCCCATCCGCGCACAGTACATCCGCGTCATGTTTTCAGAAATCACACGGTTGATGAACCATTTGATGTGGTTGGGTGCGCATGCTTTGGATTGCGGTGCCATGACCCCCATCATGTTTGCATTCAGAGATCGCGAAGATTTGTTTGATATGTATGAAGCAGTTAGCGGGGCACGCATGCACGCGGCATATTTCCGTCCTGGTGGCGTGTACCGCGATTTGCCAGACACTATGCCGCAGTACAAAGCCAGCAAAATTCGCAATGGCAAAGCGATTGAGCGCATGAATAGCAATCGCCAAGGTAGTTTGTTGGACTTTATCGAAGATTTCACCAAACGCTTTACACCCAGTTTGGCCGAATACCACAGCTTACTCACTGAAAACCGCATCTGGAAGCAGCGCACGGTTGATATTGGGGTTGTCACCGGTGAGCGTGCCATGAACATCGGTTTTACGGGTCCTATGTTGCGTGGTTCTGGCGTAGCTTGGGACTTGCGAAAGCAGCAACCCTATGAGGTTTACGATCAATTGGACTTTGATATTCCAGTGGGAAAAACAGGCGATTGCTATGACCGCTATTTAGTGCGGATGGAAGAAATGAAGCAGTCCAACAGCTTGATTCAACAATGTGTCAAATGGTTGCGCGCCAACCCTGGGCCTGTTATCACTGATAACCATAAAATTTCCTCGCCCGCGCGTGCGGATATGAAATCAGATATGGAAAGTTTGATTCACCATTTCAAATTGTTCACTGAAGGCTTTTGTGTGCCAGAAGGTGAGGCTTATGCTGCAGTTGAACATCCGAAAGGCGAGTTCGGTATTTACATGGTGAGCGATGGCGCCAATAAACCTTATCGGTTAAAAATTCGTGCACCAGGTTTTGCACACTTGGCGGCTTTGGATGAAGTGGGTAAGGGGCACATGATTGCAGATGCTGTAGCGATTATTGGAACGATGGACATTGTGTTTGGGGAGATTGACCGATGAAAATGAATCCCCAGATGAATCCATTAATGAATTTAAGCGAACAAACCGTTGCACGTTTTGCTCGCGAAGTGGCCAAATACCCAGCTGATCAAAAACAGTCCGCGGTCATGGCATGCTTGGCAATTGTTCAGCAAGAGCTAGGTTTTGTGAGCGCTGACAGTGAGCGCCAAATTGCAGATTACTTGGGTATGCCAGCCATGGCAGTGCATGAAGTGACCACCTTTTACAACATGTACAACCAACAACCCTGTGGCAAATTCAAGTTGAATGTTTGCACCAATTTACCGTGTCAATTACGTGGCGGTGGCAAAGCATTGCAAGATCTTGAGGTAAAACTAGGTATCAAAATGGGGCAAACCACCGCAGATGGTTTATTCACCCTACAACAAAGTGAATGTTTGGGTGCATGTGCTGACTCACCTGTGCTTTTGGTGAATGACCGCGACATGTGTAGCTTCATGTCAACTGAGCGTTTGGTCGCGCTGGTCGATGGATTACGTGAAAGTGCAGGTTCCAGTGTCGGTTCATCTTCTGCTGTAACCGCAACTCCTCAGAAGGAGCAAGCATGATGTCCGCAGTCGATCAAGTATTGGCCAAGTTTGCTGCTACTGGCGAGCAAACGTCGTTCCATGGTCGCCATATTGAGCCGCAAATCATGGCGGGATTAGATGGCAGCAATTGGCGTTTAAGTGATTATGTCGCGCGTGGTGGTTACCAAGCATTAAGAAAGGTTTTGGGTAAATCGCAAGATGCAGGTGCTGAAGCCATGACGCAAGACCAGGTGATAGCGACCGTAAAGGAATCTGGCTTGCGTGGACGCGGTGGCGCAGGCTTCCCTACCGGTTTGAAGTGGAGCTTCATGCCACGGACATTTCCGGGTCATAAGTACCTTGTTTGCAATTCTGACGAAGGCGAGCCAGGTACTTGCAAGGATCGGGACATCATGCAGTTCAATCCACACATCGTCATTGAAGGCATGATTATTGCTGCCTATGCCATGGGCATCAAGGTTGGCTACAACTATATACACGGTGAAATTTTTGCAACGTATGAGCGTTTTGAAGAAGCCCTTGAAGAAGCGCGCGCTGCAGGGTATCTTGGAGATAACATTTTAGGCAGCGACTACAGCTTTCAGTTGCATGCTGCACATGGCTTTGGTGCTTATATTTGCGGCGAAGAAACTGCATTATTGGAATCGCTTGAAGGCAAAAAGGGCCAGCCACGATTCAAACCGCCATTTCCCGCAAGTTTTGGTCTGTATGGCAAACCCACCACGATTAATAACACGGAAACATTTGCAGCTGTGCCATGGATTATTCGCAACGGAGGCGCTGCCTATCTGGCATGTGGCAAACCCAACAATGGCGGTACAAAAATATTTTCAGTCAGTGGTGACGTAGAAAAGCCTGGTAATTACGAAATTCCATTGGGAACACCGTTTTCAAAATTATTGGAACTCGCTGGTGGCGTGCGCAAAGGACGTCAGCTTAAAGCAGTAATCCCTGGGGGTTCATCTTCACCTGTGTTGCCAGCATCCATCATCATGGATTGCACCATGGACTATGACTCAATTGCCAAAGCTGGCTCAATGTTGGGTTCGGGTGCAGTGATTGTTTTGGACGATAGCCGTTGCATGGTGAAAAGTTTGCAGCGCCTGAGCTATTTTTATATGCACGAATCGTGTGGTCAGTGTACCCCTTGCCGTGAGGGCACCGGTTGGTTGTCGCGCATGGTGGATCGCATTGAAAACGGACAAGGCAAGCTCAGCGACATCGATTTATTGAACTCAGTATCTGACGACATACAAGGTCGCACAATATGCGCCTTGGGCGATGCGGCAGCTATGCCAGTGCGCGCCATGATCAAACACTTCAGAGACGAATTTGTACACCACATTGAACATCAAAAATGTGTGGTGCAGAGCTATGTTTAATTACTCTGTGATGAAGAACTTTAAATTTAGCGACCAGATGATAAGTGCCAAAAAAACTTTTCAAGCATAAACAACATGATCGAAATTGAATTAGACGGCAAAAAAGTACACGCTACCGAAGGCAGCATGATCATGCACGCCGCTGAACAAGCGGGTACGTATATTCCGCATTTTTGTTATCACAAAAAATTAAGCATTGCCGCCAGTTGCCGCATGTGCTTGGTAGATGTGGAGAAAATGCCCAAACCCATGCCAGCCTGCGCAACACCCGTCGCGCAGGGCATGATTGTTCGCACCAAATCTGACAAAGCGATCAAAGCACAAAAATCTGTGATGGAGTTTTTGCTCATTAACCACCCACTCGATTGCCCAATTTGCGATCAAGGCGGCGAATGCCAATTACAAGATTTGGCAGTGGGCTATGGTGGCACCAAGTCCCGCTACGAGGAAGAAAAACGTGTCGTTGCACACAAAGATGTGGGTCCACTCATCAGCATGGAAGAGATGAGTCGTTGTATCCACTGCACGCGCTGTGTCCGCTTTGGGCAAGAGATTGCTGGTGTCATGGAATTGGGCATGTCGCACCGTGGGGAACATGCTGAAATCGAAACGTTTTTGGGTCAAAGCATTGACTCAGAATTGTCAGGCAACATGATAGACATTTGTCCAGTGGGTGCGCTAACCAGTAAGCCATTCCGCTACAGTGCACGCACTTGGGAATTAAGCCGACGCAAATCCATCAGCCCGCACGATTCGACCGGTGCGAACTTGATTGTGCAAGTTAAAAACAACAAGGTGATGCGTGTTGTTCCTTTAGAGAATGAAGACGTCAATGAGTGTTGGATTGCAGACCGAGACCGATTTTCATATGAAGCACTGAACAGCGATGAGCGTTTAACCACCCCTATGCTCAAGCAAGGTGGCGTATGGAAAGAAGTAGATTGGCAAACTGCGTTGGAGTATGTGGCCAATGGCTTGAAACAAATCAAGGCTGATCATGGTGCTGCCAGCTTGGGCGCATTGTTGAGTCCACATTCAACCGTTGAAGAGTTGCACTTGGCAACTAACCTGATGCGAGGTTTAGGCAGTGATAACGTAGATCACCGTTTACGACATGCGGAGTTTCCGGCTTTTGCTGGTGTGCGTTGGCTAGGTACCAGCATTGCGTCGTTGTCCAACCTTGATCGTGCATTGATCATTGGGTCAAATATTCGCAAAGACCACCCCCTGTTTGCACAACGCATCAGGCAAGCCATTCGCAAAGGTGCGGTTGTACACACTTTGGGTGATTCCATTGATGCTATTAATAATATAGCACCTCAGGAAATAAGTACGCCGGCTACAGCCATAATTGATGCATATAATGCATGGCAATCTAAATTGGCAGAAATAGCATCAGCCATTGCGAGCGCACTGAATAAGGAAGCGCCTTTTGTCACAACTTCAATCTCTAACGAAGCAAAAACAATTGCGAGCTCTCTGCTAAGTGGCGAGCGCAAAGCCATATTGCTGGGTAATTTAGCTGCACATCATTCAAATGCATCTAGCTTGTTGTCATTGGCCAATTGGATTGGTCTGCACACAGGTGCAAGCGTCGGCTATTTGACCGAAGCTGCAAACACAGTGGGTGCACAATGGGTTGGTGCCCAGCCAATGAAAGACGGTTTGAATGCAAGTCAAATGCTGCAATCGTCTAACCCAAGCTTGAAGGCGGTGTTGATGTTGAACAATGAGCCTGAGTTTGATTCGGCTGTTGGTAAGCGCGCTAAAGACGCTTTGACGCACGCACAAATGGTAGTGAGTCTGAATCCATTTAAAGCAAATATGGATGTTTGTGATGTGATGCTTCCAATTGCGCCTTTTACAGAGACTTCAGGTAGTTTTGTCAATGCCGAAGGTCGTTTGCAAAGTTTTCACGCAGTGGTTAAACCTTTAGGCGAAACGCGTCCAGCTTGGAAAGTGTTGCGTGTATTGGCTAATATGTTGAATGTGCATGGATTCGATTTTGAAAGCTCGCAAGATGTGTTGAAACAATTGCAAGCACAACATGCTGATATTCAAACAGCTGTAAATTGCAGTTTGAGCAATCTAGCTGATGCCAAGGCGCAAACTTCGAACAGTAATATGGCGCCTGTGACAGCCAGTATTTACCAGTTAGACGGTATCGTACGGCGTGCAAAAGCTTTGCAGGCAACAGCAGACGCAAAAATGCATACCTTAGCAAATCAAGAGGTGAGAGCATGATCGATGCCATCTACAACTCGGGACTAGGTATGATCAATGCTACTTGGTGGTCAGGCATGGCTTGGCCAGTGGTGTGGAACCTCATCAAAATCATCGTGGTTGTGTTGCCACTGTTTGCCTTGGTTGCCTATCTCACGCTGTGGGAGCGTAAGCTGATTGGCTGGATTCAAATTCGCGTTGGACCTAATCGTGTAGGTCCTTTGGGTTTATTGCAACCGATTGCCGATGCCCTGAAGTTGTTGACCAAAGAAATACTGGTTCCAACTGCTGCCAGCAAAGGTTTGTTTTTACTGGGGCCTATCTTAACCATCATGCCAGCGTTGGCAGCTTGGGTTGTCGTTCCATTTGGACCAGAAGTCGCGCTTTCCAACATCAATGCCGGTTTGTTGTTTGTGATGGCCATTACATCCATGGAAGTTTATGGCGTGATCATTGCCGGGTGGGCTTCCAATTCTAAATACGCTTTCTTGGGTGCATTGCGTGCATCTGCTCAAATGGTGAGTTATGAAATTGCCATGGGCTTTTGTTTGGTCGTCGTGTTGATGGTTTCCGCCAGTTTGAATTTGACAGACATTGTCACTGGGCAGGGCAAAGGACAGTTTGTCAGCATGGGTTTGAATTTTTTATCATGGAACTGGTTGCCGTTGTTGCCCATCTTTTTGGTTTATTTTATTTCTGGTTTGGCAGAAACTAATCGCCATCCATTTGATGTGGTTGAGGGTGAATCAGAAATCGTTGCAGGTCACATGGTTGAATACTCCGGCATGTCATATGCCATGTTCTATTTGGCTGAATATGCCAACATGTGGTTGGTGTCAATATTGGCAGTCATTATGTTTTTGGGTGGTTGGTTGTCCCCCATCGCGGCCTTAGATTGGATACCTGGTTGGATTTGGCTGGGCGCGAAAACTTTCTTTGTAGTGACATTGTTTATTTGGGTGCGTGCAACATTTCCCCGTTATCGTTATGACCAGATTATGCGTTTGGGTTGGAAGATATTTATTCCAGTCACTTTAATTTGGTTGTTGGTGGTCGGTGCTTGGATGCAAACCTCTTGGAATATTTGGAAGTAAGGTGAGATGTCAATGATTACGACCCAAACTACCGATTCTGCCATGACACAAAATAAAACCGATACAACTGCTTTTTCGATAAAAGAGTTTTTATCGAGTTTCATGCTCGTTGAACTTTTCAAGGGCATGGTCTTGACTGGCAAATTCATGTTCAGATCAAAAGTGACAGTGCAGTTTCCTGAAGAGAAAACGCCTTTAAGCCCTCGTTTCCGTGGCCTGCATGCATTGCGTCGATATGAAAATGGTGAAGAGCGATGCATCGCTTGTAAATTGTGCGAGGCAGTGTGCCCAGCCATGGCCATTACCATCGAATCGACAACCAGAGATGATGGAAGTCGCCGTACCAGTCGCTATGACATCGATTTGACCAAGTGCATTTTTTGCGGTTTTTGTGAAGAGAGTTGCCCAGTTGATTCCATCGTTGAAACACACATTTTGGAATACCACGGTGAAAAGCGTGGAGATTTGTATTTCACCAAGGAAATGTTATTGGCTGTTGGCGATCGTTATGAATCTGAAATCGCTGCAAATCGCAGTGCGGATGCCAAGTACCGATAAGGCAAAGTGACTACAAGACCAATTTGAGAAAAATTATTCATGGACGTTAAATCAGGACTTTTTTACTTATTCTCCGCACTCATGCTGTTTGCAGCATTTCGTGTCATCACGGCTAGAAATCCTGTGCACGCAGCTTTGTTTTTGGTATTTGCGTTTTTTCAGGCTGCTGGAATCTGGATTTTGTTAAAGGCTGAATTTTTAGGTATTGCTTTGGTATTGGTCTATGTTGGTGCGGTGATGGTGTTGTTTTTATTCGTCGTGATGATGTTGGACATTAACCTCGACAGTATCAGACAAGGGTTTTGGAAACATTTTCCATTGGCTGCAGGTTTTGGTGCCATCATTATTTTGCAAATGTCAGCTGTTTTGATGGGCGGTTTTCACATTGTTGAGGAAGTAAAACCCCCCAACACTATACAAACCGCTAATACTGTTGTGCAGGCGAATAACACCAAAGATTTGGGTGTTTTGCTGTATACAAAATATCTTTACCCACTTGAAATTGCGGCAGTAATTTTATTGGTTGCCATTATTGCAGCCATTGCTTTAACGCTGCGTCAGCGAAAAGACAGCAAACATACTGATCCTGGCGATCAAGTTCGCATCAAGTCGCGCGACCGTATGGAAGTTATCAAAATGAATGCAACACAACCATTTGTAATCGACGCGCCAGTTGCTGAGGTTGTCAGTGAGGAGAAAAAAGCATGACAGTAAGCTTGTCACATTACTTGGTTTTAGGTGCCATGCTATTTGCGTTGTCTATCATTGGTATTTTTTTAAATAGAAAAAATATCATCGTGCTGTTGATGGCGATTGAACTGATGTTACTGGCTGTTAATACCAATTTTGTTGCCTTTTCTCATTACTTGGGTGACATGCATGGGCAAATATTCGTCTTTTTTATCTTGACCGTCGCTGCAGCTGAATCGGCAATTGGTCTTGCCATATTGGTTTTATTGTTCCGTAACAAATCAAACATCAACGTTGATGAGCTGGATACGCTCAAAGGCTAACGAATTAAAACGAGATTAAAACGATGAGTGCAACGCTATCCGCATCCACCTTACTAGCAATTCCTTTGGCGCCTTTGGCTGGGGCCATATTGGCTGGTGTGTTTGGAACAGCATTGGGAGGAAATTTTTTCGGACGCCGTTGGAGTCACACCTTAACCATTTTAGGTGTGCTGATCTCTTTTGTGCTATCAGCTTCTATTCTGCTGAAAGTTATACAAGACGGGGCACGTTTCAATGAAACCTTGTACACATGGATGGTGGTCGGTGGATTGAAAATGGAAGTGGGTTTCTTGGTCGATGGTTTAACCGCAATGATGATGTGTGTAGTGACATTTGTGTCACTGATGGTGCACATCTACACCATGGGCTACATGGAAGACGACGACGGCTATAACCGTTTCTTTGGTTACATCTCGTTATTTACCTTTGCCATGTTGATGCTTGTCATGAGCAATAACTTGCTGCAGTTGTTTTTTGGCTGGGAAGCTGTTGGCTTGGTGTCCTATTTGTTGATTGGTTTTTGGTACAACAAACCAACAGCGGTATTTGCTAACATGAAAGCCTTTTTGGTAAATCGTGTTGGTGATTTCGGTTTTATTCTCGGGATTGGTTTAATCGTTGCCTTTGCTGGTACCTTGAATTACACCGAAATATTCAGCAAAGCAGGTGATCTGGCAAAGTTAAGTTTTCCTGGAACTAATTGGATGCTGATAACAGTTATTTGCATTTGTTTGTTCATCGGAGCCATGGGTAAGAGTGCTCAGTTCCCATTGCATGTGTGGTTACCTGATTCGATGGAGGGTCCTACGCCGATATCTGCTTTGATTCACGCAGCAACCATGGTTACTGCAGGCATTTTCATGGTGGCACGCATGTCACCTTTATTTGAATTAAGTGATACTGCCTTGAGTTTTATCATCGTCATTGGTTCGATAACAGCCCTGTTCATGGGCTTCCTGGGAATTATCCAAAACGATATCAAACGCGTTGTGGCGTATTCAACTTTGTCTCAACTGGGGTATATGACTGTGGCTTTAGGCGTTTCGGCATATTCAGTAGCCGTATTCCATTTAATGACACACGCATTCTTTAAAGCTTTGTTGTTCTTGGCAGCGGGTTCGGTCATTATGGGTGTCCATCACAACCAAGATATTCGTTGGATGGGAGGCTTGCGTAAATACATGCCGATTACCTGGATGACATCATTGATAGGTTCATTGGCATTGATTGGTACGCCATTGTTTTCGGGATTTTATTCAAAAGACAGCATCATTGAAGCTGTGCACGAAAGCCATTTATGGGGCGCTGGGTTTGCTAACTTTGCTGTTTTAGCGGGTGTGTTTGTGACTGCGTTTTACTCATTCCGCATGTACTTTTTGGTATTTCATGGCAAAGAACGGTTTGATCAAAACCCTGATGCCCATCATGATACACACCACGATTCTGACCATGATGCACATGGTGATCATTCAGATGACCACAAACCACATGAATCCCCCTGGGTAGTTACCATGCCCCTAATTTTGCTGGCGATACCTTCGGTATTGATTGGTTACCTTACCATCAATGGCATGCTTTTTGGAGATTTTTTTAAGGATGCTATTTTTATTGATACATCGAAGCACCCTGCAATGAGTGTTCTGGCGGGAAAATTTCATGGCGCAATGGAAATGGCGGTTCATGGTCTAACTACGTTGCCGTTTTGGTTGGCCTTTGCGGGAGTTGCTTCTGCTTATTACATGTACATGATTAATCCGGCATTGCCCTCTGCGATTCAACGCATATTCAAACCAATTTTCACCCTGCTGGAAAATAAATACTATTTTGATTGGTTCAATGAGAATGTATTAGCTGCTGGCGCACGTAAATTAGGCGCACTGCTTTGGGCAAACGATAGAAAAGTCATTGATGGTGGTGCTGTAAACGGATCGTGGAAACTGATCAACTTAATTTCTGGTTTAGTCCGACGGGTCCAAACGGGTTATATCTATCACTATGCCTTCTGGATGATCGCGGGTGTTTTTGTATTGATGACCTATTTTGTTGGTTATCCGATTCTCAATCAATTGCTGATTAAATAGCCGTACCAATAAGGAAAGATGAAATGGGTTTGTTAAGTCTCGCAATCTGGACACCAATATTTTTTGGTGTTGTGCTGTTAGCCTTAGGTCGGGATGATCAAACGAAGGCAGTTCGTTGGTTCGCATTGGTAGGTGCGTTCGTGAGTTTTTTGCTGACGCTACCGCTCTATGACCGCTTCAAGCTCAACACCTCAGCAATGCAGTTTGTTGAAAAAGAATCTTGGATTTCCACTTTCAATGTGAATTACCACTTGGGCGTGGATGGCATATCTTTTTGGTTTGTATTGTTGACTGCTTTTATTACATTGATTGTTGTCATTGCATCTTGGGAATCGATTACCGTTCGCGTTAACCAATACATGGCGGCTTTCTTAATTTTAAGTGGTCTGATGATTGGTGTATTTTGCGCATTAGATGGTTTATTGTTCTATGTGTTTTTTGAAGCAACTTTGATACCAATGTATTTAATCATTGGCATTTGGGGTGGCGGGAACAAGATTTATGCTGCTTTCAAATTCTTTTTGTACACCTTGCTTGGATCATTGCTCATGCTGGTGGCTTTAATTTATCTGTACACAAAATCAGGTAGCAGTTTTGATATTGCAACTTGGCATCAATTACCACTTGGTAGTACAGCGCAAACTTTGCTGTTTTTTGCATTCTTATCTGCTTTTGCTGTCAAAGTCCCGATGTGGCCAGTTCATACTTGGTTGCCGGATGTTCACGTAGAAGCGCCAACTGGTGGTTCTGCCGTATTGGCTGCGATTATGCTCAAGCTGGGAGCTTATGGTTTCTTGCGGTTTTCTATGCCGATTGCTCCAGATGCATCACATGAATGGGCTTGGTTGATGGTTGCACTGTCTTTGGTTGCTGTCATCTATGTTGCACTGGTCGCAATGGTACAGCAAGACATGAAAAAACTGGTTGCTTATTCATCTGTTGCGCACATGGGGTTTGTCACACTCGGTTTTTTTATTTTTAATGAGCTCGGAGTTGCTGGTGGCATTGTGCAAATGATTTCTCACGGTTTTGTATCGGCAGCCATGTTCTTAGCCATTGGTGTGTTATATGACCGGATGCATTCACGCGAAATAGCGGCATACGGTGGTGTTGTGAAAACCATGCCAAAGTTCGCCGCATTTGTATTGTTGTTTTCGATGGCCAATTGCGGCTTGCCGGGAACCGCTGGATTTGTGGGTGAATGGATGGTGATTTTAGGTGCTGTCAAAGCCAATTTTGCAATCGGATTTGCAGCTGCAACGGCCTTGATATTTGGCGCTGCTTATACCTTGTGGATGTATAAGCGAGTATATCTAGGACCAATCATTAACAAACATGTTAAAGAATTGACAGACATCAACGCGCGTGAATTTTTGGTCATGGCGTTGCTTGCGATTGGTGTACTTTGGATCGGATTGTATCCAAAACCATTCACCGATGTGATGAACGCTTCTGTGACAGATTTGCTAAAACACATCGCTGTATCTAAACTTAACTGAGTTCTTAAATACATAGCATAGCCTACACGACAAACTGAAGAATAAAGATGATTGATAAACTAAGTTGGATGGTCGTTTACCCGGAAATAGTACTGATGGTGATGGCTTGCCTCATCACATTGATTGACTTGTCTGTGAAAAGTACAAGACGCACAGCTACTTATATATTGACGCTTTTAACCTTGGGCGTGGTCGCAGTGCTTTCAGCTCTAAGTGCGGTTGATGGTCAAACGATGTATGGTTTTGGTGGTATGACCGTGAGTGATCCCATGTCAAATTGGCTGAAGTGTGCGGCATCTTTGGCCATGATGGTGACCATGGTTTATGGACGACCTTATTCAGCTGACAGGGGTATGTTACGTGGTGGAGAGTACTTTACATTAGCCATGTTTTCACTTCTGGGTATGTTTGTGATGATTTCTGGAAGCAACTTTTTAGTCATCTACATGGGCTTGGAGTTATTGACATTGTCAAGCTATGCACTGGTGGCACTGCGCCGAGACTTTGCCACATCATCCGAAGCTGCCATGAAGTATTTTGTACTGGGTGCAATTGCCAGTGGCTTGTTACTTTATGGTTTATCTATGACTTATGGTGCGACGGGCAGTTTGGATGTGAGCGGTGTTATGAAAGCGATTGGCTCGGGTGCAGTCAATAAAGAGGTACTGGTTTTTGGCTTGGTATTCATCGTCTCTGGTTTGGGATTCAAATTGGGTGTGGTTCCATTTCACATGTGGGTTCCTGACGTTTATCAGGGCGCACCTACTTCAGTAACTTTGATGATTGGTGGTGCTCCGAAACTAGCGGCTTTTGCGATTGTTATTCGTTTATTGGTAGAGGGTTTGTTGCACTTAGCTTTTGATTGGCAACAAATGTTGATGATATTAGCGGTAGGTTCATTATTGGTTGGAAATTTGGCAGCTATTGCACAAACCAACCTTAAACGTATGCTTGCCTTTTCCACCATATCGCAAATGGGTTTTGTATTGATAGGTTTGTTGTCTGGTGTCGTTAATGGCAATACCTTTTCAACAACAAGTGCATATGGTGCTTCCATGTTCTATGTGATGACCTATGTCCTCACTACTTTGGCAAGCTTCGGTGTTATTATGATTTTGGCGCGTGAAGGATTCGAGAGCGAAGAGATATCTGATTTGGCTGGACTGAATCAAGTCAGTCCTTTGTATGCAGGTATCATGGCCATTTGCATGTTTTCCCTTGCTGGCATTCCACCAATGGTTGGTTTCTATGCGAAATTATCAGTATTGCAAGCTTTAATATCATCAGGTCAAGTTGCTTCAATCGGTTTGGCGGTATTTGCAGTGTTGATGTCACTGATCGGCGCTTTTTATTATTTACGTGTCGTTAAAGTAATGTACTTCGATGCGCCCATCACATCCAGCGTTGTTGTCGCTCCCACCGATGTGCGTTTGGTTCTTATGTTTAATGGTGCTTTGGTATTGTTATTGGGCTTATTTCCAAGTGGATTGATGTCTATGTGCACCGAAGCAATCAAAAGAACATTAAATACATAATCAGACGATCATGACAGTTAAGGAACAAAAATGAATCAAACGGTTTCTGTATGGTTTATTTTGTTCGTGACAGTCATCGCTGCCAATGTTCCTTTTTTCAACCAAAAATTGCTATTGTTCTTTCCGATAAAGGTAACTAAGAGCCTAGGTACGCGTTTATTGGAAATGGTTGTGTTCTATTTTTTTGTTGGTGCTATGGCATTGTTGATAGAACGTCAATCAGGACAAATAACTTCTCAGGGGTGGGAGTTTTACGCCATTACTTCGGCATTGTTTGTGACCAGTGCATTTCCAGGTTTTGTATACAGGTATTTGTTGAAACATCGCTGATCTATGACTAGCGCGAATGATCAGCATTTGGTAGAAACAAAAATCAACAGCACACAGGTATACGCTGGTAATTTTCTAAAAGTGTTGAAAGACACTGTTCGTTTGCCCAATGGTAACGTGGCAACTAGAGAGTATGTTGTACACCCGGGCGCGGTGGTCGTTATCGCAATGCTCGACGATGGACGCATCGTTTTAGAGCGGCAACACAGGTATCCTGTCAACATGGTAATGATAGAGTTTCCAGCAGGCAAATTGGAGGCGGGCGAAAACCCGCAATTCTGTGGTCAGCGTGAATTGCTGGAAGAAACTGGATACAGTGCTTCTTTCTGGGCCTATGCTGGCTCTATGCATTTGTGTATCGCTTATTCAACCGAAATCATCCATATTTTCTTTGCAAAAGGCCTCAAGCAAGGCACGCGGCAACTTGATGATGGTGAATCATTGGATGTTTTTACCATGAGTCCTGATGAGTTGTTGACTTGTTGTGGGAACGGTATGGTTACCGACGCAAAAACCTTAACTTGTGTGCTATGGCTTCAAAATGTGTTGTCTAACAAGTGGCAATTAGAGTGGTTAGCAGCAACAGAGCAAGATTTCTTATAGCTATAATATTTATAGCAAAATATTTAATATTTACAGTGTGTATGCGCTATTTTTAGTATGAAATCTAAAAATAAATCAATACAAACTCCAATTAAATGGTTGAAAGATGGAGAAGATTTTCCGCCGATAGTGGATGCAATGGGGCATGACAGCCCCTATCCAGGATTGCTTGCGGTCGGTGGATGTTTAGATACCGCGACTTTGTTAGATGCATATTCGAACGGTATATTCCCGTGGTTCAGTGAAGGTCAACCTGTATTGTGGTGGAGTACAGATCCGCGCATGGTATTGCAAGTGACGGACTTTAAGTTACACAAGTCACTAAAGAAAACACTTAAAAGATTTATATCAGACCAACACGGCGCAGCAAAGTGTGAAATTCGCATAGATTGCAATTTTGAAGAGGTCATTCAAACATGTGCGAGCAAACCAAGAAAAGGGCAGGGCGGGACTTGGATTGGGTCTGAAATGGTGAATGCTTATATTGCTTTGCATCAAGCCGGTTACGCACACAGTGTCGAAACTTGGATAAATAACAAACTGGCCGGTGGTTTGTATTTGGTCAATATTGGCACGGCAGTTTTTGGTGAGTCGATGTTTGCAAATGTTAGCGATGCTTCTAAAATTGCCGTCGCTGCATTGGTTTGCTTTTGCCGTGAAAATCACATTGAAATGATTGATTGTCAACAAGAGACCGCCCATTTGGCTTCACTCGGGGCTAAAGTAATGCCTCGTGATCATTTCAGTAAACGCACTGTTGAGGCAATCAAAAAACCATCACCAGTATGGCAATTCAGAAATACCATGTGGCAGCACTTGTAGTTATTGTCGTGTAATCAATCTGATTCAAATGCCACATAAAATTTCACATGGTAAAATTCTTTCAAAGTCGTACGTATCATTGCGGCACATTGCGTTTCTAAAAATGAATGATTTTGAGAATAAAAACACAATTTCCATGAATTTAAGTCCCAGCATACAAGTGCTTGAGAGGATGTTTAAGTTAATCGATATTTTGGCGAGTCGAGACGAAGCAATGTCTTTGAAAGAATTGAGTCAAAATGCAGGCTTGCATCCATCGACTACACACCGCATTTTGAATGATTTGTCACTGGGTCGCTATGTTGAACGTCCTGAAACGGGCAGCTATCGTTTGGGTATGCGATTGCTGGAGCTAGGGAATGTTGTGAAAAATCGACTTGATGTGCGCGAAGCGGCGTTGATACCAATGCGCGAATTGCATAAGTTGATCCAGCAGCCAGTCAATTTGTCGATGCGGCAAGGTGATGAAATTGTTTATATTGAACGCGCATACAGTGAACGATCCGGTATGCAAGTGGTTCGAGCAATTGGTGGCCGTGCTCCTTTGCATTTAACTTCAGTAGGTAAATTATTTTTAGCTGTAGATGACAACGACAAAGTTCGAGCATATGCAAATCGGACAGGATTAGTGGGGCATACCAAGACGAGCTTGACAGATTTGCGTTCATTGGAGAGAGAGTTATCCCGAGTGCGTCAATATGGCATCGCGCGTGACAATGAAGAGTTGGAAATCGGTGTTCGTTGTATGGCTGCTGGAATTTATGACGATCAAAACAAGCTTGTTGCAGGTTTATCTATATCAGCACCAGCAGATCGGATTGATGAAACTTGGTTAGCAAAACTCCAAGTTACTGCAAAAGAAATTTCGGCCGCTTTAGGCTATCACGGCAACAACTGAAATATTGGTTTAACTTTGTCTAGGTAGGCGTAGTGGTGCACTGGCTTGAGGGTTGGATTCAACCCAACGTCGCACACGTTCGGCATCACCTAAACGACTGAATTTACCAGCCGAATCAAGGAAAACCATGATCAACTTGCGACCTGCAATTTTGGTCTGCATGATTAAGCAACGCCCAGCTTCTGATATGTAACCCGTTTTTTGTAAACCAATGTCCCAGTCGGGGTTCTTGGTTAATCTATTCGTGTTATTGAACTGTAATGTTTTTTCACCCACTGCAACTTCATAGCCTGGGGAAATGGAGTAATTACGCAATACAGCATCTTGGTAAACAGCACTGGCCAGCAAAGCTAAGTCATGCGCACTGGACTGATTTTTACTGGACAAGCCAGTAGGTTCAACAAATATGGTGTCTCGCATTCCAAGGGATTTTGCTTTTGCATTCATTAGTCGAACAAAGTCATTGAGCCCATTGGGATATGTGCGTCCAAGTGCATTCGCTGCGCGATTCTCGCTGGACATCAACGCCAAATGCAACATTTCACCTCGCGTTAAACTTGTTCCGACAACCAATCTGGAGCGGCTACCTTTTTCAGTGTCCACATCGTCTTGTGTGATTGTGATGATTTCATTTAATGGTAAACGTGCATCTTGAACAATCAGACCAGTCATTAATTTTGTCAGTGAGGCAATGGGTAATACTGCTGAATCATTCTTACTGAATAAGACTTCCTTGGTATCTTGATCAACCACCAGTGCTACGCCTGATTTCAGTTCAAGTGCATCCTGTGTTTGATGTAAACCGGCCAGCTCACCAAAAGAAGGTTTTGGCTGTACGACTGGCGCTGGAGCCAATATGATTGCTCTGCGTTTTGCAGCAATCAACGCTTTACCTTTTAAAGGTCTGCCTTTCGCATCTTTAAGCAAACGCGGATGAATGAAAACGCGATTACCTTTCACACGTACTGACAATTTGTCGTTAGCTTTGGTGCGACCGATTAAAGTCAACTTTCCATGCTTTGATTGATTTGACTTGGCGTAAATTTTCGAATTTTTTGCGCCTTTAAACTTCGCACCAACTTTAATGTGAGCCGAAACATCTTTTCTAGCATGAGGCTTAGTCTGTTTGGCATAACTGAGTGTTGGCGCAGAGAAGACCAAGGCCAGTGTCGCAATGAAAGCAAACTTTACCAACAAACTAGAGGAAAAACGCAGGGGATGCCTTGTACTGAACGTCATTCCAGTTAGTGCAGTAGTCATTGATTACATCTCCAAGTTTTGCAGTGCATAGAGTGTACTCTGTAAAAATAGCAAGTCATATCAAAGACTTGCTATATTTTGTTAATTTACCACAAAATTAATTAGGGATTACCCTAGCCTTGTGCGGCAACTCGATCCGATTTACTCTGTAACTTGTTGAGTGCGCTCAGGTACGCTTTGGCAGAAGCAACCACAATATCTGGGTCGGCACCAACGCCATTGACCACACGCCCACTGTTTTGTAAACGCACTGTCACTTCTCCCTGACTTTCGGTTGATCCGCTTATCGCGTTGACCGAGTAAAGCACCATCTCAGCACCACTTTGTGCATGTGTCTCGATGGCCTTCAGAGACGCATCTACTGGACCATTTCCGGTTGAAGTACCTGTGACTTCTTTGCCGTTTACTGTGAACACTATCTTGGCTTGTGGAAGCTCCCCAGTCTCCGAGTGTTGAGATAAAGATACAAAACTATACTGTTCTAGCTCGTGGGAAATACTTTCGTCAGATACCAAGGACAAAATATCTTCATCAAAAATTTCACTTTTGCGATCAGCCAATTCTTTAAATTTGGCGAATGCAGAATTGATATCCGATTCAGACTCCAACTGCACACCTAAATCTTGCAAGCGTTGTTTGAAGGCATTGCGCCCACTCAACTTACCTAAAACAATTTTATTGGCAGTCCAACCCACATCTTCAGCCCGCATGATTTCATAGGTGTCACGTGCTTTGAGTACGCCATCTTGGTGAATACCACTGGCATGTGCGAATGCATTCGCACCAACTACTGCTTTATTTGGTTGCACAACAAACCCAGTGGTCTGGCTCACCATGCGACTGGCTGCGACAATGTGAACGGGGTCAATGTTCATGTTTAACCCAAAGTAATCTTTGCGAGTTCGAACCGCCATCACGATTTCTTCAAGAGAGCAATTTCCAGCTCGTTCGCCTAGGCCATTGATGGTGCATTCCACCTGGCGCGCGCCACCAATCTTGACACCCGCTAAGGAATTGGCAACGGCCATACCTAAATCATTGTGGCAATGAACAGACCAGATGGCTTTATCACTGTTCGGAATTCGATCACGCAAAGTTTTAATGAAATTGCCATAGAGTTCAGGTACAGCGTATCCCACAGTATCCGGTACATTGATGGTCGTAGCCCCTTCGGTGATGACTGCTTCGAGCACACGACACAAAAAATCCATATCGCTGCGGTAGCCGTCTTCTGGACTGAATTCAATATCGCCAATTAAATTACGTGCAAATCGCACGGATTGTTTGGCTTGTTCAAGAACTTCCTCTGGCGACATACGCAACTTCTTCTCCATATGCAATGGCGATGTGGCGATAAATGTATGAATACGTGCCCGATTGGCTCCTTTTAATGCCTCGGCAGCACGCGAAATATCTCGGTCATTGGCACGCGATAAGCTGCAAATCGTTGAATCTTTGATGTTGTTGGCGATTAACTGCACCGCATCAAAGTCACCATTGGAACTTGCTGCAAATCCAGCTTCAATGACATCAACTTTCAAGCGTTCTAATTGACGTGCAATGCGAAGTTTTTCGTCTTTATTCATCGATGCACCAGGCGATTGCTCTCCATCGCGCAATGTTGTGTCAAATATGATGAGTTGATCATTTGCCATTTTGTAGTCCTTGTTTAAAATAACGCTGAAATGTCGAGTTATATAGTACAGAAAATAAAAAAGCCCGTTGCATTTTGCTAACGGGCTTTGATGGAAAGTGTTACGCGAGCGCTACTTATCCTGCCCAAAAATTGTAAGCAGTAGAGGTAGCAACAGAGCAAGCGAAATTTTTTTCATGAATCAACTATAGCACAAAAATTTATTGCCAAGCAATTCTTTTGAATTCTTGGTTTTGCCAACGAAGTATTTCAGCTTTTTTGCATGGTTTATCCATATCCCAATCCGACAATACGATGCGCAATAAATTCGTTTTCTGATGGGTCAGAGCAGTGTGGTTTTGCGGTCTATGGGTATGCCCATGAATGAGAGTTTTGGCTTGCGCTGCAATCAGCCATGCTGCGGCAGCAGATTCATCAACATCAAATTGGTAAGAATTATGTGCTGCTACGCCATCAATCAGGTGATGTTGCTCACTTTGTAATCGCATATGCCGCGCTAATTCTCTACGTACTTCAATAGGTTTTGACAGTTGCTCATCAATCCATTCAGGGCGTCTTACCACTTGGCGATAGTTCAGATATTGCGTGTCGGTCAAACACAATTGATCCCCGTGACTCAAAAGTGTACGCTGGCCTTGAAAGAGGAGGACTGTAGGATCGCTCAAGAGCGTTGCATTGCAAAGCAACATCAGTCGATGACCAATCAGAAAATCCCGATTACCGTGCATCACGTATAAATCTAATCGTTGTCCAACAGCTTGCAATATCAGTGCACATTGTTCTTCAAAGTTGATATCTGTTGACTGCGCACTGATATCAGAACGAACAACATCGTCACCAATCCACGCTTCAAATAAATCACCTAAGATGAATACAGCGCTAGCAGTGGTACTTTCCATGTAGCGCTGCCATGCCAAAAATGTTTTTGGCTGTGTTTCACTCAGATGCAAATCCGAAATAAATTCAACCGTTTCCCAATTTGCAGGAGCTATCAGCTCAACCAATTTGGGAGGGGTAGAGTTCATGCAGTGCAGAAATTAAAGGGCAACTGCTTTGGCAATGACAACATCATCTTTCGGTACATCATCATGAAACCCTTTGCGTCCTGTGGCAACCGTTTTGATTTTGTCAACAACTTCGGTACCGGCAATAACTTTTCCAAATACCGCGTATCCCCAACCAGAAGCAGTAGGCGCAGTGTGATTCAAAAATCCATTGTCAGCAACATTTATGAAAAATTGTGCAGTGGCTGAGTGTGGGTCACCAGTTCTAGCCATGGCAACTGTGTAGTTTGAATTCTTCAATCCGTTATTGGCTTCGTTATTGATGGGGGCGGCGCATGACTTTTGTGTCATGCCAGGCTCAAACCCACCACCCTGAATCATGAAACCTGGGATCACGCGGTGAAAAACGGTGTTGTTGTAATGTCCTTGGTTCACATAATTCAAAAAATTGGCAACAGATTTTGGTGCCTTGTCTTGATCAAGTTCCAGGGTGATGACACCGTAGCCTGTGATGTGAAGTTCGACTTGTGGATTGCTCATGGAGTGGCCTTTAAGTTAATTAAAAAAATGTTGATTTGCAAAGTAAATGATTACACGGATGTGTTATTTGACAACGATTGCTGATTGGATCACAACAGGTGTTTTAGGTACATCGCTTGGAAATGGACCACCAGCACCCGTCTGTACTGATTTCATTTTCACGATCACGTCCATGCCCTCAACCACTTTACCAAAAACGGTATAACCAAATAATTGAGGTGAGGATACCAATTGGTTGCGCGGTACATTTTTATATGTTTTGTTTTGGTATTCAAAAACGGGAACAGGGTCACCTGGTGGTATCGGCGTAGGATCTAAAAAAGCATTGTCTTTCACGTTGATAAAGAATTGCGCAGTAGCAGATTGCGGGTCATTTGTCCGCGCCATTGCCAGTGTACCAACCACATTTTTTAAACCACCTTTTGCAATGGCATCTTGACCTTCGTGCGCAACGGGTGGACGTGTTTTTTTCTCTGTGTAGTTGGTGTCAAATCCGCCACCTTGCACCATAAAGTTATCGATGATACGGTGAAAAACAGTGCCATCGTAGTGCTTGTCATTCACGTACTGTAAGAAATTAGCCACTGTTTTAGGTGTTTTTGCAGGGTACAACTCAACAGTGAATGCGCCGATATTGGTTTTGAATTGCACCCGTGGCAGAGTTTCTGCTTGCACATTTGCAGTGATGAACACAGCAGAAATAAATGCAACACATGTAAAACCAGGTTTAAATAAAATTCTAGTCGATGAAAACTTTGCAAACCAAGTCGCAGACATTAAATAACTCCTTCAAAAAATATTTTCCAAGATTTGCCTTCGCGCGTCCAATATTGACGTTTCGTTTTCCCTGATTTCGCTTTTTCTGCCAACTCATCAAATGTCACAACCATGGTGTCTGCTTTATCAACCCAACGAATCATTGATAATTCGGAAAGGGAGATACGGCGCCCCTTATTTTTAGCAACTTCTTCACCCAAAATGCTGGCCCATTGAACGAGGTTTTTATCGTAACTGCTAAAGTCTTTCGAATAAAACCCCATTAATTTATCAAAATCGGCGCTGGACTTGGCCAATCGCCAATTTTGCAAAGATTCAACAAATTGCACTTCCTCTGGCTTTTGCCCAGTCTTTTGAACCCATTCTAGTTTTTCAGAAATAACCACAGGTGTGGTACGAATACTGACTTCTCTCAGTAAGTAGTTTAAATCTGGGTTGGCCAGTACAACACAACCATCTGAGGCTTTCGGTGCACGAGAGAACTGATTTGAAGGTGTTCCGTGAAGCCAAATACCGCTGCCAGTCTTGCCTCGGCGCGTATCAAGTGGGTTGGGGTAGTTGATGGGCAATGCACCGGTTCCATAGAGGTCTTTCAGTGACTTGGGATTGAGACTGCTGGTGATGAAGTAAACACCAAGCGGTGTGCGTTGGTCGCCTTCAAGTGATTTTTCAACGCCTAATTTCCCTACTGAAATGTAAAAGTCAGCAATCAGCCGCATTTGAGAATTGTCATTCTTGAACAAATACAAACGCGATCGAGATGTATCAACTGCGATGGCGTGCTTGTTGCGCTTGGATAAAGTCAAAAATTGTGAGGGAAAGCTTTCGGCTGGAGGACGCTCCTTTAAGGCTTTGATGCGTTGCAGTGATTCTTCGCGCAAATCGTTAAGCTCGGGCGTGGAAGTATTCGGAATGTCTCCTAATTTTTGCACTGGCCTGATTTGGCTACTCAGTAAATCGCCGTGTACCAAATGCGCCAATTGAAAATTTGGGTAAGTCTTAACCAATCTTTCAGCCGCCACCAATGCCTGACGGGTCTTGCCTGCGCCAATCAGTGAATAAATATAGATGAGCTGCGCTTCTGCCTGTGAATCGTGTCTTATGTGGGACAGGTTTGCTGCTGTATTGCTAATACCTTGCTGCAGATCTTTTGCAATAGAGATGGATGAAAAGCAAAGCAAGACACCGATCAGCAAGATTGAAAGTAGAGCGTCAAATCTGTACAACAATCTGCCCAAGTGAAAACTCCGAGTTAAGTAGCAAATAAAGGTATTAAGAAAGCTCAAAAATACAAAAAGACCCCAGCGGGGTCTTTCTTGTTTGAAACTGAAACAGATTATAGGGGAATCGTCTCGCGCAAATCAACCGCCGGTGACTTCTTTAACGATGTACCATTTTTGACCCGCTTTAGCGAGTGTTAAAGTTTTTGTGCTCGAAGTTGAAAGCGAGTCGGCGTCATAAGCCTGACGAAACTTTGCTGTAGCTGTGTCGCCATTGATGTTGGCTTTTAAATTGCTGATCTTGACACTGATGTGTGACTTGCCAACGATGCGGTCACGACGTTCTTCTTCCCATGCCTTGCGTGACAGGCCTTTTGGTGGTTCAAAGCTTTTCCCGTATGCAGCCAAATAATTTTTCATGTCTTTGCTGGCCCAAGCTTTGGCCCACGCCTGAACCGCTTGTTCAATTTGTTCGGCAGAATCTTGGTTGCTGTTGGCAGCCACTGGGGCAGTGTTTGCTGCGGGTGCTTTGGCTGCAGGCGCTGTAGCAGGCGCTGTGACAGGATTGGTGACAGCTGCAACCACTGGCGCAGCGGGTGCCACAGTCGCTGGTGCTTTGGCAACGTTCGGGTTTTGACCTTTCGCAGTTGGCGAGAATAATTCGCGAATCAATGACAACTTAGGTTGTATGGTGTTGCTCGCACCGCCCATTTGCAGCGCTTTGGTGTATGCCTGGCTTGCCAAATTGGCATAAATGTCACCTAGGTTTTCATGTGCGGTCGAATAACTTGGGTTGGTTCGAATGGCCATTTCCAATGCGGCACGCGCTTTGTCGTATTGACCTTGACTTGCATGAAGAACAGCCAAGTTGTTGTAAGGCTCTGGCAGCTCTGGGTAATCATCAATGAGCTTAGTAAACGTGCTGATGGCATCGTTGGGTTTGCCCATTTCGGTTTGAATAACGCCTTTTAAAAACCGCATTTGCGCATCGCGTGGTTTGCTGCTAAGAGACTGCTCAACTTTGGCCAGCGCCTGTGCTTGTTTGCCAGACTTTAGCAGTTGGTTGACTTCATCAATGTCGTTGCTTTGCGCATGAGCTGAAAACAATGCAGTTGACAATGCCAATATGCATGTCAAAAGACTAAATTGAAAATTTTGAGAGCGACGCATATGGGGTAATCTCCAGCAATCAAGCAAACGGTTAAACTTATTATCAATTGTAGCTGTTCAAATGCCCGTATGAACAGGTCTATGACATTTTAACTTTCAGTAAAATCAAACACATGAGTTTGCGCATCTACAACACCCTGTCTCGAGACATCGAAACTTTTAAAGCGATTGATTCAAACCACGTACGCATGTACGTTTGTGGCATGACCATATACGACCTTTGCCACATTGGTCACGCGCGCATGATGATGGCGTTTGATGTGATACAGCGTTGGTTAAAAGCCAGTGGCTACCAGGTCACATACGTGCGAAATATCACAGATATTGATGACAAAATTATCAAACGCGCTTTGGATCGCAACATCACCATTCGTGCTTTAACTGATGAGATGATTGCTGCGATGCATGAAGATATTGGTGCCTTGCACATTGAGTTGCCAACCCATGAACCCAGGGCAACAGAATATGTACCGCAAATGTTGGATTTGATCGCCAAATTGGAACACAAAGGTTTGGCTTACCAAGCCCCCAGTGGTGATGTGAATTTTTCGGTTCGGCAATTTCCTGGTTATGGCAAACTTTCGGGTAAATCAGTGGATGAGCTGCGTGCTGGAGAACGTGTGGCGGTACAAGACGACAAGGCAGATCCTCTTGATTTTGTGTTGTGGAAAGCGGCTAAGCCTTCAGAGCCAGAAGATGCCAAATGGACCAGCAACTACGGATCTGGCCGACCTGGTTGGCACATTGAATGTTCTGCCATGAGCTGTGCTTTGTTGGGCGAGACATTTGACATCCACGGTGGTGGTGCAGATTTGCAATTTCCACACCATGAAAATGAAATTGCCCAAAGTGAAGGGGCGAATGGCAAGCCACTGGCGAATGTTTGGATTCACAATGGATTTGTGCGTGTGGATAACGAAAAAATGTCCAAGAGCTTGGGCAATTTTTTCACGATTCGTGAAGTCTTGGCGAAGTATGATCCAGAGACAGTGCGTTACTTCATAGTTCGGGTGCATTACCGAACCGCATTGAACTACAGCGATGCCCATTTGAATGATGCACGGGCAGCTTTGAAGCGCCTCTATACCGCGCTTGATTTGGTTAAACCCGATAACGTCACAATTGATTGGCTCAACCCTTTTGCCGCTCGATTCAAAGCCGCCATGGACGACGATTTTGGTACGCCTGAGGCGATTGCCGTGTTGTTTGATTTGGCCGCGCAAGTCAACGTCAGCAAATCGACGCAACTGGCTGGTCTTTTGAAAGCGCTGGGCGCTTGCTTGGGCTTGCTGCAAAACACACCCAGTTTGTTTTTACAAGCAGGCGCGAAAACGGCGCTTGACGAAGCAACGATTCAAGCTAACATTCAAGCACGAACCGCAGCCAAGCAAGCCAAAAACTTTGCTTTGGCAGATGAGATTCGCCAAGCTTTGCTGGCTCAAGGCATTGTGCTCAAAGATTCACCCACCGGCACAACATGGGAATCGGTTTGATGTTTTTTGTAAAATGTATGAAAAATATGGCTGTAGGCGGCGTATTTATTGCCTATAGTGCTATTAAAAATATAGCAAATTAAATGCATCGGTGTATCAGCGAATGAAGATGAGTATCAGATAGATCATGACAGTACCAGAATATTGGCAAGAAGCCTGTAAACATTTAGGGAAGAAAGATCGCGTCATGAAGCGTTTGATCGCGCAGTTTCCTGATGTGAGTTTAAGCACCCGTGGCGACGCATTCACTACCTTGGCACGCAGCATCGTAGGACAACAAATTTCTGTCAAAGCGGCCCAAACGGTTTGGGATCGGTTTGAAAAACTGCCAAAAAAAATGCTGCCCAAAAATGTGCTGAAACTGAAAGTGGATGACATGCGTGCCGCTGGCCTCAGTGCACGCAAGGTGGAATACTTGGTGGATTTGGCGATGCACTTTGACTCGGGCAGTCTCAACAGCCAGACCTTGGCAACCATGGACGACGAAGCCATCATTGCCGATTTGGTTGCCATACGCGGAATTGGGCGCTGGACAGCCGAGATGTTTTTAATGTTCCATTTGATGCGCCCCAATGTGTTGCCGCTGGATGACATTGGACTCATCAATGGCATCAGCAAAACCTACTTTTCAGGTGAAAAAGTCAGCCGCAACGAGGTGCGTGAAGTGGCGGCTGCGTGGACGCCATTTTGCACCGTGGCCACTTGGTACATATGGCGGTCCTTGGACCCTTTGCCAGTGGCGTATTAGGTCATTCGATGCAGGTGATGCGACTACGACGCATTCACTATCCAACCTTGTTCTAGCCAATCTTGAAGCAAATTAATTGCATCGTTGCTGGCTTTGTTTAAATCAAACGAATCTAAGTAGCGCTGGTTCGCCAGTTTTTGCATTAATTTGGCGTCTTTGCCGGCGGCGCGCCAACTCGATCCATTCAGGAATATATGCCGCGCATCAAACAACATTTGGCTTTGCAGGGCAAGTTTGACACCCCGCTTGCGTGCTAACTTCACAGCGTCATCAGGCGCATCAAACCACACATTTGATTTAGGCTCAGACAGGTGCTCGCCCAAATGGCGTGCCAATGCATGTGGGTCTGCCATGGCTTTGGCGATGGCTTGTTGCGCAAATTCATGCAATGCCGGTGGAATCTGCGCGGGCATTGGTGTCGCTTCTTGTTGGGCATCACGGTACAACACTTCAGGTTTTACTTTGATGGGATTTCTGGAATCGTCATCCTGCATGTTGTCATCGTCCACGGCATCTGCATAACGCAATAGCAACTCACGCCCTAAATCCACTTGTTTGGGGACTTTGAAGCCAATCGAATAGGTCATGCATTCGCCAATCGCCACGCCATCGTGCGCGTAGCGTGGCGGCAAATACAGCATGTCACCCGGTGTTAAGTCAAAAGTTTGCTCGGCTTTGAAATTGGACAAAATGCGCAGCGGTACATTGGCTTGCAACGTGCCGTCTTTTTGCTTGCCGATGCGCCAGCGCCGTGTGCCGTGTGCTTGCAATAAAAAAACATCGTAGCTGTCAAAATGCGGACCCACACCACCGCCATCTGTGGCATAACTGATCATCAAATCATCCAACCGCGCATCGGGGGCAAAGCGAAATTGGTTTTTCAATTCGTTCACGGCTTGGTGATGCAAATCAACACCTTGAACCAGCAAAGTCCAATTTGGTTTTTTGATAGATGGGATTTGTTTGGCCGTCATGGGGCCATGCGCTAAGGTCCACTTGTCACCATTGGACACAATGAGTCGAGACTCCACATCTTGATTCTGCGATAACGCAAACAATGCTTGCCGCGACAGTAATGGTTTGAAGTTGGGTATGGCATTGCGAATGATGCAGGGTTTTTTCTGCCAGTATTTGCGCATGAATTCAGCAGGGCTGATGCCTCCTAAAAGTTGCAATGGCAGGTCTGTGGATTGAGTGGCTTGGTTCATGCGACAATTGTCCTATGAAAATCACACCACAATGCGTTGTCGCCCTCACATGGACGCTGAAAGATACATTGGGCACAGAATTGGATGTTTTAGACGAACCGGTTGAGTTTTTGGTGGGCGGCAATGATTTGCTGGTCAAAGTGCAAGAGGCACTGCAAGGCTACAAAGCCGGTGACAGCCTTGATTTGCATTTGGAGCCAGAGGACGCGTTTGGCGATTTCAACGACCAACTCTTGTTTTTAGAACCCCGATCGCTGTTTCCAAACGAGCTGGAAGAGGGGCTTACGCTGGAGGGCAGCGCCATGCCTGTCGGCTGTACGCCCAGCATGCCCAAAGATGCGGTCTATGTGGTGACAGACATTTACCCCGAACACGTGGTTTTGGACGGCAATCACCCCTTGGCCGGCATTGCCATACGACTGAGCTTAAAGATTGAAGCGGTGCGTGAGGCGACCGTTGCAGAAATTGGCGCAGGCACTTGCGGATCAGGATTTTTTAAGTTGCAAACCAGTACCGATGTATTGACGGGTAACTCCACGCTTCATTGACTTAACGGTTACTCATCTGTTACTTGGGAAGTTAAACACAGTTCCATCACGCACCCCCGCAGAGGGCCAACGCTGCGTGATGGTTTTACGTTTGGTATAAAACCGCACAGCATCTGGTCCATAAGCCGACAAATCCCCAAACAAAGACCGCTTCCAACCCCCGAATGAATGGTAGGCAACGGGCACGGGCAACGGGATATTCACACCCACCATGCCGACCAAGATATTGTCTGTAAAGTAGCGCGCAGCCTCACCATCGCGGGTAAAGATGCAGGTGCCATTGCCATATTCGTGCGCATCGATCAAGTCCATGGCTTCTTGCAGCGTTTTGACGCGAACAATGCCAAGCACTGGGCCAAAAATTTCTTCTTTGTATATGGTCATGGCAGGCGTCACATGGTCAAACAAACAAGGTCCAAGGAAGTAGCCCTGTTCATGCCCTTGAACGACGTGTTTGCGCCCATCTACCACCAAAGTTGCACCTTCTTGAACGCCCAAGTCGACATAAGCCCTGACTTTTTCCAGGTGTTGTTTGGTAATGAGCGGCCCCATGTCATTGGCAGCATCATTGCCAGGGCCGACTTTCATTTTCATGATTTCGTTTTTAAGGCTGGCTACAACCGCATCTGCGGTGGCGTCACCCACTGCAACAACCAATGGAATGGCCATGCAGCGCTCACCGCATGAGCCATAGGCGGCGCCCATCAATGCGCTGACAGCATTGGCAATGTCGGCATCGGGCATGACCACTGCGTGATTTTTTGCTCCCCCCAATGCTTGTACACGTTTACCTGAGGCCGTGCCTCGTGCATAAATGCTTTGTGCAATGGCGGTTGAGCCAACAAAACTGATGGCTTGTATGCGTGTATCGTCCAGCAAGGCATCGACCGTGTTTTTGTCACCATGAACAACATTGAGCACACCCGGTGGCAAACCGGCTTCAAGTGCCAGCTCTGCGACCAGCAAGGCACTGCTCGGTGCCCGCTCAGAAGGCTTTAAGACAAAGGTATTGCCACACGCAATGGCCATGGGCCACATCCACAATGGCACCATCACCGGAAAGTTAAAAGGCGTGATGCCTGCAACAACGCCCAAGGCTTGGAATTCGCTCCACGAATCAATGGCAGGACCCACATTTTTACTGTGCTCGCCTTTGAGTAGTTCGGGTGCATAGCTGGCATATTCAACATTTTCAATGCCGCGTTGCAGCTCGCCCATGGCATCTGACAGCACTTTGCCATGTTCAGCTGTGACCAACTCACAAATGCGATCGGCATGTTTCTCAAGCAGATTTTTCAGTTGGCTCATCACTCTGGCACGTTTCAGCGGTGGTGTTGCACGCCAAGCTGGGTAGGCTGCTTGCGCGCTTGAAATAGCTTGCGCAACAAGGGTCTGGTCTGACAGCGCAACCCGTCCCGATGGCATGCCGGTGGCAGGGTTAAATATTTCTTGACTGCGTGTGCCAATGTCAATGCGTTGGCCGTTGATCAGATGGGGAATGAGCGGAAGTGTTTTCATAAATTGGTGGTGTCAGGCAGTTTGATTCAGTGTTTCTCCCAGCGCGTTGACAAGGCTGTCAATTTGCGCAGGTGTCGAGATGAATGGTGGTGCCAATTGAATCGTGTCGCCGCCGTAGCGCACGTAAAATCCCTTGTCCAGCATTGCCATGGCAATTTCATAAGGTCGTCGTGCTGGCTCGCCAGGCAGTGACGCTATCGTCAATCCTGCCGCCAAGCCAAAGTTGCGAATATCTGTCACATGTTTCGCCCCCTGAAGACTGTGCACGGCAGTTTCAAATTTAGGTGACAGAGCTTTGACTTTATCAACCATGTTCTCACGCACCAAAATGTCCAATGCCGCCAAGCCGGCAGCACAAGCCACAGGGTGTGCTGAATAGGTGTAGCCATGGGCAAACTCAAGCATGTAGTCAGGACCACCTTGCGCCATGAAGGTGTCATAAATATCTTTTTTGACCAAAACAGCACCCAAGGGTTGTGCGCCATTGGTAATTTGTTTGGCTACGTTCATGATATCGGGTATGACACCAAAAACTTCTGCCCCGGTGTAAGCACCCATGCGACCAAAGCCCGTTATCACCTCATCAAATATCAGCAAGATTTGATTCGCGGTGCAAATTTCGCGCAACCGTTGCAAATAACCATCGGGCGGAATGATGACACCGGCAGACCCCGACATTGGCTCGACAATCACGGCAGCGATGTTGCTCGCATCGTGTAATGCGATAAGACGCAATAAATCATCAGCTAACTCAGCTCCTGTTTTGGGCATACCGCGCGTAAAGGCATGTTCTGCCAACTGCGTGTGTGGCAAGTGATCAGCCTCAACCCCTTGCCCAAACATTTTTCGATTACCGACCATACCGCCTACAGAGATACCGCCAAAATTAACCCCGTGATAACCTTTTTCGCGCCCAATCAAGCGTGTTTTGCTGGCCCGACCTTTGGCGCGCCAATACGCGCGCGCCATTTTCAGTGATGTGTCAGCTGCTTCAGAGCCCGAGCTGGTGAAGAACACATGGTCCAAGCCATCCGGTGTGAGCTCTTTGAGCTTATTGGCCAATTCAAAAGAGAGCTTGTGCCCATATTGAAACGCAGGGGAATAATCCAAGGTGTTCATTTGTCGCGTCACAGCGTCGGTAATCTCGCTGCGACAATGCCCCAAACCTGAGCACCACAAGCCAGACAAACCATCATAAATCTGCTTGCCATGTTGGTCTGTGTAATAGCAAGCTTGGGCGCTGGCCATCAAACGTGGATGCGCCTTGAAATTTCGATTTCCCGTAAAAGGCATCCAATGGGCATCCAGCCAATTAGCATCTGTTGTTGTCATGTCATGGTTCCGTTAAGTAAACAAAAAAGCC
>CALMEI010000045.1 GCA_937863225.1 uncultured Polaromonas sp.
CGTTTCCCAATCGGTATCAGTTTCCCTGCGGGTTCGGGATTGGTGGCATTTGGTGCCGCCACGGGTGTGATGCCGCTGGACATGCCCGAATCAGTTTTGGTGCGTTTCAAAGGCAAAATGCAGCCCGGAATCACCTTGCGTGATTTGGTCAATGCGATTCCTTTGTATGCCATCAAAGCGGGTTTGTTGACTGTGGCCAAGCAAGGCAAAGTCAATATCTTCTCAGGACGTATTTTGGAAATTGAAGGCTTGCCAGACTTGAAAGTAGAGCAAGCATTTGAATTGTCAGACGCTTCCGCCGAGCGTTCTGCTGGCGGTTGCACCGTGCATTTGAACAAAGAGCCCATCATTGAATACCTCAACAGTAACATTGTGTTGATGAAGAATATGATTGCCAATGGCTACGAGGACAAGCGCACCTTGGCACGCCGCATCGCCGCACAAGAAGCTTGGTTGGCGAATCCGCAATTGCTCAAAGGCGATGCAGATGCCGAATACGCTGCGGTGATAGAGATTGATTTGGCAGAGATTCATGAACCCATTGTGGCTTGCCCGAATGACCCAGATGATGTGAAAACCTTGTCAGATGTTGCTGGCGCCAAAATTGATGAAGTGTTCATCGGCTCGTGCATGACCAATATTGGTCACTTCCGCGCTGCGTCCAAATTGTTGGAAAACAAACGTGACATTCCAGTCAAATTATGGATTGCACCACCGACCAAAATGGATGCCCATCAATTGAGTGATGAAGGTCATTACAACGTCTTGGGCAGCGCCGGTGCGCGCATGGAAATGCCAGGATGCAGTTTGTGCATGGGCAACCAAGCCCAAGTGAAAGAGGGCGCAACAGTCTTCTCCACATCCACTCGCAATTTCCCGAATCGATTGGGTAAAAACAGCAATGTGTATTTGGGATCTGCCGAGTTGGCAGCCATTTGCTCCAAGCTGGGGCGCATTCCAAGCAAAGAAGAATATTTAGCGGACATGGGCGTGTTGACCGCTGCCAGCGGCAAGGTTTACCAGTATTTGAACTTTGACAAAATGCCCGACTTTGCATAACGAAAATAAGCCCACCATCAGTGTGGTGATGGCGACCTACAATCGAAGCAATTTATTGCAATACTCGATTGGGTCGCTGCTTCAAAACACATTTCAAGACTGGGAATTGATCGTCGTAGGTGATTGTTGTACGGACGATACTGCGCAAGTGGTTAACAATTTCAACGACCCGCGTATCCAATTCATCAATTTAGAAAGCAATGTAGGTGAGCAAACAGGCCCGAATAACATCGGGATGTCCTTGGCCAAAGGAGATTACATTGCATTCCTGAACCATGATGACATGTGGTGCGAACATCATTTGCAATGCAGTTTAGATGCGCTTGTTACAGCAGATGCTGATCTGGTGTTCAGTCAAGCCCTGTGGGTGCCTTTTGATGCGCCACTTTCTTTATCAGGCGCTACCGTAGGCGAAGTACAAGCGTATCAACCGTGGATGGTTGTGCCAGCAACCCTTTGGCTGTTTAGAAAATCGTTAATTGAAAAAGTAGGTGATTGGAAATTCTCCAAAGAACTGCACCGCATTCCTTCACAAGATTGGTTATACCGTGCACATCAATCACGCGCAAAGATACTAGCCAATCCAGTCCTAACTGCTGTGATTTTGAATTCGGCTACACGACTGAATGCTTATTCAGAGCGGCAAATGGCAGAACACGAACAATGGTACAAAATTGCCAGTGATACTGCGGCTCTTGGACAAGTTGTCGCATCTGCATACGGCGCACAACTGCAAAATTTGATCACAATGAATGTTGGCTTGGCTATTAAACGTTTAGTGGGTTTGATGGGTAGAAAACTATTATTTAAACTGCAAATTTTTCCACCTGATCTGGCTTATTGGCTGCGTTTTCCTAGAAAAGGAGAAGTCATTAGAATGGCTAGAAAAAGGCGTGGTTTGTAGTGTGGTTGGACAATCTGTGTGGCAAATTCGATTCGGAGCTGGATATGATTGAAAATATAAATTGGTTACTGCAAGACGCTCAGAAAGATGGCCAAAGCATCACAAAATCTTGGCAATCAAGTTCTTATAAGCAAATCGAGGGTGTCAAAGTCATTGAAATTAAACCTGTGATGACAGATTATGGTCATTTAACCGAAGTGTTGCGCAGTGAATGGTTAATGGATAACAGCAAAGTTGACCAAGTTTTTGTCTCCACCATGATGTCAGGCCACTTGAGTGCCTGGCATGCGCATGCTAAAACAACGGACAGACTATTTGCTGTGACCGGCCAATTTAAAGTTGTTTTGTACGATGCGCGTAAAGACTCTCCAACATATGGGCTCTTAAGTGAATACAAAATTGGTGCACAGCGTCCCATGCTGGTCGTTGTGCCACCTCAAGTTTGGCACGGCGTACAGAACTACGGTTCTGAAACAGGTGTATTGCTCAACGCTGTAGACAGAGCGTATCAATATGATGACCCAGACCATTGGCGAATAGCATCAGATTCCAAGGAAATTCCCTACACTTTTCAGTGATACGTCATTGGTTTACCTTTAGCTCAGTTGACTAGCTCGTATCAGTCTTTGGCAGCATTTTATATATAAAATTGGCCTTTAACCGGCGTATTTATTGCCTATAGTGCTATCAAATATATAGCTTTTTCTAACAATACACAGCTTCTTGGATAATTTAAAATTAAAACTAGCCGTTCATTACAACACCATATTGTCTGCCACCATCTCCAGCAGGCTGTCCACCTTCTTGTCCCAATTCGCATTTTTGGCACCCATTTCAAGTGTGATGCGGCACTGACCACAACTGGTCACAAAGTGCTGAGTGCCGGTTGCTTCAACCTGGGCTTGCTTCATGGCAAACACTTTGTGGCGCAACGGCGCTGCGCGTTGGTTAGACACCACCCCACCACCGCCACCACAGCAAAATCCAGTGGTCCCATGGCTTTCTAATTCGACCAACTCCAATCCCAACTGGCTCAGCACGCGCCGCGCAGCAGCTTCCAATCCGCCTCTTCGGACAATCTGACAGGGGTCGTGAAAGGTTGCAGTGTGCTTGATTTTGTTGACCTTGATTTTTCCATTTGCCAGCATTTCGTCTAAAAATTCTGTCATGTGAATCACACGCACAGGCAATGCTTTGCCATACCATTTGGCAGCTTCCCATCGCGCTGCGCCATACGCATGACCGCATTCGGGCAAGAGAACGGTGTGCGCTCCAATCTTGACGGCAGTGTCTATCAACGCACGCGTGAGCTTTTCTTGCAGAGCAATATCACCATTGTTGAAACCAATGTTTGAGGCGTCAAAACCCTCTTGGTGCATGGTCCAACGCACACCGCTTTGATTCAAAATTTTGGCGGCGTCAGCCATCGCCTTGGTGTGTTCCCCCAGTTCCGCAGGTGCTGCAGTGACCAAGATGTCAGCAGATGCCAAGTCGCAGGGTATGGCCACGCCGTGTTCTTTGGATACTTCAGCCAAAATGTCGGGCAAGTCTTCGCCTGGTGTGGCCGTACTGTTCCATTGCTGCGCGGTTCTGTCCATCAGCGCCATGCGCTCAGGCAACAAACCTGCTTTGTACATGCCATGGCGTGTGTCTCTCACCAATTCAGCAATGTCGATACCCATAGGGCAAGCGACAGTGCAGCGACCGCACATATTGCAAGAGTCATATACCAGTTCTTGCCAACGCTCTAAGTCTTCGATGCTGGGCTCTTTGTACCAACCCAACTTTTTCAGCCACGGAGAAAACGCGCTGGCTTCACGCTGGTAGGCGCGTCGCAGTGGCTCTAATTTCAGGATAGGTGTGTATTTGGCATCACCAGTTGCCAAATGAAAATGGCAAGCTTGGGCGCACAAACCACAATGCACACAGGCCTCTAAATGTACCGCTGTCGTCGTGCCAAAGTCAGTCAGAAAGCTACTGACGGCTTCTTTTAAACGATCTGCATCGTTGGTATTGCCTTGCTTGTCAAATAGGGGATGTAGGTGTTCGGTTGCGGTGCTCATAGCTCTACTCCTCGGTGGTTAAAGCGTATGCCTGTGCTGCCTCGAGAGAATGCAAACAATATGGCATGCATCAGTTTGCCAAAAGGAAACCATATCAACAGCAATTCCAGAGATAAAAGATGTATGGCTAAAGGTGTGGGATAAATCACATGCTCACGCGCGATGGTAATGGCAGATGATTCATTGACCACCGCCATACCCGTGATCATGGGCAAAAAGGTCACCGTCCAAGTGATCCAATCATTCGAATTTGAAATCCGTTGCAGCACTGCATCGGTCATGCGCCAGTAGAGGGCAAACAACAAGGACAAAATGGTTGCCGCAGCCGCAATGTACATCACCAAATCGGGCAAGGCTGGCCAGGATAACCAAGTGATGCGCTTGATAAAGGCGATGTGGGGCGCATAACCTAAAAATACCACAGCCAAACCGATGTGAAACACGTAACCATTGAAGGTGGTCACCAATGCTGCCTGACCAAATTCCTGCCGTGGCCACATGCCGCGCACGATGGCTTTGCGCGCTGCCGTCGCATTCGAAGGCATGCCCTCGCGCGCTGGCGACAAATCTGGCATACGCGGTCGTCGCCATAAATGCAACAAACGCCATCCTGTTCCCAGAACAAAGATGAACAAAGACAGATACAGCGCAGGACCGCGGGCAAAGTCAAGTAAGGTCATTTGTCTTCCTCTATTTGTTTGAAAAAAACCAATCCACAGTTTGACTCTACGCCCGTTACGACAAAAAAGCTTGATATATCGCAATTAAATGTGTACTTACCAGTGCTTTGCCTACAATCCACGCATTCCAACCGAAAGATTGCTTAGCTATGTTACCTATCTCACAAACCATTCTTTACACCGATGTAGATGGATTCGCCAAATTTCGAGATGCTGTATTGAGCTTAAGCGAAGGCAAACCTGAAGCCATGTTGTCGCCACTGCAAGCCAGCAGCGGCTTTCAGTTTCGACAAAGTCCAGTGGGCTTCAAAAGCAGTTTTCACTGCACCACCACGCCGCAGTGGTTGATTGTGCTCAGTGGTGCTATGGAAATTTTCTTGCAGGACGGCTCATCGCGCATTTTCAAAGCCGGGGAATCGTTTTTTTCCAACGACACTTTACCAATGGGTGCTGCGTTCGACCCCAAACACCACGGCCATGCCAGTCGCCAAGTGGGCGATGTGCCCTTGGTGACGATGTTTGTTCGAACCTGATTTTTATTTCAGAGTCTTATTTGAGTCCACGTGTTCTGTAACCACGAGGTGTTTTAGTAAGCCATATAGCCACGTAATTTAGGAACGCGCGCAGCACCTAATTTTGCTGGATTCATGTTTATTAATGCCTATAATTTCATTGATTCTTTAAATTTAAATCAAAAACAGTGAACTTTATGATTCAGAAACGAAAAAGCATGATGGCGAAATGGATAAGTTCCTTGGGTGCTGTATTCATATGTGTTTTAGCAATCTTAGGCTGTAGTGGAAATAGCCAGTACTCGACAAGCGTTGAAGCCGACTTCGCAGCCTACGGTATCAAAGGAACCATCAACGGTCAAAACGTTCTGCTGGATCTAAGTGGACTAGGCAATTGTGTAACAACTATAGAGAATATGGTTTTAGAGGTCAGCGCCAAAGGTGCAAGCATCAGCCCAGACCCACGCATTGCGCGAGATTACAGCCAACCGGTGCAATTCAATTTGACTGCTCCTGACGGAACCAATGTGACATACAGTGTCAAGGTTATAGGTGCAAAGTGTATGCAAACACAAGGATCAAACACCAATCCAACACCCGTTTTGACAACAAATTGCTCCGCACCAGCATACCCCAGTACAGGTTATAGCCTGGTATTTAAAGGATGTGATGCTAATAACCAAGTGTTGTATTACGCCAAAGACGAATGTGTGCGAGACAACACAACCGGATTGATTTGGCAAGGTCAAACAGGACCCAACACAGGTTCTCGAGCCAACAACCTTTACAAAACCAATTTTGACAGCACAACCTCACTGCAAATGACGGATGCCAGTTCCAATTACATCACACCGTCGCAATCGGATATTGACGTTGATACCAACAGCTTAGGATTTAGAAACAACATCAACGCTGCTCAATTATGCGGGTTTGGAAACTGGCGTTTACCAACTAAAGATGAACTCTTGGGCCTGGTTAAGCCATCAGAATTTCCAACGATTGATGCCACATGGTTTGTTAACGCAACAAGTGGTGTTTATTGGACTTCCACTTCCTATGATGGGTTTCCCCACTTGTCGTGGACCGTTAGTTTTTACGATGGCGTTGCCAGTGACCAAGGGCGAGGCGACAATGCTGGCAATGGTTCAGGTCTCGTCCGTTTGGTTCGTTTTTCGCCCTAGCATTTCAATATTCAATTGCCAACAGCGGCAGAAGTTGCTGCGGTGAGCAATTCCATAGTTTTAGAAATGAAGTGAACACCAGCAACTTATGTGGTTTCAGCAATTGGCGCATGCCAACGATAGCTGAGTTGCAGATATTGGTGAAATTGAGCGCAACGGCCACAAAAATTGATATAGATTGGTTCCCCAATACCACCAATGGGAGTTACTGGACATCATCTCCATTTAGCGGATTACCACAATACACCAAATATGTTTATTTTGGATCTGGAATTGACAACTACACATGGCGTTCGAACAGTGTTGGTTTCAGAGTGCGTTTAGTGCGCTAAGTCATGTACTGTCGTTCGGAGGAGATTGCCGTTTCGGGTTTAACCTAACTACAGTTGTGAGTAATAGTTCTCATTTTGTGGTAACGTCAGGCAACGCTTTTTTACTTAAGTTTAATTTAAGGATTCATATGTACGACTTTAAAAAACTCATCAAATCGGCTTTTGCACTGGTTATGGCGTTAACTTTGTCACTGCTGGCCGCTTGCAGCAGTTCTGACCCCACCATTGTTAACGCTGATTTCAGCGCCCAAGGTGTCAAAGGCAAGATTGAAGGTGACATTGTGGTGATTGACTTAAGCGATTTGGGCAACTGCGCCACCACCATTGAGAACATGACCATCGCTGCCGAAACGTTTGGTGCTTCGGTCAGCCCTGACCCACGTGTGGCGCGTGATTACACCAACCCGGTTGACTTCACCATTACTGCGCCCGATGGCACCAAAGCGGTGTTTAAAGTCAAAGTCAAAGGTGCAGGTTGCCTAGGCACACCCGCGCCAGTGGCCAATACACCGTTGACGATAGGACAAATCACTTGTACCAATAACAATGCCGTGTACCCTGATTCATTCGAAATGGACACAACCGTATGCAGTGTGGATGTCGTCGATCCTGACGGTATTCAAAGCGTCACCATCCGTTCTACAGATAATTTACATCCTGAACTCGACTCTATATTCTCATCTGTTACCAACAGCGGCTCAACCTACTCAGTCACGCTCAGTTATTTTGAAAAGATACGCCCAGGCAGCTATTCGATTGAATTTGTGGCGATAGGTAAAAAACCAGACGGCAGCAGCGAGGCTGAAAATAAATCATCGACCGACATCGAAATTTGTTCAGGATTTCTACCTCAAGAATTCGCCTTTGCTGCGGCTCCAATACGAACTCAATGTATAGAACCTGCCTGATCAGTTTGAGTTACAAAAAGAGCGCTTAGGCGCTCTTTTTTTGCTTTGCGCTTGCCGCAAACCGTATTTCGATAACTGCGATAATAGGGGGCTGGCGTAGCGAGTCCTTTGCGTCCGTCGCTTGAACGCTTTTTTATCCCATCATTTCCAAATTCAAAAAAATGGCCCAATACGTATTTACCATGAACCATCTGAGCAAGACGGTTCCTCCCAAGCGTCAGATCATTAAAGACGTGTCACTTAGTTTTTTCCCGGGCGCCAAAATCGGTGTGTTGGGTGTCAACGGGTCGGGTAAGTCCAGTTTGTTGAAAATCATGGCTGGTATTGACAAAGAATTTGACGGCGAAGCCACACCGATGCCGGGTCTGCACATTGGTTATTTACCACAAGAGCCGCAATTGAATCCAGACCACACTGTGCGTGAAAGCGTTGAAGCGGGCTTGGGTAAAGTGTTTGCTGCCAAGGCACGTTTAGAAGAAGTGTATGTTGCCTATGGCGCAGAAGACGCTGATTTTGATGCATTGGCTGCCGAACAAGCTGAACTAGAAGCCATCATTGCCGCTGCGGGTACGGATGGTGAGCACCAACTCGAAATCGCTGCAGATGCTTTGCGTCTGCCACCGTGGGATGCCAAAATTGGCGTGCTGTCGGGCGGTGAAAAACGCCGTGTGGCGCTGTGTGCCTTGCTATTGTCCAAACCCGAAATGCTGTTGCTAGACGAACCCACCAACCACTTGGATGCCGAATCGGTGGAGTGGCTGGAAGTATTTTTGCAGCGCTATCCTGGCACGGTGGTGGCCATTACCCACGACCGCTACTTTTTAGACAACGCGGCCGAATGGATTTTGGAAATGGACCGCGGCGCCGGTATACCTTGGAAAGGTAACTACAGCAGCTGGCTCGAGCAAAAGCAAGTGCGCTTGGCACAAGAACAAAAGAGCGAAGAAGCGCGCACCAAAGCACTGAAAAAAGAGTTGGAATGGTCACGTCAAAACCCCAAAGCGCGCCAAGCCAAAAGCAAATCGCGCTTGGCACGCTTTGAAGAATTGTCCGACTACGAATACCAAGCTCGCAACGAAACGCAAGAGATTTTCATCCCCGTAGCCGAACGCTTGGGCAATGAAGTGATTGAATTCAACAACGTCACCAAATCGTTTGGCGACCGCGTGTTGATTGACAACTTGAGCTTTCAAGTACCCGCTGGTGCCATCGTCGGCATCATTGGTCCCAACGGCGCAGGTAAATCAACCTTGTTCAAACTGATTGCGGGTAAAGAGCAGCCGGACAGCGGCGAAGTCAAAATCGGCAAAACCGTGCGCATGGCCTTTGTTGACCAGCATCGCGACGATTTGGCCAACAGCAAAACCGTTTGGGAAGATGTCTCTGGCGGGCTGGATATATTGACTGTGGGCAAATTCCAAATGCCCAGCCGTGCTTACTGTGGTCGCTTTAACTTTGCTGGGCAAGACCAACAAAAACGAGTTGGCACCTTGTCGGGTGGTGAACGCGGACGTCTGCATTTAGCCAAAACTTTAATAGCTGGCGGTAATGTGCTGATGCTGGACGAGCCCTCAAACGACTTGGACGTGGAAACATTGCGCGCACTGGAAGACGCTCTCTTGGAATTCGCTGGCTCTGTCATGGTCATCAGCCATGACCGTTGGTTTTTAGACCGCATCGCCACCCACATCTTGGCCTGCGAAGGCGACAGCCAATGGGTTTTCTACAACGGCAACTACCAAGAGTACGAAGAAGACAAAAAGCGCCGCTTAGGTGAAGAGGGTGCCAAGCCCAAGCGCATGCGCTTCAAGGCCATTCACTGAGCGATTGAGTTAGCATACAGGCCAATTTTATATATAAAATTGGCCTGTATACGGCGTATTGATTGCCTAGTGTGCTATATTATTTGTAGCGAGATAGATTGCATGCCAACTTTGCGTGTTGGTTTTGGAGAGCCGACGATACAGACTTGTTTATAATTTTTGCATGAGTCAACGATTGGTGAGGCGCGTTGCGCTTTCGATCATTGCGCTATGGGTTGCTGTGATTTGTGGCGATTACTTGGCGTATCAATTTTCAGCTGACAAGACTGGTCACTACGTGCCAGCGGTTCGCTTTTGGCGTTCGCTGGCAAAACTTGGAAACAGTACCGCGCAGTTTAATCTGGCCGTTCGCTATGACAGAGGCAAAGGCGTGCCGCATGATATGCATGAAGCTTTCAAGTGGTACACAAAAGCCGCAGAACAAGGTCATGCACTGGCGCAAAACAAACTTGGTGAAATATACGAAACTGGTTTTTCTGAGAATGGGAAAACTGTAGCCAAAAATATCGACCAGTCGTTCATGTGGTATCGCAAATCGGCTGAACAAGGTTACCCACTTGCGCAAGTCAGTTTAGGCTGGATGTACAACAGTGGGCTAGGTGCGCCACAGAATTTCAGACAAGTGATTTACTGGACGCGCCTTGCTGCCGACCAAAACTTTGCTGAAGCGCAACAACTTCTAGGGTGGCGGTATTTCATTGGAAAACGCGTGGCACAAAACTACGATGATGCCATGTTTTGGCTAAGCAAGGCCGCCAAGCAAGGGCATCCTATTGCGCAATACTATTTGGGCGTGCTGCAAAATGATGAAAAGTCTATCAGCCAAACATTACAAAGTGCACAGAAAGACAATTCGGAAGCGCAATACATACTCGGCTGGCGTTATTACACTGGCAAACACGTGCCGCAGGACTTTAACTTGGCACTAGAGTGGTTTCATAAAGCTGCGCAGTTAGATCACCACGCTGCGCATTACTACATTGGCAAGATGTATGAAGAAGGCAAAGGCGTGCCCAAAGACATCAATGAAGCGTTGAAGTGGTATCGCCTTGCGGCAGAGCTGGGCAATGGCGATGCACAGTTGCGGCTAGAAAATAAATTGCGTCAGTGGGACTAGTTTCACTGTTGACCAAACGACGCAACCGTTGATCGCAAAGCCGCATCCCAAGGCGTGGCTTTGGTTTGCATACGGCTTAACCATTTGCTGCTGTCGACCACATACGGTGTTACAAAGTGTGGCAGCATTTCAATCATTTCTTTGGCAGCAGGCATGAAGATGCCGACCAAGCGCAGAACCCATTTGCCTGTTGGTGCGATTTTGGCTGGTTTGTTGACCAACAAACCCACTTGCAAGGCAATCTCATTTGCCGTGCATGTCACGCAGGTGGGTACGTGCCAAGCTTCGCCCCAGCCTTGTCCGTCCACGCCTAATTCCACCAATGCATTGGCAAAATCGGGCACATAGGTATAGCTGTGCAGCACATCAGTCTTGCCAAACCACTGCACCGTTTTGCCCGCAATGAGCTGGGGGAAGAAACGCTCTCCCAGCATCGCGTTATTAATACCAGGCCCCACAAAATCAGAGGCACGTGCGATTGCGGTTTTGATGCCGCTGTTGTGATTCGCATCCAGAACTTTTTTAGCAATGCGTGCGCGCACCACGCCTTTCTTGGTGATGGGGTGCTGTGGTGTGGTTTCCATCAGTGCTGCGTTGGGCGATTCTTGGTACATGTACAAATTGTCGGCAAACACCAAATTGCTGCCATTGGCTTGACATGCTGCCAGCACATTGGCCATCATCACGTCAAATTCTTGCGCCCAGCGGTGGTATGCAGGCATGGCGCACATGTAGACGACAGCCGAGTCTTTGAAAGCCGTAGTCAGTTGCGTCAAGTTGTTCACATCCGCTGCGACAACTTCAACACCTGCTTGCTGAGGGAAATTACCACTCCTGTGCACCACGCGAACGGTTAATCCACGCGCTTGTAAGCTTGTGACAGTGGCTTTGGCCACTTGGCCTGCGCCCAATACGGTGTGGATGTTCTTCATCTGGTTCTTCCTGTTGTGTTGATACAAGCTATTGTCAAAGTGATTAGAACTATGCACAATTGCCTAACTTTGTTCAACTGATATGCATAAATGAATAATCAATTTGACTGGCATTTGATTCGCGCGTTTCTGGCAGCGCTGGATGCAGGTAGTCTGCTGGGTGCAGCCAAGAAACTGCAAACCACACAACCCACTGTGGGTCGGCAGGTGGCGCAGTTGGAGGCGCAAATGGACGTGGTTTTGTTTGAGCGCACGGGTCGTGGTTTGCAACCCACGGCAACGGCTTTGAGCTTGGCGGATGCCGCACGATCCATGGAAGCGGGCGCTTTGCAATTGGCGCGGCAGTTGCAAGCCAAACAAACCCAAATACAGGGCACAGTGCGCATCACAGCCAGCCAACCCGTTGCTTATCAATTGTTACCACCGATTTTGGCCAGCATGCGTGTGACACTACCTGAGATTCAAATTGAATTGGTCAGCAGTAACCAAGTCAGTAATTTGCTGCGACGCGAAGCCGATATAGCCGTGCGCATGGTGCAACCAGACCAAGGTACATTGGTGGCTAAAAAGTTAGGATCAGTGACGGTGGGTGTGTACGCGCACAAAAGTTATTTGGCACGTTTTGGCACGCCACAAGCGCCTGATGATTTGCTGAACCACACCTTGATTGGTTACGACACTGACGATGTGATGATTCGCGGCTTTGCCAACTACGGTCAAACTTTGAATAAAAACGCGTTTGCTCTGCGCACTGATGATTTGATTGTGCAGTGGCAAGCCTTGTTGGCGGGTTGCGGTATTGGTTTTGTCGCAGACTATATGGGCCGCAGCGATAATGATCTGGTCAAAATTTTGCCCATGCTGAAAATTCCACCTTTGCCCATGTGGCTGGCTGTGCACAGAGAAATTCGGTCGAACCAGCGCATCCGTGCCGTGTTTGATTACTTGGCCAAAGCGCTGCCACCCTTGCTCTGAATTTTCGACCTATTAGTTTTAAAAACTTCAACCAGTCAAGCTAAGATACATCCAAACCAATTGATGAGGAAATAGCCATGAAACGTGCAGATTTTCGTTTTTTTCATCGCTTGCGTGTGCGATGGGTCGAAGTGGACATGCAGAAAATTGTGTTCAATGGGCATTATTTGATGTACTTTGATACAGCTGTAGCGGATTATTGGCGCGCGCTGGCTTTGCCCTATGAAGAAGCCATGCACCAACTGGGTGGCGATTTGTACGTGAAAAAATCCACCTTGGAATATTTCGCCTCAGCACGGTATGACGACAGCTTGGACGTTGCCATGCGTTGCGCCAAAATTGGCAATTCATCCATGCTGTTTGAAGGCGGTATTTACCATGGTGAAAAATTATTGGTCAGTGGTGAATTGCTCTACGTTTATGCCAACCCTGAGACACAAACATCGCAGCGCGTACCCGATGCATTGCGTGCGCTGTTAGAGGGGTTCGAGCGCGGCGAAAGCATGACGCGCACACAAATTGGTACATGGCAAGAACTGGAAACTGACGCAGCGGCTGTGCGCACCGAGGTGTTTGTACAAGAACAAGGCATTGCACGTGAAGACGAATGGGATGCAGCTGACAAAACGGCGCGGCATGCTGTGGTGTACAACCGCATGAACATGCCTTTGGCTACAGGCCGTTTGCTGGTTGCCGCACCCGGTGTGGGCAAAATTGGACGCATGGCAGCCAAACGCGTTTTGAGGGGCAGCCATTTGGGCAAGCAAGTTTTGGATGCACTCACCAACGAAGCCAGGGCGCGCGGCGACCATGAAGTGTGGCTGCATGCGCAGCAAAGCGCAGCAGGTTTTTACGAAAAGTCAGGTTTCAATGTGCGTGGTGAACCTTTTGAAGAAGTAGGTATCGCGCACATCGAGATGTTTAAAACCTTGTAACGGATTGAGTGTCAAGAATTGCCATCAGGCTCGGCAATGGTCAGTATGTGGTCCAAAAATTTGCTTGCCTCAAAATAAGCGCCAATGTCTTTGAACAGCAGTGGTTCGCTGGCCGCGGCCATCCAAACAGGTTCGGCGATTTTCATCGCGCCGTCGTTTTCATCGGGCACAGCCCAGCCAGGCAATTGGCCATTTGAAATCAGTGCGCTCATGGCGACGATGCGCTCTTCGATGGCCAGCACTTTGTCCTGCTCGCCGTTGAAAAGTCGATTCATCAATTGCAACCGGTCTTTCCAGTCGCGTTTGCCAGGAGGCAATTTGTGAACTTCTTGTGTCACCAACAGCAAATCTTCTTTGGTGATGGTCACCGCGTTGAGTCGCTTTGACATGTTGGCCAGGGCTTCTTCGATATTCATAAAAATCTGATTGTGCAATGTTGAATGAGGGTATTTCGCAAATTGAAAAGGCGAAAAACAAAATAGCGATTTGAACAATTGCGCTATAGTGCCAGAGTTTACCAATCAAATGAGGAGTTTGTATGACTGCTGCCACAACCACTTCAAGCAACCACAACGAACGCAACTTTCAAACCATCAACCGCTTTTACAACGCCTTTTCCACGCTGGATGCTGAAATGATGGCGACGTGTTATGCCGATAATGTGCAGTTTCAAGATGAGGTGTTCAGTTTGAGCGGTAAGCAAGACACCGTCAACATGTGGCGCATGTTGTGCGCCGCCACGGTCAGCAATCCAGAAGCGTTGAAAGCTTGGAAATTAACATTCAATGACGTTAAAACCGCCGCCAACATTGGTCAAGCCCATTGGGAAGCAACCTACCTCTTTAGCAAAACTGGGCGCATGGTGGTGAATAAAATCGATGCAGTTTTCACGTTCAACGAATTGGGCCAAATCATCATCCACCGCGACAGTTTTAATTTTTGGGCATGGGCACGCCAGGCTCTGGGATTGCCTGGCTTACTGCTGGGCTGGACACCCTTTATGCGCTCCAAGGTAAAAACGACTGCGGCGCAGGGTTTGGCGAAATTTGTCAAGAAAGCCTAGCACCTAGAATGCTATAAAATAAATAGCACTCTAGGCAATCAATACGCCGGCTTGATGCGTATTTGGCACATATATCGTGCCAAATGTTAAAACTCAATGGCATCCGAGATGGCTTTGATGCCGGCTTTGGCGCAGCTCTCATCAGCATCACCGCTGGGTCCACCAGATACACCGATTGCACCAAAAATATTGCCACCAGCTTCAACCGTCAATCCACCACCAACGGGCGTGAAGCGGGGGAAATTGCGCAGACCACTCATGGGGCTGTTGGCTTGGGTTTGGGTGCCCAAATCTTTGGTTGAAGATCTGAAGCTCAAAGCTGTCCATGCTTTGTTGGTGGAGACTTCGACGGTGTGCGGTCCAGCAAAACGATCACGTAGCAAGACCTGTGTGACACCGCTTCTGTCGGTGACAGCCACTGCGACTTGGAAACCTTGTTTGTGGCAAGCGTCTAAAGCAGCCTGTGCGGCTTTGAGGGCTGTTTCAGGCGTCAACGATTTGAGTTGAAACGTACCGACTTGCGCACTGGCTGTCAGAGCGACCAGTGACAAAGATGCAATCACGGGTGCAAAAAATTGGGCTGTTTTCATTATTTTCTCCTTGTTAAATTTGGTTTGAAAACGTCATTCTGCAAGCAAGGTGAATTTTTGCGATGACATAGGTCAATATCTTCAAAGATTATTGGCGTTTTAGCAAGCCAGTGGCCAGTTCCAGTGTCAATTCTGCAGCCGGTATCGGTTTACAACCGCTCACATTTTGTCCAGACCACAACGGTGTGAAGTCGGTACGTCCCAGTTTTTCAGCTGCGCTGCGCAGCGGTGCGATGGCAGAAGTGGCGAGTGGAAATGCGGGCACCTGTGTACAGATAGAGCCTAACTCTTGCATGACGCGATTCACAATGCCTCGTGCGGGTCGGCCTGTAAAGAGGTTGGTTAAAGCCGTTGTGGTGGCTGCATCGCTTTGCAAGGCCGCACGGTGCAATGCGCTGGTGGTGGCTTCAGGGCACAGCATGTAAGCTGTGCCAATCTGTACGCCAGCCGCACCCAACAGCATGGCAGCCGCTACGCCATTGGCATCGGCAATGCCGCCAGCGGCGATCACGGGCACATGCACCGCCTTGACAATTTGTGGCAACAAAGCAAAGGTACCTGTTTGCGTGCTGATGTCGTTTGTGTCACGTGCCAAAAATATGCCACGGTGGCCGCCTGCTTCCAACCCTTGCGCAATGATGGCGTCCACGCCATTGGCTTCTAACCAGCGGGCTTCTGCCACCGTGGTTGCAGACGACAAAATTTTCGCGCCCCAGTTGCGAACGCGTTGCAGCAACTCGGCGCTCGGGAGTCCGAAATGAAAGCTCACCACGGGTGGTTTGAAAGCCTCTAAAACATCGGCCACGGCGTGGCTAAACGGGTTGCGACCTGGACCAGTGGGGATAAGGTCTGCATCAATGCCATATTCTGCGTAATAGGGTGCCAATGCTGTGCGCCAAATGGCTTCCCGTGCGTCATCGGGCGCAGGTGGCGTGTGGCAAAAAAAATTCACGTTATAGGGTTTGTTGGTTGCGGCGGTGATGGCGCTGAGTTCACTGTGCAAATTATCCATCGACAGCATGGCGCATGGCAACGAACCCAAACCGCCCGCATTGCTCACGGCGATCGTCAGGGCACTGCCTTGCACACCAGCGAGAGGGGCTTGGATGATGGGGATTTCTATGCCCAGGAGTGTTTGCAATGATTTAGGCATGGGATATCAATTCAAGTCAATTGGCCCCGTGGCATTTTTTGTATTTGCGACCGCTGCCGCAGTAGCACAGGTCATTGCGACCCGGGTCTTGTATGGTTTTGCGGACTTGTTCGACGCGGGGGCCAATGGATTTCCACAATTCACGCAAATCGTACACCGCCCAAATGGCTTCGCCAAACACTTCCAGTCGTGCTTTGGACATCGAAGGTGGCAATTCGCTGCCGTCTTCGGCTTCGATGACCGATACTTCGGGAGGGTCGGTGTCGTCTTCGGTCAGCGCAACAATGGCATTCAAGCCATCATTCAACCACTGAACGGCTTCTTTGTCCTTGGGTGGTGCCACCCATTCCTCTGGCCAACTTTCAACGGCAAACATGAATCCCAAAGCCCAAACTTGCCCAAAGGCGGGGATGCCCTCATCTGGATTGTCGCGCATAGCCGTGGCACGTTCTTCGTCAGACAGGCTCGCCATCACGCCGCGTATGTCCAGCACCTGTGGGTAAAAAGCGCGTTCGTCTTCCAAGTCTTTCACATCGGCGTCCAAGGACTGGGCAATTTCAGCCCATCGGCGTGAAAAGAGGGCATTGAAAAGTTGCTCTTGTTCGGGGGTGGCAAATTTGATGTCACCGTTCTCATCGCCATCCAGCAGCATGGGCATGTATTCGCTGGCTGTAATGGGTTTGCGGCAGCAAATCAAAGCCGCCATGAAACCTTCGCAAAATTCCCACTGTGGCGTTTCAGGCGCGCGGGTGCGCAAGTCGTCCAAGATGTCGTCAAGCGTGTCAAAGTCATCCGGGCTCATGGCTTGGTCGCTGGCGGCGAGCAGGCTGGTTTTGTGACTTGTTTCCGCTTTATGGGTTTTGTTGGGTTTGTTAGTGTCCATAGATAAGTTTTGTCTCCTGAATGACAGTGTTGTCAAGGATAATCGCGCTAAATCGTAACAGCTAAACCCTGATAAATCAGCTGATTTGGCGTTAATTGTGAATCATTTCTAAAAAAATAGCTCAGGGAATTTGGATGATCAACCGTATTAAAAACAGCGTATCGAAATTTGACCCAGCAAGTTTGCAAAATTTGAAGGCCCAATTACCCAAAGAGTTTCCTGCGCGCTACATTGCTTTTGCCTGTTGCGGTTTTTTGGTGTTACTCAGTTTGTTCACCATCATTGGTTTTGGTGTGGGTTGGTTGATGTTTGTAATTGGTTTGGCTTTGTGTGGCGTGGGTGTTTATGATCTGCGCCAAACCAAACACGCGGTGCTGCGGAATTACCCTGTGATTGGGCATTTGCGCTACATGTTGGAATACATACGCCCCGAAATGCGCCAGTATTTTGTCGAAAGTGACAAAGAGGCTGCGCCCTTTTCACGCGCCCAACGCTCACTGGTGTACCAACGCGCCAAAGGCGAATCGGACAAACAACCTTTTGGCACGCAATTGGACGTGAAAGCACCGGGTTTTGAATGGATCAACCATTCCATGCAGCCAACCGTTTTGGCTTCGCACGACTTTCGCATCGATATTGGTGGCATGCAATGCCAACAGCCCTACAGCGCGAGTATTTTTAATATTTCCGCGCTGAGTTTTGGTGCTTTGTCTGCCAATGCGATATTGGCATTGAATCAAGGTGCCAAGCAAGGCGGTTTTGCGCACGACACTGGCGAAGGCTCTATTTCGCAACACCACCGCGTACATGGTGGCGATTTGATTTGGGAAATTGGTTCTGGTTATTTTGGTTGCCGCAACAATGATGGCACTTTCAACGAGAGCGAATTTGCTGACAACGCCAAACTGCCGCAAGTCAAAATGATCGAGATCAAACTCAGCCAAGGCGCCAAGCCAGGGCATGGGGGGGTGTTGCCAGGCGCAAAAGTCACTGCCGAAATTGCCGCAGCGCGCGGTGTACCGCAAGGTTTGGATTGCATTTCACCCGCCAGCCACAGTGCTTTCAGCACACCCATAGAGATGATGCAGTTCATTGATAAATTGCGCCAACTGTCGGGCGGCAAACCGACGGGATTCAAGCTTTGCATCGGCCATGCGTGGGAATGGTTTGCCATGGTCAAAGCCATGTTGCATACCGGCATCACGCCCGATTTCATTGTGGTTGACGGCGCAGAGGGGGGCACTGGTGCCGCCCCATTGGAGTTTGCCGACCATGTTGGCAGCCCTTTGCAAGAAGGCTTGCTGTTGGTGCACAACACGCTCAAGGGCGTGGGTTTGCGCGACAAAATCAAAATCGGCTGCGCTGGCAAAGTCATCAGCGCCTTTGACATTGCCCGCATGATGGCGCTGGGCGCAGATTGGTGCAATTCAGGCCGAGGTTTTATGTTTGCGGTGGGGTGCATTCAGTCGCAAAGCTGCCACACCGGCACTTGCCCAACAGGCGTCACCACACAAGACCCACACCGCCAACAAGCCTTGGTTGTGCCTGACAAAGCACAACGTGTTCACCAGTACCACGAAGCCACCTTAGAAGCCCTGAAAGAAATGGTGCAAGCCGCCGGGCTGCAACACCCACAAGACATCACTGCTTACCACATCAGTCAGCGCGTGAACGACAGCGAAGTGCGCTTGCTGGCCAATGTGATTCCGCGTGTGAAAACGGGTTCGCTGCTAGACGATAACATTGACGAAGACCACAAGGTGTATAAAAACTATTGGCACAAAGTGAATGCCGATAGTTTTGCGTTGCACTTGTAATGCTATATTTATGATAGCACACTAGGCAATTAATACGCCGCCTACAGGCTGATTTCTTATATATTTTTACTGAAATATGCGTATTTAAGTCAATAAATCAGACAAGCTGCGGGCAATCACTTTGGTGGCGCGACGCAGGTCTTCCAAAACCAAATGTTCATCTGCGCGTTTGGCATTGGATTCCAACACCGTGCGCGGACCTGCGCCATAAATCACACCGGGAATGCCGGCTTCGCAGAACAAACGCACATCGGTGTACAGCGGTGTGCCCAGAGCGGGGATGGTTTCGCCAAACACGGTACTGCCATGTTTTTGAATCGCATCCACCAAAGGTTTGTTGCCTGCTAAAGGTTGCATGGCGCGGGCCAGCAGAATGCGTTTGACATCCACCGTCACGCCGGCCATGCCAGCGACGGTTTCGTGAATAATTTGGCGCAGTGTGGCTTCAACTTCTGTGGGGTTTTCTTCTGGAATCATGCGTCGATCCAACTTGAAGCTGACGCGACCGGGGATGACATTGGTATTGGTGCCGCCTTCAATTAAGCCGACGTTCAAATAGGGGTGATTGATGCCTTCAACTTTGGATGTGATTTGTTTGTAGAGTGTGTTTTGTGCGTACAAAGCATTCAAAATTTTGACGGCCGCTTGCATGGCGTCCACACCGGTATCGGGGATGGCGGCATGCGCCATTTTGCCGTGCACCGTGACTTCCATTTGCAAACAGCCGTTGTGTGCGGTGATAACTTGGTAGCTGAAGCCGGCGGCAATCATCAAATCGGGGTGAATCAATTTTTTGTTCAACAACCAAGCGGGGCCCACTTCACCCCCAAACTCTTCATCATAGGTAAAGAGCAGCTCCACGCTGCCTGACGCGGGTTTGGCGACCGCTTCTAAAGCGCGAACGGCAAACGCGTAGGTTGAAAAGTCGCATTTGCTGACAGCGGCGGCGCGGCCATAAATTTTGCCATTTTCAATCTCACCACCATAGGGGTCGTGCGTCCAACCTTCGCCGGGCGGCACCACATCGCCGTGGGCATTGAGCAATATGGTTTTGCCTTTGTTAGCGGCAGTGCCATACACGCGTCGCACAATCAAATTGGTGATGGACTCTAAGCCTGCGGCTTTGACTTCTGCCTCTGGCACTTCATGCTTCTCGGCGTTAAATCCAAACTGTGACAGCAATTCGTAGGCACGCAGGGCGTGTGGTGTGTTGTTACCGGGCGGCGTGTCGGTGGGGACTTGAATCAAGGCTTGTAAAAATTTGACTTGCTCGTCAAAGTGCGCGTCAATCCATGCGTCAAGTTGCGCGTAGGTGGTTGAATTGTTTTGAGTAGGGGTTGGGGCTAAGGTTGTCATGGTTTTTTTATTCACGTTCAAAATTCTTTTGCCAAATTGTTCAGCAAAGCGCTGAACGCTTCGACCGCCAATTGCATATCGTCATTGGTACTGGACTCCAATGGGTTGTGGCTGATCCCTGAGTTTTCACCGCGCACAAACAACATGGCTTGTGGCATGATTTCGTGCAACTTCATCGCATCGTGGCCTGCGCCACTGGGCATACGGTGCAGCGGCACACCCAGGCTGTCCACCGCTTTTTCCCAACGCTGTTGCCAAGCTGGCGCGCTGGGTGCAGCCGCAGCGCACATGGTTTGTTCGGTGCTGAAGTGCACGTTGCGGCGCTCACATATGCTGGTGAGTTTGGCCAGAACATCGTTCACCATGGCATCGCGCTGTGCATTGTTTGGGGCTCGCATGTCCAGCGTGAATTGGCAGCGTCCAGGAACCACGTTGGTGGAGCCATTGGGTACGTTCAAAATACCAACTGTGGCGACCGAGTCACCATCTTGCAAGGCGCGTTGTTCTGCGTACAAAATCAACTCTGCCACTGCTGCTGCCGCGTCAGCACGTCGGTTCATTGGCGTTGTACCCGCATGACACGCAGTGCCTATCACTTCGCAGTTGTAGCGCACGCTGCCATTGATAGAGGTGACGATGCCGAGAGGGATGTTGAGTTCATTCAACACCGGCCCTTGTTCAATGTGCACTTCCACAAAACCCAAATAATCGTGCGGGTCGCGTTTGATTTTGACAATGTCGTCCACACACAGGCCAGCGTTTTGCATGGCTTTTTTCATGGTGATGCCATCGGCATCGGCTTGCTCCAGCCACGCGTTATTGAACTGACCAATCAATGCGCCAGAGCCTAAAAACGTGGCTTTGTAGCGCTGGCCTTCTTCTTCAGCAAAGGCAACGATTTCGATGCCAAAGGGCAAGCGATTGTTTTGTTTTTTCAGTTCGCGCACAGAAGCCATGGGCACAAAAATGCCCAAACGGCCATCGTACTTGCCGCCGTTTCTGACGGTGTCGTAGTGTGATCCTGTCAAAATGTAGGGCGTTTTTGAACTGTAGCGGGCATTATTATTGCCTAAATTGCTATTATTTTCATAGCGACCGTCGTATCTGCCAACGACATTGCCTACCGCATCAATTTCCACACTGTCGCAACCACACTCTTTCATCCAGTGTGAAATGCGTTGCGCACAGGCGCGGTGCGCATCGGTTAAATAAGTGACGGTGAGCTGACCTTGCTCGGCATACCCCACATCCGAATGCTGCGCCAGCTTTTCTTGCCAGTCCCACACATCGTTGCCCAATGTGGGTGTGATGCCAAATTTGTCATTCAGTCGAATTTCTGCAATGCGGTGGATTTGGCGTATGCATTCATCCAACTCAAACAGCGGGTGGTTGTTGAGGCGGCGCTCGACGGCAGACAGAATAAATTGTTTGCTCAAACCCACACCACGCGCACCGCGCACTGCCAGAATGAATGGAAAGCCAAATTTGGCAAGATAAGCTGCATTGAGTTTGGCGATGTAGGCCAGCTCGTCCGGCGTGCACTGCGTCAAACCTGCTTTGTTTTGCTCGTTGGTCGACTCGGCTGTCAGCGTATTGCTTTGCATGGCTTTACCTGCCAGCTCCGGGTGTGCCTTTATCAGCTTTAGCTTGGCTTCGCGACCTGCTGCTTCCAATGATTGCACCAAGCAGTATTTGAGATGTGCCAAGCTGCGAAACGGGCGCTGTGAAAGCGCATTCGCGGCGATCCATGGTGAATGTTCGTACACGCCGTCCAGCATTTGAGTAGCCTGCTCAGGCGTGGCGAGGTTGAGTTGGTCAAGTGTGATCATTTTTGACTGGATGGGTAGGGGTGTCGTTCATGCCAATGTGTGGCAATGTCAATGCGGCGGCAAATCCACACATGGCTATGTGCTTGCACGTAATCTAAAAAGCGTTGCAATGATGCCATGCGGCCAGGTCGGCCCAGTAAACGGCAATGCATACCGATGCTCATCATCTTGGGTGCGTTCAATCCTTTGGGGTCGCCCTCGGCGTACAGCACATCAAAGCTGTCTTTGAGGTAGGTGTAAAAATCATCGCCTTGGGCAAAACCTTGCGCCGATGAAAAACGCATGTCGTTGGTGTCCAAGGTGTAGGGCACGATGAGTTGTGGCACCACATCGCCATTGGTTTTTTTGACACTCATCCAAAACGGCAAGTCGTCGCCGTAGTAATCGCTGTCGTACGCAAATCCGCCGTAGTCCGCTACCAAGCGACGGGTGTTGGGGCTGTCGCGTCCGGTGTACCAGCCCAACGCACGCTCGCCCGTCATTTGGCTGATGATGTCCATACCGATACGCATGTGCTCGCGCTCAGTTGCTTCGTCAATGTTTTGGTAGCTGATCCAGCGCCAGCCATGACAAGCTATTTCGTGCCCCAGTTGTTTGAACGCAGCGGTGAGTTCTGGGTGGAGTTGCAAAGCCATGCTGACGCCAAACACCGTCAATGGCAATTTACGGTTTTCAAACTCACGCAAAATGCGCCACACGCCAGCGCGTGAGCCATATTCGTAAATGCTCTCCATGCTCATGTGTCGTGCAGCAAAGGCAGCGGGGTTGAACATTTCAGACAAAAATTGTTCAGACGCGGCATCGCCATGCAGCACCGAGTTTTCGCCACCTTCTTCGTAGTTCAGCACAAACTGCAAAGCAATGCGCGCATGATTGGGCCATGCGGCGTGCGGCAAGTTTTGTCCATAGCCTATCAAATCGCGTGGGTAGGGCTGGGTGCTGTCGTGAATCATTTGGGTTGGGTTGTGATGAAATGTGTGGTGAGTTTGTCAGTAGATTTTGCAGGTTGAATTTGTTGTTTGATGTCGTAGGTTGATTAACCGTTCAAATCCAAACTGGCCAGCACACTTTGCAAGTGCGATTGCATCAATTTTTTGGCTTTGCTGGCATCTTTATCGACAATCGCTTGCAATATGCCCACATGCTCATCGTGCGAATGGCTGGCGGCGTTTTTGGATTGGTACAACAAGGTGATGAGCGCACAGCGAGAAATCAAATCTTGCAGCAACTGCGCCAACACGTCGTTGTCCAACAGCTCTGCCATCAACACATGAAAATCACCCAAGAGTTCGATGCGATTGGATGCATCTGCGCTGTGCACGGCGGTGGCTTCGGCTTTGATGTGCGCGCGCAGGGTTTTGATTTTGTGTGCATTGATATTCGCAACCAACGAGTCCACCATCGCTGCTTCCAATGCCATGCGCACCCCAAATACTTCGCGGGCTTCTTTGATGGACGGTGTTGCAACAAAAGCACCGCGTGCTTGCTCAATGCGAATCAAATGTTTTTGTGACATTTGGTACAACGCTTGTCGCACCAAGGTGCGCGACACCCCAAACTGGTCGGCGATGCGCTGCTCTTTGAGTTTTTCACCGGCTTGCAATTCGTGGTCTATGATGGCGCGGCTCAAAGCCTGCACAATGTGGTCTGTGCTGGTCAAGCCTTTGTCCGCACGCGCAGCATGCATGCGTTTGGTAGGGAAAGATAGCATTTGAGCGGAAGTCATGGCAAAATTGTATACACTTTTGGTGGGTTTAGGTAAAACTCTTTTGTGAAATTAATCAGGAGAAATGATGGGACTTTCAACACATGTACTCGACACCATGCACGGTTGCCCCGCTGCGGGCATGCACGTCAAATTGTACGCAACCACACAAGGCGAACACGCCAAATTACTCAAAACGATGACCTTGAATGACGACGGTCGCAACCCCGATGGTTTGCTGTTTGACCACGCCAGCCTCAAAGTGGGCACCTACAAATTGGTATTTGACGTCGCAGGCTATTTCAAAGCACGGGGTGTGCAACTACCCGAACCTAATTTCCTCAACCACGTCCAGCTCGACTTTGGCATCGCCCACGCTGATCAGCATTACCACGTGCCCCTGTTGGTCAGTCCATGGAGTTATTCGACGTACCGTGGCTCGTGATACAGTTGAATGATTCTTCAACAAAAGGACACGTTCATGACGCAAGCATTGGCCATCCAAACATGGCACCAATTGGTTCGCAGCAGAGACATGTCGGGCTTAAAAGCGCTGCTGGCGGAAGATGCGGTTTTTTATTCGCCAGTGGTGCATACCCCGCAGCAGGGTCGCAAAATGGTGCAGTTGTATTTGATGGCGGCGAACTCGGTTTTCATCAACGACAGCTTTCATTACGTGCGAGAAGTGGTGTCAGACAAACACGCGGTGCTGGAGTTTGAGGTGGAGATTGACGGCATTTTGGTCAACGGCGTGGACATGATCACTTGGAACGAACAAAACAAAATTATTGAATTCAAAGTGATGCTCAGGCCCCTAAAAGCCATCAACCTTATTCATCAAAAAATGGGGCAAATGTTGGAAGCGTATAAATAATATGCTTAAATATGGATGTAGGCGGCGTATTTATTGCCTAATGCGCTATTAAAAATATAGCGTTATACTCATTTTGATATGAAACATTCAATCATCGCTTTTCTATTTTTGGCTGTCATGGTACAACAAGCGCAAGCTGCTGCACCGGTATACAAATGTGTGAAACATCGGGAAGTCACATACCAAAGCGAGCCATGTGCCAAACCGCTTCGCAGGACAGAACCCAATATCAAAAAGCTCAATGAAGAGCGGATGAAGAAATTGCTTGAGTCCGATACGACCAACAAGGCTACAAAATCTGCCAACGATGGGCAGCTTTCAGTAAAAGATGGTGAAGCCGCGGTTGCACCTGCACAGAGTTCAAAAACGACAAGCAAGCCGACAGTTTCAACTGCCAAACCTGCGTCTACTTTCAAATGTGATGGGCGCACTCATTGCTCACATATGACCTCATGTGCCGAGGCAAAATATTTTTTGAATAACTGCCCAGGGGTCAAGATGGATGGTGACCGAGATGGCATTCCTTGTGAAGAGCAATGGTGTCGTCATCCATTTAGCGATTAATTCTGCTTTAAAAAAATACCGTCTAGCCTTTTGCAGCTAGACGGTTTTTCATTGTGCGCTGTATGACCCGCGCTTTTCGGCCTGATTCGCTCAGTGCGATTCGTTTTGTTTCGCTGCCGCAATGGTGGCTTGGGTGTCTTCCTTGGCGCCGTTGAAGAATAAATTCAAAATCACTGCGCTGATCGATGCCAACAAGATGCCGGATTCAATCAGTGGGTGAATGTTGTGGGGCATCCATTGTTTGAAGTTGGGGGCGATCAAAGGAATCATACCGATGCCGATGGACACCGCGACGACAAACAGGTTGTGGCGGTTGTTTTTGAAATCGACATTGGACAAAATGCGAATGCCCGTGGCGACCACCATGCCAAACATCACCAGACCTGCGCCACCCAAGACGAAGGTTGGCAGCGCTTCAACCAAGCTGGCCATTTTGGGAATCAATCCCAGCACAATCAAAATCAAACCACCTGCCACGCAAACAAAGCGGCTCTTGACACCAGTGACGCCAACCAATCCGACGTTTTGCGAAAAGCTGGTGTAGGGGAAGGTGTTGAAAATACCGCCAATCAAAGTGCCCAAACCATCGGTGCGCAGACCAGCGCTCAATGCTGGTTGGTCAATTTTTTTGCCTGTCATTTCACCCAGCGCCAAAAACATGCCGGTAGACTCAATCATCACCACGATCATCACCAAGGTCATGGTCAGTATCAAGATAGGGTCAAATACCGGCATGCCGAATTGAAACGGTGGTACGAATCCAAACCAAGATGCGCTGCCCACTTTGTCAAAGTTCATCATGCCCATGGCAGCAGCTACCACGCCACCGATGATGATGCCCAAAAGCACCGAAATGTTGCTGACAAAGCCTTTGAAGAATTTTGAAATCATCAAGATGGAAACCAACACCAAAGCCGCAATACCGATATTGGCCATTGGTGCATATTTGGGGTTTGGCACACTGCCCACAATGGCCAAACCTTTGGGCACTGCAGGTACGGTGCTGCCTGCGGCATTGGCTGCTGCTGTCACATCGGCGAGCCATTTGGCATGATCAGGGTTGACAATGCTTGGCGCGGTAGGACCAAAAGGGTTGCCAAAAATCCAGTTGATGCCAATGCGCATCAAACTGATACCAATCACGGCAATGATGGTTCCAGTTACGACCGGTGGGAAGAAGCGCAACATGCGGCTCACCACGGGAGCCAGCAAGATGGACACAATACCCGCACCGATGATGGCGCCGAATATCATTTGTGCGCCCAGCGCGCCAGGATTTGTATTCGCCATCGCCACCATCGGTGCAACGGATGCAAATGTCACACCCATCATGACGGGCAGCTTGATACCAAACCATTGCGTGGCACCCAGCGATTGAATCAAGGTCACCAAACCGCAGCAAAACAAATCAGCTGAAATCAGCATGGCCACTTGCTCCGGGCTGAGCTTGAGTGCACGTCCCACAATCAAGGGCACGGCAATGGCACCAGCATACATCACCAGTACGTGTTGCAATCCCAGCACGCCCAATTTGGCGGCGGGTAGTCGTTCATCGACAGGATGAATAGCAGTTGTCATACAAATCCTCCATAGTTTTGACAAGCTGAACTGTATACACTTTTAAGACCTGAGCGGCTTGGTAGTTACCCTAGTTACAGACTGTTTTTGCAGTAATATGGTGTTAAATCTGCCAAAATAATTCAAAAACTGTATACACTTACACGCATGGAATCATACTTATTAGACTGGGCCAACTTGTTGCTGCGCTGGGTGCATGTCATCACAGCCATAGCTTGGGTGGGGTCATCGTTTTACTTCGTTTTTTTAGACAACAACTTGATTCGACCCAAGTCACCAGACTTGCTAGAAAAAGGTGTTGATGGCGCGATGTGGGCGGTGCATGGTGGGGGCTTTTACAACCCTCAAAAATACATGGTTGCGCCCAAGGTGATTCACAGTAAATTGCATTGGTTTTATTGGGAAAGCTACAGCACATGGTTGACGGGTTTTGCCTTGTTCACGGTGTTGTATTTGTTCAATGCATCGACTTATTTGATTGATAAATCGTTGATGGATTGGTCACCTGCTGCTGCAATTGCGGTAGCGCTGGGCTTTTTGGTGGGATTTTGGTTTATCTATGACGCGGTTTGCCGCGTTTTTGGATTTAAAGAAAACGGCGAAGCGATTGTGGGTGCAGTGATGTTGGTGGTGATCACGGCGGCATCGTGGTTGGCGTGCCATTGGTTTGCTGGACGTGCCGCGTTTTTGTTGGTGGGCGCCATGATAGCCACCGCCATGAGTGCCAATGTGTTCTTTTGGATCATCCCTGGCCAACGCAAAGTGGTGGCCGCCATGACCAGTGGCAAAGAATACGATGCCAAAGCCATGGCCATCCACGGCAAGCGCGGCAAACAGCGCAGCGTGCACAACACTTATTTCACATTGCCCGTCATCTTTGCGATGTTGAGCAACCATTACAGCTTCACCTACACCCACCCGCAAAATTGGTTGGTTTTGGTGTTGATGATGTTGGCAGGTGCGGGCATACGCCAATATTTTGTCATGCGTCATGCTTTTCACCACGGTCGTGCTGGTAACCCTTGGCCCTATGCTGCGTTTGGAATCGTGTTGATTGCGGGTGTTATTCTTTGGTTAGCACCCAGTGCCGCGCCGGTGGCCAGCAAGTCTGCTGCCACAACAGCGGTGGCCTCCCCACCAGCGGTTGCTGGCAATGCTGCGGTCGCCAATGTTCGCACCGTCAGTGCCGACATCAGCAAAATTGTTGAGCAACGATGTCTGTTGTGTCACGGTGAAAAAGTGCAGATGAAAAACATCCGTTTGGACTCAGCAGAATTGTTGCAAAAAAATGCAGTCATGGTGTACCAACAAGTCGCCATCACCAAGCAAATGCCCATGGGTAATTCAACCGGAATGACGCCTGAGGAGCGGAAAATCCTGGGCGACTGGGCCAAGCCTTAAACCACACCCGTACAGTTAATACCCTGATGTGGGATTTCGCCCTGCAGGTAAAATGGGCGGGAATCTATTTCGAATCATCAAAAGGGTAGTTATGAGCCAAGTTACCAATACCGTTCGCTTTGTTCTGGACGGCAAAATTGTGGAAGCCGTGGGTGTGCGCCGCACGACAACTGTCTTAGATTATTTGCGTGAGGATTTGCACCGAACGGGCACCAAAGAAGGTTGTGCCGAGGGTGACTGTGGCGCTTGCGTGGTGCTGGTGGGTGAACTGAACGCCACAGGTACCCAGGTGGAATATGTGCCTAGCAACAGCTGCATGCAATTATTGCCTTCGCTGGATGGAAAATCGCTCAAAACGGTGGAAAGTCTTAAACGCGCAGACGGCACTTTGCACCCCGTGCAAGAGGCCATGGCAACATGCTTTGGGTCGCAATGTGGTTTTTGTACGCCGGGCATTGTGATGAGTTTGACGGGCTTGGTGCAAACCTTGCCCAATCCATTGCGTACACAAATCAACGACGCATTAAGCGGTAATTTGTGCCGTTGCACGGGTTACAAGCCAATTGTGGATGCAACATTGCAAGCGTGCAGTACCGCACCTGAGCAATTGAAAATTGAAGACCAAAAAGACATTGCCTTGCTCAAAGAAATCCGCCGCGCTAAAGTACCCACTTTCAGTTTGGACGGTGACATCGTGGTGCAACCTGTGTTGCGCACCCGCAAGGGCAATGAATTTGTAGCACCTGCCACGGTGGAGGAGGTTGCTGATTATTTGTTGCAACACCCGCAAGCGACCATTGTTGCAGGCAGTACCGAAATTGGTTTGCAGGTGAACAAACAATTTGTGCGCCCAGATCATGTGCTGTATGTGGGCAATGTGGCCGAATTCAAAACCATCACCAGCAAAAACAATGCATGGACCATTGGCGCAGCAATTTCATTGACCATGGTGCAAGAGTTGGTGAGCAAGGCCTACCCCGATTTTGCTGAAGTGTTGCGCCGATTTGGCTCACCACCGATTCGCTCTACCGCAACTTTAGCGGGCAATATTGCCAACGGGTCACCCATTGGGGACTCAATGCCGTGCCTGCTGGCTCTGGGTGCCACTCTGATACTGCGACGTGGCAGCAAGACTCGCGAAGTGGCTTTAGAGCAGTTTTACACCGGTATGAAAAAGAACGTACTGCAAGACAGTGAATTCATAGAGGCGGTGGTCATTCCACAACCCAAGTCTGGCAGCAAATTTCGTGCCCACAAAATCAGCAAGCGCTTTGACCAAGATATCTCAGCCACCGTGTGCGCATTGAGCTACGAACTGGTGGGTGGAAAATTCAAAAACGTCAAACTCGCTTTTAACGGCTTGTCACCCTACCCCAGCCGTGCTCCTAAATTAGAAGCAATCTTGGAAGGAAATACGCCAACTGGTGTCACAAATGCAGCTTTAGATGCGGCAGTCACTGCCAGTTTTCCGGCACGTGATGGTTTGCGAGCGTCATGGGCTTACCGTGCCTTATTGGCACGTAACTTGGTGATGCAGTTTGTTGAAGAATCCAGCCCGACCATGTCTACAGCAAAGGAGGCAGCGTAATGGATGCCAAAGTTAAAAATTCCACACTCGCTAATCTCGCGCAACGCGTGCAAGGCACAGACCTGATGCACGAATCGGCACGCCTGCATGTGACAGGCGAAGCGGTGTACACCGACGATATTCCTGAAATGCGCGGCACGCTGTATGCGGCTTTGGTGTTGTCACCTGTGGCGCATGGCGAGTTGATAGGTGAGGGCATAGACCGCGCCGCCATCTTGGCCGAACATGGCGTGGTGGCGGTGTTTACTGCAGCAGACATTCCGGGTGAAAATAACTGTGGCCCCATTGTGCATGATGACCCATTTTTGGCTGCTGGCAAAGTTGAGTTTGTTGGGCAAGCCGTGGCCGTTGTGGTGGCGCGTGACATGCTGTACGCCCGCGAAGCGGCCAAAAAAGCCGTGGTCAAAGTCAAAGAACTGCCAGCGATTTTGACGATTGACGAAGCCATGGCCGCTCAAAGTTTTGTCATGCCTGCCAAAGGAATTACACGTGGTCATGCGGCTGACGCGATCAAAAATGCGCCACACAGTTTCAAAGGCCAAACCACGTGCGGTCAGCAAGAGCAATTTTATTTAGAAGGTCAAATCACCTACGCCGTACCGCGCGAGGGTGGTCAATTGACTTTGTATGTTTCAACACAGCACCCAGATGGCAACCAGCGCGAAGCGGCAGCAGCTTTGAATTTGACGACCAACGATGTAGAAGTGATTTGTCGCCGCATGGGTGGTGCCTTCGGTGGCAAAGAGGGCAATGCCAGCATCTTTTCACAAAGCGCTGCTCTGGCCGCATTCAAGTTGCAAAGGCCCATTAAGCTGCGTGTGAACCGCGATGACGACATGATGATCACCGGCAAGCGGCACGATTTTCGCGCCGATTACGAAGTGGGTTTTGACGACGACGGTCGTATTTTGGGTGTTGATGTGGTGTTGGCATCGCGCTGTGGTTACAGCACCGATTTTTCTGGCCCGGTGAACGACCGCGCGGTGTTGCACATTGACAATTGCTATTACTTGCCCAATTTGTCCATTATCAGCCACCGTTGCAAAACCAATATGCAAAGTGCCACCGCATTTCGTGGCTTTGGTGGCCCGCAAGGCATGTTTGCGATTGAAACCATCATCGAACAAATCGCGCAAAAGCTGGGCAAAGACCCGCTGGATGTGCGCAACATCAACCTCTACCAAGACCCAGCCGTATCAGGTAACCCAGCCACTTTAACGACACAATACGGTCAGCAAATTGAAGACTGGATTGGCGACAAGGTGATGGCGCAAGTAGAAGCCGAGTCCAACTACCGAAAGCGCAAGCTTGAAGTCGATCAATTCAATAAAAGCAGTAAGTACCGCAAAAAAGGTTTGTCCTTGGTGCCGTTGAAATTCGGCATCAGCTTTACCGCAACGATGCTGAATCAGGGCGGCGCATTGTTGAACATATACATGGACGGCTCTGTCAGCGTGAACCACGGTGGCACAGAAATGGGACAAGGTTTGAACACCAAAATGGCGCAAGTGGCGGCAGATGGTTTGGGCATACCTGTGGACTTGGTGCGTGTAACAGGAACCGACACACAAAAAGTACCCAATGCATCGGCCACGGCTGCATCCAGCGGTGCCGATATCAACGGCGCCGCCATCAACAATGCTTGCGATCAAATGCGTGAACGCTTGAAGCCTGTCGCAGCACGGATGCTGGGTTGCGATGTGAATGCTATAAAATTAATAGCTGGTCAGGCAATAAATACGCTGGCTACAGGCCAAAATGATGCTAAAAACAGTGTGGCTTGGAAGGATTTAGTCAAACAAGCGTGGTTAGACCGCGTCGGCTTGTCTGTGACTGGCTTTTACATGACACCCGACATCAAATACGATTTCATGACCCTGCAAGGCAAAGCGTTTTACTACTATTGCTATGGCGCAGCGGTGACAGAAGTTGAAATCGACACCCGCACAGGCGAGTGGTGGTTACAAAAAGTCGATATCGTTCACGACGCAGGACAATCCATCAACCCAGCGATAGACAAAGGACAAATCGAAGGTGGCTATGTGCAAGGCATGGGTTGGTTGACCATGGAAGAATGCATTTGGAACATGAAGAAGGATGCCAATGGTTTGGGTGCAGGCAAGCTCTTAACGCATGGCCCCAGCACCTACAAAATCCCAGTGGCCAGTGATGTGCCAGCGCATTTCAATGTGACTTTATTTGACGGTGCCAATGTCAAACCCACACCATTTAAAAGTAAAGCGGTTGGTGAGCCACCATTGATGCTGGCGTTAAGCGCCTACTTCGCCATCCGCGATGCCGTCAGTGCCAGCGCCAACCACCAAGTCCCCGTCTTCATGGACGCACCCGCCACACCAGAGCGGATTTTGATGGCGTGTGAGGCGTTGAAAAAGTCGAAGTGATTTTTTCTATATTGTGGCCAATGCATGAAAGCTAACGAGAGCCATACACAGCAAGACAGCTCAACAATCACCACTGCAACAAGCAATTCAGGTTCTATGTTGGCACTGAGAGGGTTTGCATGGTTACTGGCATTGCAAACAATAGGTGAATTGTTGGTGAAGCAATACGGATTGACTGTGCCTGGTCCCGTTTTAGGCATGTTGTTTTTATTGTTAGCACTTCGCTGGCGTGCCGTGCAGACTGCTGTATCCAGTTGTGCCGAATTTTTATTGACCCATCTCTCCTTGCTATTTGTCCCAGTCGGTGTGGGTGTCATGACGCATTTGGGTATTTTTGATAACTATGGCTGGCGCATAGCATTGGTATTGGTCTTGTCAACGTGGGCTGGTTTGTCAGTTACCGCGCTCGTTTTGCGTTGGTTGCAAAAAACTAAATAACGCTATAACACTATACCGATGTTAGATTTTGTTGAACTGTGGGTGTATCTGACAACTGGCCCGCTATTTGGGCTGACATCAACAGTGATTGTCTATGTGTTGGCCCAAGCGATTTATATCCAATTCAATCATGCTCCATGGGCCAATCCCGTCTTGTGGTCTGTACTCTTCATTGCAAGCATCCTCTTGCTAACAGGCATCCAATACCCCGTTTACTTCGCGGGTGCCCAGTTCATTCACGTACTGCTCGGGCCGGCAGTAGTGGCTTTGGCATGGCCTTTATGGCAACGCAAAGCTGCTTTGAAAAGTGCATGGCGTGAATTGCTTTTTGCCGCACTGGCGGGCGGAGCAGCAGCAATCGCAAGCGTATTCATATTAGGTAAGTTATTAGGTTTACCGATGACAGTGCTTTTATCAATGATTCCCAAGTCTGTTACTGCGCCTGTGGCCATGGGGGTGGCACAACAAATTGGCGGCATTCCTGCGTTGGCTGCGGTCTTTGCTGTCTTAACAGGCATGATTGGTGCAATTAGCGCCAAATACATTTTTAATTTTTTTGGTATCAAAACAGACACACAGGGCTGGAGCCAGCGCGGATTCGCACTGGGAACCGCTGCGCACGGCATTGGTGCTGCGCGCGCCTTACAAGTGAATGCGGATGCCGGTGCTTATGCCGCTTTGGCTTTGGCTGTACAAGTGCTGCTGGCGTCTATTTTGATACCAATAGGAATGCAAATTTTGCGCTAAATCGGTGTGAGCTTGGCAACACTCAGCGCCAACCACTTCACACCGTGACGTGAAAAACTGACTTGGGCTTTGGCGTCGTCGCCACTGCCTTCTAAGGTGAGCAGTTTGCCTTCACCAAATTTTGGGTGAAAGACTTGCATACCGGCGCGCAATCCATGAGCTGGCTCTGCTTTTTGTGTGGGCACAGGTGGGCTGGCAAAACGCTCATAATTGACCGAACTATTATTGCCAAATTGGCCTCTAGACGGCGTGTTGTATGCCTGATATGCTCCTGAATTAATAGCAGTGTTAAAGCCTGATCCAAAACCAGAGGTTTTGGGACTGATCCATTTCAAAGCGTCTTCTGGCAGCTCATCAAAAAAGCGGCTTTTCAGGTTGTAGCGGGTTTGACCATGCAACATGCGGGTTTGCGAATGACTTAAATACAAACGCTTGCGCGCGCGGGTGATGGCAACGTACATCAGGCGGCGTTCTTCCTCCAAACCACCCGCATCCGACAGCGAGTTTTCATGTGGAAACAAGCCTTCTTCCAAGCCGCCAATGAAGACGCAATCAAATTCCAAACCCTTAGCGGCGTGCACAGTCATCAATTGAATGGCATCTTGCCCAGCCTGGGCTTGGTTGTCGCCTGACTCCAGTGCAGCGTGCGTTAGAAATGCGTTCAGTGGTGACATGGTTTCACCGGTGGCGAACTCAGCATCGAGTGCGGCATCAACGCTCAGTGCTGCGCTGCTGCTAGTCTCGACTTCCTCCACATCTACTTCATCTAAATTCGTCACCACCTCGCTGGCCATTAAATTCACATCGTCCAAATTGAAACCTTGGCTGGCAGGGCTTTGTGTCAGCTTGGCATCGGCACGCATGGCCACGGCATGCTTGCCAAAACCTTCGATGGTGACAAAGCTTTCTGCCGCGTTGACCAATTCTTCTAAGTTTTCGATACGGTCTTCGCCTTCCCGGTCGGCTCTGTAATGGTCGATCAAGCCGCTGTGATCCAATACCAATTCAATGATTTCACGCAAGGTGGCACCTTGTGTTTGTTCGCGCATGACGTCGATTTTGGCGACGAAAGCTGAAATGTTGGCACCTGCTTTGCCACTGAGAAAGGAAGCCGCTTCACTCAACGCACAATTGGCGGCTTTCGCAGCATCTTGCAATTGTTCAATGCTGCGTGCGCCTATTCCACGCGGTGGAAAATTCAATACGCGCAGAAAGCTGGTGCCGTCACGCGGGTTTTCTAGCAAACGCAAATAGGCGAGGGCATGTTTGATTTCAGCGCGTTCAAAAAAGCGCAAGCCGCCATAGACGCGATAGGGCATGGCGGCATTGAACAGCGCGGTTTCAATCACACGACTTTGTGCATTACTTCGGTACAAAATGGCAACTTCCTTTTTATCGTAACTGGAGTCCGTTGTGTCACCACGCACCAATTGTTTGATTTCATCCACGATCCAGGTTGCTTCGGCAAAATCGCTGGTCGATTCCACCACGCGCACAGGCTCACCTGGACCTTGGCTGGTGCGCAGATTTTTGCCCAAGCGACGGCTGTTGTGGCTGATGAGCTCGTTGGCAGAGTCCAAAATGTTGCTGCCACTGCGGTAGTTTTCTTCCAACTTGATTTGGTGTTGCACATCAAATTCACGCACAAAATCCGCCATATTGCCAACACGCGCGCCGCGAAATGCGTAAATGCTTTGGTCATCATCACCTACCGCCATCACGCAACCAGTGGCCTTGAAACTGTGTTGCGCAGTCGCATGCAATGTGTCTAAGCCACCGCACAACATTTTGATCCACGCATATTGCAAGCGGTTGGTGTCTTGGAATTCATCAATCAAAATATGCCTGAAACGGCGCTGGTAGTGAGATCGTATCGCTTCGTTGTCCCGCAGCAGTTCGTAGCTGCGCAACATCAACTCGCCAAAGTCGCACACGCCTTCACGTTGGCATTGGTCTTCGTAGAGTTGGTAGAGTTCGGTTTTTTTGCGTGTATCGGGGTCTCTGGTCTCGACATCTTTGGGGCGCAGGCCATCCTCTTTACAGCCTGCAATGAACCACATCAACTGCTTGGGTGGATAGCGTTCATCGTCCACATTGAACTGTTTGCACAAACGTTTGATGGCGCTCAATTGGTCTTGGGTGTCCAAGATTTGAAAGCTTTGCGGCAAATTCGCTGCTTGGTAGTGGGTGCGCAGCAAGCGATTGCACAGACCATGAAAAGTACCAATCCACATGCCGCGTACGTTGATAGGCAGCATGGAGCTCAAGCGCGTCATCATTTCTTTGGCGGCTTTGTTTGTAAAGGTTACTGCCATGACACCACCTGGCGTGATTTTCGAGGTTTGTAGCAGCCACGCAATGCGTGTTGTCAGCACCCGTGTTTTACCTGAGCCAGCTCCGGCCAATATCAATGCATGGACAGGGGGCAGCGTGACTGCGGCCAGTTGCTCGGGGTTAAGGTTTTGTAGCAAGGGTGAATGATGCGTCTGGGAATTGATGGAATCGGGCAACATGCCGATATTGTAGGTTGTGGCTTGGCCATTCTTTAAGTGAAATCGGGCACAATGGCGCATGGCCTATATTTATTACCTCACCCATATTCAATTTGAACCAGGTGCCATCCAATTGCTTAAGCAAGAGTGTGACAGGGTTGGAATCACGCGACCACTGATTGTGACCGATCAAGGCGTTAAGGCAGCAGGCATATTGGACAAAGCCATCCAGCACATTGCCAGCTTGAAGCCTGTTGTGTTTGATCAAACGCCTTCAAATCCAAATGAGGCATCGGTGCGGGCGGCAGCAAACTGTTACATCCAATACAACTGTGATGGCTTAATTGCTGTGGGCGGCGGATCGTCGATTGATTGTGCCAAAGGTGTCGCGATTGCCGCCACACATGAAGGTGCTTTATCAACTTATGCCACCATTGAAGGTGGTTCACCCCGCATCACAGAACGTGTCGCCCCCATCATTGCTGTGCCCACCACCAGTGGCACTGGCAGCGAAGTGGCACGCGGTGCTATTTTGATCGTGGACGACCACCGCAAATTGGGCTTTCATTCGTGGCATCTGCTGCCCAAGGCGGCCATATGTGACCCTGAATTAACACTGGGTTTACCCCCCATGTTGACGGCAGCTACTGGCATGGATGCTGTGGCACATTGCATGGAAACCTTCATGGCTCCCGCTTTCAACCCACCTGCAGATGGCATTGGATTAGATGGCTTGACGCGTGCTTGGGCGCACATTGCACGTGCAACCAGCAATGGGCATGACTTGGAAGCACGTTTGAACATGATGAGTGCCTCCATGCAAGGGGCCATGGCGTTTCAAAAAGGACTGGGTTGTGTCCACAGTTTGAGTCACAGTTTGGGTGGGGTTGATCCACGCTTACACCACGGCACTTTGAATGCCATGTTTTTACCAGCCGTTGTCAGGTTCAACGCCACAGCAACGAGTGTACAAAATGAACATCGCTTAGACCGCATGGCTCACGCCATGGGTTTGTCGTCGGGAAGCGATATTCCTGAAGCCATTCAAGACATGAATGCCAGACTAGGCTTGCCATCTGGTTTACTGTCAATGGGTGTACAGCGTGATTGGTTTGAAAAAATCATCCACGGTGCCATGCAAGATCATTGCCACAAAACGAATCCACGAATTGCAACAGCGCAAGAATACGAACAAATGTTGTTGGCTGCAATGTAAGGATTAGCAATAAAAATCTTTTTACACTGATTTCAGAAGCTGATAGAATCAATCACCGGGCTCAAGCAATTGTGGCTCGGTTTTTTTTTGTCTTATTTTTTGAATGTGCAAAATACCGACCTCAATCCAAATGCTCAATACATGGGTTATTTTTTGCAATATCTCGTCTGGTGATGGTGAGAAAAATCTGAGGGGCTTGAGGCTATGGAAATTTTTGATTACGACAATGTATTGTTACTGCCACGTAAATGTCGTGTGCTTAGTCGTGCAGAATGCGACGCGGGCATAGAACTGGGTGGGCGCAAGTTCCGTATACCCGTTGTGCCTGCCAACATGAAAACAGTGGTCAATGTACCGCTGTGTGTGTGGATGGCAAAGAATGGCTATTTTTATGTCATGCATCGTTTTGATATTGACAATGTACAGTTCGTTAAAGACATGCGCGATGCGGGTGTATTTGCATCAATTTCACTGGGTGTGAAGCAGGCTGATTACGACACTGTGGATCAATTGAAAAAGCAAGGCTTAAGCCCTGATTACATCACCATTGACATCGCACATGGCCATGCAGACAGCGTGAAAAACATGATTACCTATTTGAAAGAGAACCTGCCTTCTGCTTTCATCATCGCTGGTAACGTGGGTACGCCAGAAGCCATCATCGATTTGGAAACCTGGGGTGCGGATGCAACCAAAGTTGGTATTGGTCCTGGCAAGGTATGCATCACACGATTGAAAACAGGGTTTGGTACCGGTGGGTGGCAACTGAGTGCATTGAAGTGGTGTGCACGCGTTGCCACCAAACCCATCATTGCGGACGGCGGCATCCGTGAACATGGCGATATAGCCAAGTCAATTCGTTTTGGTGCGTCGATGGTGATGATTGGTTCCATGTTGGCTGGGCACGAAGAAAGCCCCGGTAAAACGGTTGAAGTTGACGGCGAATTGTTCAAAGAGTATTACGGCTCTGCCTCAGATCACAATAAGGGCGAGTACAAGCATGTCGAAGGTAAACGCATCTTAGAGCCCATCAAAGGAAAGTTAAGTGATACTTTGATTGAGATGGAGCAAGATGTGCAAAGTTCCATTAGCTACTCGGGTGGCACCAAATTGCTTGATATTCGCAAAGTGAACTATGTCATTTTAGGCGGTGACAATGCGGGTGAACATTTATTGATGTAGCTTTATCTCACTCAGTTCTAATCTTCCAGACTTATGAACAAGGCTTTTACAAAAGAGTCTGATGCACAGGAAGACGATGATGCTGTTAGTTTGCCACCACTACCCGCAGGAGGAAAAAATTACATCACACCTACCGGCTTTGCGCGATTGCGTCAGGAGCTCTTGACCCTCATCGATAGTGAACGTCCCAAAGTTGTAGAGGCTGTTCATTGGGCTGCCAAAAACGGCGATCGATCCGAAAATGGTGACTATATTTACGGCAAGAAACGATTGCGGGAAATTGACAAACGCATTCGTTTTCTGAGCAAACGATTAGAAATTGCAGAAGTGGTTGATCCAAGTATTCACCATGGCGCGAGCCAAGTGTTTTTTGGTGCCACAGTAAGCTATGAAGAATCAACTGGTTTGAATGAATCAGTGCAGAAGCGCACTGTAACCATCTTGGGTATTGATGAAGCAGATAACCAGCAAGGTCAAGTGAGTTGGGTGTCACCTATTGCGCGCGCATTGTTGCGATCGCATGTAGGGGATGAAGTGAACTTGGTGACGCCATCAGGTGTGTACAACATTGAAGTTTTGTCAGTCGCGTATCCCTGCAAAGCAAAAACTTGCTAAGCTAATTTAGCTTAGCTTGATGAACGAGTCGGAATAATGCGTGTAGCAGATATGACGCTGTCGGTCCGTCTGACTCTATTGAGAGCTTCTTCGAGGTGTGTTTTGTCGCGTACTGACAAAATAAAACGCAAGTCGATCGCTTCTTGTGCCAATTCTTTGCCCATATCAACATGTGAAATATCGACCTCGGCATTGGCCAATGCAACAGACACTTTCGCCAGAACGCCTTTGCCATTGACAACAGTGATCAATACCCCTGCTTCAAAGTTGCGAACGGGTTCATCAGACCATTCAACGGGAATAAATCGTTCAGCGTCTTTTTTTCGTAATCTTTGCACTGTATTGCAATCGCTGACGTGCACAGTTAAACCTTCGCCTCGACCCAAGTAGCCCAAAATTGCATCACCCGGAACCGGACGACAACAACTTGCGTATTGAACTGAAGCACTTTCACTGCCGTCCAGAATAATAGAGCTTGCTGCAACTTTATCGGAGGCCAAGAAACGTTCACGTGTAATCAGCAATGTGTCTAATTTTTTACCGCTGTCCACAAGGAGTTTGGCCAGTCGTTTGGCGACGATGCTGGCGATGCGTTTTCCCAATGCGATATCTGACATCAATTCCGCAACGTCACGATTGCCAGTGAATCGCAGCAATTTGTCCCAAATGGCTTGATTGGATGTGTTGTGTGCTGGAAGTGCAACCACACCTTCTGCGCGGATTGCCAAGCTGAGTAATTTTTCACCTAAATCAACAGACTCAGTCAATGCCATTGATTTGAGGTGATGGCGAATTTTGGACCGAGCTCTGGCGGTTTTAACGAAATTCAACCATGCAGGATTTGGGTTGTTGGTACCGCCTGTTGTTACCTCAATGATGTCACCATTTTTAACCTCGGTGCGAAGGGGGACTGGTACACCATTGATTTTTGCTGCCGTTGCGCGGTCACCCATATTGGTGTGAATGGCATAGGCAAAATCAACGACTGTGGCACCTCTGGGTAAAGTGATGATTTTGTTTTTCGGTGTGAATACATACACATCGTCGGGAAATAAATCTATTTTGACATGCTCAAAAAACTCTGTGGCGTCCCGAGTTTCGTCATGTATATCGAGTAAGGATTGCAACCACTTGGCGTTCATGCGCTCCGTGCTCGGTGTGTCGGTTTCGTCAGCTTTATATAACCAATGTGCAGCAACACCTGATTCTGCAACAACATCCATAGCATGTGTGCGCAACTGAAACTCAATATTGATACCAGCTGGCCCTATCAACGTCGTATGCAAAGATTGATAACCATTGGGCTTGGGTATCGCGATGTAATCTTTAAATTTTCCAGGAACAGGCTTGAACATCTGATGCATCAAACCCATCGCGGTATAACAGTCGATGGTTGTGGGTACCAGTAATCTGAACCCATAAATATCGGTCACTTGGGCAAAACTTAAATGTTTGCCATCCATTTTTTTGTATATTGAGTAAAGCGATTTTTCGCGTCCATAAATTTGCACTGGCATCTTTACTGAAGCAAATGAAGCCTCAACTTGAACACGAACGGTTTTGATTAAATCTTTACGACGACTGCGTGCTTTGGTGACAGCTTTTGACAAAATGTCATAGCGCCACGGTTGCATGTGTTTGAAAGCTAAATCTTGCAACTCACGATAGGTTTGATTTAAACCCAATCTGTGTGCAATGGGTGCGTAGATATCGATGGTCTCTGCCGATATGCGTCCCCATTTGGTGCGAGGCATGTCACTCATGGTGCGCATGTTGTGGGTGCGATCAGCCAATTTAATTAAAATTACCCGAACATCTTTGGCCATGGCCAGTAGCATTTTGCGAAATGATTCGGCTTGGTTTTCTTCGCGTGTGCTGAATTCCAGTTTATCAAGTTTGGTTAGTCCATCAACCAGTTCAGCAACGGGGGCACCAAATCGTTCAATCAAGTCTGTTTTAGTGATGCCACAATCTTCCATGGCATCATGTAGGAGGGCTGCCATTAACGCATGGGCATCCAATTTCCACGTTGTGCACATGGCGGCGACAGCGATAGGATGAGTGATGTAAGGCGCACCACTGTTGCGCAATTGGCCTAAATGGGCTTCATCGGCGTAGCGGTATGCCTGCCGCACAGACTGAACATCGGACGCGCTCAAATAATCCAGTTTTTCCAACAGACCAGCAAAACTCGAAATTTCAGTGAGAACGGCATTATTCATGCCTCTACTTTATCCTCATGTCATGTGAATTCAAGTCAAATCACTTAAAAACACAAAAAAAAAGCACCCGAATCGGTGCTTTTTGACAATTGGATAATTTGACGCAGCAGCGTATTAGCTTGGTACTTTGCGCAGCATTTCTAAGCCAATTTTTCCTTCTGCAATTTCGCGTAATGCAGTGACTGCGGGTTTATTTTTGCTTTCAATTTTAGGCATATGTCCTTGGCTGAGCATACGTGCTCGGTAGGTGGCGGCTAAAACCAATTGAAAACGATTGGGGATTTGTTGTAAACAATCTTCTACAGTGATACGTGCCATCTGGACTCCAATACAGTGAATGATTAAGAAATATTTAAAGCTGCAAACGTTGCAGATTTGTTGCGTCGTTGTGCTGCAAATTTGAGGCGTTGTGCGTGAACAATGGCTTTCAAGTCAAAAAGAGCACGATCGAATGATTCGTTGATTATAACGAAATCGAATTCTTTGGCTTGAGCCACCTCGATTTGAGCATTTTTCAGACGCAATTCAATCACATCTGGGCTGTCTTCGCCGCGCCTTTCCAGGCGCAATCGCAACTCTTCCCAGCTTGGCGGGAGGATGAAAATTAAAATGGCATTGTTAAAAATTCGTTTGATTTGCAAAGCTCCTTGAAAATCAATTTCCAAAATAACGTCCGTTCCTGTAGAAGTGAGGTCTTGTATGGTGGTTTTTGAAGTGCCATAGCGTTGACCATGAACATGCGCCCATTCCATGAAGGCATCTTTGTTGACCATGTCATCAAATTCTGAATTCGAGACAAAATAGTATTCGCGGCCATGTTTTTCTTGGCCACGTGGTGCGCGTGTTGTGTGCGAAATAGAAGGATGAACCCGTGAATCGAGTTCCATTAAAGCCTTGACAAGGCTGGATTTGCCAGCACCACTGGGTGCAGCAATGACATAGAGTTGACCTGGGTAATCCATAACTGATTTTACAGAAATAATTGCCCAGAAATTGTCATTGAATCGACATTAAATGGCCATTTATTCGATGTTTTGTACCTGCTCTCGCATTTGTTCAATGACTACTTTCATTTCAACTGAAATACGTGAAAGTTCAAGCAACGAAGATTTAGATCCCAAGGTGTTGGCTTCACGATGCAATTCTTGAATTAAAAAATCAAAACGTTTGCCATTTTCTCCACCCTGATGCAAAAGGCGCTCTATTTCATCGAGGTGTGATGCCAATCGTGTTAACTCCTCAGCTACATCAATGCGAATAGCAAATGATGTTGATTCCCCCAAAGCACGATCTAGTGCAGCTTGCTCTGTCGTGGACGAAGATGTTTTGCTTGGAAAATCTGTTAGTCCAATTGCCATGGCTTCACGCCACCGCTCTAAAAATTTCTGTTTTTGTTGTGCAACCAATTCGGGAATCATGGGTTTTGCTTGACCTGCCAACCCACGTAGAATGGCAATTCTGTCGTGTAACATGAAGGCCAATCTCTCACCCTCACGTTGTCGTGAGGCTAAAAAATCATCAAGGGTGGATTGCACGGCATCAAAAAATATTTTTTGTGATTCTAAGTTGCGTACCAGTGGAAGCGATGAATAGGATACTTGTTGTTGTGAGCTACTGAACATTCGAATGACGTCCGCCACGCTGAGGGCGCGTGCTTCAGGTAAGGTTGTTTGAATGCTGATTTGCAGCGATTTCAAATGCTGTAAATAAGCTATTGAAGGTGCTGAAGTTAAATTTTCAGATGATTGATCCATTGAAACGCGCATTTCAACTTTGCCGCGTTTGATGTGCTTAGTCAGTAGGGTGCGTAAATTGGGTTCGAATTGGCGCAATTCATCAGGTAATCGAAAAGTGAGATCCAAAAATCGGCTATTGACCGACCTTATTTCAATAGAAACGGTGTCGTGACTGGTGGCATTTGTTATTTGCGCATTGGCAAACCCAGTCATGCTGTAAACTGACATTTATAAATCCTTTAGACAATAAACAAACATAGACCAAGATGATGGTGTGAGCCAGAAATTGTACGAACAATGTCCAACATTTCTCCCAAATCAGAATTAGCAGCACTTGCGCCACACACTCAAGTGGGAGAGTACACCATTGTTGAACGTTTATCTGAAGGTGGTTTTGGCGTTGTTTACTTGGCAACAGATAAACAAGGTCAACAAGTGGCCATCAAAGAATACTTGCCCGTCAATTTGGCAAAACGTGGTGCAGGTATGTTAACACCTTCCGTTTTGCCAGAAAAATTATCACTTTATCTGCTGGGACTTAAAAATTTCTTCGAAGAAGGTCGATCACTGGCGCAAATTTCGCACCCTGCTGTCGTTTCAGTACTCAACTTTTTCCGAAAAAATGAGACCGTCTATTTGGTCATGAATTATCTTAAAGGTAAGACATTGCAGGACTACATCATAGCAGGGAGACAGTTGGCTGAAAAACCCGTGTTCAGCGAATCTACAGTGCGCAGTGTTTTAATTGAGATACTCGAAGGACTTCAGGTTGTGCATAACCGTCAAATGCTACATTTGGACATCAAACCCGCAAACATATTCATTACCGATGACGACAAAGCTGTATTGATAGATTTTGGAGCCACTCGAAACTCGATGTCGCAAGTTGCAAACAGCAAACAGCCCATGTACACGCCTGGTTTTGCAGCGCCTGAAATGTACCGCCGCGACGCAATATTAGGTGTATGGACAGACATTTATGCTGTGGGTGCTTGTTTGTATTCAATGGCCATCGGACGTCCACCGCTTGACCCCACTAAGCGGCGTTTGAAAGACCCGTTGGTTGACATCTTGAGTGATGTCAATGGTCTTTATTCTGATAAATTGATTGAATTGATCGAATGGAGCATGTCCATGGATCCTGCAGGTCGCCCGCAATCGGCCCAAGAATTGCGGCAAGCATTAATTGACTATCATTGAGCAATTTTAAACAACCCAAAGCAAACAACAAAAGCATGACAGCATTCAATAGAAACGCCAACCGCGCGCACAATGCATTGCGACCCGTTCGCATCACACGCCATTACACACAGTATGCAGAAGGTTCTGTTTTGATTGAGTTTGGTCAAACCAAAGTGCTGTGCACGGCCTCGGTGGAAGAAAAAGTGCCTGCCCATAAACGAGGCAGTGGTGAAGGCTGGGTAACGGCTGAATACGGCATGCTCCCACGCGCCACACATACCCGTAGCGACCGCGAAGCTGCTCGGGGAAAGCAAAGTGGCAGAACGCAAGAGATTCAAAGGCTAATTGGACGGTCCATGCGTGCTGTTTTTGATTTAAAAAAATTAGGCGAACGCACCATTCACCTCGATTGCGATGTCATCCAAGCCGATGGCGGCACACGTACTGCCAGCATCACTGGGGCATATGTGGCTGCGCAAGATGCGGTGGCATCGTTATTGGCATCGGGCAAAATTATCGAAACGCCCATTCACCAAGCGGTCGCAGCCATTTCTGTGGGCATTGTGCAAGGTGTTCCTTTGCTTGATTTGGAATACACCGAAGATTCTGCTTGCGATACCGATATGAATGTGGTGATGACTGGCGCAGGTCATTTCATTGAAGTGCAAGGTACTGCAGAGGGCGCCGCTTTTTCCCGTAAAGAGATGGATATTTTGCTGCAATTGGCCGAGACTGGCATTGCCGATTTGATTCGGATGCAAAATAATTCGCTATTAAATAAATAGCATACTATGCAATAAATAAGACGGATACAGACTGATTTTTCATATATAAACGGAAATAATTGACATATATGATGAAACTCGTTCTGGCATCGAATAATCGCGGTAAGTTAGACGAACTACAAGCACTGTTTGCTGGGTTGGATATGCTATTGATTTCACAGTCCAGTTTAGGCGTCACTGAGGCGGAAGAGCCTTTCCGTACTTTTGTCGAAAACGCATTGACCAAAGCACGGCACGCCAGCTTTGCTACAGGTTTGCCTGCTATTGCAGATGATGCAGGTTTGTGTGTGGATGCATTTGGTGGTTTACCGGGTGTGGATACAGCCTTTTATGCCACGCAGTTTGGCTATGAAAAAGGCGATGCCAATAACGTCAAGGTACTGTTGGAGCAGCTCAAGGGGCAAAGCAACCGACGCGCCGCACTGGTAAGCACCTTGGTAGCCTTGCGATCCAAAGATGACCCAGAACCCTTGATTGCAGTTGGGCGTGCAGTGGGTGAAATCACTGAAAAACCAATTGGAAGCAATGGCTTCGGTTTTGACCCTGTCATGTACATCCCGCACTTAGGTAAAACTTTTGCACAACTGAGTGATGCCGAAAAAAATGCAATCAGTCATCGTGGGCAAGCCGCTCAGCAAATGCGGTCACTGATACGGGCCAATTGGTTTTGAAAGACATTCAGCATTACATGCGGCCTGGCTTGCTGCAATTGGCATCGCTGCCGCCACTGTCTTTATACATTCACTTGCCTTGGTGTTTGAAAAAATGCCCCTATTGCGACTTCAATTCGCATGAAGTTCAAAGCAAGGGTTCTTTAGATACAACACTTGAAAACAGCTATATCGGTGCAATGATGGTTGACCTAGACCAATCATTGCCTTTGATTTGGGGGCGACCTGTGAACAGTATTTTTATCGGAGGTGGAACGCCCAGTTTGTTTTCGCCGTTCGCAATCGATATGATGTTGAGCCAAATTCGTGCTCGCGTTAAGTTGTCAGCTGATTGCGAGATCACACTCGAAGCCAATCCAGGTACGTTTGAAAGAGACCGATTTAAAGCATTTCGATCAGCAGGTGTGACGCGATTGTCCATCGGTGTGCAGAGCTTCAACGATGCACATTTGAAAACATTGGGACGTGTACACAATTCTGAACAAGCCATCGCAGCAGTGCAAGAGGCAGCCCAATGTTTTGAAACCTTTAATTTGGATTTGATGTATGCATTGCCTAGCCAGACCATGGTAGATTTAGAGCACGACCTGCAGACTGCATTGTTGCTTTCGCCCCCGCATATCTCCATCTATCATCTCACAATTGAAACCAACACCTACTTTTCAAAATTCCCGCCCCATATTCCAGATGACGATACCGCTTATGCCATGCTGGATGTGTTGACGGCCAAGCTGGGAGAGGCCGGTTTCGATCGCTACGAGGTATCAGCCTTTGCTAAGAAAACACATCGGTGTAATCACAATTTAAATTATTGGTTATTTGGTGATTATTTGGGCATAGGCGCGGGCGCGCACAGCAAAATCAGTTTCGCGCACCGCATTGTGCGACAGACTCGCTTTCGTGAACCACGTATGTACATGCAAAAGTCCTTGGGTGGTAATGCGGTAGCGCAAGAAGTAGACATCAAGCACAAAGAACTAGCGTTTGAATTCATGCTCAATGCACTGCGTTTAAAAGATGGTTTTGATAGTGACCTATTTTTTCAACGCACTGGCTTGGCACTGTCGTCTATACAAGCTGATTTGACACAGGCAATAGACGAGAATTTGCTGATTCAAACCCCCAAAAGAATCAAACCCACTGAGCGTGGGTTTGATTTTTTAAGCGATTTGCAGGAATTATTTTTGTAAAAAAAGTATAAATCAGAAAGGATTGGTTGCGCTTCGACATACAAACGAACCCCCAGGTCCATCGTAATTGTTAGGATAGTTGTACAAATCGTATTCGCATACCATAGGTAGCTCAGAATCCAACTTAGGGCTGTTGATGGCCGAAACCCCTTTGTTATTTGAAAATAAAACACTGCCGCCGAAATATAGAACGGTGTATTCTGCCTCTGTCGTTGTGGTTGCAGCAGTTTTTAGAAACAAACCTGCTCGGCAGCGTTCATAAGTGTAAGTCGTACCTGCGGTTGTGGATGTGATCGTAGCGGGTTTCCCCAAACGCGATTCCAACTCGCTGGCAGTAGAACCAATACCCACACTTTGCCAATTGTTGCTGCTGGTGCATACTGCTTTGCCTACAGATGATCCACTATCTTCTGTACTGGCGTTACAAGCCACCAAAACCGCAGTAGTGATCAAAGTCGCTGTCAACGTCACAAAGATTTTTTTCATGCATCTGCTTTCAAAAAATGGCGGAAGCGGTGAGATTCGAACTCACGAACAGATCACTCCGTCGCCGGTTTTCAAGACCGGTGCCTTCAACCGCTCGGCCACGCTTCCAAGCCTCGTATTCTAACTTGCCTTCAAGCGATTTTTTGCACCTTCTGGAACTCTATGAATAAAACGATAGCATCTCAGGCTGTTTTTGTCTTGAAATCATTGGTCAAAAAAGAAATTGCCACTTAAAGATGTGGTTTACATGCGACGCATGCCAGCGATAGAAAGCAACTACGCATTAAGTGTGAAGCCGACAATTTTCAATCGAATTAACCGCACGACCCTAAATAACCGCATTGTGTGCAATATTCACATCCATCTCTGCGTATGAGCGCATGAGCACCGCATTCTGAACATTTTTTGCCAGCTAATGGTGGCACCAAGTCGGTTGTATTGGTCTCAAATGCGGATTTGGTGCCGGTTTGAAAATTTGTAGATATGGTTGTGGCGCTGATTCTGCTTGCAATTAGTTTTTGTAATGCATAAGCAATAGCAGCCACTTCAGAATCATGCCATTGCGGTACGCTCGTTCCGTCGGCTTTTTGATGCGTTCCCAAACGGACAGGTCCACGATCCCATGCAACTTTGCGCATATCACTCAAAGCACGGTCTAAGAATCCACCTCGCGCAGCCAATGACAACATGCGCATGCTTGACGTGATCCATTGTTGCGATTCTCCACTTTGTCCAACAGGCATAAAAAATTCAATGGCTCTATCCACGGTTCCGGAACCGTCTGGCAAGGGAACTGGAAGGAACGATACGATCAAATAAAGGTTTTTGCGTCCTTCTTGTGTCCAGTACTCGATTTTCTCTGTGACTGCTGCGAGAGCCCCACGTGGACGGCTTTCTATCACAGTACGCATGGGGTCCGTTGCTTGCTGCGAAGCGGGACAATTGTCAGATGAAGGCTGTGTACCCACATCTAAAACAGAGCCCAATATTGTGTTAGGTCGGTAGGTAGCTAATCCTTTTAGTTTGCACTGCCAAGCTTTAAGATACAAGCCTTTGAAGTCTTCATAATCATAGTCGGCTGGAATGTTAACGGTTTTTGATATGGCGGTGTCAATAAATGGTTGCACCGCTTGCATCATGGCTATATGACTGTCTGCGCTCATCTCCAATGCGGAAACAAAATAATCTGGCAATTGGTCAAAATGGCCAGCTAATTTTTTATACATTCGCCAAGCATGGTCTTCGACTGAATATTCAGATGTACTGCCATCTGCTTCACGTTTTTTGCGTCGGTAAATCCAAGAGAACGAAGGCTCGATACCATTTGATGCATTGTCGGCGAATGCTAAGCTGACAGTACCTGTAGGAGCTATAGACAGTAAATGACTGTTCCGAATGCCATGCTTGCGAATTTTTTGTTGTAGATCCATGGGTAAACGGCTGGCGAATGTTCCGTTTGTCAAATAACCCTCTACATCAAACTTCGGGAATGCGCCTTTTTCGATTGCCAAGGCGATAGATGCGTTATAGGCAGCATCACGCATGTGTTGGGCTATTTTCGCTGCCATCTCACAGCCATGTGTACTGTCATATCGTAAGCAAAGCATGGCTAAAGCATTGCCCATGCCTGTGAAACCAACGCCAATCCGGCGCTTTGCCATGGCTTCATCATGTTGCTGCGGTAAGGGCCAATATGTGACATCCAAAACGTTGTCTAATGCGCGAACTTGTGTGATAACAGATTTTTCAAATGCTTCAAAATCAAAAACAGCTTTGCCTGATAGACCAAATGGATGTCTTACAAATCGTGTCAAGATAATGGGACCCAAATCGCAGCAACCATATGAGGGCAGTGGCTGCTCTCCGCAAGGATTGGTGGCCGCAATCGATTCGCAATAATTCAGGTTGTTGTCGCGATTGATGTTGTCTAAAAACAAAATTCCTGGTTCGGCAAAATCGTAAGCCGACTGCATGATGGTGTCCCACAATTCTTGAGCTGGTAAGCTTTTGTACACCCACATGCCGTCCTCACGTGGATACGCGCCATCAGCGATAAATTGTTTGCCAGGCATGGCATGGTGTACCAAATCCCAATCTTTATCTGCCAAAACAGCTTCCATGAAAGCATTGGTAACTGCTACTGAAACATTGAAATTATTCCAACGCCCTGGTGTTCGTTTGGCAGTTATAAATTCCATAATATCTGGGTGGTCAATTCGCAACACACCCATTTGCGCTCCACGACGAGAACCAGCACTTTCGACAGTTGAGCAAGATTGATCAAATACATTGATGTAACTGCACGGACCGGATGCGATGGACGCGGTTGCTTTCACCCCAGCACCACGTGGTCGAATGCGCGAAAAATCGTAACCAACCCCGCCACCACGCCGCATGGTTTCCGCTGCCTCACGCAGGGCTTCATAAATTCCTGGGTAACCACCATCGTCAAAACCCTGGATGCAATCACCCACTGGTTGCACAAAACAATTAATCAGTGTTGCCTGAAGAGCTGTTCCTGCCGCGCTCATGATGCGCCCAGCACCTAAAGCGCCGGATTTCAGGTTGTCTAAGAAGAGCGCTTCATAATGATCCCGTTGATCTTCTGACTCGACACTGGCCAGCGCACGAGCCACTCTTTTAAACAAATCTTCTTCACAGGATTCGCCGTCTTTGAGGTATTTTTCCTGTAGCACATCTAAGCTAATGGGTTGTATATTGGTGGTTGGGATTGATGTTTGATTTTTTGACGCTGACATAGTTGGTGAATCGTTGCAAAAGGTGAAGGAACCTCAGTTAATCCAGTATCTGCCCATCATGTTCAACATATCGCAAATAGGGTCCGGTACCGCTGTGGGATGATACTGATGCAGGTACAAAGGCGCCTTGTTTTACATCAAATACATGGATTTCTCCATCTTCAATCACATAATGCCAACCATGAAGCGTGATTTTTTGAGCTTCGACTTGTTCGCGTACCATAGGGTAGCCCATTAGTCTTTCGAGTTGCAATACGATTGATCTTTGCTCAGTTCGACGGAGAGCTTCAGGGCTCAGCAAAACAGGCATTACTGCTTCGCGACCAAGTTCAAGCCATGCGGCTAAATTTTTTGCACGCGGGTCGCACTCTTCATACAGGGCACGTATGCCGCCACAATGGCTATGGCCACAGACAATGATGCGCGATACTTTAAGGTTGAGAACGGCAAATTCGATGGCAGCAGAGGTGCCATGGTAACCTGCAGAACCATCGTAAGGAGGCACAAAAGCACCGACATTGCGCACTAAAAAGAGCTCACCAGGGCCAGTGCCCGTTAACATATAGGGCACTAAACGCGAATCTGAACAACCGATAAATAGAATGGTTGGATGTTGACCATCTTTGACTAAGTTTTGAAATTGTTCTTGTACCCCTGGAAATGTGTCGTCATGGAATCGTCTCAATCGCAATAGCAGATCATCATCTATAGGCGCTTGCATACAATTGCTGCGTTTTGTGAGCGGATATTTTTACTATACTGAGATTGAGTCTGCAGCATCGAGATCGACTCCTGTAATTACTGCATCCTTGGCCAGTAAGCTCAAGTATTGCCGCAACGCTGTAATGTAACTTTGCTGTCGCAATGCAAGCGTGACTGCTCCGCTTACCATTTCAAAAGATTGGGCGATGCCTGGCTCGCGATGAATAACCTCCACAATATGAAGACCATGCCTGCTATGAACCAGTCTTGGTAGCACGCCCACATCGGATTGACCAAATATTTCTTTCCCAAATTCAGGTGCACAATCTTCAAATGACAGCCAACCTAGATTGCCGCCTTCAGCACCGCTGGGGCAATTTGAATACTTTTGTGCCATGTTGGTAAATGATTCCTCATCAGAATCATCGTTATGACAGCGTACGTTTAACAGCGTAACTTCTGCTTTTTGACGTAATGCTGAAAAATCAACACCCTCTGTTACCGCAAATAAAATGTGTCGCACCATGACGCGCTCGCCCGTGCTGTACTGCGCCTGATGTGCTGCATGGTATCTTTTGCAAGCGTCAATTGAGGGTTCAGGAACGTTTATGTTTGTATCGAGTAAAGATTCAATTGCATTTGATGCTTGTTCGCTCAAGATTCCATCTCGTGAATAGGTATCGTCGGCCTGTAATAAGCCTTCGCGAATGGCTGTCTGACGTAACAACTCAGAGTATGCGCGCTGTCTGAGTTCTTCAATTGGAACAATTTCTCCAGCAGCTTGCAGATCTATGTTGTTGACTTTGGCTGACATGATCTGATTTTGATTTGTGCTAGAACTAACAAGACTTTCAGCATAGGGTTGCGTATTCATAGTGGACTCCATTTCGTATTTATCAGCCACGACCGTTGTTCGGAGCTTGATTGTGAGCGCTTGGCAAATTCAGTCGACGAGCCCGCACTACTTGGTAAGGACGTTGCAAGTAAGTCAACATGCCAAATCCACTCCATACATGCACCAAGCGAGTAAATGGAAAAATCAAGAATATGCTCATACCTAAAAACATGTGAAGCTTAAATACCCAGCTTGCATCAGCCAAAAGAGCACTTGCGCCAGGTTGAAATGTGACGATGTATTGTGCCCAGCCTGCAAGTTTGAGCATCATGCTACCGTCCATGTGCTGTGCCGATAACGGAATAGTGGCCAATCCAAGTGCCAGTTGCACCCACAGCAAAAGCAGTAGAACAATATCACTTGTCTTAGAATGAATGCGAATTCGATCGTCGGTTAAACGGCGGTGAAGCAAGAGCGTTACGCCGATGAAACCGAGCACACCAGCAATGCCACCACTAACCATTGCTAACAGTTGCTTAGTGCCCGCACCAAGAAAATGTTCGTAGACAAAATGGGGAGTCAGCATTCCGAAGAAATGACCGAAAAACAAAAACAAAACACCAATATGAAACAAATTGCTGCCCCAACGCAATTGCCCAGCACGGATAAGCTGCGAAGAATCGCTTTTCCATGTGTACTGATCTCTGTCGAATCGTATCAAACTACCTAAAAAAAAGACAGTGAGGGCGATGTACGGAAAAATGCCAAATAAAAATGTATCTAATGCGTTCATGCTAAAACTCCTTGTTCATTACCATGCGCTCTTGTTGCTCCCGAACTCTGAGATGTTGTTGTTTTCACAAAATGGATGGCCTGTTCTTGTCCAGGCTTGGTTTGTCCTTTTACAGAGCAACCATCAAAAGCCACAGGTTCTTCCCAAGCCTCGTCTATTGGTGTGTCAGCGATGATTTTGACGGCATGGGCGTTCTCACCAGCTAGTTCTAGTAATGCCCCGAGAATGCTTGCGTAGGGGCTGTTGCGCTGTTGCAGCGCATTGAAAATCGCATTGAAGATGTGAGCCATTTCGACTAAAAAGGCGCGTGCTTCTTGGGGGGGCTGTGTAGAAACAAACTCAAGTACAACGGGTAAGTAATCTGGCATTTCATCCGGTCCGAGAAATAGGCCAGCCTTTTCATAAGTTTGTGCTAAATCAATCATGGCTGGACCGCGGTCACGCGAATCACCATGTACATGTTCAAACAAATGCAGTGAAGTAGAGTGACCTTTGTCAAACAGCTGTACGTACTCCGCTTCATTTTCAAGGGCCTCGCCATTTTGTAATATTTGAATGAGAGTTGTCAGTTCCGTCAGACGATTTTCTGGCAAGGCGTTTTCAACAAGCAAAGCCGATAGCATGTCCGGTAAATGTTGCCTAAGTTCGGCATCAGGATAGGCTAACAATCTGGCCAAAACGCGCAGACTGATGGATGTATTTTTAAGTTTACTCATGATTTACACCTGTGCCTTAATGGGAATAGTGCGACGCTTTGAGGTACCAAATAAACTCACTTCACTATCGCCGTCAGAACAACCATTGCCCATCGAGAAGCCACAACCTCCACGGACATCAAACGTATTTTCAGCATACTCGCGATGTGTGCTTGGAATTACAAAGCGGTCTTCATAATTTGCAATGGCCATGATTTGATACATTTCTTCGACTTCTGCTTGCGTCAAGTTGACTTGATCCAAAGCAGCAGTATTAACTTTGCCATCGACATGCTTAGCACGTTGGAAGGCTCGCATCGCCAACATTCGTTCGAGTGCTTTTTCAACTGGTGCTGTATCACCAGCTGTTAACAAATTTGCTAAGTATTTGACTGGAATTCGTAACTGCTTCACATCAGGAATTTCTCCGTTGATGCCAATGTCACCCGAATGGGCGGCAGCACTTATTGGTGATAAAGGTGGCACATACCAGACCATTGGCATCGTGCGATATTCTGGATGCAGGGGTAAAGCCACTTTCCAATCAACAGCCATTTTGTAAACTGGACTTTTTCGTGCAGACTCTAACCATGCTTCAGGTATGCCATCGCGCCGCGCTTGTGCAATGACTTCTGGATCGTGCGGATCAAGAAACACATCGAGTTGCGCTTGGTATAAATCGCGATCGTGTTCGACGCTTGATGCGGCCTCAATTTTGTCCGCATCATAAAGTAATACGCCTAAATAACGAATGCGTCCCACACAGGTTTCTGAACAAACAGTGGGCTGACCAGCTTCTATACGGGGGTAGCAAAAAATGCATTTTTCAGCTTTGCCCGATTTCCAGTTGTAGTAAATTTTCTTATAAGGACAACCGCTGACACACATCCTCCAACCACGACATTTGTCTTGGTCAATTAGCACAATCCCGTCTTCTTCGCGCTTATAGATAGAGCCAGATGGGCAGCTTGCAACACACGCTGGATTTAAGCAATGTTCACACAGCCGAGGTAAATACATCATGAATGTGTTTTCAAATTGACCATAAATGTCTTTTTGAATTTCATCAAAATTTTTATCTTTGCTTCGTTTGGAAAATTCTCCGCCTAAGATTTCTTCCCAATTTGGTCCCCATTCAATTTTTTCCATGCGCTTACCTGTAATTAAGCTGCGTGGCCTTGCAGTAGGTGCTGCCTTGGACTCTGGGGCTGAATGAAGATGGTCGTAGTCAAAGGTAAATGGTTCGTAGTAGTCGTCTATCTGTGGCAAATTTGGATTTGCAAATATACGCATCAGCAGTTTCCATTTCGCACCTTGTCGTGGTTCAATTTTTCCGTTTGCCTTGCGTACCCAGCCTCCATTCCACTTGTCTTGGTTCTCCCATTCTTTAGGGTATCCAATCCCAGGTTTGCTTTCGACATTGTTAAACCATGCGTATTCCATACCGGGCCGACTGGTCCAAACATTTTTACAAGTGACAGAGCAAGTGTGACAACCAATGCACTTGTCCAAATTCAACACCATGCCGATTTGTGCGCGAACTTTCATACGTTTACTCCTTCTCCAGTAGTTGCGGCCTCATCGTCGAGCCAATCCACTTTGTTCATTTTTCGCACCAGAACGAATTCATCGCGGTTCGTACCGATAGTTCCGTAATAGTTGAAGCCGTAACTGAATTGGGCATAGCCACCAATCATGTGGGTGGGTTTGAGCACAATACGTGTCACGGAGTTATGAATACCACCGCGCGCGCCGGTGATTTCAGATCCAGGTACGTTCACAATTTTTTCTTGCGCGTGGTACATCATCACCATCCCGGGTTTAACACGTTGACTGACCACTGCACGCGCAGTGATGGCGCCATTGATGTTAAAAAGCTCAACCCAATCGTTGTCAACAATGCCTGCTCGCTTGGCATCATCTTCACTCAACCAGATGACGGGACCACCTCGGTTGAGGGTCAACATATGCAAGTTGTCACTGTAGGTGGAATGGATGCCCCATTTTTGATGAGGTGTGATGAAATTCAATGAAATTTCAGTATTACCATTCGGTTTGATATTGTGTATACCCGCAGTGGTTTTCAAATCAACGGGTGGTCTGTAGCTGCTAAATCCTTCTCCGAACGCAGTCATCCAAGGGTGATCCATGTAGAACTGTTGCCGTCCAGTTAGAGTGCGCCATGGTATTAATTCATGCACATTGGTGTAACCGGCGTTATATGAGACGGTTTCAGATTCAATGCCACTCCAAGTCGGTGAGCTGATGATTTTGCGTGGTTGCGCCTGAATGTCTCGGAAACGAATTTTTTCATCTTCACGATACAAAGCCAAGTGCGTGTGGTCAATACCCGTTTGCTTGCCCAGTGCCTCCCATGCTTTAACTGCGACATGGCCATTGGTCTCTGGAGCGAGTTGTAAAACCACTTCGCAGGCATCAATATCTGATTCGATTTTTGGCATCCCGCAAGTAACGCCTTCTGTCTTAGTTAGACCATTCAGTTGTCCTAATTGCGTGACTTCAATTTTTGTATCCCATGCGATGCCTTTGCCACCATTGCCAACTTTATTCATCAATGGGCCTAACGCAATAAAGCGTTTATAAACATTCGGATAATCGCGTTCGACGACCGCCATATTGGGCGCTGTCTTTCCTGGAATTAAGTCGATTTCGCCTTTTTTCCAATCTTGCACACCAAAAGGCTGTGCGAGTTCAGCAGGAGAGTCGTGCATCAGTGGCGATAGCACCATTTCGCGTTCTACACCCAAATGCCCGATGCACACTTCACTGAATTTTTTTGCAAATCCTTTATAAATTTCCCAATCACTTTTTGATTGCCACGCTGGATCTACAGCAGTCGAGAGCGGGTGGATAAAAGGATGCATATCGCTGGTGTTCAGATCGTTCTTCTCATACCAAGTGGCAGTTGGCAGCACAATATCTGAGTACAAGCACGTTGTGCTAAGGCGAAAATCTAAAGTGACGAGCAAATCAAGTTTGCCTTCTGGTGCATGCTCATGCCAAACAACTTCTTGTGGTTTCGCATCGTCCGCTCCTAAATCTTTGCCCTGCACACCATGGCTGGTACCGAGTAAATGTTTGAGGAAATATTCATGTCCCTTGCCGCTTGAACCGAGCAGATTGGAACGCCAGACAAATAAATTACGTGGCCAGTTATTTGGATGATCTGGGTCTTCGCAACTCATTTTGAGTGTGCCGTCTTTTAAGCCCTTGATCGCATATTCTTTAGGGGCAACGCCAGCAGCGGTGGCATCTTTTACAACTTGGATTGGATTGGTCTTAAGTTGTGGCGCGGATGGAAGCCAGCCCATGCGTTCAGCACGAACGTTATAGTCGATCATGCTACCGCCGTATTTGGATTTGTCAGCCAAAGGCGATAGCACCTCTTCCATGCCCAATTTTTCATAGCGCCATTGGTCGGTATGGGCATAGAAAAAGCTGGTACTGTTTTGTTGGCGTGGTGGGCGTATCCAATCAAGTGCAAAGGCTAAAGCGGTCCAGCCTGTTTGCGGACGCAATTTTTCCTGCCCAACATAATGCGCCCAACCACCACCACTTTTACCGATACAACCGCACATCATCAACATATTGATGACACCACGGTAGTTCATATCAGCGTGGTACCAATGGTTCATGGCCGCGCCAATGATGACCATCGACTTGCCTTGTGTTTTATCGGCATTGTCGGCAAACTGGCGTGCGACGGTGATCAATTGGTCTCGTGGCGTGCCCGTAATACGTTCTTGCCATGCTGGTGTATAGGGGGTATCGTCGTCAAAACTGTTTGCCGCTAGTTCACCAGGAATGCCGCGTGCAACACCATAATTTGCAACTTGCAAATCAAATACGGTTGCCACCAAGGCTTCACGTTGATCGCCTTCTTTACCTAATGTAATGCGCTGTACGGGGACGGTGCGAACCAATACATCCTTGGCGCTGTCGCCACTGGCATTGTTTGGAAAATTGTCACTTACGATGCCGCCAAAATAGGGGAAACCGACTTTGGCGGTTTCGGTGCTGGCATTTTCACCTTCGAGTACAGAGAGCTTGAGATGCACATCGCTACCATGCCGCGCCTCTTTGGCTTGCAAATTCCATTGACCTTGGTCTGCTCTGCCATCTGCACCCCAGCGGAATCCGATTGCACCTGTGGGCAAAACGACTTTACCATCGTTATTCAAGGCCACGGTTTTCCATTCCGGATTATTGGCTTGACCCAGTTTGCCATTAAAGTCACTGGCACGAACATAACGGTCTGGCACCATGACCACCTCGCCTGATGGTAAGGTTTGTTCTTTCAACATGACCAACATCGGCATATCGGTGTAACGACGCACATAATCGTCAAAATAGGCACTGCGCTGTTTACCGCCATCGGGGAAATAGAACTCTTTTAAGATGACATGCCCCATCGCCATAGCGACAGCAGCATCCGTACCTTGTTTGGGTTTCATCCAAATGTCTGAAAGCTTGGCCACTTCAGAATAGTCCGGCGTGACAGCAACCGTTTTCGCACCTTTGTATCGCACTTCAGTAAAAAAATGCGCATCGGGTGTGCGTGTTTGAGGTACGTTGGATCCCCAAGCAATGATGTAGCTGGAGTTGTACCAATCAGCCGATTCGGGCACATCAGTTTGCTCGCCCCAAATTTGCGGACTAGCAGGTGGCAAGTCGCAATACCAGTCATAAAAGCTCATGCATACGCCACCGATCAAACTCAGATAACGACTGCCTGCTGCGTAGCTGACCATCGACATGGCAGGAATGGGTGAAAAGCCAATGACGCGATCTGGACCGTGCTGTTTAATGGTGTAAACGTTCGCAGCGGCAATCATTTCATTCACTTCATCCCAGCTGGAGCGCACAAAACCACCCAGCCCGCGTACGCTTTGGTATTCCTTGCGTTTGGCATCGTCTTGAGCAATGGATGACCATGCTTCAACCGGACCCAGTGTCAGGCGTGCTTCGCGCCAAAGCTTCAGTAATCGTCCGCGCACCATGGGGTACTTGACGCGGTTTGCGCTGTAAAGATACCAGCTGTAACTGGCACCCCTTGCGCAGCCACGCGGCTCATGATTAGGCATATCCCAACGTGTGCGTGGGTAGTCGGTTTGTTGGGTTTCCCACGTAACAATGCCGCCTTTGACATAAATCTTCCATGAGCATGATCCCGTGCAGTTCACACCATGTGTCGAACGCACGATTTTGTCGTGAGCCCAACGATCGCGATAGGCGTTTTCCCATGTACGGTCTTCGCCAGTAGTGACACCATGGCCATCTGAGAAAGACTCAGTTGGCTTCGAAAAGTAATTTAATCGGTCCAGAAAGTGACTCATAATTTGCCTCGCTTACTTAAAATATGATAAAAATATGCCTTCATGCAGCGTATTTGTTGCCTATACTGCTATCAAATGCATAGCATATAATTGCGCTGATTAAGGGTTCTTGATCTCTGAACCTGAGCGCAAGTAGAACCACCAGTTCAAAATTAAACACACGGCATAAAACGCGGCAAAGCCGTACATAGCCGCTTGCGGTGTACCCGCTTTAATTTGTGCGCCAATCACCACAGGAGCGATGAAGGCACCATATGCAGCAATCGCTGAAGTCCATCCCAAAACCGGGCCAGCTTGTTGGCGATCAAATATGACGCCAATCGTGCGGAATGTAGAGCCATTGCCAATACCGCTGGCAGCAAACAACAAAACGAACAACCACATAAAGGTGCTGAAATACTGTTCTGGAGTGGCAGAAGCATATGCTTGCATCATGATGTAGCCCACTGCAGCTGAAGCGAAAACCATCACGGCAGAAATAACCTGCGTCACAATAGATCCACCTAACTTGTCAGAAATCCAGCCACCGACTGGTCGAATTAAGGCACCCACAAATGGTCCAATCCACGCGTAGGTAAGAGCCGAAGGAGCGTTGGGGTTTTTCAATGCATGTTGCATCACTCCGGCCGCATCTGGTACATGTTGAAAGCCGAAAATAACCGTGATAGCCAGTGGCAACGCCATAGAAAATCCGATGAACGAACCAAAGGTCACGATATACAGTGCAGTCATGGACCAAGTGTGTTTGTTCTTAAAAATCTCAAACTGCTTGGCAACGTTTTCTTTCATCGTGCCGAAAGCGGCCAGGCGCATGATGAAAAGTGCACTGGCGATATCAAGTGGTATAGCTACCCACATACTGATAAGACCAAGGCCTGTGGGAGCAGGTAGGTACAAGTACAAACCTAAAATCGCTGGAATGAATGCCAACGTATAGAGGTAAACAATCTTGGCAAATGCGGCAATAGGACTCCCTGTATTGGGCGAAACTGCTTTGATATTGTTCATACCAAACCAGCAAAATAATGACAAAGGCACCAATGAAAGCACCCATGCAAAGCCAGCGTTCTGAATCCAAGTGGGTGTTCCCGCAGCAATTTTTCCGAAAATCCAGCCACTGTCTTTAATTAGCTTTAATGACTCACCACCAAAACTGCCTAGCAAACTAATGGTCATGACAAATGGAATAACAATTTGCATGGTTGTGACGCCAAAATTACCAAGACCCGCATTCAAACCTAAACCCGTACCCTGTAATCGCTTAGGAAAAAAGGTGCTGATGTTTGACATGGAGCTGGCAAAATTACCGCCGCCAACGCCAGACCACAATGCCATTAATTGAAATGCCCAAAGTGGCCAATCTTTGTGTTGCAACACAACACCTGTACCAATAGCAGGGGCCAGTAGCATGGCAGTGGTAAGGAATATCGTATTTCTTCCGCCAGCTAAACGGATCAAAAAGGAGGCAGGGATACGCATGGTGGCACCCGAAATACCTGCAATAGCCGTTAAGGTAAACAGCTCGGCTTGCGTAAAGGGAAATCCCAAGTTCAGCATTTGAACCGTGATAATCCCCCACATACCCCACACGGCAAATCCACACAACAGAGCTGGTATCGAAATCCATAAATTTCGGTACGCAATCTTTTTACCAGTTGCCTCCCAAAATTTTTCGTCCTCTGGACGCCAATCAGGAATATCTGCATTTAATGAAGTAGAGTTTTTCATTGTGTACTTTCTATTTAAGTGAAATCTGGATTCACGTGGCTTGAAGTTTGGTTTTACCTGTCATCAGGTCACGGCCGCGAACTTCAGTCCAATACATCCAAATCAAAGAAACCCAGACCACGCCGTACATCAACATGAAAGCTGATGAACGAACACCCGTGAGATCCATCAAAGCGCCAAACATGATGGGCAGAACAAAGCCGCCTAGACCACCTGCTAAGCCAACAATGCCGCTGACTGCACCAATGTTTCCGGTGTAATCGTCGCTGATGTATTTGAAAACACTGGCTTTGCCAAAGGCCCATGCAATGCCTAATATGAACATGAGTCCTGTGAAGAGATACACGTTCAGTCCGATATGAAAAGTTTTAGGTCCTGTGGTTGTCATGATGGTGAAATCGGTTTGTGGATAGCTCAACAAGAAGAGGCAAATCCAACTCACCCACATCACCCACCACGTCACACTGTGCGCACCCCATTTGTCTGATAACCAACCACCTACTGCACGCAAGACACCACCAGGCAAAGAGAAGACAGCAGCTAATAGGGCGGCAGTACGAATGTCCAAACCAAACTCACCTACGTAATACTGCACCATCCACAATGCCAAAGCGACGTAGCCGCCAAAGACTATGCTGTAGTACTGGCAGTACTTGATGACTTTGGGGTCTTTGAGTAGTTTCAGTTGGTCACTGAATTTAACGTTGCTGGGCACCAAATGTTTAGGATCGCTGTAACTAAAAAACCAAAACAGCACGACCGTGACAAGCATGATGATGGCGTAAACCTGTGGCACCATGGTCCACCCAAATGCGACTACCAAGGCCGGCGCTACAAACTTATTGACTGCGGAGCCAGAATTACCCGCACCGTAAACGCCCATCGCAAAACCTTGCTGATTTCTGGGAAACCAACGAGCCACATAAGGTGTTCCAACAGAAAATGAGCCTCCTGCAAGACCGACGAATAAGCCTATGAATAAGAAATGCCAATATTCGGTGGCATACGACATGAGCCAAATGGCTGGTACGGTGATGGCCATCAGGACGGTCATCACAATACGTCCACCATATCGATCTGTCCATATGCCCAGAGGCACGCGAATTAAAGATCCAGTAAGCACAGGTGTTGCTGTGAGCAAACCAAACTCTGTCGCGTTCAGGCCTAACGCCTTCTTAATGGGAATGCCAATCACGCCAAACATCATCCACACCATAAAACACACGGTAAATGCCAGAGTGCTTACTATGAGTACTGATAAAGCTTGTCCTCTGTTAGTCATGTCATACTCCTTTTTTGTATGACTAACTTTATTCAAATCAGCTTGGTGTTTGTATCCCTCTGTAGTCTGGCTAGAGGGGGTGTCTGTCGAACTAGACCGACAGTGTTGCTGGTAGTTCGATAGAACTACAGCATGCGGTTTATGCGCAAGAATTGCGCTAAGTCAAAAACAAAGAAATAGACTGGGGTATCAAAGCAAACCGATTTCGGTGGCTATCACCGCTGCATGGACACGTGAACTCACATTTAATTTGCGCAATACATGCTGAACGTGAATTTTGACGGTGGTTTCGGCAATGCCAAAATCGCGTGCGATGACTTTGTTGCTGTCGCCACGGGTTATACCTCGCAATACATCCAGTTCTCTGGGTGAAAGACTGGTTAAAGGCGATGGATTAACGGTTGCAGATAAACCGATGCCTTGGGTGGTTCCTCGGTATGCTGCAACCAATTTACTCATCATTTCAGGTGCTATCACACTGTCACCTTCCATCGCACGCTGTATGGCGTCAATCAGTGCATCGCCTTCTATGGTCTTGAGTAGGTATCCAACAGCACCAGCTTGCAAAGCTGTTGCCAAATCATTTGCATCTTCACTTACTGTCAGCATGAGAATGCGTGCATGGGGAGCAGCTTCCAATAAATTAGGTATGACATTAATGCCGTTGACACCTGGCAGATGATTATCTAAAAGAATAAGATCGGGTTGTAATTCTTGTGCACGACGCAAAGCCTCGCCAGCATCAGCCGCATCACCCACGACCGTCACGCGAGAATCTCGTAATAAAAGAGCCGTTAATCCGCGTCGAAATAAGGTGTGATCATCAACCACCAAAATGCGAGTCGGAACGGCTTGTGTCATGGACGCAGGTTGAGAGGTTGTGGGGGAAAGATCAGTCATGTCTTAGATTATGCGTTAGAACCCATTGCTGGTAATGTCAAGATGACAGAGCTACCCTCATTCTGTTTGGAAAAGACTTCCAACTTGGCTTGCAATCGCAAAGCACGTTCTTGCATGATGCGAAGACCAACATGGGTTTCATCGATGGATTCATCACCCACTATAAATCCAATGCCATTGTCACGCACCTCAAATCGCCAAATGGGTTGTTGTTGTACATCAAGCCATACATGGGATGCCTTGGCGTGCTTGCGCACGTTAGACAATGCTTCTTGCACAATGTGCAACACTTGAATTTGTAAATCAGGCGTCATGGGTATGCCATGCCCAGCCATGCTGAGGGTGGTTTTAATGCCAGCTTGGTGTTCAAATTTTTGCAACGTCGTTATCAGCGCTGGTTCAATATCGCCATCGTTGGTGCGTGTACGAAAATGCAGTAAAAGCTCTCGAACATCGCCATAACTTTCACGAACACCAGCGTCGATTTCTTCTAACACGCTTTGCATGGTCGTCGCAGAACCTGACTTTAAGGCATCACGCATCAGTTGAACTTGAATTTTTAGAAAAGCCAATGACTGGGCGATAGAGTCGTGCAATTCGCGCGCAAGCAGTGATCGTTCGCCAGATATGGCTTCTTCACGCTCCAAGGCGTGCATGTGCAAATTTTCCATTGCCGTTGCCAAATGGCTGGTGAGCGCTTCGTATAAAGAACGTTCAGCGGTTGATGGTTGTATTCTTCGATTAAAGAACAAACTGACTTCACCTAATATTCTCTCTTGTAAACGAATCGGTATATTGACGACGGTTTCGAAACCGGCTTTGGCGCAATGCGCAAGCGCTTGTGGTGGCTGATGTTTGGCAGCGGTGTCTGCAGAATAGATGGGAATGATTCGAATTTCTTCTTGGCCAACAGGTGTTCCACAGTGGCAATCACCTAAGTGAAGGCATTGCTCAGCGCTAACCATTTCGGTGGGCAGCCCAGATGCTGCAAGCATTAAAAACCGTTGGTTGCTGGGGTCGGCCCAGCGCACGGCTGCGCCATCTGCTTGCGCAATACGTCTGACACGTTCGGAAAACGCATGGGCAAGTTCATCCAACGATGTGGCCTTGGTGACAATCGCCGTGACATCGTACAAAGACTCAAGTCGTTCGCGCTTTTGTTCTAATTCAAGCGTCTTTTCACGCACTTTAGATTCCAAGTTTTGGTACATGCTTTCCACATGTGCCGCCATGCCATTAAACCCCTTAGCCAGTGTGCCGAACTCATCATTTGTCACGCGATTGACGCGTGCGCCAAAATCACCTTTTTGTATTTTTTCAATGGCAAGTTTCAGTTGCGTGACCGGTTCCAGTACGAATAAATATCCAGTAAAAAGTAAGATAGCAGCACCAATGATGGATAAAACCAAGACACCCATTTGCAGCAAATGCAAAATAGCTGTCCATCGCACCAAATGGTTTTCAATGCTTTTGACGAAGGCATTGATGTTGGAAGCAAATGCGATGGTTTGGGTGTTGAGTTGGTCGTTATCTACACCTTGCGTTGTGAGCCAATTTTTGTGAAAAACTTGCCATTGCTGCTCAACATGTGTGAATTCTTTTTGTATGCTGGAATCCCAAGGAATAAACAGGGGTCGGTCCGCATCGCCATTGCGTAATAGATTGATACTGGCATTGAATTCCTTGATTTGATTTTCCAACTCTTGGGTTTGTCCCGTACCGACACCCAAGGCCATGCGGTAAGTTTGCATGCGCATGCGTCCAGCTTCATTGACTGCAGCAGCACCACCATCAAGCTGCCACGATACCCAAAGTGTTGCAGCAGTCAGCACCAATACTAAGATTAAAAAGGGTACGCCAATCAGCGCCAATTTGGTGCTCAACCCCCAGTATTTTTGTGCATTCATGGTTAAAGAATGTGACGTGTTATCTGAATGCTTTGAGTTTAACCAAGCCTGTCGCCAAAGCCGTGCCACATATGATGATGCAACCACACAGTATCATCCACCAGGTGAGCTCCTCACCTAAGAAAATTGCGCCATACACAATGGCAAAAACCGGAATCATGAAGGTCACAGTTAACGTGCGACTGGGTCCTGCTGCTTCAATCAATCTGAAATAAAGCACATAGGCAATGCCCGTACAGAAAATGGCCACTATCGCCATGGCACCCCAAGCATGCATACTCGGTGCTTGTGTGGGCCACAACCAAACAGCGGGTAGAGCCAAACCCAATGCAGCACCAATTTGACTACCTGTCGCCGTGGCCATGGGCGGTACCCCCATCAGATAACGTTTGGTGTAGCTGGCGGCAATTGCATAGCAGCTGGTGGCCAGTAAACAGGCCAAAATTGCCCACCCCGTACCGCCAGGTTTGAAGCTGGCTTTGTCTCCAGCTAAAAGTGCTACCCCCACAAATCCAATGAACAACCCCAAAATGCGCGAATGGGAAGGCTTGTCTTTCAACCATACCCAAGCAACGATGGCGCCAAACAAGGGAACGGTTGCATTCAGAATGGCCGATAATCCCGTACTGATAGACAGCACTGCATAAGCGTACAACGCAAAGGGGATACCAGAGTTGAGCAGACCGACGAACATGATGGAGGCGGCGTTCTTTTTAAACGCATTCCAATGGCCGCTCCAAAGTAAGATGGGCAATAAGAACAGACTGGCGACGAGAACACGCACAAAGGCAGTCGGCAGCGCACCAAATTCAAGGGCCCCTATGCGTGTAAATAGGAATGATGCCCCCCAAATGGCGGCCAGCACGATGAATTCGATATAGACAGATTTTTTCATGAGCCTCAGAGTATGCCTTCGAATGGATGTTTAAAGAGCGCTTTCCAATCGAAGCAACGTTTTTTTTCTGTCCAAACCACCGGCATAACCTGTTAATGAGCCATCTTTGCCAATGACTCGGTGACAGGGCACGATGATGCCAATCGGATTGCGCCCAATCGCACCCCCCACGGCACGGACGGCTTTGGGATTGTTGATAAGTTGGCTGATTTCTGCGTAGCTGGTGGTGTGGCCAAATGGAATGCGCAACAAGGTGCGCCAAACCGATTGTTGAAAAGCAGTGCCATTGGTAAGGTCGAGCGCCAAATCAAAGTGAGTGAGCTTTCCTGTAAAGTATTCGTTCAATTGCAAAACCGCACTCTGCAACACTGCGGGGCATTCGATGCCATCACAGCGCTGCCAATGGTTACGCTTTGGCAAATGTTCCTGCCGTTCAAACCACATCCCAGTCAAGCCTTTGTCACTGGCAAGCAGGGTTAATTCGCCCAAAGGGCTTTGGCAGGTGGTGTATTGCAGGTTCTGTGATTGGTTCATGGTTGCGTCTTGAAGGTGTTATTTGGTAAAATTTATATAAAATCAGCCTGTAGGCGGCGTATTAATTGCCTATAGTGATATTAAAAATATAGCGTTTCGTAGTTTGGTATTGATGTTGGGTGTTGGATGGTTGCACATTAACTTACTTCCGGTGCGTGCAAACTAGCCCATGCGCGCATCACCGCATAACTGCGCCAGGGTCGCCAACGTTGTGAAACCATTTCGGCGGCCGCGCTGGCTTTTTTGGGGTTGAGTTTGGGGCTGTGAATGTGTAACCCCAGGGCTTTGTGGACCGCCACATCACCAGACACAAAAGCATCAGGCCAGCGCAGGGCACGCATGGCGATGTACTGCGCCGTCCAATCGCCCACGCCTGACAGGTTGTGCAGCGCTCGGATGGTCTGTTCCAGGTTGGCA
>CALMEI010000046.1 GCA_937863225.1 uncultured Polaromonas sp.
ATATCAGCCGCATTCATTTGTGAGAAAGGCGCATGGCGAGAGAGCTCTTGCCTAAAGTTGGCTAGCAAACTATTTGAAGGTTGCGCTGCGCTAATTTCGCTAACAGGTGCAGTAGACATGAACATCCTTTCTAATTCGTACTTCACTGAAGTTTAGACGAAAAAAAACCCTCGTGGCACATGGTCCACGAGGGCGATTGACTTACATCAATACTTAGTGTGCTGCGCTACCTTGGCTGGTTTTGCCATCCAAACTTGGGAAGCGAACATGCTCCACCAAATCTTGAATATCTTTACCAGGTGCTTTGGTCAACATTGAAACCACGATGATCACAATGAAGCCCAATGGTACGCCGAACAAGCCAGCAGAGATAGGCGCAATGTCCCACCATGTATTGGCTTTGATGATTTCAGGCGTAATGGCAGCGCCATGTGTCAACTTGTACAACCATGGTTGTGTTGTCAGCATGTAGTAGAAGGTGATGCCCAAACCAGCAATCATGCCCAATGATGCACCCCATTTGTTAGCACGCTTCCAGAAAATACCCAAGGTCAATGCTGGGAAGAAGGTTGCAGCGGCAAATGAGAACGCAGCAGACACCAAGAACAAAATGTCAGCAGGTTTTTGCGCAGCCACATAAGCAGCACACAAAGCAACAACCAACAACAATGCTTTTGACACCATCACGCGACGCGCTGTAGATGCATTTGGATCAATCATTTTGTAGTACAGGTCATGTGACAAAGCGTTGGCAATTGTCAACAACAAGCCGTCAGCAGTAGACAACGCAGCTGCCAAACCGCCTGCGGCCACCATGCCTGACACAACGTAAGGCAAGCCACCAATTTCAGGGGTTGCCAACACAATGATGTCGCCACCAATGCTCATCTCAGCCAACTGCAAAATGCCGTCTTTGTTGATATCAACGACGGATAACAATGATTTATCAACCGTACTCCAGCGTGCAATCCACTCTGGTAATTTGTCAAACGGTGTGTTCACCAAAACGGTGTACACCTCGTATTTTGCCAATACGGCCAATGCTGGTGCAGTGAAGTACAGCAAGAAAATGAAGAACAAAGACCAGCTGACAGATTCACGCGCTTCTTTAACAGAAGGTGTGGTGTAGTAACGCATCAAGATGTGTGGCAAAGCGGCTGTACCAATCATCAAACAGAACACCAATGCCAAGAAGTTTTTGCGAGCAATGTTTTGTGTTGCTTCATCTTTTCCTGGGAAGGGTTGTGCATGGCGAATTGGAGGTGCTGCTTTAGCGGCATTGGATGTGCGAGCTGCGGTGTAAGCAGCTTTAGCAGCGGTTTCGTCTTTAGGCAAAGCAGCAATTGCAGTCTCAGCCGCTTTGATAGCAGCAACAGATCCGTTAGACGCTTTCAAATCTTCCAGCACTTTCTCAGCAGCCGCTTTGTCTGCAGCCATAGAAGCAGGAACGTCTTTGAGTTTTTCAACTGCAGCATCAGAACGCGCCTTATAGATAGCACGAACTTCGAGTTCTTTAGGATCTTTCAACAATTGTTCTTCTTTAGCTGTCACTTTTTCCAAAGTGTAGCCATAGACTGCTTGAGGAATAGGCATGCCTGTGTGTTTCACAGACAACCAAACCACTGGCAACATGTAAGCAATGATCAAAATCACGTACTGCGCCACTTGAGTCCATGTCACCGCGCGCATACCGCCCAAGAATGAACAAACCAAGATACCGGCCAAGCCTGCAAAAATACCCACTTCGAAAGCCAAACCTGTCAAGCGTGCTGTGATCAAGCCCACACCGTAAATTTGCGCCACAACGTAGGTGAATGAGCACAAAATCGCACCCACAATACCGATAAAGCGCGGCAAATTGCCTTCAAAACGTGCACCCAAAAAGTCAGGGATGGTGAATTGACCAAACTTACGCAAGTAAGGTGCCAAGAACAGCGCTACCAAGCAGTAACCGCCGGTCCAACCCAAGATGAACGCCAAACCGCCAAAACCGGTGAGGTACAAGGTACCCGCCATACCGATGAAAGACGCTGCTGACATCCAGTCGGCACCCGTTGCCATACCGTTGTACATCGCTGGTACTCGACGTCCAGCCACATAGTATTCGGCTGCATCGTTGGTACGACTCATCACACCGATACCTGCGTACAACAGCACGGTTGCCGCCAAGAACAAATAGCCAATCCAAGCACGGGGCAAGCCCATTTGCTCAAGAATAGCCAAAACGATTACGAACGAGATAAAGCCGCCTGTATACCACGTGTAGACTTTATTCAGACCTTTTTTAAAGTCGCTTTGCGACTGGTTTTCACCGCCAAACAAGCCCATATTATTCTCCTTCTGCAACGCCGTATTCGACGTCTAGGTTGTTCATGTAACGAGCGTAAAACCAAATAATCAGGCAATACACCACCAATGCGCCTTGGGCAGCGACCCAAAACGAAAACGGCCAGCCAAAAAAGCTGAACGTCAATTCCCTGGCGAAATACACCAAGACGAAAGTTACCAAGAACCAAATGCCCAGCAATAAGGCCGTGATTCGCAGATTTTTGCTCCAGTATTCCTGGTGCTTTGCAGTAAGTTGCATATTTGCTCCCCTTTTTTCATTTATCGAAATGCATTTTTAAGGCTTAGTTTTGCGTCGGTAGAACACAAAACCAAGCCACACGTGAAACAGATTGCTTAAACCTGTTCCACATATGCGCCATTAAAACCAAACTAACTCTGAACTGTCATTATTACCCTACCGTCTCCCTCACCCCAACAAAATCAATCGCTTTTAACAAAACGTCAATTAACCAAAACCTCACAGCGAAACTTGCATTCCTGTTTCGCGTTCAAGTTGAGCTGCCACCTTGGGCTCAAATCCTTTTAAGTGACGGATCACTTTACGCGCCTCCTCTGGCTGCTCCAATAACATGTGTACACGTGCCATTTGGTACCAAGCAAAAGGACTCATGGGTTGTAAGACGGTATTGCGTTTGAGAGCGACCATGGCCTCATCAAAGCGCTTTTGACGTATCAGCACCAAGCCCAAACCGTACCAGGCCCGATCCATTTTTTCTTCGAGCGAAATGGCGACACGAAATTCACGCTCTGCTTCTTCGAGTTTGCCTAAAATTTCAGATACAAATGCCACGTTGAAATGGGCGTTTGATGCTTTTAGGTCTGTGTCGGGCGTGAGGGTAAGTACTTTTTCAAAGTAAGCAAGCGCTTGCGCAGGGTGCCCCGTTTGCATGGCGTCAAAACCCAGACTGTTCATTGCATGCACATGGTTGGGCGAACGCTGCAAAATTTCTTGAAACACTTCAACCGCTTTGGCGCGCATACCGAAGAACAACAAACCTTTGGCTTTCCAACGAAGCAAAAAATCATCCAATTTACTCAATGCTAACGGTGCGGACATGTTGTTTCCCGAAGTAAATTTGGTGTGGTCGACTGCATTCATTGACATAGACTGGCCCCAGCTTGCACGCACAACTCTATCTTTTGTTTCACCACAAAAACCCAGGCAATCACTAACCAGCTGGCTGCGGCTAATGGAATGTGTTGGTCTAATATCAATTTAGGACTCAATTTGCGTGTGATGTATAAGGCGGGCTTGGCAGCAATGTCCAACAGTTGCCAAAAAATGTTGGTCGATTTTTTTGCGCCCGCCAACAAACCCAATATGAACCGGCCGACGATGAACATCAAGGACAGTTCTATTAAGCTTTTTAAGATGACGACAGCTAACAACATAGGCAATAAAGGGGAGTCCAATAAAAATAGGGTCAGGCGAATATCGCGATATTAGCTGACTGATTACTGACCAATGTCTTATTTAGTCTCAATTCGGCCTCAAACCTAGGGTAATCACTAGGTACTCAAGTTTTTAATTCATCAACTATGCTGGGACGAAGTATCAGGTTTTCGTGATACAGCAACCGGTATATGTGCTGCGGCGTTCCAATTGCCGTCATTGAACCATGCGTCTCCTTGCAGATAGGCAGCCAGCATAGGCAGCGCATCCAAACCAAAAAACAGTTTGCCGTCCACTTCAAATGTGGGTACTCCAAACACACCTTTGGCAATGGCCTCATCGGTATTGGTTTTCAATTTGGCTTTGACTTCTGGACCATTGGGGTCTTGCGCGGGTGAAAGTTCATCTATCAAGGTTTGCAGCCTGATGTTGTCATTTGCTGCCAAGCCAGTGCGCCAAACATGGTGGAATAATCGCTCTACCATGATGCGGCTGGGTGTTCCGAATTTGCCCAAGGCCACCGCCAAGCGCTGTAAAGCCAAGGGGTTAAACGGATGCGCTGCCGGAAACTGCAAGGGTATGGACAACTCACGTGCCAGCCACAATATTTGCCTGTAGGTCCAATCGCGTTTGGGAGGAATTTCTGCAGGACCGAGCTGTCCGTGGTGATTCAACACCCCTGCAAAAAGGATTGGCTGATATGTCACGCTGTAGCTGTTGCCCATCAATGCCACTGGCAGATGTTCAAAAGCCAAATACGCGTATGGAGATATCACGTCAAAATAAAAAGTGATGTGTTTCATGGTGTTGCGTTACCCTCGTTTTCGGTCCTGTCCATGCTTCTTCGCTGGTTGGACTTTCGCTGTTCAATCAGTACCCAAACTTGTTGCTTCATCGCATCGGTGCTGGTGCTCCAAGTTGCGATTTCATCCAAGGTTCGCCAGCAACCCTTACACCATTGGCTGTCGACATCCATCTGGCAAACCGAGGTACAGGGCGATGGTATGGTCATTTTATATGAAAAATTAGGCTGTAGACGGCGTATTTATTGCCTATAGTGCTATTAATTATATAGCATCAACATGTGTGCAGGTGTTGTCATGCAACACACACCACATCAGCCACAGGTGCTTGGCTGAGTGATTGCAATGCCGCAGGCGTTACCTCAAACACCGCATGGGGATGCCCCGCTGCGGCCCATATGGTTTGAAACCTGAACAGCTCTTTGTCCAGCAATGTCACTGGCGGTGACAGATGCGCCACTGGCGAAACACCACCGATGCTTAAGCCTGTTTTAGAATTGACAAAATCGGCATCGGCGCGACCCAGCTTGGCAGCGTCCTCACAAACCAAGGCTTGCACTTTGGCTTCATCCACCCGTTTGTCACCGGATGTGATGACCAGCACAGCGGCATCATCCGACTTGCGGCGAAAAATGATGCTCTTGGCAATTTGTCCCAGTGCGACACCTAAAGCATCGGCCGCTTGTTGTGCTGTGCGAGCAGCGGCATCTAACATGACAGGTTGGTGTGAATGACCCGCCATAAGCAGGAAAGCGGTCACCCGTTGCACACCTTCGGGTTGTTGAGATGAATCAGCCTGTGCCATCAAGCCATCCTTTTGTTCAGCAACGCTTTGGCTGCACGTGAATTGGTGGGGCGTTGTAAAAAGTCGCTGATAAATTGCCCCGCATCAATCAATTTGTCCATGTCAATTCCGGTCTCTATACCCATGCCATGCAAGAGGTACACCACATCTTCCGTAGCGACATTACCCGTAGCACCCTTGGCATAAGGGCAGCCCCCAAGTCCGGCAATCGATGTGTCATATTGCCATATGCCCATTTCTAAACAGCGCAAGGTATTGCCCAGTGCTTGACCATAGGTGTCGTGAAAATGCCCAGAAATGTCGTTGATGTCGTATACCGATAGTGCCGCTTCCATGGCACGCTGTACTTTGACAGGTGTACCCACGCCAATGGTGTCTGCCACGCCGATGTGCTGCACACCAATATCTTTCATGAGTTGGGCTACCATTTTGACGTTTGCCGGTGCAATATCGCCTTCGTAAGGGCAACCAACGGTGCATGAAATGGCGCCTCGCACATGGATGTTTTTCTCTTTGGCCATGGCCACCACGGTGCGAAATCGCTCAATGCTTTCAGCTATCGTGCAATTGATGTTGCGTTTGCTGAACGCTTCGCTGGCAGCTGCAAACACCACAATTTCATCTGGCCATGTGGCATGCGGTCCTGCGATACTGGCTTCAAAACCCTGCATATTGGGTGTCAGTACCGAATAGCGCACGGCATTGTTGCGCACAATGCCCGCCATCACATCAGCGTTATCTGCCATTTGGGGCACCCATTTGGGCGATACATAACTGGTGACTTCAATCTCAGTCAGCCCTGCGTCCTGTAGCCTGTGCACCAATTCAATTTTGACGCTGGCGGGCACCGCCTGCTTTTCATTTTGCAAGCCATCACGTGGTCCCACTTCGACCAATTTCACTTTTGAAGGTACTGTCATCATGCTTCCATTCTTCAATCAATCACCAAGCGATTTGCAATGATTCTGCCATTTTTTTTAAGATGCGCTTAACTTGAGCAACTCTGCCCCTTCGGCCACTTGATCACCTGGCAGGTACAAGAGTTCTTGCACCACACCATCCGCTGGTGAACAAATCGTGTGTTCCATTTTCATCGCATCCATCACCGCCAAGGCTTGCCCTTTGCTGACTTTGTCACCCTTTTGAATCGCAAAAGAAACCACTTTGCCTGGCATGGGTGCTGTCAAGCGACCACCCTCTTCATGCACCTCGCCGGCGTGCGACAACTTGTCATTCACTACTATTTGCATAGCACCATAGGCAGTAAATATGCTGACCATATCCATAAATTGATATATTTTTGCTTGAATCCGCTGGCCTGCATAATGCACATCGATACCCGCACTGGTTTGCACATATTGCAAAGCGCCGCTGGTGTCACCAACTGACAAATGCAATTGGCCTGCGTGCGCATAACGCAACTGTGCCGAAACGGTTTCCCCATCAATTTCAAACTCAAAATTTCGGACACGTTCACCATGCGACTGCCAAGCATCGACTTTGCCCCAGGGGTCAACCCAAGTTGATGTCTTGTGTCCGTTAGAGCTTACAGCACAAGCCACCTCAGCTTGCAATGTATTGGCCACTGCCGCGGCCACAGTCAAAATGATGTCTATCGGTTTTTGATTGAACAAGACTTGCTCTTCTCGCGGAATTAAACCTGTATCCAAATTAGCCGTTGCAAATGATGCACTGTTCACCACATGGCGCAAAAACTGCACATTCGATTGCAAACCGACAATGTGTGTTTGTGACAAAGCCTTGTCCATGCGTGCCAAAGCCTGCTCACGGGTAGCGCCGTGGACAATTAATTTGGCGATCATGGGGTCGTAGTAGGGCGAAATGGCATCACCTGCGCGAACACCCGAGTCAACACGTACCGACACTTCAGCATTCGAAACGCTGGCGTTTTTAAACGCAACATGCTGTGGCAGTTCATAGACTTTAATGTCACCGATGGCTGGCATGAATTGCTTGTCCGGGTTTTCGGCACAAATACGCGCCTCAATCGCATGCCCGTTGATGTGCAATTCATGCTGCTGCAAGGGTAGTTTTTCACCATTGGCAACGCGTAATTGCCACTCTACCAAATCCAATCCTGTGATCGCTTCAGTCACTGGATGCTCAACCTGCAGCCGTGTATTCATCTCCATAAAGTAAAACGCCCCCACGCTTGCCACTTTGTGTGTTGCGCTGCCCCCCGAGGGGGCTAATTTCCCTTGAGGCGGCTCGGCGGGAAATTGTGCAGTTTCAACAATGAACTCAACCGTGCCAGCACCGACATAATTGACGGCACGTGCTGCAGCTATGGCAGTGGCACCCATTTGCTCGCGCATGGCTTGCGATAAACCAGGTGCAGGTGCTTCTTCCAAAACTTTTTGATGGCGTCGTTGTACTGAACAATCGCGTTCAAACAAATGCACATAGTTACCGTGTGTGTCACCAAACACTTGTATCTCGATATGACGCGGACGTTGCACATATTTTTCGATCAGCACATTGTCGTCACCAAAACTGTTGATGGCTTCGCGTTTGCATGAAGCCAAAGCATCTGCAAAATCTGCCGATTTATCGACGATTCGCATCCCTTTGCCACCACCGCCCGCGCTGGCTTTGATGAGCACAGGGTAGCCAATGGCATCGGCTTGCGTTTGTAAAAATGTGGCGTCTTGATTGGCGCCGTGGTAGCCGGGCACCAACGGCACACCCGCTTTTTCCATCAATTGCTTGGACTCGGCTTTCAAACCCATGGCTTGTATGGCGTTGGCGGGTGGACCAATGAAGACCAAACCGGCTTTTACGCAACTGTCAGCAAAGGCTTCGTTTTCACTCAAAAAGCCATAACCGGGGTGAATGGCCTGTGCACCAGTTTGTTTGGCCGCAGCTATGATGGTTTGCCAACGCAGGTAACTGTCTTTGGGTGCATTGCCAGCCATTTGGTTGCTGCCATCGCCTGTATCGCCAACGGCGATAGCTTCGTCGCAAGCCAAAACGTGTTTCGCATGCGCGTCAACCGGTGAATAAATGGCAACGGTTTTGATGCCCAAGCGAGCACAAGTTGCTGCTACTCGGCAAGCGATTTCACCGCGATTGGCTATCAGTATTTTTTTGAACATCTTGTTTGTGTATTTTTAATTGAAATTTGTATTTAAGTGGCACGACCCACATTGCTTGAATCGTCACCGAACCATTTTTTCAAGCGTTGCAAAACAGCTTTGAGGTATTTGAACAAAACGATGACCAGCCAAATACTCAATACCAACACCACGAACAAGGTGATGCCAAATGTCACAGGGTAATTGGTTGCCAACCACATCATGCCCATCACCGCGCCTTCTTCAGCCAGACTCACGGCGATGTTGCTAAAGGGTTCGGGGGAGGTGTTAACTGCGGCTCGTGTGGTGGCTTTGGTGGCAAATGATGTGGCCGCCAAAGCACCGCCCATCAAACCTGCCACAGCGCCCATGGTGGCACTGTCTGCACCAAACACACCCGCAGCCAGTGCTGCACCAGCAGGCACGCGTATGACTGAATGCACCATGTCCCACAGCGAATCGACACCTGGAATTTTGTCAGCAAAAAATTCAACAAACAACATGAAGCCGCTGGCTGACAACATCACAGGGTGTTGCAGCACATGTAAACCTGCGGGCAAGGGCAACCAGCCCAGCATGCCTGCAGCGCCTGTGATGAAAACCACCAAATACAATCGAATGCCACTGGCCCAACCCAAAGCCGCAGCCAATGCGGCCAAACCGGCCATATCTAGTCCACCGACGACTTTGGCCGCAGCGCCCGCAACATCGCCTGAATTGCCAAATATATTGGCAATGAATTGCTGTATGTAGGGCAAAAATGCGTCCATTTTTCTTCCGATTATTCGGCAACTTTGCTTGCTTTGGCATCCATATTAACCAGCCAGCTGGGTTTGCGCTTTTCTAGAAAAGCTGAAACACCCTCTTTGCCCTGTTCACTGGCACGACAGTTGGCAATGCCTTGCACGGTTTTGTCTATCAAAGTTTGGTCTATATCGCTGTGCGCTATCCACTGCAACAAATCCTTGCAGCCCTGCATTGCTTGTGGGCTGTTGCTGCATAAAGCGGATGTCAAAGAATGCACTTTTTCATTCAATGCTTGGACAGAAACCACTTCATGCACAAATCCAATTCGCAAAGCTTCAATCGCAGAAAATCGCTCAGCCGTTAAAAAGTAGCGGTGCGCTGCTCGCGCGCCCATGGCTCGAATGACATAGGGACTGATCGTTGCCGGGTACAAACCCAACTTCACTTCACTCAAACAATAATTGGCAGAGTCCACCGACACCACCACATCGCATACCGAAACCAAACCCATGCCGCCTGCATACACATCGCCTTGCACACGCGCGATGGTTGGTTTGGGACATTCGTAAATGACACGCAACATCTCGGCCAGCTTGCTGGCATCAGCGACATTTTCTGCATGAGAATAATCCGCCATTTTGCGCATCCAATTCAAATCAGCTCCCGCACAAAATGCGGGTCCCTCAGCAGCTAGCACGATGCAACGCACATCGTCATCTTGCCCCAACTTTAAAAAAGCATGGGTCAATTCAGCAATCACATCATCATTGAATGAATTGCGAACTTCAGGTCTCGCCAACGTGACTTGCGCAACATGAAACGAAGGTTTGCTAATCAGAACAGCTTGATTCATAGTGAATCCTTACATCCGGAATATGCCAAATTTGACATCTGGTATCGGTGCATTCAATGTCACTGACAAGGCCAAAGCCAACACCTTGCGCGTGTCGGCGGGGTCGATGATGCCGTCGTCCCATAGCCGTGCTGTGGCGTAGTACGGATGTCCTTGTGTTTCGTATTGGGCTTTAATGGGAGCCTTGAATGCGGCTTCTTCATCGGCGCTCCATGCGCCACCTTTGGATTCAATGCCATCGCGTTTGACAGTGGCTAACACCGATGCAGCCTGCTCGCCGCCCATCACGCTGATGCGCGCATTGGGCCACATCCAGACAAAGCGCGGGTCAAAAGCGCGGCCGCACATGCCATAGTTGCCGGCACCAAAACTGCCACCAATGATGATGGTGAATTTCGGTACGTTTGCGGTGGCTACGGCGGTCACCATTTTGGCGCCATGGCGGGCAATGCCTTCGTTTTCATATTTACGCCCCACCATGAAACCAGTGATGTTTTGTAAAAACACCAATGGAATTTTGCGTTGGCAACAAATCTCAATGAAATGTGCGCCTTTTTGCGCTGATTCGCTGAACAAAATGCCATTGTTGGCAATGATGCCAACTTGCATACCCTCAATGCGGGCAAAACCACATATCAGCGTCGCACCAAAACGTGCTTTGAATTCATCAAAATCGCTGCCATCTACCACGCGTGCAATGATCTCACGCACATCAAAGGGTTTGCGGGTGTCCACCGGAATCACACCGTACAACTCTTCTGCTGCATATTTAGGAGCGATATTGGCAGATATTGTGCTGGCTACAGCCTTGTTTTTATTCAAGTTTTTGACAGCCTGGCGCGCGATGGCCAAAGCATGCAAATCGTTTTGAGCCAAATGGTCAGCCACCCCGGACAATCGGGTATGCACATCACCGCCGCCCAAATCTTCGCTGCTCACCACTTCACCCGTGGCAGCCTTCACCAAGGGTGGACCGCCTAAAAAGATGGTGCCTTGGTTTTTGACAATCACAGTTTCGTCACTCATGGCCGGCATATAGGCACCGCCTGCGGTACAACTGCCCATCACCACTGCAATTTGTGCAATGCCTTTGGCGCTCATTTGTGCTTGGTTGAAAAAGATTCGCCCAAAGTGTTCCCGGTCTGGAAACACCTCATCTTGATTGGGCAAATTGGCACCACCTGAGTCCACCAAGTAAATACATGGCAAATTGTTTTGCTGTGCAATTTCTTGCGCACGCAGGTGTTTTTTCACCGTCAGCGGATAGTACGTGCCGCCTTTGACCGTGGCGTCGTTGCACACAACCATGCATTCAATGCCATTGACACGGCCAATTCCGGTGATCAGTCCTGCAGCTGGCGCACTGTCGCTGCCATCTTTGTCAGGATACATGCCCAATGCCGCTAACGGGGCAACTTCTAAAAATGGCGACCCTGGATCTAACAGTTGGTACACACGGTCGCGCGGTAGCAATTTACCGCGTGCCAAATGCTTGCTACGGGCTGCTTCACCGCCGCCCATTTGAACTTGTTTCAGTTTCTGATTCAAATCATCGGTCAATACGCGCATGGCAGCCGTATTGGCTACAAAATCAGCTGAACGGACAATTAGTTTGGTTTCAATGACGGGCATGGCAATGTTCTCAAATTCGTATTGGGTTTGAATCTCTTCATCATAGTCACAACTTACAAAATATCAGCGGGATACCTTCAGTTAATGCTGACTCCTGCGATGACATTTGATTGACGTTTACGTAAACGTCAATCAAACAAGCCAATTGTGACAGAAATTAACAGCCCAGCAAAGCCGGAAGTTCATTCATATGCGCAAAAAAATGCTGTACGCCAACTTCTTGCAACGCTGATTTGCCTGCATAAAAACTTGCCACTGATTCTTCTTTAGGCACAAAACCAAACACTGTTGCACCAGCGGCCAAACCAGCACTTGCGCCGTTGGGGCTGTCTTCTATCACTGCGCATTGGGCAATGGGCACGCCCAGTGCGTGCGCCGCAGCCCAATACACATCAGGGTGTGGCTTGTTTCTGGCTTGCTCCATACCACTGAAAGAACGCCCAGCAAAAGCCGATATGAGCCCCACTTTGTTCAGTTGCAAATGAACTTTTCCGATATCTGCACCAGAAGCCACAGCGATGCGACCTGCCATAGCGGCACTCACGGTGTCAACACAAGCATGAATACCTTGCACAGCTTCTAAGCGCGTCAACAAGGCTTCATCTCTTCGCGCACGAAAGCTGGCCAACCACTGTGGTGTGACCTGTTGACCTGTATTTGCTTGAATCAAATGCGCTTGGTCAATGACGGCATGCCCAACGAAATGACCGCTGCACTCTTGCACCGACATCGACCATCCCATTTCTGCCAGCATCTCACGCAAAACACCATTGGTAATCGGCTCACTGTCAACCAAGACGCCATCGCAATCGAACAGAACAGCAGCAAACCGAGTCATGCGTAGCTATTTGCTGAAAATCAATACACTGTGCAAGACACCGCAAAATTACTTAATATGCTATACATTTAATAGCAACCTAGGCAATTAATACGCCGGCTACAGGCCAATTTCTTATAAATTTTGGTTAGATAAGCTCTAACGCAACAGCGGTGCCTTCACCGCCACCAATGCACAATGTGGCCAAACCACGCTTGAGTCCACGCGCTTGCAGCGCATGAATCAATGTCACCATGATTCGTGCGCCACTGGCGCCAACAGGGTGACCCAATGCGCAAGCTCCACCGTTCACATTCAACTTGTCGTGTGGCACTTTTAACTCTTCCATCAAAGCCATGGGCACCACGGCAAAAGCCTCGTTCACCTCCCACAAATCGACGTCTGCCACACTCCAGCCGGCTCTGGCCAAGGCTTTTTGCGTGGCCCCCACAGGTGCTGTGGTGAACCAATTGGGTTCTTGTGCGTGCATGGCGTGACCTTTGATACGAGCCAAGGGTTTGCAGCCCAATTTGGCAGCGGTGCTGGCGCGCATCATCACCAAAGCCGCCGCGCCATCACTGATGGATGAGCTGGAGGCGGCTGTAATGGTGCCGTCTTTTTTGAACGCAGGCTTGAGCGAGCTGATCTTGTCCAGCTTGACTTTTCCGGGCGCCTCATCGGTGCTGATCACCACATCGCCCGCACGGGTTTTGACTGTGACAGGCGCAATTTCGGCATTGAATGCACCTGATTGAGTGGCTGCTTGTGCACGTTTAACGCTGGTCACAGCGAATGCGTCCTGCGCTTCGCGAGTGAATTTATATTTGTCCGCACACTCTTCGCCAAAGGTGCCCATGGCGCGTCCGGGTTCGTAAGCATCCTCTAGGCCGTCCAACATCATGTGGTCATAAATGCGGTCATGACCGATGCGTATGCCGCTGCGACCCTTGAGCAATAAATGCGGTGCATTGGTCATGCTTTCCATACCACCTGCAACCACCACATCAGCCGTGCCAGCGGCCAACATATCGTGTGCAAACATGGCGGCGCGCATGCCACTGCCACACATTTTTGACAATGTGACAGCACCCGCGCTTTTGGGCAAACCGCCTTTGAAGCCGGCTTGTCGCGCCGGTGCTTGTCCTTGACCTGCCATCAGGCAATTGCCGAACAGCACTTCATCTACCGCATCTGGCGAAATGCCAGCGCGCTCGACGGCTGCTTTGATTGCCACGCCACCCAGATCATGCGCTGACAATGAAGTGAAATCGCCCTGAAATGCCCCCATAGGGGTACGGGCTGCGGATACGATCACAATATCATCTGACATAAGAACTCCTTGCGTGAAAATTAAGATTATCTGGTTATCTTGAATAAAAGAATGTCGTTCGTGCGACATTCATTGCGGAAAATTAATGAGCGAAACGCCTTTCCTCATCATATGGGAAGACATCAAATACCTGTCCTTGCGCGATTCGATCTTTTTGCGATTGCCAATAATTGGCTTCAAGCAAATCTGCATGGTGTTGCATAAAGTATTTGCGTACAGTTGGATTACCCAATAAAAATGGCCCAAATGTTTCTGGAAACACATCATTCGGACCCACGGTGTACCAAATTTCACCACTCATTTCATCTTCTTCATTACGTGGCTCAGGCACTTTTCTAAAGTTGCAATCGGTCACGTATTCAATTTCATCGTAGTCATAGAAAACAACTTTCCCGTGACGCGTTATGCCGAAATTCTTCCACAACATATCGCCAGGGAAAATATTTGCAGCCACCAAGTCTTTGATGGCATTGCCGTATTCAATCACCCCTTTTTCAACTTGCTGCAATGCTTTTTCAGCTGCCGAACCGGGTGTCGGATCGTTAAAGCCAACATCAAAAGCTTCTTGCATGTAAATATTCAGCGGAATCATGCGACGTTCAATATAAATATGCTTGATGATGACCTCCATTTTCCCATCACCATTTCTGTCACTGATTTCAAGTTGACTGGGTACAAATTTTTTCAATTCTTCAATCAGTTCTTCTGAAAATCGATCGCGCGGAAAACCTACCTCACTGTATTCCAAGGTGTCGGCCATGCGTCCAACACGGTCATGTTGCTTCACCAATAAATACTTGTTTTTGATTTGTTCTCGTGTGGTTTCTTTGGGTGGTGGAAAGTAGTCTTTAATGACCTTAAACACATACGGAAAGGATGGCAAATCAAACACTAACATCACCATACCCTTGATGCCGGGCGCAATCCGGAATTGATCGGTTGAATGCCGTAAATGATGGAGGAAATCGCGATAAAACAGTGTCTTACCTTGCTTTTGTAAACCCAATGCGTTGTAAATCTCATTGCGTGGCTTGCGCGGCATCATGCTGCGCAAAAACTGCACATAAGCGGATGGAATTTCCATGTCCACCATGAAATAAGCACGGGCAAAGCTGAACAATGCGTGCATATCGTCTTCGCCAATCAGCATGGCATCAATCACAAGTAATTTGGTGTCAGGGGTTTTTAATTTATCTTGTTCTACATGCAATATCGGCAATGCAAATGGCGTTTCTACAAAACCATTGACAATTTTGCCAACCAGATACGCTCCCTTATTGCGATAGAACAAACTTGACAACACTTGAATTTGAAAGTTTGCATGCACCTTCACGCCTTCCATGCGATGATTGATGACGCGAGACACGTTTTCAATATCACGCCCCAAATTATCAAAAGGTGTGGCGAGGTCAAAATCATTGACCATTTTCAACAAAGCTGGTAACAGGTTTTTGCTATCAGGGTAGTATGACCAATAGGTGGGTCGGGCTGTTTCTTCGCCACTCTCAATGTACTCTGTGCTAACAGCTGGTCGTACAAAAATGAAATCATTTTGAAAATAACTGCGATGCAATATTTGGGTGGTGATTGAATTGAAAAAGGTTTCCGCCAACTCAGGTTGATGGTGATCGACCAAAAGTCCGATGTAATGCAATTTAACCTGTTGCCAAATATCTTGCGTTTGATCAGCCGCTTTGAATTCGCGTTCCAAACGATTGGAACATTCCAACACACGCAAGTCATAAAACTCAATCCGTTCACGCTGCGCCCGTTGTTGGCCGTGCCAATCTGCCACTTCAAATCGGTGCTTCGCGCGTGCAGATTCGGTTCTAAAAAGCCGGTAATGGCGGTTAAAACCGTCCATCATGGCTTTGGCTATATCGTAAGCAAGTGATGAATTGAGATGATTCGGAAACATGAGATGGGATGAATAAGGTAAGTCGTTAATCTATTTTAGACATGACGCTGACTGAAAACTTTTTGAACTGCACTTTCATAAATGGCTGCTAAATGCTGATTGTCAGAAACCGATATCAACAAATCTTTTAACAATCCATCATGCACACCATAGACCCAGCCATGCACACTGATTGAATGTCCAGCTTGCCAAGCATCTTGCATGACATTGCTATGGCATACATTGATGACTTGCTCGATGACATTCAGCTCTACCAACACATCTGCCCGCACTGAAACATCCAATTGATTGAGTATGGAATGGTGTTTGTCACGCACATCTTGTATGTGCCGAATCCAGTTATCTGCCAAACCAATTCGGGTGTTATTCAATGCAGCCAAAACACCACCGCAACCATAATGCCCACAAACGATGATATCTTGCACGTGCAATACATCGACGGCATATTGAATGGTTGATAATGCGTTGAGGTCAGTATGGACCACAATGTTGGCAATGTTGCGGTGAACAAACACCTCACCTGGCTCTAAACCTGTAATCTGATTGGCAGGTACACGGCTGTCTGAACAACCAATCCACATGTACTTGGGGGTTTGCTGCTGTTTCAGGTTGGTAAAAAAACCCGGTCTTTGCCTGACCATTTCGGCTGCCCAAGCCCGATTGTGTGCAAAGAGATCTTGAATCGTATTCGTCATGGCTTATTTAGGTTTTTGCTTTGACATCAGGTCATTCTCTGCATGATTACAATGATGTACTAGTTACGCAAATTTTATGAAGTCTATTATTTATACCCGTGGGCAACAATTGCCAAACATTTTATCCCAGCGCATCGTTATTCTTGACGGTGCGATGGGAACAATGATTCAACGTTTTAAACTGACTGAAGCACAATACCGTGGTGAACGGTTTACGAATTTTCATAAAGATGTGAAAGGCAATAATGAATTATTATCTTTAACGCGTCCCGATGTTATCAATGACATCCATGAAAAATATTTAGCAGCAGGCGCTGATTTGATTGAGACCAATACATTTGGTGCAACCACAATTGCGCAAGATGATTACGACATGGCGCATTTGGCGCGCGAGATGAACGTGCAATCAGCCAAGATTGCACGCGCAGCATGCAATAAGTACTCCACACCTGATAAACCACGTTTCGTTGCTGGCGCTTTAGGACCCACGCCCAAAACAGCCAGCATCAGCCCTGATGTCAACGACCCTGGTGCACGCAATGTGACATTTGAGCAATTACGCGCTGCTTATTACGAACAAGTCGAAGGCTTGGTAGAAGGTGGTGTTGATGTATTGCTGGTTGAAACCATTTTTGACACATTGAATGCAAAAGCAGCACTATTTGCGATTGATGAATATTTTGAGAACTCTGGTGAGCGATTGCCGATACTCATTAGCGGCACAGTGACGGATGCGTCAGGACGCATACTGAGTGGTCAAACTGTTTCCGCTTTTTGGCACAGCGTGCGTCATGCCAGGCCATTGGTCATTGGGCTTAATTGCGCATTGGGCGCTACGCTGATGCGTCCGTATATCCAAGAGCTTAACAAAGTCGCAACGGATACCTACATCAGCTGTTACCCAAACGCAGGATTACCCAATCCAATGAGTGATACCGGCTTTGATGAAACACCCGATGTGACTTCGCGTTTGGTACATGAGTTTGCAGCCGAAGGATTGGTGAACATCGTGGGGGGATGTTGCGGTACGACACCTGACCATATACTGGCCATTGCCAACTCTGTACGTGGTACATCAACTCGACATATTAATACTGCCCAATTTTATTCTGAAGAAGTTGAGCAAGTGACTTAATCCGATCGATAGACTGATTAAATCTAACGAATACAAATACAAGACTTACCAGCGAGACAATATGCAATCCACAAAATCAACCGAACAAAAGCGCGAAGAATTACGTCAAGCCGCCCTTGAATACCATGAACGACCTATACCAGGAAAAATCACTATCGCAGCTACCAAACAATTGGTAAACCAACATGACTTGGCGTTGGCTTATTCACCTGGCGTGGCTTTCCCATGTGAAGAAATCGTCAAAGATCCGAACAATGCCTTCAAATACACGGCCCGCGGTAATTTGGTAGCAGTCATAACAAATGGCACGGCCGTTTTAGGATTAGGTGATATTGGACCTCTCGCATCCAAGCCAGTGATGGAAGGCAAAGCGGTTTTATTTAAAAAATTCGCTGGTATTGATGTCTTCGATATTGAAGTCAATGAAAAGCACGACTTAGACAAATTGGTTGACATCATTGCTGCACTAGAACCAACTTTTGGTGGGATCAATTTAGAGGATATCAAAGCACCCGATTGTTTTTACGTTGAGCGCAAATTAAGTGAACGCATGAAAATACCCGTTTTTCATGACGATCAACATGGTACGGCCATTTGTGTCGGTGCGGCTATTTTGAATGGTCTCAAAGTAGTTGGAAAAGATCCCAAAGACATCAAACTGGTCACTTCTGGCGCTGGTGCTGCAGCTCTGGCGTGTTTAGGATTACTCGTCAAGCTGGGAATCCCGAAGAAAAATATTTTTGTCACTGATCTTGCCGGGGTGGTATATGAGGGTCGTACCGAGTTGATGGACGAGGACAAAATTATTTATGCACAAGCAACTCCCGCACGCACTTTGAATGATGTCATAGAAGGTGCAGACGTATTTCTGGGTTTGTCGGCAGGAGGCGTACTCAAGCAAGAAATGGTGAAGAAAATGGCTGCAAAGCCATTGATATTTGCACTCGCAAACCCAAACCCTGAAATCACGCCAGAAGATGTCAACGCTGTACGCAATGACGCGATTGTGGCAACTGGTCGCAGCGACTATCCCAACCAAGTCAACAATGTCTTGTGCTTTCCCTATATTTTCAGAGGCGCATTAGACGCTGGCGCATCCACCATCACCACGGAGATGAAGATTGCAGCCGTTCACGCGATAGCTGAGCTGGCACAAGCTGAGCAGAGTGAAGTTGTAGCGGCCGCTTATGTGGGTGAAAAATTAGCATTTGGACCTGAGTACTTAATACCCAAGCCATTTGATCCGCGTTTGATGATCAAAATCGCACCTGCAGTTGCTCAAGCTGCCTTTGACTCTGGTGTGGCCTTGCGTCCTATCAAAGATATGACAGCTTATATTGATAAGCTTCAAACATTCGTTTATGCATCTGGTACAACAATGAAGCCCATTTTCACCGCTGCCAAAAAAGCGGTGAAAAAGAGTGTGGTTTATTCAGAAGGTGAAGATGAACGGGTGTTACGTGCTGCACAAATCGTTGTTGATGAAAACATTGCGCACCCTACCCTAATTGGCCGACCTTTGGTCATTGCGGAACGCATCGAAAAGTTTGGTTTACGCTTGAAAGAAGGTGTTGACTACCAAGTCGTGAATGTTGAACAGGATCACCGCTACCGTGACTTCTGGCAAACCTATCACCGGATGACTGAACGCAAAGGCGTTACCGAGCAGTTGGCCAAAATCGAGATGCGCCGTCGTTTATCGCTTATAGGTGCCATGCTGTTGCAAAAAGGTGAAGTTGATGGTTTGATTTGTGGCACATGGGGCAGTACCACGCTGCACCTCAATTATGTAGACCAAGTCATAGGCAAACGCGCTGGTGTCAACAACTATGCTTGTATGAATGGTTTGATGCTGCCCGGTCGCCAAGTTTTCTTAGTTGATACACATATCAACTATGAACCCAGCGCTGAACAGTTATGCGAAATAACGATCATGGCAGCTGAGGAGATGAAACGCTTTGGATTTAAACCAAAAGTTGCTTTATTGAGTCACTCCAACTTCGGCAGCAGTGACAAGCCCAGCGCCATCAAAATGCGCAACACACTGCAGTTGCTACGTGAACAAGCACCTTGGCTTGAAGTTGATGGTGAAATGCATGGCGACTTGGCTTTAGACGGTGATGCACGCCATCACCATATGCCAAATACCACCTTAATTGGTGATGCCAATCTTTTAGTCTTGCCGAATATTGATGCCGCAAACATTGCCTACAACTTGTTAAAAACCGCAGCAGGTGGCAATATTGCCATTGGGCCAGTACTACTAGGCGCGAACAAACCCGTGCACATTTTGACGCCCAGCACCACGGTGCGACGCATTGTCAATATGACAGCGTTAACCGTGGCAGATGCGAATGCTGCCAGGTAATTGACTAATTTGTAAGGATCACTTGCTTTTTTTGCTGAATTCAACGACACTACAGCTCTCGAGTGATACGGGTTTACCCGAACTCAAACAGCGTCGTAAGCAGCAAACAGATGACAGTGATGGGCTTTAGAGAGTCAAATTCCTATATAAACCGACTATTTGCAGTATTTCTAGCAAGTATTCTACTCATATGCACCAGTATGGTGCATGCAAGATCCTCTTCGGATTATCTTGCCAATTTGAGTAATTTAGAGGCAATTTCTCTGGCCAATTTACCCAAGCAGGGACAGCATGTTTACGCACTGATTGAGGCAGGTGGGCCTTTTGCTCATGAAAAAGATGGCGTTGTGTTTGGCAACCGTGAGAGGATATTACCTGTACATAAACGTGGTTTTTATCGTGAATACACCGTAAAAACCGCAGGAGTACGTCACCGCGGCGCAAAACGCATTGTTTGTGGCGGGTTCAAAATAACTCAACCAGAAATTTGCTATTACACAGATGACCACTATGCGAGTTTTCGCATCATCAAACCTTGAAAGTTTTGAAAGTAGAGTGAGGAAATAGAATTTATGCTACTTCGTACCGTTAGAAATAATATTGTTCAATCGATTCGCGCATTTACTGTGAATCAATTGCAGGATACTGCCAAAGAACTTGGTCAGCATTTTTTATATGCCAATTTGGCTATGGCGCAATCAAAGCAAGACGTTCTTGATTTGGTTTCGGCACAATTTTCATTGCCTTCTCACTTTGGCAAGAATTTTGATGCGCTTTATGATTGCTTAACTGATCCGGTTTACAAATCTGGTCCACAAATTGGTTTTATAGTTGTACTCGAGCACATTCCAGCGAATGTCAAATTTGACAAAGAAGCGCGTGAACAGTTGTTGGATATTTTCAGAGACGCTGCTGATTATTGGGGGGACAGGAAAATACCATTCCGATGTTTCTATTCTTTTCAGTAGCCCGTTCTGCGCAAAATAGCCAAGCAGAACGGGCTAATGAGGCTCTCGGACAAATTAAGGTCGCCAATTTAGAGGTCATAAAAGATGAGGTTGACGACACCGAAATAGCGGAAAAAATGCCGACAGATAAACTCGTCGACGTATCTCCACTCGCATTGCGCATGAGCAGTCCTTTCAATGCGGGCTATTGGTTAACAGCTGCATAGAATTAGATTCAGTTCTTGCGAAGCTAATCGCATTTAATCGTATCAACAGCCAGCGCAAGCTCAATATAGTGCTCTACAGGCACCTCTTGGGCTCTGCGATGCAGATCGAAATCGCCTTGATACAATTTATCATCCAGCCATTTGCCTAAAGTGTGGCGCATCAATTTGCGGCGTTGACTAAAGGCAACGCGCACCAATTCGCTGAGCGTTTGGACATTTAATTGAGGCGGATTTGCTTTTGGGATCATGCGCACAATGGCACTGTCTACACGTGGCGCTGGCGCAAAAGATTTTGGCGGAACAAACAACACATTCTCCATTTCATAGCGCCATTGCATCATCACACTCAAACGACTGTAATCGCTGCAATCAGCTTTAGAAACCATGCGGTCAATAACTTCTTTTTGAAGCATGAAGTGTTGGTCTTCTATCACGTCAACAAAATTAAGCAAATGAAACAGTATGGGAGTCGAAATGTTGTACGGTAGATTTCCAACAATGCGCAACTTATGCGCATCGGCATCTACAAAATCTGTGGATTTTGCAGACCTCAACATCGATTGCTTGACCTCTAGAAAGTCAACATTTAAAACATCTGATTGGATAACATCAAGAGAATTGTGCAGTCGCAATTGAACAGCCAAATCTCGATCAAGTTCAATGACGGTCAGATGTCCCAAACGCTCAACCAATGGTTGGGTCAATGCTGCCAAGCCTGGTCCAATTTCAACCATCATTTGACCAGCTTTGGGCGCAATCAGCCCAACAATATCATCAATAATGGTTTTATCTGTTAAGAAGTGCTGACCGAAACGTTTTCGTGGTATGTGGATATTCAAAGCAATGATGTACTATTTTGATGGCGTCTCGCGAAACTCAACATAGGCATTTTTTCGCATTTCATTTAACCAATTATTGACGTTTTCATCCAATTTTTTTTCACGTAACACATTGCGCGCTTGTTCGCGAAGTTCAGATAATCCAATTTTTGCTTCACGGCGTTCCTCAACCAAAATGAGATGGACGCCAAATCGCGTCACGGTTGGTTCAGAAATCACACCGGGTGCCAATCGATTCATGGCATTTTCAAATTCTGGCGCATATTGAAGTGGAAATGACCATCCCAGTTGCCCCCCGTCATTCGCAGAACCATCTTGTGAATTTTGCTTGGCCAATGTCGCAAAATCTGCATTTTTTGATTCAATGCGCTTTTTAAGTTCAGCTAATTTTGCAATTACAGCAGATTCATTCAATTGTGAGCTAGGTCGAATCAATATATGCCTTGCGCGAGTTTGAGTCACTATCAAGCCAGCATTACCAGCGGATTGTCTGGTTAGTACCTTGAGGATATGAAACCCTGCTCCAGATTTGACGATGTCTGAAATGTCGCCATCTTTAAGATTTACCACAGCTTCGGCAAACAAAGTCGGGTACCTATCAATAGGTCGCATCCCCATTTGGCCGCCATTTTTTGCATCTGTACCTTCAGAATTTTCTTGCGCCAATTTAAAAAAGTCCTCCCCAGATTTGGCTTTTGCCAACAAGCGCTCAGCTCGCTCTTTTATTTTTTGTACTTGCGCAGGGTTGGCATCTTCTGGAATAACGATCAAAATTTGTGCGATGTCGATTTCTGGTGGGGCATCGGACAGTATGCCAGGGGTTAATTTTAGAAAAGCATCAATTTCATTTTCTGGAATATTCACTCGCGTAGAGATTTCACGCTCGCGTAGTTTTTGTATGGTTAATTGTTTCTCGATGTCTAATCGTATTTGCGCATAGCCAACACCATCCGAGCTGACAAGTTTGCGCAATTCCTCTATTGGAATATTGTTTTTTTCTGCATAGTTTTGAACTGCAGCATCCAATATGCGAACGTCAATTTTGATGCCTGCTTCTTTGGCCAGTTGCAATTGAAGTTTCTCTTTGATCACATCTTCAAGGATTTCTTTTAATAAGACATCACGTGATGGCATCCCTTTATTTTGTTCTGCAAGTCGACGTTCATAACGAATCAATCGGGAGCGGATTTCATTGTTGGTAACAGGTTCAGAATTCACTATGGCAACAATATAGTCCGCCTGAATAACCTGACCTACAGTTTGATTTGAATTTGGCACAGACAAAGTAGCACTTGGTTTCAGCAGTGAACTTTGTGCGGTTGCCAGGCTAGCGCAAGTGACGCATGAAATCCCGAATAGCAGTCGTAGATATAAATTATTGGTCATAAATTGGCAAGTATTCAACGATATTCAAAATAAACCTCTGAGTTACTTAGTCATAATTTGTGAAACGACTGGGCGTAGTAACTTGTTCATGCAAATTTTGATATCGCGGTATGTTCGTTTTCAAAGTCCTCAAAGTTCCTGCTTGTCCAATTCGAGCAAAACCAACCAATTCGAGTTGGAATAAAACACGACTGTTACTGCTGGCGTCACTGCGAGCCAAGTTTTCGACCACAATACGCCCTAACCAACATCCTGCATCATATTCAAACCCAACAATCGAATCCACAAATTTCCGATCAGCCATGCTGTAATTCAATCGCCCTACTGTATACCAACGACCTGAACTCTGAGTGTTATCTATGGCTGCAGAAGTTTGACCCTTATCACCCCACAAATCATTCAATGGCCATTGCCAGCCTAAATCGATTTGTTCACTGCTGCCTTTTTGCAATCGATACGCCAAATTCAAAACACGGTAGCTACTGGGTGTATAACTTGCCCCTATGGTAGATCGAATAGCTCGATTGGTATCAAAATTATATTGTTGTGTTGTATCTAAAGACCAATGAGGTGATACATTGACTGATGCTCCAACTAACAAATCACTGAAGCGGTCCGTCACTGCTGAGGTGCCAGGCAGTGTGACCAATTGATTTTTAAAACGGAAACGCTGCGCAACTGAGAATCGTGCCAATTCAGCACCTGTCCCGCCATCTAAAAATCGAGATGTTGCACCCAATGTCAACAAATTGTTATCGGCAATTCTGTCACCACCACTGTATGGATTCTCCAAATAGCTGCTGGCAAAACTAAAGTCGTTTGCTGTGGTGTCATAGAGCGGTATAAAGCTTTGATCGCGATAAGGGGTGTAGGTATAGAAAGCACGTGGTTCAAAGGTCTGCAAAACATTTCTACCAAATATTTGTGTGTCTCGCTCAAACACCAATCCGCTATCAAGGCTGAATGTTGGCAATACACGATTGGCTGTGCGAGCGCCATTGGAAATGACATCATCAAATGCATAGCGACTTGCGTGAACTTGAAGTTTGGGGGTAAAGAACCAACCAGGATTCAACCATGGACGACTCAACTGCGCATGCAAGATGCCTCGGTTGACATTGGGTTGCTTGGTTAAACTCGCATCCGACGAAAACCGTGTGACATCGCCAGTGATAGAAAAATCAAATCCATATACGTTGTTTTTTGCATACCGAGCTGTAAATTGTGGCAACCTATCGTAGGGTGGAATAATCGGTGCTGCAATGTCTTTCAATGTTTGCCATTTTGATACGCGCAATCCAAGTGATATTTGTTCGGTATTGAAACTCAAACCCATTTCACTGGCTAATAAACGTTGCGTCAGCGATGCGGTACCTCTGGGAAAGTCTCGCCAATAGTTATCATCACTGACGCGGTTAATGTCAAAATTTAATCCAACATTTCCTAAACCCGTTTGGTAGTTCATATTTTGCGTTCCCGCAAATCCCCAACGCGTACGATCACGGAGTGGATCAGAGGGCATCACATCGGCTCGCAATTGGCCGTTGTAGTTGTCTTCTAAATAACGAAACTCAGCGCCTACACTTAATCCACGCCTATAACTGTAGGCTGGGATAATGGTGGCATCGCGATTGGGTGCCAAATTCACATAGTAAGGCGCTGAAAATTCGAAGCCATTGATACTGTCAGTTGCATAAGTTGGGGGTAACCACCCAGACTTGCGCTTATTACTGAGAGGAAAACTGATGGAAGGCAGGGGAACTGGCACCCCTTTGAAGGTTAGTGTGGCGTCTGTGGCTTGTCCAACATCATCCTCTGTGTTGATGTTCATACTGGCAGCTTTGAGTACCCAGTCTGGCATCCAACTCGGTCCTGGGTAGCGTCTACAAGTGCTGTAGCTGGCATTTTGAATAATCGCATGTTTGGCATCCGTGAAATCGATACGCTCACCCTCACCATGACCTTCTGTTTTTAAAAATTTAAATTTGGGTTGTTCTAAATATCCAGAAAAACTATCAACTTTTAAATCCAACAAAGTACCTTCGTAAATATCACCGAATCGATTGAGTCTGACTTTGTTAATCGCTTTAGCTTTATCTTCCAGTATTTGATATTCCAGCTTATCGGCGTGAATCACTGTGCCTGGGCGACGCAGTTCGGCGTTTCCCTCAACTTTGGTTTCAATATCGGGTCGACCACTGACTCGGTCGCCATAAATAAAAGTCATGGGTGCTTGTTGTACAGCCTGGGGTATAGCTTCTTGCAGCAAGGGCGACATCTTCAATGCGGCCGCTGCTGACTTAACCTCATTCTGAGCATTTTGCGCCTGACTCATGGTTTGACACATGATGCTCAGTGTGGTGAATAAAATTGGGTAGAAACTTATTTTTCGCATGTCATTTGGCATGTCGTTTGATCAGATAAATTGGTTTAGAAAAGTTACTTCTATAGGGATTCAAAATGGGCTTGTTCGATGTTTGTAAAATAGATTATCCATGAATCCAAGCACAAGTCACCAAACAAGCACTTTCAGCAGTATTTCAAGCATTCTTTGGGATGATTTTGACCGCCAAACTTTATTCCATTCTTGGTTGAAAACCGTTGGCCCAGACCATCACTTGTTGGCAAGCTCACTGCGCACTGCATCGGCAGACGCCAGTTTCCGGCGCTATTTCCGCATCGACAATTCGATGGGGCAAAGCTTCATCATCATGGATGCGCCGCCTGACAAAGAAAATTGCCAACCCTTCGCATTGGTCTCAAATCTGATGTCCGAAGCTGGTTTACTGGTTCCAGAAATCCTGAACTGGGACGCAGCACATGGCTTCATGTTGCTCACTGATTTGGGGGCAAAAACCATGATGGAAGTCATCAATCCCCACATGTCAGACGCCCTTGCAGAGCCCAAGCTGGACCTGTATTTGCAAGCAATTGATGCGTTAATCACTTGGCAGTTGGCATCGAAAACAGATGTACTGCCCAACTATGATGAGAGTTTGCTGCGCCGTGAACTTAATTTATATCCTGAATGGTACTTGGCAAAACACAAACAAATAACATTAACACCGTCTCAACAAGCAACATTGGATCAAGCATTTTCTCTGATCGTGCAACGCAATTTAGCCGTGCCTTTTGTGTATGTACATCGCGATTTCATGCCACGCAATTTGATGATTTCTGAGCGTGGTGGTAAACCAACGATGGGCGTGCTTGACTTTCAAGATGCCGTTTATGGTCCCATTACGTATGACATTGCCAGTCTGATGCGTGATGCTTTTCTTTCTTGGGAAGAACCTTTTGTGTTGGATGTCACCATTCGGTATTGGGAAAAAGCAGTCAAAGTGGGATTGCTTGGCGAAAAGAGCGCGACCGGCTGGGGGGCGGATTTTGGCGAGTTTTACCGCGCAGTTGAATGGCAAGCACTGCAACGTCATTTAAAGATATTGGGAATTTTTGCTCGGTTAACCTTGCGCGATGGCAAACCCAAGTACTTAGCTGACACTACACGCTTCATCAACTATGTGCGCAAAACAGCCGACCGTTACCGCGATCTTGGTCCTTTTTTAAAACTGATTGATGAAATTGAAGGCATAGAAACGACGACTGGGTATGCGTTTGGCAAAGTCTAAATCAAGCCATTCAAACAGCCTCTGTCACATGAATATGTATGCAAAATTAACCTGTAAGCGGCGTATTTATTGCCTATAGTGCTATTAAATATATAGCAAATTAGCTTTCTGCAATGACATCATGAATACACCTCGCTTTCACTGCCCTTTGCCAATCCATACTGGTGACAACGTCAATTTGCCAGCAGGTGCAGCGCGACATGTTCAAGTTTTGCGCAAACAACCAGGCGATTCTCTGATCCTGTTCAGCGGCTCTGCGCAGGGCGGTGAGTTTGAAGCAACGATTGAACACATGGGACGCAATGATGTGCGCGTTGTGATTGGGGCGCACAATACCATTGAACGTGAACCAGTGAACCAAGTGCATCTGGCCATCGGTGTTCCTGCCAATGACCGAATGGATTGGTTGGTAGAAAAGGCAACTGAACTGGGTGTCAACAGTATTCAAGCATTGATGACGGAGCGCAGTGTGCTGCGCCTCAGTGGCGAACGCGCCGAGAAAAAACGCATCCACTGGCAAGCCATTGCCATCGCCGCGTGCGAACAGTGCGGACGCAATCAAATCCCAACCATTCACCCTGTGATGAGTTTACAAAATTGGTTATCCGATTTTCCTAATTCTGCAGACGATTCAATGCCTATTTCAAACAAACTGTTGCTCTCGCTGCAACCAGAATCTATTCCTATCAAATCACAACGGCACACTGAAAAATCTGCACAACAATTCATATTTCTATCAGGACCTGAAGGTGGTTTTAGTCTGTCGGAAGAATCAGCCGCTTTAAACAAAGGCTTTACACCCATCAGTCTGGGAAATCGTGTACTCAGAGCAGAAACGGCCGCGCTGGTTGCAATGGCTGCATTGACGATTGAATAGAAACATGTCCCCTGAAATCCTCTAAACTTGACGCGGATACCCCATAACATGAACATTAATCTTTGGCTCCTTGCATTTGCGCAAGGCTTGTTTTTAACCAACAACGTCACTTTCATCGCCATTAATGGCTTGGTGGGGTGGAGTATTGCACCGCTGGGATGGATGGCTACCTTACCAGTCGTAGGCTATGTGGTGGGTGGTGCATTCAGCACAGGCATGGTTGCCAAAACACAAAAAAAATACGGTCGTAAAAATTCGTTTCAAATGGGCTTGGTCATTGGCATGCTGTCAGCAGCTGTATGCGCCTATGCCGCTCACACACAACAGTTTTGGTTATTGGTCGCGTCGACCATGGTTGCAGGGTTTTATAACGCCAATGCCAGTCTCTACCGCTTTGCGGCCGCTGAATTAGCAACTCCCGCTTTCAAAGAAAAAGCGGTTTCATTGGTGATGGCAGGAGGATTACTTGGTGCGGTTTTGGGACCTAATTTAGCGCAGTGGACAAAATCCATTTTTTCTGTGCCCTTTGTGGGTGCCTACACTGCTTTGGTGTTCATCGCCCTTATTTCGATGATTGTGATTTCATTGATACGCTTTCCCGACCATCAAGCTGGTCAAATCGTTCAAATTAAGACAGATATGGGGCGCCCCTTGTCAGAAATTATGAAACAACCTGTTTTCATCGTTGCTGCATTGGCCAGTTCATTGGGTTACGGCGTGATGAATTTGTTGATGGCAGCCACACCGCTGGCGATGCAAAATTGTGGCTTGTCATTTTCTGATACCGCCTTGGTTTTGGAGTGGCATGTCATTGGCATGTTTGCACCTGGTTTTTTTACTGGCCATCTAATCAAAAGATTCGGGGTGTTGCGCATCATGGGTATTGGCGTGTTACTTAATTTTGTGTGCATCGCTATCGCATTATCTGGTCAAGAGTTGCATCAATACTTAATTGCATTGTTTCTACTCGGGCTTGGATGGAATTTTTTATTCACGGGCGGAACCACTTTGGCACTGACAACCTACCAACCTATAGAAAAAGACCGCGTTCAAGGTGCTATTAATTTCATCACATTTGCGGTATTGGCTTTCACATCATTTGCCTCGGGTGCCATGGTGACCACCCAAGGTTGGTCAATGTTGAACACTTTGTCACTGTTACCCGTTTTTGTTATCGGATTGGCACTCCTGTGGCTTGCAATCAAACAATCAAGCAGTCACAATACATCGTCTTAAAGATTAAGTTAATCTTTAGTCTTTAGTTCATTAACTTTCGCTTATTTTCTATTTTTAAAGGATTCATCATGGGATTGTTAGACTCAGTTATCGGTGCCGTTTTAAACGGTGGGCAACAACAAGCACCAGCAGCTGGTGGGGGATTAGGTAGCATCATTGGTATGTTGGCGAACAATCCACAAATTTTGTCCACCATCACCGGCATGCTTGGCAATGACGGCGCTCATGGCGGATTGGGCGGACTTGTCAGTACTTTATCCAAAGCAGGTTTAGGTGATGCTGTCGGCTCTTGGATCAGCAATGGGCAAAATATGCCCGTATCTGGTGAACAAATGGGTGGTGCTTTAGGCGCTGATGTTTTGGCTGGTATGGCCAAGCAAATGGGCGTCAACTCAGGAGAAGCAGGTGGCATATTGGCCAGTGTTTTGCCTGAATTGATTAATCAAATGACACCACAAGGTCAAGCTCCTGCAGGCGGCTTGGGCAATGCTGGGGATTTGATGGGTATGCTGGGTAGCTTACTGAATCAAAAAGCGTAAGTTAAGCTTAGTCGGCCAAAGTTCGATCAAGCCAAGTTTTCAGATAAGCGAAAACTTGGGTTTGATCGATCTCATTGAATATTTCGTGGTACATGTTTTCAAAACATTGAACCTCCACACAACTGGGAGCACTGGCGGCAAATGCACGACTCCCTGCTGGTGACACCAATTTATCCTGCCCCGCAAACATCAGCAATGTTGGCATTTTCCATCTTGATGCCGATGCAATCAGCTCAGTCCCGTTTTCCACAATAAATTTGGCCAATCGTGCAGAAATTCGATCATGCACCAATGGGTCAGAGGCATAGCCCGATACCACAGCTGTGTCGTGCGAAATATATTTTGGATTCAATCCATTGCCCACGCGCAAGTTGGGTGCAACTCTGGGCAATATGGATAGCAGTAACTTTTGGATAACATTCAATCCGCCATCTATTGCAGGTGACGACATTACCAAGGCATCTGCGCTATTTGGGTTCAGTGATACATAGCGGCCGACCACGCCACCACCCATGCTGTGTCCGACCAAAACCAGTTTCTCGTTTGTCGGCATATTTTTCCGAGTTAGCACAATCATTGCATCCAAATCATCTAACAATTGATTTTCTGTAAGCAATCCACCACGCGCGCCAGTAGACAAACCATGTCCAAAATGATCATAGCCTTTAACTGAAAACCCCCATTGATTAAAGTGCTGAGCCACATGCGCATAACGCCCAATGTGTTCCCCTAAACCATGCACCAACAAGACCGTGCCACGTGATTTTTGACCCGTTTGTAATAGCCAATCGTAAGTCGCAATTGTGACGCCGTTATCAAGCACCAGTTTCGAAACAATGGGTTCAGGCAGTAGAGACATGTAATTGAATTTTAATTTTTCACGTGGTAATCAGATCCATGTGCGATACAGCAAACCGCAAATAGCGCATGCAAATAAAACAGACATCACGCTTACTTTATACCGAATTAAGGCGAGTGTCGCAATACCCGCTAATCCTAAGGCAAAGAAATCAATATTGGTGAATTGAAACCCAATGTTGCTCGCTTTTAGTGCAATATGTGCTATAAAAAACAAGGCTAAACTGGCAATCACACCGACTACAGCAGCTGTTATCACGGTCAATGGTGCAGTAAATTTTAAATTATTGTGCGTCGTTTCAACCAATGGACCACCCGCCAATATGAACATGAATGATGGCAAAAAAGTAAACCATGTGGTTAATGTTGCCGCCAATGCCGCACCCAAAAATAAAGCATCAGGACCCAATACTTGCTTTGACCAACCACCCAAAAATGCAACAAAAGACACCACCATGATCAAGGGGCCAGGTGTGGTTTCGCCCAGAGCCAAACCGTCCATCATTTGCGCCCCTGACAACCACGCAAATTGATTCACGCCACCATCGTACACATAAGGCAATACGGCATATGCACCACCAAAAGTTAACAGTGCAGCTTTCGTGAAAAACCATGACATTTGTGTGAGCGTACCCTGCCAGCCTTGATACGACATCAATACACCCATCGGCAGCAGCCATAAAACCAAACAAATGCCGATAACCAAGGCTAAGCGCGATTTTTTGAACTTCGCATGTTCAGGAGTTGGCGTATCATCATCGATCACTGCCGCCACATGCGTATTTGATACTGATTTAGAGCCATGCCCACCAACACTGGTAAATTGCGTTGGTGCAAACTTAGAACCTGCATAACCCACGAACGCTGCAAGCAACACAATGAGCGGGAATGGAACACTGAAAAAATACAGTCCCACAAAACTCGCTACGGCTACAGTCCACAAAATGGGAGCCTTGCTCGGTGTTTTTAATGTTTTTGAGCCAATACGATGAACGGCTTGGACAACGATGGCAGCTACTGCAGGCTTGATGCCATATAACAAAGCGGCCACCCAAGGTAAATTTCCAAAGGCCACATAAATATAGCTCAAACCAATCAATATAAACAATGATGGTAATACGAAAAGAACCCCCGCCACAATGCCACCCCAGGTTCGGTGCAATAGCCAACCTATGTAAATTGACAATTGCTGCGCTTCTGGTCCAGGTAGCACCATGCAGTAGTTAAGAGCATGTAGAAATCGTTTCTCAGAGATCCAGTGTTTGTCATCTACAAGTTCTTTGTGCATGATGGCAATTTGACCTGCAGGTCCACCAAAACTGATCCATCCGAGTTTGAACCAAAATTTCAGTGCCTCTAGGAAGGGAACGGTTGCATTTTTTTCTATATTCATAAAATGTGCACAGTAGTTGTTATTTATTAAGCAATGGGTTCCACGTGTGCGATTCGTTCGTGCCCTTTTCCTTCGATACACACCAGGCATATAAAGCGTCGTATACAGGAAGCATCGTTTTCAACATTTCGTTATCGTTGCTATGCATCGACGACATACCAAGTGATATTGCCAACAATCCTGCTGCTTGGGGTGCTATGGCCAGACAATCTGTGTCAGCAGCACGAACAATCGCTGCCAACCGATTCAATGCTGCATCGTGAGTAAAACGGTAATGCAACAAAAATGCATCAAAACTGCATTGATCTGCATTATGGGTAAACACTGTTTGGCATACATGCTCTGTCACATCGAAAGGGGTTGCTGATTCTGATTGTGCAGTCGACTTTACCTGATCAACTGGCACATACAAAAACTCTGAGGTTGAATCAATAAATCGCAACACCAGCCATGGGCACGCGATGCGGTCAATTTTTGGCCGAGACCGAGTCACCCATTTGCTTTTTTGACCTATGGCTTTGCTTTGCATCGGCAAATTTGCGATACGACATGCTTCTATACCACCTTCTAAATAATATGCTTCAACACCAAGATCACGTAAAAATCGCATTGTGCTTTGACTCACTTCGCGTCCATGCACACAATATACTAACACGGGTATGGTTTTAGGGATACCAGCTGCCCAGCTGTTGATTAGCAACGGGTCTCTTCGTATTGCCCCTTTCAAAAAACTGTCAGCCCCTAAAAATGCCTCGTGCTTACGGACATCAATAACAATGAGCGCATCATCAGAGTTGAATCGATCAAATAACTCAAATGGTTGTACAGAAAATGCAGGCGAATTTGTGGTGTCCATGTTAAATCCATAGTAAGTTTAGCTGTTGGACGGGACACCGTCTTTGTGTGCGATTTGCACATTACCGGGAAGCCATAACCCGAGAACTAAATCTTAGCACATCAAAAATCTAGTTTTCAATTCGAAAAAGAAAATACTGATGTGCCTGCCAACAAATTCGGTAAAGTGCGCACTATCCGCCCATTCTGAATACCAAAACTGTCTTGCACTTTCAAGCCATTTTTCAAGGCCAGAATATTCAAATCTGCATGCGTTCCAACACGAATGTTAGGGGTGTCGTACCACTGATAGGGTAGGCGTCGAGTTACGGGCATGCGACCTTGGAGTACGCTTAATCGATTCGGCCAATGAGCAAAATTAGGAAAGGCGACTACGCCGAGTCGCCCTACACGCACAGTCTCGCGCAACATCACCTCTGCATTGCGCAAGTGTTGCAAAGTGTCTATTTGTAAAACGACATCAAACGAGCTATTGTCAAACAACGCCAGTCCTTCATCAAGATTTAATTGAATCACATTCACGCCGCGTTTCACGCAAGCAAGCACATTTGCATCATTAATCTCAATGCCATAACCCGTACAAGAACGCACTTGTTGCAAATACCCAAGCATTTCCCCGTCGCCACAACCCAAATCCAGCACGCGTGACCCAACAGGCACGAGTTTGGCAATAGCTTTCATAGTTGCCAAATCACTCATGTTTGTCTCCAGAGTTCAATCCCGAATGAATGCTATCAAAATAAGAGCTAACTACACCCATATACCGCGGATCATCAAGCAAGAAAGCATCGTGTCCATGTGGCGCATTGATTTCTGCATAACTCACATTCCGCTTGTTATCTAACAAGGCTTTCACAATCTCACAGCTACGAGCTGGTGCAAAACGCCAATCCGTAGTGAAGCTAACCAGCAAAAATTTCGTATCTGCTGAAGTCTGCGCGATGGCCTTCTTTAAATCTCCACCCTTGTTACGGGCAGGGTCAAAATAATCTAATGCACGGGTAATGAGCAAATAGGTATTCGCATCGAAATACTCTGCAAATTTGTCACCTTGATAACGTAAATAACTCTCTATTTGAAATTCAACCTCTTGTGTGCTGTACTGGTACTCAGTTTGCAAGCTAGATTGGTTATCGCCCAAACCCAATGCGGACTTAAGTTGCCGCCCAAACTTTTCATTCATCACATCGTCACTCAAATAAGTGATGTGACCAATCATGCGAGCAATACGCAAGCCACGTTTAGGCACAACTTTTTGAGCATAAAAATGTCCGCCATGAAAATCCGGATCGGTCACTATCGCACGTCTAGCAACTTCGTTGAAAGCGATGTTTTCAGCAGTTAAATTCGGAGCACTTGCAACGATGACTGCGTGCTGCACCCTGTCTGGATATTGCAATGTCCAACTCAATGCCTGCATGCCGCCCAAACTTCCTCCCATAACGGCTGCAAGTGTATTAATTCCCAATTGGTCTAAGAGCAAGGCTTGTGCGTTCACCCAATCTTCTACTGTCACCACCGGAAATTCAGCACCGTAGACATTACCAGTATCGGGGTTGATGTTCATGGGACCTGTGGAGCCAAAACATGAACCCAAATTATTCACACCGATGACAAAGAAATGATTGGTATCAACCGCTTTACCTGGTCCAATCATGTTATCCCACCAGCCTTCAGATTTCGGGATTATTTGACCCACTTCGTTGGCATATACACCTGCCACATGGTGCGAAGCATTTAATGCGTGACATATCAAAACTGCATTCGATTTACCTGCATTGAGCACGCCGTAAGTTTCATAACTCAAATCAAACTGGTGTATGGCTTTGCCGCTTTGCAGTACCAAAGGCATCGCAAAGTGCATCGTTTGTGGTTGGGCAATCATAGACATATAGCATCTAAACTATATTTTTGGAAATTCGCTATCATTTTTCGTTAGATATCTAAACAGATATTGCGGCTTATTATTTAAACGCAAATGTATACGTCCTAAGTACTCACCCAGCACACCAATGAACAACGTTTGAAAACCACTCACTAACAATATCGTCACGATAATTGAAGCCCAACCTTTTGATTCATTTGGATAAAGATAACTGCTCACAGCAATAAAAATTGCACCCATAAAACCCAATGCCGCTATGAATGCTCCCATCAGTGTTACCAACCTCAATGGCACGATAGAGGTACCAGTGACCATTCTGAGCCAAAGTGAGATTGATTTTGAAAAGTTGTAATTTCCTTCGCCATAAGCGCGTGTCCCATGCTGTATTTCTACGCTGGCGATGCGCTTTGTTATATCAAGTATGAGTCCATCCAAATAGGCAAACGGTCCTTCATGGCTTCGAACTTGATCTACAACTCCGCGTTTTAATGCTTTGAAAGATGACAAGTACAAACCCTTGGGCTTTGATAAAAGCCACGACGCCATCAAATCGTTAAACTTGCTACCTAAAATTTTCCAAGCAGCATGCTGTCGATTGGCATATCGTGTGTAACAAACATCTGCACCATTGACCAATTCTGAAATCATGCTAGGTATTGCTTCAGGAGGATGCTGCAAATCATCATCCATCAGGACAACATATGCACCGTTAACTAAATTTAGCCCTGCCATAATGGCATTGTGCTGTCCAAAATTTCTAGAGAGTGTCGCTCCCTGCAAAAAAGTATATTTTGTCGCCAATGTTTGAATCATTTGCCAACTGTTATCAGGACTGCAATCATCGACCAAAATCAGCTCAAAGTTACCAGCATAAACTGAATTTTTCATGCATGTATCAATTCGCGAAACCAACTCTTCCAGACCCCCTTCGTTCCGATAAACAGGGATCAGAATAGACACTTGTAATTGATTCTTTTGAGTCACTTGATTTATTGATTCAGTACTTATCATTCGCCTGATTGTAACGATGGCATTGGTCCACCTACAAATACCAGCAATGACAAATCAGGTTATCATTACTACTGAGTTTATATACATGCAAATTTTCAGCAAATCAATCCACATTCTTGACATCGAGTCTGCCATCAATTATTGGCGAGAACTTAGGCCATCTCATGACGGCATCGTTTTATCACCAGAAATCCGTGCGCTTGGAGAGACCTATGCTTTGATGGTTTACAAACATGAAACAGAAATAGCCGAATGCACAGTTTCAGATCAAGCCATGTCTGCATGGTTAGCTTGGTATGCCACAACACCCGATACACCTTGCATCGCAATATGTTCAACCAGTCAAGGTGACGAAAGTTGTAAAGGCTGCGGACGAACTTTTGCAGAGGTCCAGCACTGGCCCAAAATGTCTCCAGTGGAAAAACGCATGACATGGCGTCGTATCACGCATGAGAATACCGCGTGGCGATTTAACACTTACGCTGAACGTGCCAGAGAAGTCCTTACGTCGGCACAGTGATAATGTGACGATAAGTAATTTTTAACCTTAAACAAAACGCAGACCTATTCCATATGATTAGCAAACTCACAGGCATACTTTGTGATAAAAACCCGCCACAAATTGTGATTGATTGTCATGGCGTCGGTTATGAAGTTGACGTTCCTATGAGCACTTTTTACACCTTGCCAAGTATTGGTGAAAAAGTTAGTTTATTGACACATTTTGTTGTACGCGAAGATGCGCAGATTCTATTTGGATTTCAAACAGCACAAGAACGAACCGCATTTAAACAGCTCATCAAAATTTCAGGTGTAGGCGCAAGAACTGCGTTGTCAATACTTTCCGGCATGAGTGTGAATGAACTGGCACAGGCCATTACATTACAAGATGCGGGTAGGCTGGTGAAAGTCCCCGGTATAGGCAAAAAAACGGCAGAGCGATTGCTGTTAGAGTTGAAAGGCAAAATAGGAGCAGATATGGGTCAAATTAGCCATGTTGGCGGCGATGTCCATGTTGATATTTTGCAGGCACTGGTGGCTTTGGGTTACAGTGATAAAGATGCGACCTTGGCGGCCAAAGTATTGCCAAAAGATATCAGTGTCAGCGACGGTATCAAACTGGCTTTAAGGGCTTTGGCATAATGAACTTAACTAAAGTGAATCAACTTACAAAGTCAAGATGAGCATACAAACCGACGATTTTGCTCCAGCACCCATCAAGCGTGTTATGTCTGCTGAACCTTCTTCGCCTAACGAAGAAGCCATTGAGCGTGCTTTGCGTCCGAAATTGTTCGACGAATACGTTGGTCAAAGCAAAGTGCGTGAACAGTTAGAGATTTTCATCGGTGCGGCAAAAATGCGCCAGGAAGCCATGGACCATGTTTTACTTTTTGGCCCACCTGGCTTAGGGAAAACCACACTTTCACACATCATTGCGCACGAGCTTGGCGTGAATTTACGTCAGACCAGTGGTCCTGTATTGGAAAAGCCCAAGGATTTGGCTGCGCTGCTAACCAACTTAGAGAAAAATGATGTTTTATTTATCGACGAAATTCACAGATTGAACCCTGTGGTTGAGGAGATTTTGTATCCAGCTTTAGAGGACTACCAAATTGACATCATGATTGGTGAAGGTCCCGCAGCTCGATCAATTAAGCTTGATTTACAACCATTCACTTTAGTTGGCGCAACCACTCGTGCTGGTATGTTAACCAACCCACTTCGCGATAGATTTGGTATCGTTTCACGTTTGGAGTTCTACACAGCCGACGAATTAGCACGTATCGTACAACGCAGCGCATCTTTGCTTAATGTACCTGCGGACAAAGCGGGTGGATTTGAAATTGCACGACGTTCACGCGGCACACCTCGCATCGCTAACAGGTTGTTACGTCGTGTACGTGATTTCGCAGACGTTAAAGGTGAAGGACAAATCACTCTGGATATTGCCAATAAAGCGCTGGCAATGCTTGATGTAGATCCACAAGGTTTAGACATCATGGATCGCAAAATGTTAGAAGCTGTCATCCACCGTTTTGACGGAGGGCCAGTTGGCTTAGACAATATTGCAGCCAGCATTGGCGAAGAGCGCGATACGATTGAGGATGTGATTGAGCCATATTTGATTCAACAAGGTTACCTGCAACGTACTCCACGAGGACGAATGGCCACCCTAGCAGCATACAAACATTTGGGCGTGTTACCGCCAAAAAATACTTCCGAACTCTTTATAGATTAAATCTGTATCAAGCAATTAATGCAATACACGCGCATTAGGGGTGTCAGCAATTAACATAAATTCATCTATCGGGACCTCAAAACGCGCGCCATCTTCAGCGACACAAAAGTAGCTACCATGCATTGTTCCAGTCGGTGTATGAAATCGCGTACCACTAGAGTATTCGAATGCTTCGCCTGGTTTAAGCAAAGGTTGTTGACCAACTACGCCCAAACCCTGTACTTCTTCCGATCGTCCGTTGGCATCAACGATCACCCAATGGCGCGATATCAACTGCGCAGCTACATTTCCCACATTTTTAATAGTTATTGTGTATGCAAACACATAACTATCGGTAGCTATATCTGATTGCTCTGCAATAAACTGATTAACTACTGTGACAGAAAATTTGTATACATTCATATACTGATCGTACACGACTACGACAAAACATTATGAAATGAGGGTTTTGTTTTTAGTTATCAGTTTTAAAAGTCTAGGCAAGAAAAGAACCAATAAAATAACAGCTAACAGTGTCATAGACATGGGTCTCTCTAGGAAAACCATCCATCTTCCCTCACCAATTGCGATGGCATTTCGCAATTGAGCCTCGGCCAAAGGTCCCAAAATCATACCTACCACCACGGGAGCGGATGGGAAATCAAACCTTCTCATCACCACACCAAAAACACCTATGGCATAGAGCAACACCAAGTCAAAAGCGCTTTGCCTCATTCCATACACACCAACAGTTGCAAAGATTAAAATACCTGCATAAAGATAAGTTTTGGGGATTTTCAACAACTTAACCCAAATACCTACCATCGGCAAATTCAGCACCAAAAGCATCACATTGCCGATATAAAGTGATGCGATTAAAGCCCAAACTAGAGTTGCAGAAGACTGTAACAATTGCGGCCCAGGTTGAATACCATAGCTTTGAAAAGCACCCAACAATATTGCAGCAGTGGTTGATGTTGGTATACCCAATGTCAGTAAAGGTATCAATGTTGCTGTGACAGCCGCATTGTTTGCGGCTTCAGGTCCCGCGACGCCTTCAATCGCACCATTGGTTCCAAATTCTTTTTTGGTTTTTTCATTCGCCAATTTCTTTTCTGTGGCATAGCTTAAGAATGTTGGAATTTCACTTCCACCAGCTGGAATGGTGCCAAATGGAAACCCAATTGCTGTTCCACGCAACCATGCAGGCCAAGATCTACGCCAATCACTTTTGTTCATGTGCACGCTACTGAGATGATTTTGCGATTCATCTGACCTGCCTTCGTAAAGAACAACATACAGTGTTTCTGCCACAGCAAATAACCCGACTGCCACCAGAACTATTTCAATCCCATCTAAAAGCTCTGGTACACCTGCCGTGTACCGTGCTTGACCTGAAATTTGGTCCATCCCGATCAAACCTACTGCCAACCCAATGAAGAGCGACGTGATGCCACGTAAAGTACTTTGACCCAATACCGAGCTGACCGTTACAAAGGCCAACAACATTAAACAAAAATATTCAGGCGGCCCCAACCTAACAGCGAAATTTGCCAACAAAGGTGCAAACAAGGTCACCCCCACAGTAGCAATTGTTCCCGCGACAAAAGAACCTATGGCTGCCGTTGCCAAAGCGGCACCCGCACGACCTGATTTGGCCATTTTGTTGCCTTCCATGGCAGTAATCATGCTTCCCGCTTCACCCGGCGTATTGAGCAAAATGGAGGTGGTAGATCCACCATACATGGCTCCATAGTAAATACCAGCAAAGAAAATCATCGAGGCAGTCGCGTCCACCTGAGCTGTGATTGGCAATAACATGGCTACCGCAACCGCTGGACCAATTCCGGGTAAAACGCCTACCGCTGTCCCAAGCGTGCAGCCTATCAAACACCAAAGCAAATTGATGGGTGTGGCTGCAGTTGCAAATCCCTGCAAGAGTTGATTCAAGATATCCATGTTTATTGTTATCTTATAGCCAACCTGTAGTGGTCAGTCCAGGCAAACCAATTGCAAGTAATTTTGTAAACATCCAATACACGGGCGCCGAAATTGCAAACCCTATGAGCGCATCTTTCAATAAGCGAATAACATCAAAGGGCAATTTCCCATTGCTTTGTGATATTCGCATACCGCGGGCTGCGCATACAAAACACAGTGAGCAACTTAAAATGAAACCGATTGTGGTTATCAGTGCCGCGTTGGCTAGCAACCCACCAGACAACCAAGCAAATCCTAACCAATCACCCTGATGACTGCCCGAAGGTTGATCCATCTGTCGAAAGCCGCCAGTGCGTGCTTCCCAAATCACCCACAAGCCACAGACGAGCAATACAAATGAAACAACTGCTGGCAAGAAGTTCGGTCCAACACCTGAATACCCTGCGTCTGAAGGAATACTGTACGCACCAACTGCCATCACCACTCCAATCCCAATCACACCCAAGCCAATAAGGCTTTGCAGTGTGCTTGAAGTCGTGCGATTTGTTGAAACGTCGGTCACAACATACCTGCTAAATGCATCGTTCCGCGCAAGCTCGCAAACTCGTTGTCAACAAAATCATCAAACGCTTTTCCAGTAAGCACTGCTGGAGTCCAATTGTTTTTTTCCAATGACTCAGCCCAAGTTTTTGTTTTGGTTGCTTTGACAATAATATCCGTCAAGGCAGCGCGTTGTGCAGGCGTAATACCTGGTGCACCATAGACGCCACGCCAGTTGCCAAGAACCACGTCATAACCCTGTTCCTTTAAAGTCGGCACATTGATTCCGGGCAATCGTTTTTCAGAAGTCACGCCAATTGCGCGCATTTTCCCTGCGGCGATGTATTCTGCAAACTCGCTGTAGCCGCTACCGCCCACTTTAACATTACCACCAGAATAGCTGCAACAG
>CALMEI010000047.1 GCA_937863225.1 uncultured Polaromonas sp.
AGCGTGGGCGGACATGGTTGATGCTTGGTGTCGAGGCGAAAGCGTCCGTGAAATTATCCGAGCGGCAAGGCTCGCCGCTGCCGACGTGGGGATGGGGCTTCATTGACCCCAATTGACCCGAAAAAATCGGTTCTGGAACGAAAGGTGAAAAGCAATGGCATCAAAAACAGCATTCAGTGGCGGGGCACAAACTCCCTCACCAGATTGGACAATTGCAGAGCAAGACCGTGAGTTGACCGTCTGGCAAGTTGCTTTGCTTAGTATGGGCATTGACCCGTCGAAGAAGGCCGAAGGCATCGTTAAGGGAAATGAGTTCCTGAATGAAGGCTATCGTGAACGCTATCTGTTTCTGGGTAAACGTCTCAGGGATGAGCCATGTGTGGGGTACGTGCATTGGCTTCGGAATCACGCTTACAACAATAGAGCAAAGGCCACAAAATTCGCAATGGTTGATGTTGTCAGTTGCATTGACTTGTTGACTGACAGCAAGCGATTTGAATTAGCACCCGAGTTTGTTGCCCTGCGAGAGCCGCTGGCAAAGACAGTTTTCTATGTTCCTGGTCGACCGACACCAGATGTAATCATCATGGGTAGTCGTCCTAATGATTCCAATGTCGCAAAAACCATAGAAGCTCGTGACACGTCGCAATCCGTGCAAAAGCGGTTGAACGACCAGCGTGCGCTTCAGTTGTTTGCAATTGCAGTTGATGCCTATTGCCTTAAACCGAATGCCTCACCTACTGAGCTTGACGAAATAGTCGAACAAGTGGTTATAGGGATAAAAGCTAAGGGGTTCATTGGGAATGGTCTTGGGGCTGCGGCCTTCAAAACGTCATTCAAAGAAGGGCTTGCCCAGGCACTAGCCAAAGGACTTAAATTGACAGAATGAATTCATATTGAATTCGTTTTTCAGGGTGTACCAAACCCTGAAAAATCACATCCATCGCAGCGAGATGCAGATGGATTCGACGGGGTCCATCGAAAGTTTTCAACAACTTGATGGAGTCCAAACATGGTACAAATTTCTCACGAGGCGCTTCTCCGCAAGCGCGAAGTTCTCAAGCTCACAGGACTGTCGAACAGTTCTTTTTACAACTACATCAAAGCTGGGGTGCTGAAGCCCGGCGTGCCGATTGGCCCACGTCTGAAAGGCTGGCCTGCCAGCGAAATTCAGGCATACATCCAGTCGTGCATTGCCTCCCGTGACCAAAAGCAAGGGAGCGCAGCATGAGCCACAAGCCAATCTCTGTGCACGCGGAAAGCAAGGCATCCAAATATCCCGTACGCAAACAGGTCAAGACGAAAACCACGACCAAGAGGTCTGTGAACCAAAAGAGTGGCTTCGTCGCGCCCAAAAACGCGATTTCCAAGGTGAAACCCGCCGCCGACGGAAAGCCCTTCAGGCTGGTTGCCAATGGTGATAGCCATGGGGTCTATGCCGCTGGCCCCAAGGGCATCACACGTTTGTGTGGTGCGTTGCAGCCGATGGGGCAAACCACTGATCCCGACGGTGGTAAGCCCGCCATTCGCGTTCGCTTCCGCACACATGTGGGCACCGTTCAGCACTACGACATCCCGCAGGAGTTGCTTGCCACGCCCAAAAAGGTCTTGAACGAACTGGTCAAACGTGGTCTGGTCGTAGATCGTGAGCAATCCCAAAACCTTGCCAGCGCCATCTGCATGTACCTGCAGACGATGATGCCGGACAAGACTTGGCTGCGGCTGACCCATGACGGTTGGCATCAGATGCCCGATCAATCGCTGGGTTACATGTATGGCGATAAGCTGTACTGCGCCAATCCGAAGTTTCAAGCTGCAACCCAGCGCAGCCTCTTCGCCAAGACGAACGTGAAAGGCGATGCAAAAGACTGGCAGAAGCTGACGCGCCAACTGGGTGACGATCATCTGGTGGTCACGATGCTGAGTGCGGGGTTTGCTGCACCATGTCTCAAACCCCTTGAGCGCGATGCCACAGTATTGACCGTGGAAGGCCAGTCTGGCAGTGGCAAGACCACTGGCCTCAAGCTCGTTGGTAGTTGCTTTGGCCCACCCAGCTGTGCGCGCCGACCGAACTTTGACCACCCGTGCCGACTGAACATTGACCAGGGG
>CALMEI010000048.1 GCA_937863225.1 uncultured Polaromonas sp.
ACGCTCTTCCGATCTAAAACAGAAAGTGCGAGGTTTCGTCCATCGCATTTTTTGAAATCTAGCCCTATTGGCTCTTGCAACGAGGCTAAAAATGATTTAAGCTCTGACAAAATGTACCAAACAGTACAAAATGAGCCCAAATCAATCAAAGTAACAATGGTGCGCATGAATATGAATACTCACTCATTTAACTTGAACCGTGAAGCCATTGATGAAAGTGCCAATCCATTGGGGATGGAAGGCATTGAATTCATCGAATACGCCACATCCAAGCCCCAGCAATTGGGTCAGATTTTAGAAACCATGGGTTTCAGGCCGATTGCGCGGCACCGGTCGCGTGAGGTTTTGTTATACCGGCAAGGTGGTATTAATGTGATTGTGAATGCACACGGCCAAAGCATTCAAACCCATGTGTCGATGGATTCACCTGTATCAGAAAGACCCACGATAGCAGCGATTGCAATTCGTGTGCGTGATGCGTCAGCCGCTTACAACCGCGCTTTAGACCGTGGTGCTTGGGCCATACCCGCCAATGCCGCGGTCATGGAACTGAATATTCCAGCGGTACATGGCGTGGGCAATAGCCGTATTTATTTTGTGGACAGGCATAAAGAGTTTTCAATTTACGATGTTGATTTCACACCGATTCCAACCGTCGATCAACACCCGCCAGCCATCGCTGGTTTGCATTTTTTTGGTATTGTTCAGTACATCGGCAACGATCGCACCGAAGATTGGACAGAGTTTTACCGTGAATTGTTTGGGTTTACTGAATTACCCAGTACACAACGCTTTGGCATTTTGCCCAAAGGACGCATTTTGCGCAGCCCTTGCAGTAACCAGCAGCATTTCTATTTGCAATTGATTGAACCTGAATTGGGTATCTTGGATGTGGAAAACGATGAAGAGCTGCACCGCATTGGTTTGGGCACGCCCGACGTCGCCAGTACTGTGCAACAGTTGCAAAAGAATGGTGTTGAATTCATCACCTCGAAAGTCCCAGATGCCATGGCAAAAGGCGCTTTGACACGCACGCAAATGGGCAGTGTGACTTTTGAATTGGTGCACGACCAACGTGCAGCATCCTGATAGAGCAGCCATGAAGCAATTGATTGGGAATATCGATGATTTTGGGATGGACACCATCTCGTTTGCAGGTTCACTTGAGGGCAAACTGAAAGCCACACGTGAGGCTGGTTTCAGCCAAATCATGCTCGCAGCGCGAGATTTAGTTGGGCACGCCGAAGGCTGGAGAGCGGCAGTTGACGCTGTTAAAGCCAGCGGTTTGCGTGTCACGGGGTTTCAAGTATTGCGAGATTTTGAAGGCTTATCTGGTCATCTGCACGAATACAAAATTGACATTGCCAAATCCATGTTAGAAATGTGCAGCGCACTGGATTGTCCAGTGCTGTTGATGTGTTCAAGTACCTCAACCCACGCGACTTCGGATACCGATGCACTGGTAAAAGATTTACGCAAATTGGCAATGTTGGCAATCCCACTGAATATCAAAATTGCGTATGAAGCTTTGTCCTGGGGGCGCAGTGTGAATGAATTTCCACAAGCGTGGGATTTGGTTAATCGTGCTGATATGCCCAACTTAGGATTGGGTTTTGACTCATTTCATATGTTTGCGACCAACACACCATTGGATGATTTAGACATCTTAGACCCAGATAAAATTTTCTTGGTGCAGTTGGCCGACTTCATGTGGAACGAAATTAAAACTGTTGAGGAGCGCATCACCACGGCGCGTCATTTTCGTGTTTTTCCGGGAGAGGGTGTGCACAGTGAGGCACTTGCAGCACTGATTACGAAGCTGCACGCACTGGGCTACCGTGGTGATTACAGCTTTGAAGTATTCAATGACGACTACCAACAAATGCCACTCGAAAAAGTTGCCAGTCGTGCCAGACAATCTGCTTTGTGGTTAAGTGAAGGCATATTGCGCCGTTCTGTTCCATTACCTAACCAGATTAAATTAAAACGGCCATAATTGTAATGCTATTAAAATAATAGCAAACTAGGAAGTAAATACGCCGAATATAGCCATATTTTTTATATATTATGAGTAAGCCAGTACAAACTGTGTTGATGTCAAAGCCATTGGCAAAAGAAGCAGCGTCATCGATGTCGATTAAAGCCGTCAAAAAAACCGCACCAAAAACTCAACCAAAAACAGGTGTGCGTACTGCTACCCGTACGAATGATCCTGCACGCACCATGGCTGGCATTTTGGACGTGGCTACCGCTGAGTTTGCTGCCAAAGGGCTCGCCGGCGCGCGTATTGATGAAATCGCCGCGACGACACAAACCAGCAAACGCATGATCTACTACTATTTTGAGAGTAAAGTAGGTTTGTATATTGCGGTCTTAGAGGAAGCGTACCGTCGTATCCGTCAAATCGAGCAACAATTGCACCTTGAAGATTTAGAGCCAGAAGAAGCCTTGAGGAAATTGGTCGGGTTTACCGTTGATTACCAATGGGGTAATCCCGATTTTGTGCGCTTGGTGATGAACGAGAACATTCACCGTGGTGAATTCTTAGCCCAAAGCAAAGCGATTCAAGGATTGAATGTACCAGTGGTTCACGCTGTTCAGCAAGTCTATGAGCGTGGCGTAGAGCAGGGTGTCTTTAGGCCGAATTTGGATCCACTGGATTTGCACATGTCAATTTCTGCTTTGAGCTTTTTCAATGTTGCGAATCATCACACGTTTTCATTGATCTTTAAACATACATTGGAAAACACAAGGAATTTTCAAGCAAGGCGCAATAACATCATTGAGACCATGGTGCGATATGTTAAAGCTTAACCCGCGTATGAAAATATTCAGATATGCATCTCTGTAGTGCTCGAGCATGCTGGCAGATTAATTGAGTAAATTACTTTAAATTATTCAAGGGTAATCCCGAATTGCCTAAGACATAAATTTTGTTTTAATATTATGTACCAAACAGTACATAGTGTATTGATTCATTAAATTAGAAATTTTTCTAATTTTGGAATGGTATGCAACTCGATAGCTCAACTTTTAACTGAAAAGGATATTTTGCTATGAATAATTTCATCAGCCGTCGTCAATTGGTCGCAGGCGCATCAGCGTTATCAGCTCTGGCTTTAACAGGTCAAAGCTTTGCACAAAGCAAAATTACTTTGCTGTATTCAGATATCGTTCCAGAAAATGATTCTCGATCAGCGATTTTGCGCAACAATATGAACGCATTGGGGGCAGATTTTGAATTCAAAGCCCATCACGGTGGCACTCTATTCAAACAAGGTACAGAGCCAGTAGCTATCCAACGTGGTAATTTGGACATGGCCAACATTGCTTCAGGTGATGTGATTAACCAAGTTCCGCAACTGAGCTTGTTGATGGTGCCATATTTGATTCGTGATGTGGCGCATCTGCGCAAAATTTGGGCCAGCGACGTGGGTGCCGAACTGAACAAAATGCTCGACGAAAAAATGGGCATTCGCATTTTGGCCAACCCTTACATTGGAACACGCCACCTGGGCTTGCGTACAACGAAAAAAATCATGAAACCAGCTGATTTGGCAGGCATTAAATTGCGCATGCCACCCGGCGAAGTTTGGCAATATGTGGGCACCGCCATGGGCGCAAACCCGTCGCCTCTGCCATTCCCCGAGGTTTACACTGCTTTGCAAACTGGCGCGATTGACGCACAAGACAATGCTTTACCCGCCGTGAAAAACATGAAGTTTTACGAAGTGTCCAAGCAGATTTCGCTAACAGGTCATTTGGTTGCCGCTAACCACTTCGTGATTAGTTCTAAAAAATGGGCCGCTATGAACGCAGATCAACAGCGTCGTGTACAAGCTGCTGCAAATAAAGTTGAGTCTGAAATCACCAACATGGCGCTCAAAGATGAAGCTGATTTGGTGGCATTCTTCAAGAAAGAAGGCTTGGACGTTTACACGCCTGATGTACCTGCTTTCCGCAGCCATGTGTTAGAGCAATACGCCAAATCCAAGTACGCCGCAACTTGGACACCTGGCATGCTCGAGCGCATTGTCAAGCTTTAAGAAACCGCCTGCGATTTGCGCCAATAAACTAACTGACTACTTATGAAAAAATCGCTCACAGATCGTCTGCGGCACATTGCAGAATTTGTCCTGGTTCTGATGATGGGTATCTTGTTTGTCACGTTTATTGCGCAAGTCGTGTTTCGGTATGTGCTCAACATACCCTTGGCCTGGTCTGATGAAATCAGCAATTACCTTTGGCTGTGGGGTATTTTGTGGGGCTCCTCATTTGTAATGCGCAACCACGAAGATATGCGGTTTGACATGCTTTACAACATGCTACCGCGCAAGTTGCAACGCAGTAGCTCGGTGTTTGTAAGTTGTCTTCTGGTGTTGCTGCTGATTTTAAGTGTGCCTAAAACTTGGGCTTTTATTGGCTTTATGAACATAGAAAAGTCGCCAGCTCTGGGGCTTCCCATGAGCTGGGTTTTTGGTTTGTATTTGGTTTTTGTGGCGGCTATGTGCGTACGGCATGTAGGGATTGCGTACGATGCGTTACATGACAAACTGCCGCATGACGGCCACAGCTTAATTGACGCAGAACTACTGCACACAGGGACAAAATCATGAGCGCATGGTTAGGCTTATCCCCTTTTGCATGGTGTGTCATCGCCATTGTTGCCTTTAGTTTATTTGGATTGCCCATTGGGCTATCCATGTTGGGTGCATCCATTTTCTACCTGCTGCTGTCAGGGCAAGATGTGGGATTGGCCGCCGAGCAAATTTTGAATGGCTTGACCAACTCTTATACATTGTTGGCTATCCCACTGTTTATCTTGGCCAGCGAGTTGATGACATTGGGTTCACTCAGTGACCGGCTGTTGGCATGGTGCAATGCCTTGGTAGGTCGCTTTCGCGGCGGAATGGGACATGTGAACGTGGTGTCGTCCCTGATTTTTTCAGGCATGTCGGGTTCTGCAGTGGCGGACGTGGTCGGTATTGGCAAACTCACCATGGACATGATGACCAAAGATGGTCGCTATACCAAAGCTTATGCTGGTGCCATCACGGCTGCCACCGCGGTAATTGGGCCCATCATTCCACCATCCATTCCACTGGTTCTGTATGCGTTAATTTCAGACACTTCGATTGGCTATCTGTTTGCCGCAGGGGTGGTGCCCGGATTGGTGATGACGCTGGTGATGATGGGATTGAATGCCTATTTTGCGCACAAGCATCAATTTCCTGTAGAAGCAGCCGTGCCCATGCGTGAATTTTTCCCGCTGACCATTAAAGCACTGCCAGCGTTGATGATGCCCGTGGTTTTGCTCGGCGGCATTTACAGCGGTGTCATGACACCAACAGAGGCGGCTGCGGTGGCAGCTTTTTATACCTTGGTTATTTCTGTGGGGCTTTATCGCTCGGTCACGCCCCATGGCATGTATAACTCGCTACTCAACAGTGGCAGGCAAATGGCGACCATTGGCCTGCTGATTGCTGGCGCCATGGTATTTAACTATGTTGTGGCAAAAGAAGAAATTCCCAAAGATGTTCAAGCGTGGTTAGCGGGCTATCAACTTAGCAAAAACAGTTTCTTACTGATTGTCAATATCACTTTATTGATATTAGGTGCTTTGATGGAAGGTGGCACTATTTTGCTGGTGATTGTGCCGATTTTTATTCCAGCAGCGCAAGCCTTGGGCATCGATATGGTTCATTTTGGTCTGGTGGTCACCATCAATTTGATGATTGGTTTGATCACACCCCCCTACGGTCTATTGCTTTTTATCGTGGCCAGTATTTCCAAACAACCTTTGGGTCCCCTGATTAAAGAAACAATTCCGTGGGTCTTGGTCTTGATAGCCGCTTTGATGTTTATGACCTACGTGCCCGAAACGGTGTTGTGGTTGCCTCGTATGCTCGGATACAAAGGCTAGATAAGACATGACATCTGTTAATAAACCGCTTGACCCTGCCATAGCGGAGATGGGTAGACGAACCAAAGCTTCGGGAATTCCTGATTTATACGAAGGTTGTCTAGAACCGCATGGTGGGCCCGTTTGCCGTGAGCGTGGGCGGAATTTACGCGCTTTTTTTTACCCCAAGCCCACCTTACCCACTGGCAAAATTGAATCACTGGTCATTGACGGCGCAGCCTATGGCGTTGACGCACAAATCCCTGTACGCATTCATTGGCCACAGGAGAACTTTGTCACTGGCACCGTTCAAAACACACTCGTTTACTTTCATGGTGGCGGCTTTGTGGTGGGCGATTTAGATTCACACGACGCACACGCCATACGCCTGGCGAATGAAGCCCAATGTGTGGTGGTGAATGTCGATTACAGACTGGCACCAGAGCATAGGTTTCCAGCAGCGTATGATGACTGTTGGGCAGTCACGCAATGGGTGGCACAAAACATCAGCCGATTGGGTGGGCATGTTAAACGCTTGGCGGTTGGTGGTGATAGCGCAGGCGGCAATTTGGCTGCGGCAGTGGCTTTGGCATGTCGTGACTGTGGTTTGAAACTCGCTGCGCAATTGCTGCTATATCCTGCGACAGACCTGACACAGCTCAACGGCATGCCTGAACAAGCCTATTTGGGTGCAGAAAATATCAGCACCACAGGGCGTGATTGGCGTGCATCACCCAAACTTGCAGCCAGTCATGCTGGTTTGGCGCCAGCAATATTAACTGTGGGCGCGCATGACTTTTTGTTCAAAGACAACCAAGCCTATGCGCAAGTGTTGCGCAACGCAAACGTTGCGCTTACGTACCGCGAATTTCCAACTCTGAACCACGGTTTCTTTAGCTTCACAGCCATCTCACAAGACAGTTTAATTGCTGCACAAATGGTATGTGCTGATTTAAAAACACATTTTCAAAATGCCGGGTAGCAACTTAGATGTGCCATTGTGCACGCTGCTTTACCAAGCGACCGTTGACATTGGTGATCGGCAAGATTTAGGCACAAGTCCATTAGGGCAACGTTACCTGATACCCATTTTAGGCGGCACATTTGAAGGAGAAGGCTTAAAAGGCACGGTATTGCCGGGTGGTGCAGACCGACAACTGCTGCGCGCCGACGGTTGCAAACTGCTGGACGCTGAATACGAGATGCGTACAGATGACGGCGTGACCTTATCTATCCGCAACCGTGTGTTGATTGATGACAACCCGCCGCAACCACGTTATGCACGCTCTGTGGTCGACATCACCGCTCCCGCAGGCACTTATGCGTGGCTGTCACGCAAAATATTGATAGGCACTTTACGCAGCTTACAGCCAGAGCGTCAAGCAGTTTTAATTACTGTATATACATTGGCTTAGTTAAACTTCCGCGATGCTGGTTGCTGTTTATTCTGCGTAATTTTTGATAAAAATTAAATTCAGTGAACGACATCAATTAGACTATAACTTCAAAGATATTTAAACCATTTACTAGGCTATGTTTTGCACTGATTAAATTGCTTTTATAAAGATAAAATTATGAAAATCCTCATGCTCCATGGCATCAATCACAATATGTTTGGTAAACGTGACCCTAAGCAATATGGCACGATTACCTTAGATGAGATCAATGCAAATCTCACCAAACTGGGTAAAGAACTTGGTGCAGAACTGGAATTCTTCCAAACTAACAGCGAAGGTGAGCTGTGCGACCGTATTCACCAAGGCTACAAAGATGGTGTTGACGCCGTGCTCATCAATGCGGGTGCTTGGACCCATTACAGTTACGGTATTCGTGACGCTTTGGCAATTTTGACATGTCCGATTGTTGAGTTGCACATGTCTAACATCCATGCGCGTGAACCTTTCCGTCATGTTTCTGTATTTGCGGAAATTGTTAAAGGGCAAATCTGTGGATTTGGGGAAGATAGTTATTTACTGGCCTTACGTGCTGCGGTGAACGCGGTGAGATCGAAATAAAGATGATCAACGGTAATACAGAACTTATTGCACATATCGGCTTTCCTACCCACGCATTCAAAGCGCCTATGATTTATAACCCTTGGTTTGAAAAAGCCAAGATCAATGCAATTGTTGTTCCTATGGGTTGTCAAGCACAAGATTACCCAAACTTTTTATCCCAGGTTTTTAAACTGAGTAATATCAGAGGTGCGTTAATTACCATGCCACACAAAGTGGTGACCATTGGTTTACTTGATGACGTGTTGCCCAATGCGGCTATTTCTGGCGCTTGCAATGCGGTACGTCGTTTGCCAAATGGTCGCTTACAAGGCGATATGTTTGACGGTGAAGGGTTTGTGCGTGGTGTGCTTCATAAAGGCTTGAAACTGCAAAGTGCAAGTGCTTTGGTGGTTGGCAGTGGTGGTGTGGGCTGTGCCATTGCTGCATCACTGGCCGCTGCGGGTGTTGCCAAACTTGGTTTATTTGATGTGAATGCAGAATCTGCCAACGGTTTAAAAGAGCGGTTGTGTCAACATTACCCCGCTTTGACTGTCATGACAGGATCAAATGACCCTGCGGGTTACGATTTGGTCGTCAATGCCACGCCCTTAGGAATGAATGCAGGTGAGCCGATGCCTGTTGATGTTTCGCGCATTTCACCATCGTGTTTTGTGGGTGAAGTGGTGATGAAAACTGAGATGACGGCATTTCTAACCGCAGCATCTGAGCGGGGTTGTCGTGTGCAAATTGGCACCGACATGTTGTTTGAGCAAATCCCTGCCTATTTGGAATTTTTTGGCCTGCCCAGCACCACATCCGATGAACTGCGTGCATTGTCGAAGATTCAATACGCATAAAAAGTTACACCATAATTTAGGTGCACTCAAAAATCAAATTCGCGTTGCTCTGCGCTGAACAGACTCAACATAGGCTTGTCCATCTGGCGGTCTGCCGTTTTGTTGACTGTCCCACAGCATTTGTCCCAAATGTTCCATGGCAATATGGTGTGCATCGTGCAGCGAATCCAAACGGGCTGTCAACAATTCAACGGCTTGTCGTATACCGCGAGGTTGGTCAACTGAACATTGTTCGCTGATGCTCAAATGCATTGACAGGTGCAAAAATGGATTCGTTTTACTGGTATCACTGGAATCTGATTGCTCCAGATTTAACAAAGCAGCATCCAAATCGCAGAAGTCGGTATGGTATTCAGGGTGCTCATCCATCCAAGCACTTGCTATCGTTTCAATAGCTTCTAAGGCAACTCCCGTGCGGGCTTTGGTGTAAACAGAGCAAAAAAACCGACGCACATCGGCTTGTGAGGGTTGAAACAGCATAAGTGCATTTTAATTGACTGGTAGACTCTCACCTCATGCTGAATTTTCCTTTGATTACGGACCCCTATTTTTATGCCGTTGCCATACCTGCTGTTTTATTATTGGGTTTGAGTAAAAGCGGTTTTGGCGCAGGTTTTGGATCATTGGCAACACCCATGATGGCATTGGCTGTGACCGTGCCACAAGCCGCTGCTATCTTGATGCCAGTTCTGTTGGTGATGGACTTATTAGGAATAGCCGCTTTCCGTAAACATGTAGATGTCAAATTGTTGAAATTTTTATTGCCATTTGCTTTGTTAGGAATTTTGATTGGAACTCTTCTATTCAAATTACTGGAGGCCAAGACAGTAGCGGCTATTGTGGGTATTTTTACTTTGCTGTTCCTGGCGCAAAGACTTCTATTTCCACCCAAGGTCAATAGCAAACCTCCACCGACATGGTTGGGCGCCATCTTAACCACCACTACAGGTTTCACTAGCTTCATAGCGCATGCTGGTGGGCCACCTATCAGCGCCTATTTGATACCCATGAAAATGAAGCCGTTGGTATTTACAGCCACCATGGCATATTTATTTTTCTTCATCAATCTGAGCAAGTGGGTGCCGTATGCTTGGTTGGGCCTTTTAGATACTCGGAATTTTGCAACTTCATTGGTTCTGCTGCCATTGGCGCCTGTAGGTGTGCTCATTGGTGTGCGCATTGCGCACCGTATCCAGCCTTATTTATTTTATAAATTGGTGTATTTGGGCATGTTTCTCACGGGTTGCAAATTGGTCTGGGATGGTTTTAGATAATCACTTGCGTAAATCACGCTCTTTTGCCATTTGCTCTGCCAATTGTTCACGGCCGATCTTAGCGACACTGATTAATTTTGCTCTGTCTTTGTAGTGCGGATACATTTGTTCAAGCAAAGCCATGTTATGCGCTTTGAATACCTGTACCAGACTGTTGGCATCTTCACTGGGATAGCCCAACAGTTCTAAAGTGGAGCTGCCACTTTGTAAACTGCTTTCAAACAATTCACGCTGTATATATTTCACATCACGATCGCGCAGCTTGTTCCAATGTGTTGCATCATGCGCTCGTACGACCAGTTGCAAATGCGGGAAATGCTCTTGGGCTATATCAACAATTGCTAAAGATTGTGCGACATCGTCGACTGCGATTACCATGATTTGCGCATTTTCGGCCCCAGCAGTTCTCAATAAGTCGAGCCGTGTTGCGTTGCCATAGAAAACTCTGTAGCCGAAACTCCTGGCTGTTTCAATCATATCGGCATCGTGATCTAAAACGGTGGTGGGGATATCTTGCGCCAGAAGCAAACGCGCTACGATTTGGCCATATCGACCAAAACCAACAATGATGATAGGTGCAGCTTGTGGTTCTGAAATTTCATCTGGTCGGGTGACACCACAGTCAGCGTATCGGGGTAGCCATAATTTATCGATGGCAATCAATAGCAATGGACTGAGTAACATTGATAATGCGACGACTCCAATTAGTAGTGAGGCAGTTTGAGGTGCAAAAACATTTGCATGACCTGCTGCTTGGAATACCACAAAGGCAAATTCGCCACCTTGTGCCAGTAACATTGTCAATACCGGACGTTCTTGAAAGGGCACCTTCATCAGGCGCGAGATGCCATAGATAACAGCAAATTTAATCGAAATAAAAGCAATCAATAAAGTTGCCATCAACCAAGGCGAATTAATGAGCACAGCAAAATCGATGCTCATGCCGACCGCAATAAAAAATAATCCCAAAAGCAAGCCTTTAAAAGGCTCTATATCGGTTTCGAGCTCACGGCGGTATTCACTTTCGGCGAGCAAAACCCCTGCTAAGAAAGCCCCCAGTGCCATGCTCAAGCCCACATAAAGCATCAAAGCGGCAATGCCAACCACCAAAAGCAATGATGCTGCAGTGAATATTTCGGGGGTTTTGCTGCGCGCAATCCAGCGGAATATAGGCCGCAACAATAGCCTACCGCCAATCACGATTCCCGCAATAATTGCTACTATTTTAATAGCAGAGTAGGCAATATCTATGCCGGATGAGGTCTGATTTATTCCTTGACTAACGCCTAAAAGTGGGATCAATGCCAAAATCGGTATGGCTGCAATATCCTGAAATAACAAGATGGAGAATCCAGCTTGACCACTGCTGGTGGGCAGTAAATTTCGCTCACCCATGACTTGAAGTGCGATAGCAGTGGAGGACAATGCCAAACCCAGTCCTGCGACCAAGGCAGTACGCCAGCCACCTAAGGCACCAGCGACAGAAGGCAGCAACCAACTTGCACCCCACAAAGCGATGAACAGTGCGCCTGCACAGGCCAGTACTTGTGTACTTCCCCAACCAAAAATAGGTCGACGCAAGCTCCATAAACGTTTGGGCTCAAGTTCCAAACCGACCAAAAACAACATCAAAACCACGCCGAACTCTGCAAAATGCAAAATGTCTTGCACATTGCTGACCAAGCCAAGGCCCCACGGACCAATTGCCATGCCCGCCGCCAGATAACCGATGATGCTACCTAGGCCGAGCGCTTGGGACAAAGGAACAGCAAGCACTGCTGCACTTAAGTAGATTAAACTGTTGATTAGCCAAGTGGGTGCGTGTTCCATATTTTTCAGGGATAGTTTTAAATAGTTGCGTGTCGGCAGTATATATTTTCGTAATGCATGTTTAATAAAGCATTTGGTTTGTATCTTATTAATAATTAACTTGGATATCAGGCATGAGACATTTTCAAACCTTGGCTGAACTAGCAGCTTGTGTAGGGCAAGAAGTCGCTGTGAGCGATTGGATCAACATCACGCAGCAACAGGTTAATCTCTTTGCTGACGCAACGGGTGACCATCAGTGGATTCATGTGGATGCTGAAAAAGCGAAAACAGGGCCTTTTAGTGGAACAATTGCACACGGATTTTTAACCTTGTCCATGTTGCCACGGTTTTTAGAGTCCACCATCGTTATCAACGACGTGCGCATGGGCATTAATTATGGTTTGAACAAGGTGCGGTTCATCACACCCGTACTTATAGGTAGCCGCTTGCGCGCGCGCATGAGCTTGGCCAGCAGCGAAAACATTGACAACAATGGCAAGCAAATGGTGTGGGATATCACCATCGAGATTGAAGGAAAAGACAAACCTGCTTGTGTGGCGCAAGCGGTGATACGCAGTTACACCTGAGTCACAACGCGCTTACTTTTTTGCAAACGCGATTTGCCGCCAAGCTTCATACACGGTTACAGCCACGGTGTTGGACAAATTTAAACTGCGTTGCGTGGGCAGCATGGGCAGTTTAATTTGTTGCTCAGGCATAAATGTATCGCGCATGGCTTGCGACAGGCCTTGGGTTTCAGAGCCAAAGACAAAATAATCACCGTCTTTGAAAACAACATCAAACAATGGCTGCTGAGCTTTAGTGGTCATCGCAAACAGACGGTCTGTTGCGGGTTTTTGTAGCTCTAAAAAGGTTGACCAATTGGCATAGCGGCTCACTTGTGCATACTCATGGTAATCCAAACCAGCACGTCGCATGTGCTTGTCGTCCATCGAAAAGCCCAATGGTTCTATCAGATGCAAACTGCACCCTGTATTGGCTGCCAAGCGAATGATGTTGCCCGTATTGGGTGGGATTTCGGGGTTGACTAAAACGATATGAAACATACCCAATTATCTGTCGAACTTGAATTCAAACAATGCATTCATTGAATTTCAGTGCGCGCAAAAACCACGCCAGTGATGTGTTTTGCCTGGGCTTGGCGCAGCACTTTGGCGGCTGCGAACAATGTTGCACCGCTGGTCATCACATCGTCAATTAAAACCACGCGTTTGCCTTTAATCTCTGCGGTACGCAGTGGATCGATGGCGAAAGCCGCAGCGACATTTTTAAGGCGCTCGGTCCGCTTGAGGCGGCTTTGCGCATCAGTGTGTTTGACGCGTAATAACAAATGTGGGTCGGATTTGAAGCTGGCGATTCGTTTGCACAATTCATGTGCTTGGTTGTAACCACGTTCGCGCAATCGCTCATTTGACAACGGTACAGGCAATACCAAGTCTGCATTGGCTATCGCTGTCTCAATCTGCGAACTGCTTTGCATCAACAGGCTCAGGGTTTTTGACCAGGCTGGGTCACTGCCAAATTTGTAACGTGCGATGCAATCTGTCCAAGGAAATGCGTACGAAACAGCCGCAAAACAAGCATCCAAAGGTGGTGGTTTGACCAAGCAAGCACCACAACGCGTGAGATGTGCAGAGGGCAGGGCGAGGGCGCAGGTGATGCAACGTGCCACAGGCTGGGCGTATTTGCTAACGCAGTTTTCGCACACCCTACCAGTGGCGGGCCAAGCATCACAAACTGCACATTGGCTTGGTATTCGCAGTCGATTGAGCAATCTTTGAAACATGCAAGCAATATACTCTAAGCATGCCAAACCAGAGCCCACCCACCTTATCACTGGCCGCAGCTAACCGCTGGTATGCTGTTGCACCACAAAAATCGCCTTGGTTACATGAAGAAGTCGCTGGTCGTATGCTAGAACGCCTGCAATGGATTAACCAGCAACCCAAGTTATGGGTCAATTGGGGTGCGGTGCGTGGTGGTGAACAAGCGCAAGTCACACTCTTAGAGAAGTACAAAGATTCAGAGTGTTTTATGCCTCTACCCAGCGAATTATATGCCTATAGTGCTATTAATAATGTAGCAAAACAGGATATGGTAGCTGTTAAACCCAGTGCAACTCACAAATGGTCACTGGCAGGATTGTTCAAACGCGCACCCAAAATCCATCACAACTTGCCTGCTGACGGCACTGCCAATATGTTATGGGCCAACATGCATTTGCACGATGTCATTCATCCGCAAGCTGTGTTGACGCAGTGGCAAAAAGCCTTGGCGACTGATGGGTTTGTGATGTTTTCTTGCTTGGGTCCAGATACCTTGAAAGAGTTGCGCAACATGTATGTGCAACTCGGTTGGCCCGAACCAAGCCATCAATTTACCGATATGCATGACTGGGGAGACATGTTGATACAGGCTGGTTTTTCGCAGCCCGTGATGGACATGGAACGCATTGTGTTGACGTACGAAACACCACAAAAGTTGTTGCAAGATTTACGTGAATTAGGTCGCAATCTGCACCCAAATCGATTTCCTGCCTTGCGTGGAAAAGCATGGAAAGCAAAGCTCGACGCAGCACTGATGCAACACCTCAGCGACCCTCAAGAAGGCGGGCGTTTGAAATTAACATTCGAAATCATCTACGGTCACGCCATCAAACCTGAACCACGTGTGAAGTTGAGTGAACACAGCGCAGTGAGCCTGCAGGATATGCGTGCAATGTTGCAAAAAAGAGGTAACTAAATTTGAACCAAATTCATTTTCACTTTGTGGATGGTGCATTTGTAGAAATCACTGGTGATATTGATGAAGAATATTCAGTTCAATTCATCGACACGCGTACCAATGCAATTGTGCATCAGGCACAAATTAAGAATAACCACTGGGTAAGAACTTCAAGGCAATACTTTACGCCGTGGCAAATCAAAGTTTTTAAACTCGACAATAATGAATTGCTGTTTTCACACCAATATGATTGCAAAGCAAAACGTGTTTACATTGCGTTTGAATCTAAAGCATTGGGGGATACATTGGCATGGTTTCAGTTGGTGGACGATTTTCAGCAAAAGCATCAATGCGAGTTGATTTGTTCAACATTCATGAACAGTTTATTCAAAGCGCGATATCCGAATATTCAATTCGTCAAACCGAGTGAAACCGTGCACAACTTGTATGCAATGTACCGTGTTGGTTGGTTTTATTTGCCGAATGGTGAGATTGATTTCAATAAAAATGTCAGCAATTTCAGACGCCAGACACTGGGAGCTTCTGCGGCTGACATTTTGGGTCTGCCGTATTTGCCAATGAGACCCAAGCTCCATGTTGTCGATCGTGGTAAGCCATTAATCGACGATTATGTTTGTATCGCTTTCCATTCAACTGCCCAAGCTAAATATTGGAACAATCCAAACGGTTGGACTGACTTGGTCAATCATTTTCGCAAGCAAGGTTATCAAGTCGTTCTGCTGTCAAAGGAGGGGATGACGTATATGGGCAATCAAGTGCCTGATGATGTGATTCAAGTTCCTCCTGGAGATATTGGCATCATCATGAATTACTTGATTCATGCCAAAATCTTTGTTGGCATAGGCAGTGGCCTAAGTTGGTTGTCATGGGCATTAAATCGCCCCACCTGCGTGATAAGTGGGTTTTCTGAACCCTATACCGAGGTCAGCGATGTGATCAGAATCGGTGCCAACGAAGAAAATTGCAGCGGATGCTTTAATCGCTACCCGATGGATGCGGGTGATTGGAATTGGTGCCCTGACCATCAAAACACATTGCGAATGTTTGAATGCACTCGCAACATCAGCGCTCAACAAGTTATTGACAAAATATCAGCGCATTTACCCCTAGGCAAAGATACGCTGTAATTTTCGATTACCGGCTACTGCCACTGGTTCCACTGCTGCCACTGCTACCGCTGGTTCCACTGGTGCCATTAGTGCCGCTGGTACCACTTGTACCAGCTGTACCACTTGTACCAGAAGTGCCTGCCGTACCACTGCTGCCAGCCGTACCTGAGGTACCACTGGTACCTGCTGTACCGCTGCTACCTGCATTGGCAGATTGGTCACCAGCTGTTGCGCTGTCTGTCCCACTGCCACAGGCAGTCACAAGGAGTGTTGATGAAACTGCAATAGTTAAAGTGGCTGCTTGAGTGACCAAAGATGATTTGATTTTTCGCATTTCAACTCCTCATTAAGATTTGATAACAAAAGGCAATATAAGAATAGTGCAAAAATAAGTTTACCCGACTCACACTTTGCAATTCTTACGTTGATATTAAGCAATAGTTAAATTGGCTTGTCGGTGACTTTTGTCACCGATCCTCATTGAGAATACTTTTGTATCAAACACTAAGCAAATTATTTCGCCTTAACCGTACGCACTTTCTTGGCCATGTCACGAGGTACGAATACTTTTCCTCCGTTGCCGGGTTTGGCGACTGGTTTGGCAAATGTCGGTTTAGCGAAAGATGGTTTTCCAAATGCTGGTTTGCGCTCAGCGAAGTCACCACGCGGTGCGAAGTCTTTGCGCGGGGCAAAGTCGCCTCGGGGAGCGAAATCAGTACGTTCGCCACGTGGAGCAAATTCTTTGCGCGGTGCGAAGTCTTTACGGGGTGCAAAGTCACCACGTGGCGCAAAATCACCACGGGGAGCGAAGTCACCACGCGGTGGAAAGCCACCACCGCTGTTGCGATCGTTAAAGCCGCCTTTGCGAACATAACTGCTTGGATCACGTGCGTTGTCTGCACGGCCAGCAAAGCGCGGGTCTGCGCCACGCTCGCCGAAGCGGTTGCCTTGTGGTGCACGGTCATTGAATCCGCCGCGTAGGCCACCAAAATTGTCACCAAAATTACCACGTGGTGCACCAAAGCGATCTCCACCAAAGCCACCACGGGCAGGACCAAATTTACGGTCACGGCCTGCGCCACCACCGAAGCCACCACGATCAGGGCCACCGAAATTGCTGCGTGATTCAGGGAAGCGTTGTTTAGGTTCTAAGCCAGGAATCACGTCGGTTTTGAATCCTGTGCGAGTGAATTGTTCAATGTCCATGATACGGCGGCGATCGCGTATTTCAGCAAAACTGATTGCAATACCGTCGCGACCCGCACGGCCAGTGCGCCCAATGCGATGGGTGTAATCTTCGGCTTTCATAGGCAACCCAAAGTTAAATACATGGCTGATTGAGGGAACGTCAATACCACGTGCTGCCACGTCGGTGGCTACCAAAATTTGGACATGGCCTTCGCGCAAAGCTTGTAGACGACGGTTGCGCATGCCTTGGTTCAAAGCACCATGCAAAGCCACAGCGCTAAAACCTTCTTGTTGCAAGTCATTTGCCAAGCCATCGCACTCAATTTGTGTATTGGCAAACACAATGGCTTGCTTGATGTTGGTGTCGCGCAACCAGTGGTCGAGCAATTTGCGTTTATGCTGCGAATTGTCAGCCCAGAACAATGATTGTTTGATGTTTTGGTGTTTGTCTTGAGGACTGTCGATGGTGATGCGCTGTGGCTCACGCATCACACGGCCAGCGAGCTGTTGTATGCGAGATTCAAAGGTGGCACTGAACATCATGGTTTGATGGCGACCAATGGTTAATTGGTTTACTTCAGCTAAGTCATCAGCAAAACCCAAGTCAAGCATGCGGTCGGCTTCGTCGACAACCAGGAATTTCACTTTGTCGAGCTTTAACTGGTGTGAACGCTGCAAATCGAGCAAACGGCCCGGTGTTGCCACCACCAAGTTGGCATTTTGTAATTTGGCCAATTGCAATTGGTAAGGCATGCCGCCTACCACGTTGGCAATTCGCAATCCTTTGCAATAACGCACCAAATCAATTGCGTCATTGGCAACTTGTTGCGCCAATTCGCGGGTAGGGCACAGCACCAAAGCGCCAGGTATCGCTGGTGTGAAATTGCGAAAATTGGTTGGGTCTTTGCGTTTTGGGCGCTTGGGTGGCGCTTCGCCACGTGCCAATGCTTCGGCAGTTGCTTTCTCAAAGGCTTCGCGCTCTGCCGCTTGGACTTCAGCTTGTTGTTTTAACAAAGTGTGAATCACAGGCAGCAAAAATGCCGCTGTTTTACCAGAGCCTGTTTGGCTAGAGACCATCAAGTCAACGAATTTCTTGGGTGTACCGTCGACGCTGTCGGCAGGTAATGCCAATGGAATGGTTTTTTGTTGCACGATGGTGGGCTGTGTGAAGCCCATTTCTTTCACAGCTTGAATCAGTTCATCAGCCAATCCCAAAGCAATGAAACCGTTTGGTACTTTGCTGGCTGCGCCAGAGTCAGTCAATTCGCCATCTAAAGGAATTGATGCATCGATATCATTTGCTATTATTTCAATAGCATCATTGGCAATAAATTCGCTGGATATAGCCGTGTTTAGTTCAATATTTGTTTCTACAGAGTCAGTCATAATACTACCGCTACCCTTTAAAGGTGCGGTTTCGTTCAATGGTTAAAAAACATCAACCATCAAACGAAGTACAACGTCTTCTTGCTCTGTGACTCACCTTGTTACTGATTTGTACGGGCGAGAAAACTGTCGGTGTGACGCGGTTGGCTTAATCAAAGTAAGCCTTCAGTGTGGCGGATGTGCGTTGCCAGCAATCAGTGATAAATTTTTGTCATTCATCACGAGTTGATTGCTGTACAGTTCACGATTATCGCACACCTTGAAAAAAATTGCTAGGGTTTACACCTAAATCCCAGTTAAGAATTTTTGTCAGTTGTAAGGTTATTGAATTTCAATGCCTGCCAATTTCACCCAACCCGCCCATTTTTTGATTTCAGCATCAATGGTTTTGGCCAACTGGGTTGGATTTTGTACGTCCAGATCAATGCCCGCATTGTTGAGTTTCTCTTTGACTTCAGGTTTCGCTAAAACGGCTTGCAAAGTGTCAGACAGTTTTTTAGCGGCATCAGCCGGAATATTGGCAGGCGCCATCAAAGCAAACCAAGCACTGACCTCGTAGCCTTTGATGGTGTCACCAATGGGTGGCACATTCGGTGCTTTTCCAGCGCGTTTGACCGTGGTGACACCTAAACCTTTGAGGCGCCCACCATTCATCTGTGTGACAGCATTGCCCACATCGGCAAATGCATATTGCAGCTGTCCGCCCATTAAATCAGTCAGTGCAGGGGGAATGCTTTTGTAAGGCACGCTCAAGGCCTCAAACCCACCCAGTTGCGCCACCAATGCGCCTGATACGAGTGAGCCTGAAGAGCCGTGACCATAAGACAGCTTATTGGTTTTGGCATGGGCAAGAAATTCTTTCATGTCTTTGGCTGGAAATTCAGGTTTCACCATCAAGATAAAACCAGTTTCACCAATTTTGCCAATGGGTGTGAAATCTTTTACAGGGTCATAAGGTAACTTTTTGTACAAGCTGACATTGGCGGCTTGCGTGGTGCTGGTGGTCACCAAGAGGGTGTAAGGATCTCCAGCAGCGGTTTTAACCAAATCCGCACCAGGGATGCCATTGGCACCGGCTTTGTTTTCAACCGTAATGGTTTGCCCCATCGCATCACCCATGGCTTGTGCCAAGATACGTCCCACATTGTCAGTGGCTGTACCTGCGCCAAATGGCACGACGAATTTAATCGGTTTTGAGGGGTAAGTTTGTGCCATTGCAGATGTTGCTGTCAGCAAACTCAAACCTGCGGCGGCAGCCGCTAAAACACATTGACGGAATATTGAACCAGATTTCATGAATGAGCCTTTGTTGAAAAGTGAATGTAAACGATTGAAACGGATGTGAAGAACAGATGAACTTACCATAGTTCGACCAGCAATCGTTAGCGGGTAAAACCTTAAATGGTGGGGCGTGCGTCTCATCTGTCGTTTATCATAGCGGCATGAGTTTTTTTGCCATTCTTTGTGCACTCTTAATTGAGCAAGTCAAACCTCTGCACCGCAGCAACCCGATTCATTCGGGTCTGCGAACTTGGGCGGATTGGGTGCGTCAACATTTTGATGCGGGTAAAGAACCGCATGGCAAATTGGTTTGGGGAGTCACGGTCGGTTTACCCTCTGTGGGCGTGATACTGATTCATTGGCTCTTGGTCGATACACTGGGCTGGCCAGCCGCAATGGTTTGGAATGTGGTGATTCTGTATTTGACCTTGGGCTTTAGGCAGTTCAGCCACCATTTCACTGACATTCGTGACGCTTTAGACAATGGCGATGAAGAAAAGGCACGTCAATTGTTGGCCGAGTGGCAGCAAGTCGATGCCAGTGACTTGCCCAAGAGTGAAATTGTCCGTCACGTGATTGAGTATTCGGTACTGGCAGCACATCGCCATGTGTTTGGTGTATTGACCTGGTATGTGTTATTGGCGGCCGTCGGTTTAGGTCCAGTAGGCGCGGTGTTTTACCGCATGTCAGAATTTGCTGTCCGCTATTGGAAGCCCAGACATGCCAGTCAACTGGATCTGGCAACCCAGACACAACGCTTGCATCACCCCGTGAGCGACCATTTGCGAAATGTGACGGCGCATGCATGGTGGTTGCTGGATTGGCTGCCAGCTCGGTTGTCTGCGATTGGTTTTGCGATTGTGGGCAATTTTGAAGACGCCATCGACAGCTGGCGCAATTATTCAGAAAAGCTTCCCACTTTGGATAACAACAACGACAGCTTGATTTTGGCCGCCACATCGGGTGCAATGAATGTGCGACTGGGTGGTGAAACACTGC
>CALMEI010000049.1 GCA_937863225.1 uncultured Polaromonas sp.
CGTGAAGGCGGTAAAACCGTCGGCGCGGGTGTGGTGGCTAAGATTTTGGCTTAATACCAATACACAAATCTAGGGGTATAGCTCAATTGGCAGAGCGTCGGTCTCCAAAACCGAAGGTTGTAAGTTCGATTCTTACTGCCCCTGCCACCATAAAAGGTGGCCAATGGAGATAGTGCAACGATTAAGGAATATATGGCAAACGCAGAAGTAGAAACCGTCGGCAGCGGCGCAGAAAAAATCAAACTCGCATTGGTTGCGGGCTTGGTTGTGGCTGCTGTTGTTGCTTTTTACATGCTGAGTAAGCAAGGTCAATTGGTGCAATGGGGCGCTTTGCTGGCAGGTCTTATTGCAGCAGGGTTTGTCTTATTTACTGCACAGACAGGTAAAGATTTGGTCGGTTTTGGGCGCGATTCCATGCGCGAAGTGAAGAAAGTTGTTTGGCCCAGTCGAAAAGAGGCCACTCAAATGACACTTTATGTGTTTGGATTCGTGGTGCTCATGGCGCTCTTCTTGTGGGGTACGGACAAGACGATTGAATGGGTCATTTTTGACTTACTTTTAGGGTGGAGAAAATAATGATTGAAGCTCTGGCGTCAGCAGGTGAATCAGCCGCCAATGCAAATCCAGATTTGCGTTGGTATGTTGTGCATGCTTATTCGGGCATGGAAAAAGCTGTGGAGCGTAACATCATGGAGCGCATCGCTCAGTCTGCCTTTCCATCAAAATTTGGCCGTATTTTGGTGCCTACCGAAGAAGTGGTTGAAACCAAGAATGGCCAGAAAAAAACCACCGAACGGAAATTCTTTCCGGGATATGTTTTTGTTGAAATGGTGATGGACGATGACACATGGCATTTGATCAAACATACCAATAAAGTAACTGGGTTCATTGGTGGCGGCAAAAACCGCCCATCACCGATTTCTGAAGCAGAAGTTCAGAAAATCATGACTCAAATGCAATCAGGCGTCGAAAAACCACGCCATAAAGTTGAATTTGAAGTGGGTGAATTTATTCGCGTTAAAGAAGGTCCGTTTACAGATTTCAATGGCTCTGTTGAAGAAGTCAATTACGAGAAAAACAAAGTGCGTGTTGCGGTCACAATTTTTGGTCGCTCCACACCTGTTGAATTGGAATTCAGCCAAATCGAGAAAACATAAAGTATTTTAATTTTGCGCTTTTCGACTCGGCGCATAGACAAGCAACCTGAAATGGTTGAGTGGCTTAAAGAGTTGTTAACCCCGGGGAGCTCATATTTAATTTAGAGCGCTATTACCCGTAAGGAGAAAATCATGGCGAAAAAAATCGTCGGTTTTATCAAACTGCAAGTACCAGCAGGTAAAGCCAATCCATCACCACCAATTGGTCCTGCTTTGGGTCAACGTGGTTTGAATATCATGGAATTTTGCAAGGCATTTAATGCGCAGACTCAAGGCGTCGAGCCTGGTTTGCCATTGCCTGTCGTTATCACTGCTTTTGCTGACAAAAGCTTCACCTTCATTATCAAAACACCACCTGCGACAGTTTTGATTAAGAAAGCCATTAAGTTGGACAAAGGCTCACCTCGTCCGCATACCGATAAAGTTGGCAAAATCACACGTGCTCAACTCGAGGAAATTGCGAAAACAAAAATGAAAGACATGACAGCCGCTGACTTGGACGCTGCGGTACGTACCATTGCTGGTACAGCCCGTTCTATGGGTGTCACATCGGAGGGCGTTGTATGAGTAAGCTCACCAAAAAACAAAAAACCCAAGTTGGTAAAGTCGATGGCAATAAGTTATACGCTTTAGCCGATGCCTTGGTTTTGGTCAAAGAACACGCAACTGCTAAGTTTGATGAATCCATTGACGTTGCGGTGCAGCTTGGTGTTGACTCCAAAAAATCTGACCAAGTGGTTCGTGGCGCTGTCGTTTTACCAAACGGTACAGGTAAAACTGTTCGTGTTGCCGTGTTTGCACAAGGCGCTAAAGCTGAAGAAGCCAAGGCTGCGGGTGCTGACATCGTCGGTATGGACGATTTGGCAGCCATGGTTAAAGCGGGTGATATGCCATTTGAAGTGGTTATTGCAGCCCCTGATGCGATGCGTGTTGTGGGTACATTGGGACAAATCCTCGGACCTCGTGGTTTGATGCCTAACCCTAAAGTTGGTACGGTTACACCTGATGTGGCCACTGCTGTTAAGAATGCCAAGGCTGGTCAAGTGCAGTTCCGTGTTGACAAAGCGGGTATCGTGCATTCCACCATTGGTCGCCGCTCGTTTGATAATGACAAGTTGCAAGGCAACTTGGCTGCATTGATAGATGCATTGCAAAAAGCCAAACCAGCAACCAGCAAAGGTGTTTACTTGAAGAAAGTCGCCGTGTCTTCCACCATGGGTGTGGGTGTTCGTGTTGATTCACAAACAGTTGCAGCAGCTTAATTGCTGATGTGTATGAAAACGCTAGAAATGGCGTAAAAAATTTAAGTCAGCATAGGGAGTGATCTCAATGTTGGCTTGATGTGGTGGGCTGATGGTTGTTTTGTACGACTGTCAGGCCATCCAAGACCGTTGGTGTGTGAGGGTTATTCGTAATGATCACACTTAAATATTTGCAAACGCAAATCACCAACGCAGATGGCGATCCCGCTGCATTGGAATTTCCAAAACAGTTGGTCGCTGAAACAGTGGCATGCAAATGGTCATTCTGAAAGAAAGAATTGCCAAATGTATATTAAGGAGTAAATCTTGAGTCTTAATCGCAGTGAGAAACAAGCCGTCATTGATGAAGTGAACGGCCTCGCAGCAAAAGCTCAAACGCTTGTGATAGCGGAATACCGTGGCATTACGGTTGCCGATATGACAAAACTGCGTTCCACTGCACGTAGCAATGGTGTCAGTCTGAGTGTGTTGAAAAACACCTTGGCTCGCCGCGCGGTGCAAGGAAGTGGTTTTGAAGTTGTCGCTGACCAAATGACAGGTCCGCTGATCTATGGCTTTTCTGAAGACGCAGTAGCTGCCGCGAAAGTGGTGGCTGACTTTGCGAAAACCAATGACAAATTGGTTATTCGTGCGGGTGCGTACGGTGGTAAAGCTTTGGATGTCAATGGCGTGAAGCAGTTGGCAAACATCCCTTCAAAAGAAGTGTTGTTGGCGCAATTGTTGGGCTTGATGCAATCCCCAATCTCTCGTACAGCACGTGTGCTGGCCGCAGTAGCAGGGAAAAAAGGCGAAGCAGTCGCAGCCTAAGGCTGTGAATGCAGGGCATGCAGCTTAATTTTAGGTTGCTGACAGTAAAAACAATTGTAAATTTTGGGGTTGTCGTTAAAAGCGATGATCCTGATAAAAGGAAATAAAAATGGCATTTGATAAAGACACATTTTTGACCGCGCTAGACAGCATGACGGTCATGGAACTCAACGATTTGGTGAAAGCCATCGAAGAGAAATTTGGCGTTAGCGCCGCTGCTATGGCTGCACCTGCTTCCGGTGGCGCTGCTGCTGGCGGCGCTGCTGCTGCTGAAGAGAAAACCGAGTTCAACGTCATGCTTCTCGAAGCTGGCGCAAACAAAGTTTCTGTGATTAAAGCAGTTCGTGAAATCACTGGCTTAGGTCTCAAAGAGGCTAAAGACATGGTTGATGGCGCACCTAAAGCTGTCAAAGAGGGCGCTTCTAAGGCAGATGCTGATGCTGCATTGAAGAAACTTGAAGAAGCTGGCGCTAAAGCTGAATTGAAATAATTCGCTCTGTCAGGCAAAGGCTGGATCACTCGAAAGAGGCTCCAGCCTTTCGTGTCTATGTGTATTCAAAGAATATACTGAAAAGTGAATCGTTTCGTTTACTTTTCAGTGTCTTCTGATCCCAACTGCAGGAGATGCCTTGGTTCGGGTTGCGTGCAATGCGCAATCGTCCGCCATTGGTTGGTAGCGGCCAACCACCAAGCCCATTGCGCATCGCAGATGCGTGGGTCGAACAGTTTTTGTATGCCATAGGAAAAAATCCTTTGCCTGGAGAACATATGCCAACCACGTCAAGCTATTCATTCACAGAACGCAAACGCATTCGTAAGAATTTTGGTAATCGCGAAAGTGTTTTAGAAATCCCATATTTGCTACAAATGCAAAAAGATGCGTACACCGCATTTTTGCAAGCCGGTGTCATACCGCAAAAACGCACCAATGACGGTTTACAAGCCGCATTCACTGGCGCATTTCCCATTGTTTCTCACAATGGTTTCGTAGAAATGAAATTCTTGGACTACAACTTGGCAAAGCCAGGTTTTGATGTTCGCGAATGCCAAACCCGTGGTTTGACTTACGGCTCAGCTGTTCGAGCTCGTGTTCAGTTGATCATTTACGATCGTGAATCCTCGACTGCACACTCTAAAGTAGTCAAGGAAGTGAAAGAGCAAGAAGTCTATATGGGCGAGGTCCCATTGATGACTGATAAAGGCTCATTTGTGATTAATGGTACAGAACGTGTCATTGTGTCCCAGTTGCATCGCTCTCCTGGCGTGTTCTTTGAACATGACAAAGGCAAAACACACAGTTCTGGAAAATTGCTTTTTTCAGCGCGCATCATCCCATACCGTGGATCATGGTTGGATTTTGAATTTGATCCAAAAGATATTTTGTATTTCCGTGTGGACCGCAGACGCAAAATGCCAGTCACTATTTTGCTCAAAGCAATTGGCTTGAATCCTGAGTCTATTTTGGCAAATTTCTTTGTGAATGACAGCTTCCAGTTGATGGACAGCGGTGCACAAATGGAATTTATTGCTGAACGCATGCGTGGTGAAGTTGCACGTTTTGACATTACCAGCAAATCTGGCAAAGTCATTGTGGCCAAAGACAAGCGCATTACCGTCCGCCACACACGCGAGTTGGAAGAATCTAAAACAACACACATCAGCGTTCCTGAAGATTACTTACTCGGTCGCGTGGTTGCGAAGAACATTGTTGATGCTGAGACAGGTGAAATCATTGCCAAAGCCAATGATGAGTTGACTGAAGTTTTGCTCAAAAAATTGCGTGCCGCAGGTGTGCAAGAATTGCCTTGTATCTATACCAATGAACTGGATCAAGGTGCATACATATCGCAAACACTGCGAACAGACGAAACAGTGGATGAGTTTGCTGCCCGTGTAGCGATATATCGCATGATGCGCCCTGGTGAACCACCAACTGAAGATGCGGTTCAAGCCTTGTTCCAACGCTTGTTCTACAACCCAGATACATACGATTTATCGCGTGTTGGTCGCATGAAGTTCAACGCCAAACTCGGCCGTGCTGAATCCACGGGCCCCATGGTTTTGACCAATGAAGATATCTTGTCTGTTGTTAAAATTTTGGTGGATTTGCGCAATGGCCGCGGCGAAGTTGATGACATCGATCACCTGGGTAACCGTCGTGTACGTTGTGTCGGTGAATTGGCAGAAAACCAATACCGCACCGGTTTAGCGCGTATTGAGAAGGCCGTTAAAGAACGCCTGGGCCAAGCAGAACAAGAACCATTGATGCCGCATGATCTCATCAACAGCAAGCCGATTTCTGCGGCACTGAAAGAGTTCTTTGGCGCATCGCAGTTGTCACAGTTCATGGATCAAACCAATCCATTGTCAGAAATCACACACAAGCGTCGTATTTCGGCACTCGGACCTGGTGGTTTGACGCGTGAGCGCGCTGGCTTTGAGGTGCGTGACGTGCACGTGACACATTACGGCCGTGTCTGTCCAATTGAGACGCCAGAGGGTCCCAACATTGGTTTGATCAACTCATTGGCTTTGTATGCACGTTTGAACGAATATGGGTTCATTGAAACACCATACCGTCGTGTGGTTGATGGCAAAGCGACCATGCAAATTGACTATTTGTCTGCAATCGAGGAAGGCAAATATGTCATTGCGCAGGCCAATGCAGGTTTGGACAAAAATGGTGTTTTGACGGATGAATTGGTGTCGGCTCGTGAAGCGGGCGAATCGATTTTTGTTGATGCCGCTCGTGTGCAATACATGGATGTGTCGCCAGGTCAAATTGTCTCTGTGGCGGCTTCTTTGGTGCCGTTTTTAGAGCACGACGATGCCAACCGCGCTTTGATGGGTGCGAACATGCAGCGTCAAGCTGTTCCAGTTTTGCGTCCAGAAAAAGCATTCGTGGGCACCGGCATTGAACGTGTATCTGCCATCGACTCAGGTACGGTTGTGACAGCGACGCGTGGTGGTGTCGTGGATTATGTGGATGCAACACGCATTGTGGTTCGCGTGAACGATGCGGAAGCGCAAGCCGGTGAAGTTGGTGTTGATATTTACAACCTCATTAAATACCAACGTTCCAACCAAAACACCAATATTCATCAACGTGCCATTGTCAAAAAAGGTGACAAACTCGCCAAGGGTGATGTCATTGCTGACGGTGCATCGACTGACTTGGGCGAATTGGCTTTGGGTCAAAACATGTTGATCGGTTTCATGCCTTGGAACGGTTATAACTTCGAAGATTCGATTTTGATCAGTGAGCGTGTGGTTGCAGATGACCGCTACACATCGATTCATATTGAAGAACTTGTAGTCATGGCACGTGACACCAAACTGGGTGCCGAAGAAATCACACGCGATATTCCTAATTTGTCTGAGCAGCAATTAAGCCGCATGGATGATTCAGGCATTATTTTCGTGGGTGCTGAAGTAGAACCAGGCGATACCTTGGTCGGCAAAGTAACGCCAAAAGGCGAAACAACATTGACACCTGAAGAAAAGCTTTTGCGTGCCATTTTTGGTGAAAAAGCCAGTGATGTAAAAGACACCTCGCTTCGCGTTAGCCAAGGTTCACGTGGCACTGTGATTGACGTGCAAGTGTTTACGCGTGAAGGTATTCAGCGTGACAAACGTGCACAACAAATTATTGACGATGAACTCAAGCGTTTCCGTTTGGATTTGAACGATCAATTGCGCATTGTTGAACTCGACTCGTTTGCGCGTATTGAGAAATTGCTGATCGGTAAAATCGCCAACGGCGGACCACAAAAACTCGCTAAAGGCAGCAAAATCGACAAGGCGTATCTGGACGCAGTAGAAAAATACCACTGGTTCGATATCCGCCCAGCTGACGATGAGGTTGCCGCTCAATTGGAGAGCATCAAAAACTCGACAGAACAAACACGTCACAGTTTTGATTTGGCTTTCGAAGAAAAGCGCAAAAAACTCACCCAAGGCGATGAGTTGCCTGCTGGCGTTTTGAAAATGGTCAAAGTTTATTTGGCCGTTAAACGCCGCTTGCAACCTGGTGACAAAATGGCTGGACGTCATGGTAACAAAGGTGTGGTTTCAAAAATCTTGACTGTGGAAGACATGCCGTTCATGGCCGATGGCACACCGTGTGATGTGGTCTTGAATCCGTTGGGTGTTCCGTCACGTATGAACGTGGGTCAGGTGCTGGAAGTGCATTTGGGCTGGGCTGCGAAAGGTATTGGCCAACGCATTGGCGATATGTTGCAAGCCGAAACCAAAGCAGCTGAGTTACGCAAATTCATGGATACCCTTTACAACACATCGGGTCGCAAAGAGGACATGAGTAAGCTCAATGATGCACAAGTCATCGAAATGGCGACCAATCTCACAGGTGGTGCCACATTTGCAACGCCTGTGTTTGACGGCGCATCCGAAGACGAAATACGTGCGATGTTGAAATTGGCATACCCAGATGATTTGGCAAAAGCCAAAGGCTTGACCGCCACCCGCACACAAGCACAGTTGTATGACGGCCGTACTGGCGATGCCTTTGACCGCACCACAACAGTGGGTTACATGCACTTCTTGAAATTGCACCATTTGGTTGACGACAAGATGCATGCACGTTCTACAGGCCCATACAGCTTGGTTACACAGCAACCTTTGGGTGGTAAAGCCCAATTCGGTGGTCAGCGTTTTGGTGAGATGGAGGTGTGGGCGTTGGAGGCATACGGTGCGTCCTATGTGCTGCAAGAAATGCTGACGGTGAAGTCTGATGACGTGGTTGGCCGTACACGTGTGTACGAAAGCATCGTCAAAGGTGAACACACCATTGAAGCCGGCATGCCGGAGTCGTTCAATGTCTTGGTCAAAGAGATCCGCTCTTTGGGCATCGACATGGAACTTGAGCGCGGTCAGTAATTGAATTGTGACGAATGCACATCACGAATGAAACAAGGACATAACACATGAAATCATTACTCGATTTATTCAAACAGTTCACGCCAGATGAAAACTTTCATGCCATCAAAATTGGCATGGCATCACCTGAAAAAATTCGTTCATGGTCTTTTGGCGAAGTCAAAAAACCAGAAACGATTAACTACCGTACCTTCAAGCCAGAGCGTGATGGTTTGTTTTGCGCCAAAATTTTTGGCCCCATCAAAGACTACGAATGCTTGTGCGGCAAATACAAACGTCTGAAGCACCGCGGCGTCATTTGCGAAAAGTGCGGCGTAGAAGTCACACAAACCAAAGTTCGCCGTGAACGCATGGGTCATATCGACTTGGCAGCACCCTGCGCGCACATTTGGTTCTTGAAATCTTTGCCATCCCGTTTGGGCATGGTGTTGGACATGACTCTGCGCGACATTGAGCGTGTGCTTTATTTTGAAGCATATGTGATTACAGACCCAGGCATGACACCGCTGAAAAAATACAGCATCATGTCGGAAGATGACCATGACGCCAAACGCATTGAATACGGCGACGAATTCATTGCCAAAATGGGTGCTGAAGGTATCAAGGATTTGTTGAGCGATTTGGATATTGATGGCACGATTGAAAAGCTGCGCGGCGATTTGACTGGCTCTGAAGTCAAAGTCAAGAAAAATGCCAAGCGTCTGAAATTGATGGAAGCGTTCAAAAAGTCTGGCATCAAACCCGAGTGGATGGTGATGGATGTGTTGCCAGTGCTGCCACCTGATTTGCGTCCTTTGGTGCCATTGGACGGTGGTCGTTTTGCGACTTCTGATTTGAACGATTTGTACCGTCGTGTGATCAACCGCAACAGCCGTTTGCGCCGTTTGCTGGAATTGAAAGCGCCAGAAATCATTGCCCGCAATGAAAAGCGCATGTTGCAAGAATCGGTCGATTCATTGTTAGACAATGGTCGTCGTGGCAAAGCCATGACGGGTGCTAACAAGCGTGCACTGAAGTCATTGGCTGACATGATCAAAGGTAAATCAGGTCGCTTCCGTCAAAACTTGTTAGGTAAGCGCGTGGACTACTCAGGTCGTTCCGTGATCACGGTTGGACCTACACTCAAATTGCATCAGTGCGGTTTGCCTAAGCTGATGGCTTTAGAGCTGTTCAAGCCGTTCATCTTTGCACAACTTGAAGCGCGTGGCATAGCCACCACCATCAAGGCTGCCAAGAAAGAAGTTGAATCAGGAACACCTGTGGTGTGGGACATCTTGGAAGAGGTGATTAAAGAGCACCCCGTGATGCTGAACCGTGCACCAACTTTGCACCGCTTGGGTATTCAAGCGTTTGAGCCCATGTTGATTGAAGGCAAAGCGATTCAATTGCACCCGCTCGTTTGTTCGGCGTTCAATGCCGACTTTGACGGTGACCAAATGGCGGTGCATGTGCCGTTGTCGGTCGAGGCACAAATGGAAGCACGCACTTTGATGTTGGCTTCAAACAATGTCTTGTTCCCTGCCAGTGGCGAGCCCGCTATCGTACCGTCGCAAGACGTTGTGCTGGGCTTGTACTACACCACACGTGACCGTGTGAATGGCAAAGGCGAAGGCTTGGTGTTTGCAAACATTGCGGAAGTGCAACGTGCATTTGACGCGGGTGTGGTAGAGCTGACAGCACGTGTCAATGTGCGCATCACTGAATACACCAAAGACAAAACAACCGGCGAATTTGTGGCTTCTACCAAAATTCGTGAAACCACAGTCGGCCGCGCATTGCTCAGTGAAATTCTGCCAAAGGGCTTGCCTTTTGAGAACATCAACAAAGCGCTGAAAAAGAAAGAAATTTCTAAGTTGATCAACGTTTCTTTCCGCAAATGCGGTTTGAAAGAAACGGTTGTCTTTGCCGATAAGTTGTTGCAAAACGGTTTCCGCTTGGCCACCAAAGCCGGTATTTCGATTTGTGTTGACGACATGTTGGTGCCTACTGAAAAGGCTGGCATCATTGACCGTTGCGAAGCCGAAGTGAAAGAAATTGGCGACCAATACGCAACTGGTTTGGTCACTGCGGGCGAGCGCTACAACAAAGTGGTTGATATTTGGGGCAAAGCCGGTGACGAAATCTCTAAGGTCATGATGGCGCAATTGGCGGTTGAAAAAACCACCGATCGCCATGGCAATGAAGTCAACCAAGAGTCCTTTAACTCCATCTACATGATGGCCGACTCTGGCGCGCGTGGCTCTGCTGCGCAGATTCGTCAGTTGGCTGGTATGCGCGGATTGATGGCCAAGCCGGATGGCTCCATCATTGAAACGCCCATTACCGCCAACTTCCGCGAAGGCTTGAACGTGTTGCAGTACTTTATTTCCACCCACGGTGCGCGTAAAGGTTTGGCTGACACGGCTTTGAAAACCGCGAACTCAGGTTATCTGACACGTCGCTTGGTTGATGTGACGCAAGATTTGGTCGTGACCGAACAAGACTGCGGCACACACGATGGCTCTTTGATGCGTGCGATTGTTGAAGGTGGTGAAACCATTGAATCATTACGTGACCGCATTTTGGGACGTACCGCAGCTGACGACATCTTGCACCCTGAAACGCGCAAGGTGATGGCCTATGCTGGCGATATGCTGGATGAAGATTTGATTGACGAATTGGAAGCCGCTGGCGTGGACGAAATCAAAGTGCGTACGGCTTTGACCTGCGAAACCCGCTTTGGTATTTGCGCCAAGTGCTATGGCCGCGATTTGGGTCGCGGTGGTTTGATCAATGGTGGCGAAGCAGTGGGTGTGATAGCTGCGCAGTCCATCGGTGAACCTGGTACACAGTTGACCATGCGTACCTTCCACATCGGTGGTGCCGCATCACGCGCATCGATAGCATCCAGCGTCGAAGCCAAATCCAATGGCTCAATTGGCTTTAACAGCACCATGCGTTATGTGACCAACAGCAAAAAAGAGTTGGTGGTGATTTCTCGTTCTGGCGAAATCGTGATTCATGACGAGCATGGACGCGAGCGTGAGCGTCATAAAGTGCCCTACGGTGCGATATTGACCATCAAAGCCGATGACAAAATCAAGGCCGGTACCATTTTGGCCAACTGGGATCCGTTGACACGCCCCATCATTACCGAGTTTGCAGGTAAAACCAAATTTGAAAATGTGGAAGAAGGCTTGACTGTTGCCAAGCAGGTTGACGAGGTGACCGGTTTGTCCACCATGGTGGTGATCGATCCCAAGCGACGCGGTGCAGCCAAAATTGTGCGTCCACAAGTTAAATTGGTGGATGCCGCTGGCAATGAAGTCAAGATCCCCGGTACTGATCACTCGGTAACGATTGGTTTCCCGGTTGGCGCTTTGATTCAAGTGCGTGACGGTCAAGACGTGGGTCCAGGCGAAGTGTTGGCACGTATCCCCATCGAAGGCCAAAAAACCCGCGATATTACCGGTGGTTTGCCACGTGTGGCAGAGTTGTTCGAGGCACGCACGCCAAAGGACAAAGGCACATTGGCTGAGATGACCGGTACCATTTCCTTTGGTAAAGAAACCAAAGGCAAGATTCGTTTGCAAATCACCGACCCAGATGGCAAAGTATGGGAAGAGCTGGTGCCCAAAGAGAAAAACATTTTGGTGCACGAAGGCCAAGTGGTTAACAAAGGCGAAAGCGTGGTTGACGGTCCGGCCGATCCACAAGACATCTTGCGTTTGTTGGGCAGTGAAGAGCTGGCACGCTACATCGTTGATGAAGTGCAAGACGTTTACCGCTTGCAAGGCGTGAAGATCAATGACAAGCACATTGAGGTGATTGTGCGTCAGATGTTGCGCCGCGTCGTCATCGATAATGTGGGCGAATCCAGCTACATCAGTGGCGAACAAGTTGAGCGCGCTGCTGTTTTGGACACCAACGATGCTTTACGTGCTGAAGGCAAAATTCCAGCCACATTCACCAATGTGTTGTTGGGTATTACCAAGGCTTCTTTGTCCACCGACAGTTTCATCAGCGCCGCGTCTTTCCAAGAGACCACCCGCGTGTTGACAGAAGCTGCCATCATGGGCAAGCGCGATCCATTACGTGGCTTGAAAGAAAACGTCATCGTCGGTCGTCTGATTCCTGCTGGTACTGGCTTGGCATACCACCAAGCCCGCAAGGCC
>CALMEI010000050.1 GCA_937863225.1 uncultured Polaromonas sp.
CAACGCCGGCGCTGCCAACCCAGACAACTTTCCACCCGGCAGTCGCAGCTTTACACCTGTCAACTTGGCCGCAGGTGCATTGGTGAAATTGTCGCCAACTGTGCAACTCACCGCCAACTTAGCGCACACGCAACGCGTACCCAAAGACTACGAACTGTATGCCAACGGTCCGCACATCGCCACCGCAGCATGGGAAACAGGCGAACGCAATTTGGGCTTAGAAAAGTCCAATAGCTTGGATGTGGGTTTGGCAATTAAAAATGGCGCGCACAAATTTGCATTCAACGCTTACACCAGCCAATTTTCCAACTTCATCAGCTTAGAGGCTACTGGCAATACAAAAAGCACAGAAGGTGAATTCAATCCCGCTGAAGATGGATTAACCGACACCGCATACCGCGGCGTACGGGCCCGCTTTACCGGTTTCGAAGCCAGCGGCACATTGCGCTTATTGGGCAAAGGTGGTTTAGCTGAAGCCACAGGGCAAACGCTGGATTTAGATTTACGTGCTGACGCGGTACGTGCCACCAACACCAGCACAGGCCAAGCCTTGCCACGCATAGCACCCATGCGCGTGGGCGCAACTGCGGTTTGGGGTGCAGGCTCATGGGGGGCTAGACTGGGCTTTGATCACGCCTTTGCACAAAACCGCGTGCCCGATGTTGGCCAACGTGCTACCAGCGCTTACACCTTGTGGAACGCCGCAGTGACCTACAAAATGAAAGCAGGTCCATCGCAATTGACATGGTTTGCCAAAGTAGACAACTTGACCAACCAACTTGCCTACAGTGCGTCGTCCATCTTGACCACCACGGCATTCCCCAAAGCACCTTTGCCAGGGCGCAGTTTGAAAATTGGCGTGCAGGTTAACTTTTAAGCTTTATCGCTAAGCCAACAACGACCCATCTACAAACACCCGCAACTCACCTGGCTCAAATGCGGTCCAGGCTTCGTTGTGGGTGAGTGGCTCGGTCACGATGATGACGAAACGGTCTTCTGGGCCATTTAATTCCGCCAGGTCGACGCGCAGGTCTTCATCTTTCAAATGGATTTCACAAAACGGGTAACTGCGTTGCAAATAATGCAGCTTGGTGCTGGCGTGCGCCCACAGGGCTTGACCGTTGCTGAGCAAATAATTGAAAGTGCCAAACTTGGCAATGTGTGGGGTCAGGTCACGCAAGGTCAAGGTTAATTCATCGACACTGGGTGCACTGGCGTGCGACTTGGCCAGCTCTTGCATCAGCCAGCAAAAAGCCAATTCGCTGTCGGTACTGCCCACCGGTTTAAAGTTGCCGTGCAAGCGTGGAGCATAGTCTTTCAAATCGCCATTGTGTGCAAACACCCAATTGCGACCCCACAGTTCACGCACAAAAGGGTGGCTGTTTTCCAACGACACATCACCTACTGTGGCTTTGCGCACATGGGCCACCACGTTGTGGCTCTTGATGGGATAGGCTTTGAGCAACTGCGCGATGGGCGATGTGGCGGCACTTTCTTTGTCAATGAAACACCGCACACCTTTGCCCGGATTCACGCCCTCACCTTCAAAAAATGCAATGCCCCACCCATCAGCATGGTGGTCAGTGCAACCGCCGCGCTGCGAAAACCCAGTAAAGCTCATGTTCACACTGGCGGGCAAGTGACTGTTCATTCCGAGGAGTTGGCACATGGCCTTGATTCTAAGTCGAAAAATCAAGCATCAAAATCAGTGACAATGCAGTTATAAATTAAAAAATATTTGACCTCAAATATTGCTAAGAAAGTAATTCACCGAATGAAGACTATCATTTTTATAGCATTGATTGCCATCAATCTACCTGCAATGGCTTTGTACAAATGCGCGACACCTGGCGGTGGCACGGCCTTTCAAGATGTACCTTGCGCGGGCAAGAGTGAAACAGTGAATGTGCAAGGCAGCAACAAACAGGCTATGGATTCAACATCGTCATCCGGTAATGGCACATGTGAAAAAGCATTATTTTCGACGCAAAAATTCAATGACCCCTACAGTGTACAAATTGTTAGCATCACCAAAAGTGGTACGGATGCCATACCCTACGCAAATACTTCCGTGGTAGCCACAAAATACGTAGTTATTGCAAACGCCAAAAATACCAATGGTGCTTATGAGGGTGAAAAATCATACATCTGCTACACCAGCCCTGATGGATTGCGCTTACTGCAATTCAACTCTAGCCCGAATTCTCGAAATCGACTGCACACTAATCAACAATCAGCTGATGTTTCTGCAACCACAAAGTCATCTCGATGCCCTACTGCGCAAGAAATTAGAGATATGGAAACCAGCGCAAGCAGTATTCGTTTGAGCGACAACGAACGCCAATTGCGACTAAAGCAAATTGGTGAAGCACGATTGTGTGGAACGAAACAGTGACGATAGTGATTGCAATGTCCAATTCCACTCCCAATTCAACACCGGAAAAACTCGTCGCCAGAATCGAAGCGCTGGAAATCAAAGCCAGCTTTGCCGACGACGCTATCGACAAACTTGACCAAGTGATTATCCGGCAGCAGGCGCAAATCGACGCCCTGCTACAAGCCGTGCACGATTTACGCCAAGCACAAAACAACAGCGCCCCAACCACTGTGCGCAGTTTGCGCGATGATTTGCCACCCCATTATTGAACACCATGCCCACACCACTTTACCCACTGTCTGTAGTCGCTGCGGATGTACCCGCACGCAACAAACCCTCGGTTTATCCAGAGCCTTTTGCATCACGCATGGCTGGCCGAATCAAGCACACGCTGGGCGATATTTTTGGTTTGACTAATTTTGGCGTGAACCTCACGCATTTGGCACCCCATGCCGTTTCAGCTTTGCGCCACGCCCACACCAAGCAAGACGAATTCATTTACATCGTGCAAGGCCATCCCACTCAGCATACCGATGAAGGCTACACCCCATTGTCGCCTGGCATGTGCGCAGGATTCAAAGCAGGCACAGGCAATGGCCATCGTTTGATCAATGAAACCAACGAAACCGTCATCTACCTCGAAGTTGGCGACCGCAGCGCTGGCGACGAAGGCAGTTACCCCGACGATGACTTGAAAGCGTCCATGGTTCAAGGCCAATGGCATTTCACCCACAAAGATGGCACGCCTTATTCATAAGTCCCTCCCCAATGAGAAGTCAAGCGGACATGAACACAACATAATGATTTATGGGTGACAAAGTTAATTTGGTACTGTGACCACATGACGCTTTAAATCACCATTGGATCCACATCGACCGCCCAACGGATGATGCCTTTTTGAGGAGTCGATTGGAGGACACTTTGCCAGTGGGCTAGAAATTGTTGCAGGGCTTTGCGGCTGGCGGATTCGACTAACAGTTGGGCGCGTTCGATGTTGGCGATGCGTTGCATGGGCATGGGCACTGCACCATAGAGGGTGATGTGCGGCAGCAGTTTGGCCAGTTCGCTGTTGGAATCGACGTCTGACGCTGCTTGGGCAAAGACGGTTTCGCGGGCGGCGGTGAGTAAGGCTTGCGCGGCTT
>CALMEI010000051.1 GCA_937863225.1 uncultured Polaromonas sp.
CAACTACTACGACGACACCAAACGCTACATCCAGGCTTCCAAAATTTTGAGCGATGCCGACCGTTATCAAATTTACGAAGGCAACACCCGTCGCGTGTTTCCGCGTTTGGATGCCTTGCTCAAAGCCAAGAATCAATAAGGAGTCTTCATATGTACGAACTAGGCGTTGTTTACCGCAACATTAACCGTGCAAACCGCACCGCTGCCGATGGAATGGCCGCTTTGGGCTCGGCCACGGTGCACGAGGCCATGGGCCGTGTGGGTTTGTTGAAACCCTATATGCGACCCATTTCCGCCGGGCAACAAATCCCGGGCACCGCCGTCACCGTGTTGCTGCAACCGGGCGACAACTGGATGATGCACGTGGTGGCTGAACAAATCCAACCGGGTGATGTGGTTGTCGCAGCGGTTACAGCCGAATGCACCGATGGCTATTTTGGCGATTTGCTCGCCACCAGTTTCCAAGCACGTGGCGCACGCGCACTCATCATTGATGCGGGTGTGCGTGATGTGAAAGAGTTGCAGCGCATGAACTTCCCCGTGTGGAGCAAAGCCATCAGCAGCAAAGGCACCATTAAAGCGACATTGGGCTCGGTCAACATACCCATCGTCTGTGCGGGCATGCTGGTGACACCTGGCGATGTGATGGTGGCGGACGATGATGGCGTGGTCTGCGTGCCCGCCGCACGCGCGCTTGAAACGCTGGCAGCCGCACAAAAACGCGAAAGTTTTGAAGGTGAAAAACGCGCCAAACTCGCTTCAGGGATATTAGGTCTTGACATGTACAGCATGCGAGAACCGCTGGAAAAAGCCGGCTTGAAATACATCGATTAAATGGTTCAGCAACGTAGATAGCTGATAATTTACATGCCTTTTTGGCCTCTACCCGTTACAAATAGTGCCTACAGTGCTATCAAAATTATAGTAAATAGATTGACTTATGAATTTCACTAAAACCCCAGGCTGGCTAGACTGGTACAGAGGCCCCAGCCAACCACGCTTCCAACTGCCCGCTGGCGCGGTCGATGCGCACTGCCATGTTTTCGGACCGGGTGCTGTGTTTCCCTATGCACCTGAGCGCAAGTACACGCCATGTGATGCGTCCAAAGCGCAACTGTTTACCCTGCGCGACCATTTGGGTTTTGATAAAAACGTCATCGTGCAAGCCACCTGCCACGGCGCCGACAACCGCGCTTTGGTCGACGCACTGCTGTCTTCCAAAGGCAAGGCGCGCGGTGTGGCTACCGTCAAACGCAGCGTGACAGATGCCGATATCCAGGCCATGCATGATGCGGGTGTGCGCGGTGTCAGGTTCAATTTTGTCAAACGCTTGGTTGATTTCACCCCCAAAGACGAGCTCTTAGAAATTGCCAGTCGCATTGCCCATTGGGGATGGCATGTGGTGATTTATTTTGAAGCGGTGGACTTGCCCGAATTGTGGGATTTTTTCACCGCCTTGCCCACCACCATTGTGGTGGACCACATGGGGCGCCCTGATGTGTCGCTGCCAGTGAGTGGCCCACAGTTTGGTTTGTTCCAAAAATTCATGCGTGAGCACCCCAATGTGTGGAGCAAAGTGAGTTGTCCTGAACGTTTGAGCGTGACTGGTCCTAAAGCATTGAATGGTGAGCAACATGCCTATGCGGACGTCATCCCCTTTGCCAAAGCCATTGTGGATGAATTCCCAGACCGCGTGTTATGGGGCACCGATTGGCCGCACCCGAATTTAAAAGACCACATGCCCGATGATGGCTTGTTGGTGGACTTCATCCCACACATCGCAACCACGCCAGAATTGCAACACAAACTGTTGGTGGACAATCCCACCCGTCTCTATTGGCATTCATAAGGAATACAGCATGTCGACCCCTGTTGCACACAACATGACACAAACCATGGCCAAAACCATCGTTCAAATCAAAAGCGCACCACCGCAACACTGGGTGGGCAATGGCTTTAAGGTGCACGGCATGTTCAACTACAACGATAACGCGGCTTTGTTCAGCCCATTTTTGTTGATGGACTATGGCGCACCCACACAGTTTGCTCCCAACAACGGTGCCCCCAATGGCGTCGGCTCGCATCCGCACCGTGGCTTTGAAACCGTCACCATTGCCTATGCGGGCGAGGTCACACACCGCGACTCCGCTGGCGGTGGCGGCACCATTGCCGCTGGCGATGTGCAGTGGATGACAGCTGGCGCCGGTATCGTGCACAACGAATTTCACTCCCCCGCCTTCAGCCAGCAAGGCGGCACCATGCACATGGTGCAACTGTGGGTGAACTTACCGGCCAAAAACAAAATGACGCCCGCGCACTACCAGGCCATCAGCCAAGCACAAATTGCACAGGTGGATTCAGAGGCTGGCACGGTCCGCTTGATTGCCGGTGATTTAGATGGGCACAAAGGTGCCGCCGAGACCTACACACCCATACGTTTGTGGGATCTGCACGTGAAGGCCGGGCAAACCCTGTCGCTGACTCAACCCGATGGATGGACCACCTTGTTGTTGGTGCAAAGCGGCACCGTGCGCATCAACGACAGCAGCCCCGTGGGTGCAGCACAACTGGTGGTGCTCAGCCGCCAAGGCAGTGCTGTGCACATACAGGCCAGTGCCGACGCACATTTGTTGCTTTTGGCTGGTGAGCCCATCAACGAGACCGTCGTTGGTTACGGCCCGTTTGTGATGAACACCAAAGCAGAAATCCAACAAGCGTTTGTCGATTTTGATTCGGGCAAGTTTGGAGAAATTTAATGTCGCTGCACAAGCCATACCTCGATATTCCCGGCACCACAATTTTTGATGCCGAACAAAGCCGCAAAGGCTATCACTTGAACCAGTTTTGCATGTCACTGATGAAAGCTGAAAATCGCGAACGCTTCAAAGCCAACCAGCGAGCCTATTTGGATGAGTGGCCGATGTCTGAAGACCAAAAGCAAGCTGTGCTAACGGCTGATTTGAACCGCGCCATTGCGTTGGGTGGCAACATTTATTTCTTAGCCAAACTCGGTGCCACGCACGGCAAAAGCTTTCAGCAAATGGCGGGCAGCATGACGGGAATGACCGAGTTGGAATACCGCGACATGATGATTGCCGGTGGCCGATCCGCCGATGGCAACCGCGTGATTGGTGAAGATGGCGATGCCCAAGTGAATCGTCAACCGCAAGGGCATGGCACTGGCAAATTATTGGATTAAAAAACCTCATGGCAAAAATAACCGCTTCCGTTTACACCTCGCACGTGCCTGCCATTGGCGCGGCACTCGACCTGAAAAAAGACCACGAACCCTATTGGCAACCCGTGTTCAAAGGCTACGAAAAATCCAAGCTATGGATGAAAGACAACAAGCCAGATGTGATTTTTTTGGTGTACAACGACCACGCCACCGCCTTCAGTTTGGAGATGATTCCCACTTTTGCAATTGGTTGCGCCGAATCGTTCACGCCGGCTGACGAAGGCTATGGTGCGCGGCCTGTGCCAGTGGTGCAAGGCCATCCCGAATTGGCCGCGCACATTGCACAGTCTGTCATTCAGCAAGATTTTGATTTAACCATCGTCAACAAAATGGATGTGGACCATGGCTTAACGGTGCCGTTGTCGCTGATGTGTGGCGATGTGACAGCGTGGCCTTGTCCAGTCATTCCGTTTGCAGTGAACGTGGTGCAATACCCGGTGCCGTCGGGTCAGCGTTGCTTTAACTTAGGCAAAGCCTTGCGCAAAGCCATCGAAAGCTTTGACCAAAATTTGAACGTCCAAATTTGGGGCACGGGCGGCATGAGCCACCAGCTGCAAGGCGCACGAGCGGGTTTAATCAACCTCGATTGGGACAAAGCCTTTGTTGAACGCATGGTGAATGACCCGGCCGACTTGGCCACCATGCCACACATCGACTACGTGCGTGAAGCAGGCTCTGAAGGCATTGAATTGGTGATGTGGTTGATTGCACGCGGCGCCATGTCAGACATCAGTGACGATGCCAACAAGATTGGCAAAGCACCGAAAGAAATTCACCGCTTTCACCATGTGCCTGCCAGCAACACATCAGTTGGACACTTAATCTTAGAAAACCACTGACACCGTTCGGGGTGAGCCTGTCGAACCCTTCGACAAGCTCAGGGCGAACGGATATAAAGAAATTCAAATATTTAAGGACAATTTATGAGCAAGACCATCAAAGTCGCCCTCGCAGGCGCAGGCGCATTCGGCATCAAGCATTTAGACGGCATTAAAAACATTGACGGCGTTGAAGTCGTTTCGTTGATCAGCCGAGATTTGGAAAAAACCAAAGAAGTCGCCACCAAATATGGCATTGCGCATGTCACGACCGATTTAAATGAAAGCTTGGCACTCAAGGATGTGGATGCTGTGATCTTGTGCACACCCACGCAAATGCACGCCGATCAAACTTTGGCTTGCCTCAAAGCCGGCAAACATGTGCAGGTAGAAATCCCATTGGCAGATACGCTCAAAGGCGCCAGCGAAGTGGTGGCGTTGGCCAAAACCAGTGGACTGGTGGCCATGTGCGGCCACACGCGGCGCTTCAACCCCAGCCACCAATTTGTACACAATCAAATCAAAGCTGGAACATTCAATATTCAGCAAATGGATGTGCAAACCTACTTTTTTAGACGCACCAACATGAACGCATTGGGGCAAGCCCGCAGTTGGACAGACCATTTACTGTGGCACCATGCGGCACACACCGTAGATTTGTTTGCCTACCAAGCTGGCAGCCCGATTGTCAAAGCCAATGCGCTACAAGGACCGATACACCCCACATTGGGCATTGCAATGGACATGTCGATACAACTTAAAGCTGCGAATGGTGCGATTTGCACACTGTCATTGAGCTTTAACAATGACGGGCCATTGGGCACATTTTTCCGTTACATTGGCGACAGCGCCACCTACATCGCACGCTACGATGACTTGTTCAATGGCAAAGACGAAAAAATTGATGTCAGCAAGGTTGACGTTTCCATGAATGGCATTGAGCTGCAAGACCGCGAATTTTTTGCCGCCATCAAAGAGGGCCGTGAACCCAATTCCAGCGTCGCGCAGGTGTTCAACTGCTACCAAGTTTTGCATGACTTGGAACAACAATTGAACGCTTAAACCCGCTGTTGGCCAGCAGCTGTGTTGGGTCTGAGATAATGGGTTCTTCTTGAACCCTTTTTCTTTTACTGAAAGCATCCCATGGCTGAAGCAAGCACACCCAATTTAGAACCCGTATTTCAAATCCAGCGCGTTTACTTGAAAGAGGCGTCACTCGAACAACCCAATTCTCCTGCCATTTTGTTGCAGCAAGATAACCCAGCTGTGGACATCCAATTGGGCGTGGAAGCCACACCTGTTTCTGAAGGCGTGTATGAAGTATCAGTGACTGCCACTGTGCACACCAAAATTGCCGAGAAAACCGTTTTTTTGGTTGAAGCCAAGCAAGCCGGCATTTTTGAAATTCGCAACTTACCTGAAGAGCAAATGCCACCAATCATGGGCATCACTTGCCCACAAATTGTCTACCCCTACTTGCGCAGCAATGTGTCAGACATGATTTCCCGCGCCGGCTTTCCACCTGTGCATTTGGCTGAAATTAATTTTCAAGCCATGTACGAACAGCAGCAAGCCCAAGCAGCAGCAACGCCTCTGCAATAGGACTTTTCCGCAAAATATATGAAAAATTGGCCTCTAGGCGGCATAATGATTGCCTAGAGTGCTATTAAATATATAGCATTTAACTTCTCACCTCAAACAGTCCACATGAAAATCTCAATTTTAGGTGCGGGTGCTTGGGGTACGGCTATGGCGGTCAGTGCCGCCAACAAAGTAGCGAACAATCAATTTGAGCACCAGGTCACGCTGTGGGCGCGCGATGCAGTGCAAGCGGCGCAGATGCAGACAACGCGCAAGAATGCACGCTATTTGCCACAAATCACTTTACCCGATGCATTGCAAATCACGCATGGCGATGTGCCAACGCACTGTGTCGCAGCCGATGTATGCATCATCGCCACGCCCATGTCTGCTTTGCGAGGCATGTTGTTGCAGCTGCAAGACGTCACTTGCCCGGTGGTGTGGCTGTGCAAAGGTTTTGAGACAGCACTAGCTGGACATGTCGGCTTGCTGGGACATGAAATTGCTGCAGAAGTTTGTCATGACAAGCTGCGCTATGGTGTTTTAAGTGGGCCGAGTTTTGCGCTGGAAGTGGCACGCGGACAACCCACTGCCCTGGTTGCAGCCAGCAACCACGCCAACGTGTGCGATGCCTTGGTTGCGGCTTTTCACAGCACAGCATTGCGTATCTATGCCAATGACGATGTGATTGGTGTGGAAGTGGGTGGCGCAGTCAAAAATGTGTTGGCCATTGCCACGGGTTTGTGCGATGGTTTGAACCTGGGATTGAATGCGCGTGCAGCTTTGTTGACACGCGGCTTGGCTGAAATGACGCGGCTGGGTGTGGCATTGGGCGCCAAACCTGAAACTTTGATGGGTTTGTCTGGATTAGGTGATTTGATTTTGACTGCGACAGGTGATTTAAGCCGTAATCGCCAAGTGGGTTTGTTGTTGGCCCAAGGACAAAGCCTGAGCCAAGCAGTCACCTCACTGGGCCACGTGGCTGAAGGCGTTTACAGCGCCCGCACAGTGAGTCAACGCGCACAGTCACTGGGTGTGGAAATGCCCATCACTCAAAGCGTCGTTGACGTGCTGGACGGCACCATCAGTGCAAAAAGTGCAGTGGCACAACTCATGGGGCGTGACGCCACACAAGAGGTTTAGATTAAGCTGCGATCGTTCTGGTTTGCCATTGCACTCGGTCAGGTGCTGAAAAACATAAAAACCGTTTGTTTGTCGCACGACCAATTGCACACAGATTAAGTTGAAGCGCCAAAGCCAATCCCATTTCAGTCATGCCACTGCGTGAGACGACAATAGGCACACCCATCTGTGCCGCCTTCATGACCATTTCGCTGGTCAGCCTGCCAGTTGAATAGAAAACCTTATCTTGTCCGTGCACGGCTTCATCCTGCAACCACATCCAACCTGCAATGGTGTCAATGGCATTGTGGCGCCCTACATCTTCCACAAAGACCAGCTTTTCTGCACTTTTTCCACTGATCGAAAACAATGCGCAGCCATGCACAGAGCCTGCTTGTTTGTAAATACTGTCTTGCAAACGGATGGTGTCGGTTATATCTTCTAATTGCGATTGGGTGACTTTGGCCTCTGGCAGTTTGATACCATCGAATGCATCCAGCACATCACCAAACAAGCTACCCTGGCCGCATCCTGAAGTGACAACGCGTTTTTCGGTACGCTTTTCTATGTCAGAAATACCTTGCCGAGTTTTAACTGCGGCAGCACCAACATCCCAATCGACCGTTATCGATTCAATTTCCGCAAGGTTTTCAATCAGTCGTTGGTTTCGCAAGTAGCCAAGCACCAGCCATTCTGGATGCGCCCCCAGCGTCATCAAGGTCACCAGTTCACGCTTGTCAACGTAGATGGTTAAGGCACGCTCAGCAGGTATAAAAAGTGTACGATTCTGTCCAAATTCATCTACAGCTATCACTTCACGCACCACAGGTGCGCTTGCGTGGGACAAGTACGGAAACGCGGCGTTCAGGGTTTTTTGGCTGGCGCAGCCGCGACAGCAGGTTTGGTGGTTGCCGCAGCGCTGGCAACTGTAGGCGCTGCAGGAGAAGCTGCTGGTGTTGTTGCGGCTGCCACTGGCAATGGGTAGACAAATGGCCCCGGGTCTGCACATGCAGGTGCAGCGACTGCAGGTTTGGCCGTTTTATGGGTTTTGTAATAATGTGCCGCTGTTTTGTCTTGTGACTTGCATAACAAATAACTGTCGACCTTTCCCGTCCAAGCAGTTTTAGCAGCTGCTTCTGCAGCTTTCGCTTTTGCCTCATCAGATGGAGCAGGCAGTTTTGCAATCGCTGTGGTGGTGAACCCGACCAGCAGCAATGCCATGAATGTCAAAGCGTGTTTTGGTTTCATTTTCAAATTCCTTTATGCTTTTGCAATTTTTGCAGATGCAGCGCGTGCAGAGTTTTTGTCGGCAGTGCGGTGGGCAGAAATTTTGCCTGATTTGATATCTTCAAGCCACAAGGCGTGATGTTCTTTGGCCCATGTTTCGTCTACATAACCTGTTTGCATGCCTTGCAAAGTTCCTTCAGTTCCTATGGTTCCCAAATAAATGTGCCCCATGAACAACCCCATCATGGCAATGGTTGCAACTGCATGCACCATATGCGCAATTTGCATCGTACTGCGTTCATAGTTCAAGCCCGGAACCAGTTTATCTAAAACCAATCCAGATGCCACCACTATCAGGCCAAACGCGAAAACCCCTAACCAAAACAGCAATTTTTCGCCAGCATTAAATCGCCCAGCCTTCACATGTTGTTTTGACAACAAGCCACCACCTTTTAGCAACCAAGATAAATCACCTTTAGCTGGCAAATTGTCACGCACATAAGTGAAAATAACAACTATCAGTGAAATGGCAAATACCGGACCCGCAAAGTTGTGTGCGTTCTTCAGCAAAAATGTCAGATAGCCAAAAAGACTTGAACCTATCAATGGTTGTAAGAGGTATTGACCAAAAGCCATCACCAGACCTGAGATTGCAAGTATGACAAATGCAATGGCGTTGGCCAAGTGCGCAGAGCGCTCAAAAGGAGTGAAGCGCTCTATTTTTCTTCCGGTCGGGCTTTCATTGAGCTCAATGGTGCCTCTGCGCCAATAAAACAAACCAATCGCGCCCAGCACAATCAATAACAATGCACCACCGTATGGAATGATCCAATTGTTGCGCACTTGTCTCCATGCTTCGCCGGCTGTTGTCAAGCGCGAACCTGGATATTGCGTGAAGGGTTGAATCAAAACACCCGCTTCTGGTGCCGTGGCCTTCGGCAGACTGCTGTAACCTTCTGCACCACTACCAACTTGACGCCACATGGGAGCGTTGTTTCCCGGTTGAACTTTGGCGCGTTCGCCATTGCTTTGTGTGGCGTAACCCGTATCCAAGCTTGCATCAGGTTTTATCTCAAAGATATTGGCACTTTGAACCCCAGCGACTGCTGGCGCAGAGGCTGCCATTGCAGGTGGGTTTTTTGCATCGGCAGTTGGCATGGCAACAGATTGAGCACTGGCCATAGTGTTGAAGCTCAACAAGCATGCGGCAATTGTCAGTGCTTTTGTAAGGCTAGCAAAGTGAGAGCGTAGCATAGTGCTGTCCCTTTCTTTGCGATTAGTTAGCACGTGTATAGTCGTTTTGACTATATTGCATACGAGATTTCAAATGCTGCTCCCAAGCTGCTTTATCAGCTGGCGTTTCGCCAGCCTTCCAACCAGATTGTGTAAAAGAGGCAACGCCCGTACCCGTGTAGGGCGCAGCATCTTTACGTGGTGTTGCTGCCGTTTGTTGTCGATCGCTGCAAGCGGTCAATGCAAATAGGGTTGCACAAATAATCAAAAAAGTAGTTTTCATACTTTTCCTCCTTTAGCTGCCTCAGTGACAGCAGCACTTGCTGGAGGTTGCCCAGCTTGTTTTGAACCGTATGCTGTTCCCCAGCCCCATACTTCAGCACCTTTGCCACGCTTGAGCACACGGTTGCGGAAAATATCGGCGACGACATCGCCGTCTCCAGCCAAGAGTGCTTTGGTCGAGCATTGTTCGGCACAAGCTGGCAATTTACCTTCAGCTAAACGGTTGCGTCCATATTTATCGAATTCCGCTTGGCTGCCATTGGCTTCTGGACCACCAGCGCAAAATGTGCACTTGTCCATTTTGCCGCGCACACCAAAAGTACCTTGCGAAGGAAATTGTGGCGCTCCAAATGGGCACGCATAAGAGCAATACCCACAACCGATGCAAACATCCTTGTCATGTAAAACCACCCCTTCATCGGTGCGATAGAAGCAATTGACGGGGCAAACTGCCATGCAGGGCGCATCACTACAGTGCATGCATGCAACTGAGATTGATTTTTCACCAGGTACACCGTCATTCAAAGTGACAACCCTGCGGCGGTTCACACCCCATGGAACTTCGTTTTCATTTTTACAAGCTGTCACACAACCATTGCATTCGATGCATCGTTCTGCATCACAAACAAATTTCATTCTTGCCATGATGACTCCTTATGCGCGTTCAATGTTGCAGATTGTTGACTTGGTTTCTTGCATCATGGTGACGCTGTCGTAACCATAAGTTGTCGCCGTGTTGACCGCTTCACCACGCACGATCGGAGCTGCGCCGTTGGGGTAATGCGCCAACATGTCTGCTCCCTGCCAACGTCCTGAGAAGTGAAAGGGCATCCAGACTGTGCCGGTGTCTACTCGCTCAGTAACAAGTGCTTGAACGTTCAGACGTGCGCCAGTCGGACTCATTAACCAAACACGCCCACCGTTTTGAATGCCACGCTCAGCAGCCGTTTTAGGGTTAATCTCAACAAATGCCTCTTGCTGCAATTCAGCCAACCATGGGTTCGAGCGAGTTTCTTCACCGCCCCCCTCAAATTCAACCAAACGACCGGAGGTCAAAATCAGCGGGAATTTTTCATGCACTTTGTCTGCAATGTTTTTCTGCTGAATCGTTTTATACAATGTGGGCAACCGCCAGAAGGCTTTTTTGTCATCATGGGTTGGGTATTTAGCGACCAAGTCGGGTCGTGTGCTGTACAAAGCCTCACGATGTTGTGGAATCGGGTCTGGGAAATTCCACACCACTGCACGTGCTTTGGCATTCCCAAAAGGATGGCAACCATGGACTTGCATGACCACTCGTTGAATGCCGCCTGTCAAATCTGTTTTCCAGTTTTTGCCTTCAGCGCCCGCTTTTTCAGCTTCGGTCAAATCATCCCACCAGCCGAGTTTTTTCATCAAAACATGATCAAACTCTGGGTAGCCAGTAGTGATCTCTGCACCGATAGAATGAGAACCATCTTCTGCCAGCAATGATTTGCCTTCACGCTCTACGCCAAAGTTTGCGCGAAAATTGCCACCACCTTCCATCACATGTTTGGATGTGTCGTACAAGTTTGGTGATCCAGGATGCTTGATGGCTGCAGTCCCGTAGCACGGCCATGGCAAACCGAAATAATCGCCCGTAAAGTCATAGCCAGTCTCTTTATCTTTGGCATTGCCTTTTGCTTTCAGTGTTTTGACATCAAACACATGCATATTGCGCATATGCGCTTTTAAGCGTTCTGGACTTTGGCCGGTGTAGCCAATGGTCCAAACACCTTTGTTAATCTCACGCAAAATGTCTTCAGGTACAGGTTCATCCATACCGTTTACTTTTTGCATTTTGTAGTTTTTGGACAATTCTTTACCAAACCCTAATTTGTCCGCAAGCTGTTGCATGATCATATGATCACTGCGGCTTTCCCATAAAGGCTCGATGACCTTTTCACGCCACTGAATGGAGCGATTAGAAGCTGTTGCCGAACCACTGGTTTCAAATTGCGTTGCGGCGGGCAATAAATAGACGGCGCGGTTAGGATTCAGATCTTCTGGCTTGCCTGGCATAGCCGCCATAGCGGCAGTAGCTGATGGGTAGGGATCTATCACCACCAGTAAATCCAGCTTGTCCATCGCACGCTTCATTTCCAGTCCGCGCGTCTGAGAATTTGGCGCGTGCCCCCACATGAAGACGCTGCGCAAATTTGAATCTTGGTCGATTAACTCATTTTTCTCCAACACACCATCAATCCAGCGTGACACCGTTGTGCCTGGCTTACTCATCATCGCAGGCGAACTGAATTGTTTTTTGATCCACTCAAAATCAACCCCCCACACTTTGGCGAAATGCTTCCATGATCCTTCAACGATTCCGTAGTAACCTGGCAGAGAGTCAGGATTGGGGCCGACGTCAGTTGCCCCTTGCACATTGTCGTGCCCGCGGAAAATGTTGGTCCCACCCCCAGATTTACCCACGTTTCCAAGCGCAAGCTGCAAAATACACGAAGCGCGAACCATCGCATTGCCAATGGTGTGTTGCGTTTGCCCCATGCACCACACCAAGGTGCTTGGCCGGTTGTCACTCATCATTTTGGCGACACGCAAAACCTGCTCTTCTTTCACGCCACAAGCATCTTCCACGTTGGCTGGCGTCCACTTGGCAAGAACTTCTTCTTTGACTTTCTCCATGCCATGTACACGGTCATTGATGTATTTGGTATCTTCCCAATTGTTCTTAAAGATGTGGTACAGCACACCAAACAAAAATGGAATATCAGAGCCAGAACGTATCCGAACAAATTCATCCGCCTTGGCAGCAGTGCGCGTAAAACGCGGATCCACAACAATCATTTTGGTGCCAGTTTCTTTGGCATGCAACATGTGCAACAAACTCACAGGATGCGCTTCTGCGGCGTTAGAACCAATGTACAAAGCGCATTTGCTGTTTTGCATATCGTTGTACGAATTGGTCATCGCACCATAGCCCCATGTATTAGCCACACCCGCTACGGTGGTGGAATGACAAATACGTGCTTGGTGGTCACAATTGTTGGTACCCCAGAAGCTCACAAACTTGCGCAGCAAATATGCTTGCTCATTGCTGTGTTTAGACGATCCGACAAAATACACGCTGTCCGGTCCACTGGCTTTTTTCAGTTCCAACATTTTGGCGCTGATTTCTGTTAATGCCGTGTCCCAACTGATACGTTCGTATTTACCATTTACAAGCTTCATTGGGTAGCGCAAACGAAACTCGCCATGCCCATGCTCGCGCAATGAAGCACCTTTAGCACAGTAAGATCCTAAATTTAACGGCGAGTCAAAGACTGGTTCTTGGCGAACCCAGACACCGTTTTCAACGATTGCATCAACTGCACATCCGACAGAACAATGTGTACAAACCGTACGCTTGACTTCTACTTTGCCCGCACCAATGACAGATTTGTCAGTGGCGGCATTAGCTTTTTTTACCAGAGTAAGCTGAGTAGCTGCAATGCCAACCCCCACGCCTAATCCTGAACGATGCAAAAATGCGCGTCTGTCCATCGTCGGCAAGGCTTGAGACAAACCTCTTCGCAGACTGTGCACAAAAGTTGAACGATTCGAATTTTCAGACGAACTGGCTTTTTTGGTTAACAACATATACGCTCCAAAAAAAAGATGATGCTTGTCAAAATCATTAAACCATCGCGGTTTTGTAATACTGTTTGACGTGTTCGGTGAGTTGGTAACCACCGCCTTTGGGTGGCACGGGTTTCAAAATTTCAGTGATGGCTTCAGGTTCATTGGGCGCTTTCAATGCGACGACGCCAGCAACAGCTGCACTGGCCGTGCCTGCCGTAAGAAAAAAACCGCGGCGAGAGGTTTTCTCATTGGTGTTTGCAGGGTTTTTTAGCATGATTTGCTCCAAATAATTTTCAATTTAAATCAACGGTTCAATGTATCCCGATTTGCGCAACTCATGGTGCTTATTTCATAAGGGAAAACCCCACCACGATTGCATTATGGCTTATGTATAACCTTCATGCAATGCTCATGCGAGCATGTCAAAACCCTGTGCTTCTATACCCATGAATGCCACTGTCAAATCGGACAAAGCAGCGTAGAACACTGCTTTTTTATTCATCTTTATATCGTTACACATTGAATTCACCCAAGGTTGTATGTGTTTTGAAAAAAATTCACGCTGTTGTGTCAAGTTGGCTACGGCCACATCGTCTCCAGCAACCAGATAACGCATCACCTCAAACAAATATGCGATGTGGTCTTCCGTATCAGCCATGGCGTCTGACCTCTCCAAACCTAACGACTGCAAATCAGTGCGCAATCTTGCCAAAGATTTTTCATTTAAAAATCCATTTAAAAAATGTGAGCCATAGAGATATACCTCAGGCTTACCTATACCGCCAAACAAATCATCGTATTCGTTTTGAACGGACTTATCGCTCATAGAACGGGCGACACCCACAAACGCGCGCCACGGCTCTTCTAAAAAAGCACCCGCTTCGGGTGTGTCGGTTGCCGCAACACGCACTTGTGCCAATAAGTCTGCAGCGGGAGATGCATAGTAGAAAGCAGATAACAGGCCATATATTTCTGCGCGAGCTATTTCTACATCTAAAGCACTGGACACCAATGAATTTGAATGTTCTGTCATAAATATGTGCCCAACTTAAAAATCTGTGATTTTTGATTCAGTGCTTGAAGTGTGAATATCGATGACGCGACAATCGCTGCACATCTTCAATCGCTCAATGGCCGCCCCTTGGAACATGCTGTGACCTGCAAGTTTGCCCAGCATCGATTCAATGGCTTTGAGCGTGCCAAATGGCTTACCACAACGCACACAAGCATAGGGTTTCATTTCGTTGATAAGAACCGCATCTTTGCGTTGCGGCAACAAATTCAATTGCGGCTTCAAAGACAATGCTTTTTCAGGGCACGTTTTGACGCACAAGCCGCATTGCACACAGTTCTTTTCAATGAACTTCAATTGCGGTGCATCTGTATTGTCTTGCAATGCACTGGCGGGACAAGCATTGACACAGCTCAAGCACAGGGTGCAAGCGTCTTTGTTGATAACGACAGTACCCAATGGGGACCCGGCACTTGGCAACGAAATCTCAGATGGCAAATCTTTCGTTGGCGCATGTGTTATCAGATGCTGTAGTGCCAATTCCAAAGTATCACGCTTATCTGTTTGGATTGCAAAACTTGCTGATTGACTCACCGTTTGTGCTGGCAGCGCTTGCAAATCACGGTCTAGGGCCGACATATCACGTGCATCTTTAGCGAAAAGAATTTTGAAATGCTCGCCCTTGTAGCCTAAACCAGTCAAGATACCTTGCGCCACCGCCATTTGGTTCTGCAAAGCCTCTCGGTACTGTGGTGCTTCTTCGTCTGTCATCAATACCCACACTTGTGATGCGCCGTAACAAATGGCTGTGAGCCAAGCGTCCATACCAAGTGATGAGGTATGCCAAAGCGACACAGGCAAGACCCGTGCAGGAACGCCATAGACATCTTTGTCAAGCCTTGCCATGCGCCCCAAATCATCTATGATTTTTTGCCCTGCCTTTTGGCTATGCAGTAACAAAGCCGCATTTTTACCACCTGTTCTGGTATAGGTACTGAGCTGTGTTTTAAGTTTGACACCCTGTTCACTGGCCTTTGGATAAGCAAAAGTCAAAGCACCGCTAGGGCAGACTGTTGTACAAGTACCGCAACCTACGCACAAATGTGGGTTGATTTTGATTTGCTGACGCTCCCGGTCGCTGCTGATAGCCGATGCAGAACACACATCCACACAAGCGTTACAACCAATCTGCTCGTTGCGGCTATGCGCGCATAGCTTTTGTTTGTATGAAAAAAACCTGGGTTTTTCAAACTCTCCCACCAAGGCTCGTATTTTCAACAATATTTGCGCATCCAGTGCATGGCCATGAAAGTAGCCTTGTGGCAAAGCATGTTGTGTAAACGCAGGTGCAGCACGCAGATCAAATACCAAATCAAAGGTATCAGTTGCAGACTCGGGTTCACGTGTGAAGTCAATCGCCGCCACTTGGCATGCCTTGACACATGAGCGGTGCGACTTGCACAAGCTCATATCAACTTGGTAATCCAAGCCAATGGCACTTTCAGGACAAGCAGCCACACAGGCATTGCATCGCGTGCACAAATCCAAATCTATGGGGTTGTCATGTGCCCAAGTCAGTTTAAATTCACCTAGCCAGCCATTGAGTGACTGGATGTGACCGCCCAATACCGGATATCGCCGTTCTTGCAGAATGTCACCACGACCCGTGCCTTGGGTAAAAATTGCAATATCCAACTCATCACCCAATAGGCCAGCGGCTTGCTCGGCATCTTCTAATGTTCCTATGATGAGTAATCGACCAGCACTCTTGTAGCTGACCGTGGCAACGGGTTCAGGTTCAGGCAAATTTGCGGCTGCCAACATGGCCGCCAACTTAGGGCCCGCATGACCTGCATCTTTGCTCCATCCCCCAGTTTCGCGAATATTGACAAAGCGCACCACTGAGCTCGCTCCAGCAGTCTGCTCTGCCATTTCAGCAAAAAGACGTTTTTCTTGTGTGCATGCAACAACAACATCCTCACCTGTTTGAATGGCTTGCTGGTAACTACCTACCTCACGTCGGCATAAAGAGGAATGAAGGCTAAGCTTTTCATTCAGTGCCGCGCCCAGACTTGTGGGGTCCAACGGCATGGTCTTGCCGCAATCGCATATCAGTGTGGTCATGTGTAGTTTTGGGTAGGGTTTTTTGAGATACTAAACCTGCATCTTCAATTTCATTGCTTGACGAATCTTCCGCTTCTTCATCCTCGGACTGTGACATATTTTTATCAATTGGCGAATCGCCATCTTCCAATAATGGCTTTTCGGTTTCATAATTCGCTGCATCACCTTTATCTTCAACGTCTTCTTTAAACAAGTTCAAAAACTTCGCACTTGCCATTTGACGCAGCATGGACATTGGCAACGGGTCGGGTTTGGAATAATCATCAATGTAAATATCCAACCTGTCCATCACGTTGTAATGTGGGTCTGCAAATAATTTTTTCATCGCCGAATTGCGCACTTGCGGCGACACATTGCGTGCCACGAAAGGGGCAAAATCGGAATCTGCTGTAAGCATATGCACATCTTCCATGGTTGGCAGTGGCATATCAGGCTTCTCATCTGGCACAGCTTTTGTGGTACCTTTGACTGATTGGCTCACCGCCTGCTGCGCCTGCACATCAGATGCTGCACTCACTTTTGCAACATCAGGTATCCGCATCGGATCAACAAGTGGATGACCCTCACGCACTTCTTGCTTACGCTTTGACCAACGTCCGAAAAAACTGTCAGCCATGACCACTGCCTCCAAATTTCTTATCGGTCGAGATAGATACGGGATTTCCAAACCGATCTTCTAGCCGTTTGAAGCTCTCAGGTCGTTTGCGTTTTTTCGGCTCAATCACGTGGTACTTATCTACAAAAGACTGCAACCACGCCACCATCTCAGGTGGTAGCGGCACTTGATCCACCGTCTCCTGCGCGTCCATCCAACGACCGGCATCATGGTAACTCAAACTCACCATTTCAGGTTTGGCAACTGGTACATCACTAATGCCTGCATCTTCCTCCATGCGCCAAAGTACAAACCAACATGGTGCATCGGTCGTGACATTCAGGTAATAACCTTCTGCATCATCGGTAAACAATTCCACTTTATAGCCAGTATGAAGCCAACGTTCTGAGCTGTCATTTTTATTCAGCAATGTCGCTGTACTGACTTGTCCTTCCTCGATTAAATCGACCGACTCCAATGCCCATCGATGTGATTGCCAACGACTCATCGCACCTACAACAGCCTCACGTCGCATGGTGACCGCAACCTCCACGCTGGGTCGTTGCTTTGATGTTGTTTGGTTCATAGATGGACGAATATAACTGAAGTCGTAATTTGTTCAAACCACTTCTGTTGTAGCGTCAATTGCCACCGCACAATACTTGAATTCTGGGATTTTCCCAAACGGGTCCAGTGCGGCATTGGTCAATAGGTTGGCAGCCGCCTCATAGTAGGCGAATGGGATAAATAGGGTGCCGGTCGGTGTTCCATTGTCTAAGCGCGTTTGAATTTTGATTTCACCACGGCGCGATTTGATGCTGACAATGTCGCCAGAATTGATTTTCAATCGAGCCATATCGGCTGCATTCATTGAGACTGTAGCTATTGATTCTATGGCATTCAATACATCGGATCGACGCGTCATACTGCCTGTGTGCCAGTGTTCTAACTGGCGACCTGTGATCAAAACAAAGGGGTATTGCGCATCTGTCTGCTCATCTGCGGGGATGTAGTGTGTGGGCTTGAGTAGCACGCGACCATCAGCGGTGGGAAAGCGATCTGTGAACACAATTGGCTGACCATCATCATCCGCACTCAAGCACGGGTAGGTAACGCTGGATTCGCGTTGCAAGCGCTCCCATGTGATGCCACCAATTGCAGTGTGCATGGTTTGTCGCATTTCCTCGTAAACGGCTGCCACACCATGGTGTTCGCCTTCGTAATTCCATGGCAAACCCATGTGCGCAGCAAGCTGTTGAATGATCCACAAATCAGGCATCGCTTGACCCGGTGCTTGAATCGCTTGGCGCCCCATTTGCACCATGCGGTCGGTGTTACTGACGGTGCCGGTTTTTTCTGGCCAGGCCGTCGCAGGTAACACCACATCGGCCAGCCAAGCAGTTTCGGTCATGAAAATATCTTGTACCACCAAATGCTCTAAAGATGCCAAAGCATGACGCGCGTGGTTCAAATCGGGATCGCTCATGGCGGGGTTTTCACCCATGATGTACATGCCGCGCACCTTGTGAGGGTCGCTTTCATCAGATAAGATTTTATGCATGATTTCAACCACGGTGTAGCCAGCTTGGTCGTCCAGTTTGGTGTGCCAAAAGTTTTCAAACCATGCGTGTGATTTAGGATCGGTCACACGCTGGTAGTTGGGGAACATCATGGGTATCAAACCCGCATCGCTGGCACCTTGCACATTGTTTTGCCCGCGTAATGGGTGCAGGCCCGAACCCGGTTTGCCAATTTGCCCAGTGATGCTGCACAGCGCTATCAAGGCACGCACATTGTCAGTGCCATGAATATGTTGACTCACACCCATGCCCCACAAAATCATGGCGGCTTTTGCCTTTGCAAACGCGTGTGCCACTTCGCGCAAGGTCGTCGCAGGTATACCACACAGTGGCGCCATGGTCTCTGGGCTAAAGTCTTTCACGCTATCCCGCAGTGCTTCAAAATTGTTGACGCGATTAGCGATAAAGTCATCATCCACTAAACCATCTTCAATCACGGTGTAGATCAAAGAATTAATCATGGCCACATCGGTATCAGCTTTGAACTGTAATGTGCGCCACGCGTGTTTGCTGATGTCGGTCAGGCGTGGATCGGCCAATACGATTTTTGTGCCATGCTTGGCCGCGTTTTTCATCCACGTGGCTGCAACCGGGTGGTTCGATGTGGGGTTGGAGCCAATGACCAAAATCAAATCGGCGTGCGCGACATCACTTACAGGGTTGCTCACTGCGCCAGAACCCACGCCCTCTAACAACGCCGCCACACTGGACGCATGACACAGTCGCGTACAGTGGTCCACATTGTTGCTACCAAAGCCTGTACGCACCAGTTTTTGGAACAGATACGCTTCTTCGTTGCTGCCTTTAGCGCTGCCAAAACCCGCTAGCGATTTTTTACCATGACTGTCACGCAGTTGCACCAGTTTGCCCGATGTGAGCGCCAGTGCCTCGTCCCAACTGGCTTCTCTGAACGTGTGGCGCCAGTTGGTAGCGTGGGTTTCGCTTGGGATGGCTTTAGGAGCGCCAGCTATGCGTATCAGAGGCTTGGTCAAGCGTTCAGGGCTGTGCGCATAGTCAAATCCAAAGCGACCTTTGACGCACAAACGACCATGATTGGCGGGTCCGTCACGCCCCTCTATGCTCACAATTTGGTTGTTTTTGACTTTGTATGTCAGCAAGCAACCGACACCGCAAAACGGACAAACCGAATCTACTTTTTTATCCACCGCTTGCGAGCCAACATGTGTTTTTGGCATCAGTGCGCCTGTGGGGCAAGATTGAACGCATTCGCCACATGCCACGCAGCTGCTGTCGCCCATGGGGTCGCCCAAATCAAACACAATTTGGCTGTGTGATCCGCGCAAGCTCATACCAATGACATCGTTCACTTGCTCATCACGGCAAGCACGCACGCAGCGCTTGCATTGAATGCAGGCATCCAAATTCACAGCCATTGCTGGGTGGCTGTGATCTGATTTCGGTTGTTCGCGACGCAGTGCCTGCAGCTCGGGACGCACCTTCACATTCAAGCGGGCCGCCCAATCACTTAATTCCCCATGTTGACCTGCAAACTCCGTTCGGCTTGAGTTTGAGTTTGTCTTAGCAACATCATTCCACTTAAAGCCTTGGTCCGGCATATCACTGAGCAACAATTCGAGCACCATCTTCTGGCTTTTTATTGCACGATCGCTGGTGGACTGAACGTCCATCCCCTCAGTTACGCTGCGGCAACATGACGGCGCCAAGGTGCGTTCTCCTTTGATTTCGACCACACATGCGCGGCAATTGCCGTTAGGCTTTAACCCCGGTTGGTGACACAGGTGCGGAATATCAATCTGATGGCGAAAAGCTGCATCAAAAATCGTTTCGCCCTGACGCGCATGTATCGTCGCACCGTTGAGCGTGAATCTGACTGATTGGTTGGGGCTTGCGGTGTTCACTGGGCACCTCCAATCTCATGCGCAAAATAGGTTTGCACACAGCGCACAGGGTTGGGAGCAGCTTGCCCCAAACCGCAAATGGATGCGTCTGCCATCACTTTGTTCAAGTCTTCCAGCGTGGCATTGTCCCAAACAGGCGCTGCCATTAACTTAGCGGCCTTGGCAGTACCCACGCGGCAGGGCGTGCATTGACCACAGCTTTCGTTTGCAAAAAATCGCATCATGTTCAGCGCGGCATCACGCGCTTTGTCCATCTGGCTCAACACAATCACTGAAGCAGAACCGATGAAACCACCGTACTGTTGCAAAGTATCAAAATCCAAAGGCACATTGGCCAAACTGGCCGGTAAGATGCCGCCCGATGCACCACCTGGCAAGTAGGCGTAGAGCTGGTGACCATCCAACATGCCCCCACAATATTCATCCAGCAGTTCTTGCAATGTGATGCCAGCGGGTGCTAATTTGACACCAGGTTTTTTGACGCGGCCACTGACGCTGAAACTGCGCAAGCCTTTGCGTCCATGGCGTCCAAAACTGTTGAACCAATCCGCACCCTTTTGCACAATGTCACGCACCCAATACAGGGTTTCAAAATTGTGCTCCAAAGTGGGACAACCAAATAAACCCACTTGCGCAATATAGGGCGGTCGCATGCGCGGCTCGCCGCGCTTGCCTTCTATGCTTTCAATCATGGCGGATTCTTCGCCGCAGATGTACGCGCCAGCACCACGCCGCAGTTCAATTCTGGGTATTTTGCCTTTCAGTGAAGCAGGTGGATTGGCTTGCAGTTTGGCCAGTTCTGCGCTGAGGATTTGACGGCAATCATGGTATTCATCGCGCAAGTAGATGTAGCACGCATCAATGCCCACAACAAGCGCAGCAATCAGCATGCCTTCAATAAAGCGATGCGGGTCGCTCTCTAAATAGGTGCGGTCTTTGAACGTGCCGGGTTCGCCTTCGTCGATGTTAATCGCCATCAATTTAGGATTTGTCTCAGCCCTCACAATGCGCCACTTGCGTCCCGCCGGAAATCCCGCACCACCCAAACCACGCAGACCTGAGTCCTCCATCGTTTTAAGCACATCTTCAGCAGCAAGGTTGCCACTGGCAATGCTGCTTGCCAACGCATAGCCACCTTGAGACAGGTAGTCATCAAAGCCCAAAAATGCTATATTTTTAATAGCAGTATAGGCAGTATTTATGCCGCATACAGCCTGATTTGTTATATATTTTTGTTCTTCAATGCATGTTTTGACCAAGTTTGCATTTGCGTTAGCGACCGCCAGTTGATGCACCATTGCCACCGGTGCTTGTTCACAGCGTCCCATGCAAGGCGATGGGATCACGCGGATTGACGGGTTATCCAAAATGGCAGCCAATTGGGTGATGATTGATTGCGCTCCTGCCAATTCACACGACAAACCGTCGCAAACGCGGATATTGAGTGCGGGAACGTCACCGTCCTTCGTTATGCCATCCAGCTCCACTGCCTGAATGACCTCGAAATGGTGGTAAAAACTTGCGACTTCATAAACCTCTGCCATGGGCATATTCATGGCAGATGCCAGCGCCACCAAGTGCCGTTCATGCAAACCGCGGTAATGGTCATTGAGCAGGTGCAAATACTCTATCAACAAGTCCCGTCGAAACCCAGCTGCTGGTTTCTCGCCCAGCACGTTCTGCACCTCGGTGCTGGACAGTGCATCAACTTGTCGCCCTTTGAGTTGGCTGGATTTATTCTTGCGCCGAATGCTGTCGCGCAGTTGGTCTGGTGTGATGTGTGTTGAACCCATAGCTGCATTGTAGGATCAAGCCACAATCCTTATATGCAGTCATCGGTTAATCACCAACCAGGCGTTTAAGTTTCTTTTGAAATCTTAATGGCTGGAAATTTGTTGGAGAAATCTTTGTTTTTGGCGGCAATGGTCACCGCCACTTGGCGCGCCAAGGTTTTGTAGATTTTGGCGATGTCGCTGTCTGGCTCGCTCACAACCGTGGGCTTGCCACTGTCGGCTTGCACGCGGATTTGCATGTTCAAAGGCAAAGCACCCAAGTAAGCAATGTTGTAATCGGCTGCCATTTTTTTGCCGCCATCGGCGCCAAAAATGTGTTCAATGTGACCGCAATTGGTACACACATGCACGGCCATGTTTTCCACAATGCCCAAAATCGGCACACTGACTTTTTCAAACATCTTGATGCCCTTTTTCGCATCCAAGAGTGCGATGTCTTGCGGCGTCGTCACGACCACTGCACCAGTCATGGGAACGCGTTGCGACATGGTGAGTTGAATATCGCCAGTGCCTGGAGGCATATCGATGATGAGGTAGTCCAAATCTTTCCAATTGGTTTGGCGCAACAATTGTTCTAAGGCCTGCGTCGCCATCGGGCCGCGCCAAATCATGGCTTCGTCTTGGTCCACCAAAAAGCCAATCGACATGACCTGCACACCATAATTTTCCATCGGCTCTAAATTGGGGCCATCTAAACTTTCTGGCTTGCCACTGATACCCATCATCATGGACAAACTGGGGCCATAAATATCGGCATCCAACAAGCCAACCGATGCACCTTCTGCCGCCAAGGCCAAGGCTAAATTCACGGCTGTGGTGCTCTTGCCCACGCCACCTTTGCCTGATGCCACGGCCACAATATTTTTCACATTCGGCAACAAAGCCACGCCCCGTTGTACCGCGTGCGCAGTGATTTTGGTGCTGAGGTTGACCGACACATTTTGCACGCCTGCTACCGATTTGGCAGCCGCAATTAATGCTTTGCGAAAGCCATCGATTTGGCTTTTGGCAGGGTAGCCCAGCTCAATGTCAAAGGACACATCACCATCGTTGATCGTGAGGTTTTTCAATGCTTTGCTGGAAACAAAGTCTTTGCCTGTATTGGGGTCAACAATGGTTTGAAGGGCTTGGAGAAGTTGGTCTTGAGTTGCCATGTCAGTAAAAATGATGAATGATACGAAAAAATGAAGCGCCCAACACCTTCAGATTAAGGCTTGGACAACAGGGGTTTATTGCAGAATAAAAAGCAAGAACGGCACGAAGTGTAACGACAACTCATAAAATAGCGAATTACCCTAAAGAATTAACGCCTTACGCCCAGTTATGTCCACTACCCCTCGCCAACTCTTCGTTACCACCGCACTGCCCTATGCCAACGGCAACTTCCATATTGGCCACATCATGGAGTACATACAGGCAGATATTTGGGTACGCTTTCAAAGAATGCAGGGCAATGCGGTCAAATTTGTAGGTGCAGACGACACCCACGGCGCACCCATCATGATTGCTGCCGAAAAAGCCGGTAAAACACCGCAGCAGTTTGTGGCCGATATAGCTGCGGGGCGCAAGCAGTATCTTGATGGATTTCACATCAGTTTTGATAACTGGCACAGCACCGACGCCCCTGAAAATCACGAATTGGCACGCCAAATTTACCGCGATTTACGTGACCGTGCAGATGGTTCACTCATTGAAACCAAAACCATTGAACAGTTTTTTGACCCCGAAAAAAACATGTTCTTGCCCGACCGCTACATCAAGGGCGAATGCCCTAAATGCCACACCAAAGACCAATACGGTGACAACTGCGAGAACTGCGGTGCGGTTTACGCACCCACCGATTTGATCAACCCTGTCTCAACTTTGTCTGGTGCAAAGCCTGAACTGAAAAATTCTGAGCATTTTTTCTTCAAACTGTCCGACCCGCGCTGCGTTGAGTTTCTAGAGCGCTGGACGCAAGATGGCAAGCTGCAGCCCGAAGTGGCAAACAAGGTTAAGGAATGGTTTTCTGTCAGAACCAACCCAGACGGTAGCACGTCAGAAGGTTTAGGCGATTGGGACATATCGCGCGATGCGCCCTACTTTGGCATTGAAATTCCGGATGCGCCCGGTAAATATTTTTACGTTTGGTTGGATGCGCCCATTGGGTACTTGGCTTCACTCAAAAACTTGCTGGAAAAGCGTGGCGAAAATTACGACGCTTACATGGCCAACCCTGCAGTGGAACAGTACCATTTCATTGGCAAGGACATCGTTACCTTTCATACATTGTTCTTCCCTGCTTGCCTGCATTTCAGCGGCCGCAAAACACCGACCAATGTTTTTGTGCATGGTTTTTTAACGGTCAACAACGGCGAAAAAATGAGCAAAAGCCGTGGCACAGGCCTAGACCCACTCAAGTATTTAAGCCTAGGCATGAACCCAGAATGGCTGCGATATTACCTTGCTGCCAAATTAAGCGCCCGCAACGAGGACATCGACTTCAATGCCGATGACTTCATGGCGCGGGTGAATTCGGATTTGGTTGGCAAATACATCAACATCGCCAGCCGTGCAGCTGGGTTTATCGCTAAAAAGTTTGACCACAAATTGGGTGTCATCACCGACGATGGACAACAATTGCTCAAGCTCATCAGTGCGCAAAAAGACAGCATGCTCGAACTGTACGAAAGCCGTGACTTTGGCAAAGTGTTGCGCGAAACCATGCTTTTGGCCGACAAAGTGAATGTGTATGTGGATGCCAACAAACCTTGGGAATTGGCCAAAAAAGAAGGCATGGATCCGCGTTTGCACGATGTGTGCACGGTGTGCATTGAAGCCTTCAGGTTGCTCACCCTATACTTGAAACCAGTGTTGCCGAAGCTAGCTACTGGGGTAGAAACTTTCCTCAGATCAAAACCGTTCACCACCAAAGACGCAGCCACACAACTGGGCGCAGGACATGAGATTGGCGACTATGTGCACTTGATGCAACGCGTCGATGTGAAACAGCTTGACGCCCTTTTTTATATGCCAAATGAGTCTATAGACGGCATAGATACCGCCAAGACTGCTATTAAATCAGTAGCAAAACAAGTTTCCTCACCCAAGCCTGCGACTGCAACAGAAACCATCACCATCGACGACTTTGTCAAAGTGGATTTGCGCATTGCGAAAATTCTAAACTGCGAAGTGGTGGAAGGCAGCACCAAACTGTTGCGTTTAACTTTGGATGTTGGCGAAGTGGACGAAGCAGGCCAAGCCAAAACGCGTAACGTATTCAGCGGTATTGCCAGCAGTTACAAGCCCGCGGACTTAATAGGCAAGCACACCGTGATGGTGGCAAACCTAGCGCCGCGTAAGATGAAGTTTGGCATGTCTGAAGGCATGGTGTTGGCCGCAAGCAGCGCTGATGAAAAAGACCAGCCCGGCATTTATATTTTAGAACCCGTACCAGGCGCGCAGCCGGGTATGCGGGTGAGCTAAAAACCTGTTTAAGAAATTTTCAGCTCAGGCACGGCAATCACATATTGCCAAGTCACATTGTGCTTGGCTGCCAGCTGCGCTTTGATTTCTTTTTCTAGATTCCACGGCAAAATCAACATGTAGTCAGGCTTGACCGTGTTGAGCACATCGGGTCCCACCATGGGTATGCGTGAACCTGGCATGAATTTGTTTTGCTTGGCCGGGTTCAAATCAATGACGAACTTCACCAAATCATCACGTACACCCGCGTAGTTCAACAAAGTGTTGCCTTTGGCGGCTGCACCGTAGGCAGCAACCGTTTTGCCTTCTTCTTGCGCTTGCAATAAAAAGCGCCACAAATCGCGCTTGATGCGCACCGCATCGGCTTGTGTTTTACCGTAATAGGCGGCGGTACGCATGCCAACGGCGTCTTCACGGTTGAGCATTTCAGTCACGCGTGGACTGATGGCATGCTTGCCCGTATCACTGCGCTGCGCATACACACGCAAGCTGCCGCCGTGGGTAGGCAATTCCTCCACATCAAAGACTGTCAAACCATTGGCTTTGAAAATCGTTTGCACCGCGGTGAGTGACAAGTAAGAAAAATGCTCGTGGTAAATGGTGTCAAACTGCGCGTATTTAACCAAGTTCATTAAATGCGGAAACTCAAACGTGGACACGCCTTGGGGCTTGAGCAGCATGGCAAAACCTGCCACAAAATCATTGATATCCGGCACGTGTGCCAGCACATTGTTGGCAGCCGTTAAGTCGGCTTGACGCCCTTTTGCAACCAACTCTTGGGCCAAGGTTACGCCGAAAAATTTTTCTATCGATTCAATGCCAATATCGCGTGCGGCTTTTGCTGTACTGGCCGTTGGCTCTATGCCATAGCACGGAATGCCCGCAGCCTTGAAGTTACGCAGCAAGTACCCATCATTGGATGCAACCTCAACCACGCAACTGTTGGCATTCAAACCAAAGCGCTGGGTCATCGCTTCACTGTATGCGGTGGCGTGCTGCATCCAGCTGCTGGAAAACGAACTGAAGTAAGCGTATTCAGCAGAAAACATATCGTCAAAGCCAGCGAAGTCTTCGGTTTGCACCAGCCAGCATTGCTCGCACACCAGCACGCGCAATGGGTACACTGTTTCGGGCGCTTGCATTTGAGCAGGCGTCAAATAGGCATTGGACGGGGGCGAGCTGCCTAAATCGACAAAGGGCAATGTCACTGGTGCATGGCAGTGGCGGCATTTCATACAATCAATCCTTTAAATTCGGCAGTTAACATGGGGCGATTTTGGTCACCTTGCGACATTTCAGTCACAGCCAGTGGCCAAGATATTGCCAATTGTGGGTCCAAGGGGTTCAGTCCATCGGCCAATTCAGCAGCAAAAGCGGTCGTGTGCAGGTACAGCATTTCACAGTCATCGCTCAAGGTTTGAAAACCGTGCGCAAAGCCATCCGGTATCAACAAGCTGCGGCGATTGGTCGCTGACAAAATCTCACCATGCCACTTCAAATAAGTGGGTGAGTCAGGTCGCAAATCGACCGCCACATCAAACACCTCACCACGTGTGCAGCTCACAATTTTGGTTTCAATCATGGGCGCACGCTGAAAATGCATGCCGCGCACGCTGCCTTTTAAAACGGTGAAGGAACGGTTCATTTGTTCAATGGTTTGCTTCAAACCCAAGGCTGAGAACGTGTTGAAACAATACAAGCGTTCAAACCAACCGCGAGAATCTTCCAGCGCCAAGCGTTCTATGCGGTGCAATCCTTGCAGCGGGCACGGTGTAATTTGGAAACGCTTGCCAGTGTTTGTCATACAGCTAAATTGGTGTTGTGTTGCTGTACGTTGCTCAGATACTGTGCAATATCGCGCTTGCAAAGTTGTGCGGCGCTCATACCCGCATGCAAATCTCGGTACCAATGCATGGTCATCTCAATGGCTTGCGACAATGGAAAAACCGATTGAATACCCAACTGTGATTTGGCCAGCGATGTGTCCAACATCAACAGTCCGGCTTCATGCGGGCCATCTGTACCGTCACCCCACTCAATTTGGCCAGTACCAAACGCTTTTTGTGCCATGCCAACCACATCACGTACAGTGGCAGCTTCATGCGTTTGTGGCCCAAAATTCCAAGCCTTTGCAAAATGATTGTCATTCCACAAACGCTCTGCCAAGATCAAATAAGCGCCCAAAGGCTCAATCACATGTTGCCAGGGGCGTACCGCTTGTGGTCTACGAACACTCAGGGCTTGTTTGGCTTGCCATGCACGCACAGCATCAGGGATGATGCGGTTCGCACTCCAGTCGCCACCGCCAATTACATTGCCTGCACGTGCGGATGCCACAGCAATCTTTTTAGCTGCCAAAAACGATGAGCGATAGGCAGATTTCAGAACCTGCTTTGCTGGCGCTGTAGGGATCGTGGCCACCTAAGCGATCTGTTTCTCGATACGGCCAGGCCCACTCTTGGTTGGCATAAACTTTGTCAGTTGTCACAGCCACTACACAGCGCACACTGTCAATGTGCCGCAAGGCATCCATCACATTGGCGGTACCCATCACATTGCTGGCAAAAGTGCCCAGCGGATCAGTGTATGAATCGCGCACCAAGGCTTGCGCCGCCAAATGAAGCACAATTTCGGGCTGGCACTGCTTGACGATGCTGGCCACTTTTTGCGCATCGCGAATGTCAGTAATGTGGTGGCTATGCACACTGTCGCTCACCTTGGCCAACTCAAATAAATTGGGTTCTGTGCAGGGTTCAAGTGCAATACCCGTCACATTGGCACCCATAGACGCCAACCACTGCGCCAACCAAGCGCCTTTAAAGCCAGTATGCCCCGTTAATAAGACACGTTTGCCTTGCCAAAAAGCGGCTTGAGGTAGGGGTAATTGACGTATAGGATTTGTAAGATTTGATTGAAGCACGTTCAAAAGATGCCTTGCATATGGCCATTGTGGGAAGAAGCGTCTATTTTAATCTAGGCAAAACAAAAGCCCTGCACGACTGGCATGCAGGGCTTTGAGAATAGCTCACGTCAATTTATATCTTGCCGTTGGGTGTGAATCGACCACTCATCACGCCATAGACAAAACTGTCTGGCGCTGGGTGATAGAAGTTACCCGTGATGTTATTGGCAGAGTCCACTTTGACAGTGAATTCACCAATAGAACCCTGGCCTGACCAAACGAGTGAAGACGTTCCGCCCTTAACCACGGTACCACTGACACCGTATTCATGAACGTAGAAAACCATTGTTGTGCCTTTCACCACGTTGCAATTGGCATCGGTTTCAAATGCATAAGAACCTGTCATGTAAATACCACCATCCACACCGCCACCACCCGCATTTTCATTATCGATGGCGTCGTTACCCGTTACTGGCTTGCCGTTCGCTACCAATGACATATTGCGGATGCGAATGCGTTCTTCATGTGAAGGCATATCGTACGTTCCGACATAAGAACCCGTGCAACTGCTGGCCGAACCGCCCGCCGAAGAACCGGAAGAACCGCCACCATTGGCTGGACCTTGCAAGCTAAATGATCCATGTTTAGATGGGTCATCAGGATGTGCCGCTTCGTAATAAGTACCGGTCAAGACGCCAGAACTGTTGATTTGCCCAGTAAAAATCATGACCAATGCGCCCTCCAAGAAAGCGTTCACGGTAACTTTTCCGGAGGCATCTACCTTACCTTCCAAAGTCGATACGTAAATGGTCGGTGCCCCGTTATCATTGGTGCGGTTGTTAATGGTAAATTCGCCTTTGATGGTGTAATCACCAGCGACGATCATGGTCGTAGGACCTGCATTAACACCAATCGAATTACCCGAATAGGTCCCGCTATAACCTGCAGAGCTTGTTGCAGTGCCAGAGCCCCCACAAGCCACCAAAAATATTGGCGTAAGCAAAGCCAGTATGTGTAGAATTTTTTTGAACATGATTTCCCTTGAAATTAAATCTGCGGTGCTGCGTAACCTGTAGTGCCTGCGATAGCGCCTGCAAAAAACGAACGATTATACAATTGCTCAGTTAGAAAATCGGCTCGTTTACAATTCCGTTCACGACCAAATATGCAGGATTCACACCAAACGCCCCCCGCTTACAAAGGCCTGCTTAAACAAGCGCTCATATTCACACTTGCACTTGGCTTGCTGTGGTATGCGTTCAAGGGTATAGATTTTCATGACATTTGGAATTACGCAAAGAATCTCAAACCTTTCCCTGTCGTTTTGGTGATAGTTTCTGGCGTATTTGGCAATTTTTTGCGTTCATATCGATGGACACTGCTGCTCAGACCACTCAAACCGGAGTCAGAACCCAAAATCAGCCAATTCAACTCGTTTTATGCGGTTGCGATTGGCTATGGTGTCAACGTGTTTGCCCCCCGCGGTGGCGAGGTGGCTCGATTATTGTCGATATGCAAAAGCGAAAAATTGCCTTGGGCGGGTGTGCTGCCCACGCTGCTGATTGATCGACTACTGGATGTGGTCTTTCTGCTGGCAGTCTTTGGCGTGACGTTGCTGATTTTGCCACACGCCATTTTGAATGCGATGCCATGGCTCAAATCGGGTGGTTTGGTTTTGTTGCTTATTGTCATCGTTGGGCTTGTGGCACTACCGTCTGCCGGCACTATCTCTGCAAAGCTCTTGAAAATTACCGCATTCCAAAGGCTTTTGAGCGAAAACGTGCGCGCCAAGTTATTTCAATTGGCAGATCAATTTAACCAAGGAACACTGTCCTTAAAGAATTTGTCCGTATTGCCCTTGGTTACATTGGTCAGTATCTGTATTTGGTTCACCTATTGGCTCAACTTTTACTTGATGGTTTTGGCCTTTGGCTTGGAAGACTTAATTGACGCATCACAATGCTTGATTATTTTTGCCATCGGTTCGATTGGCTCCTTGATTCCGACACCCAGCTCGGCCGGTGGCTTTCACCTGCTTGTGAAGGAGGCCACTGTGATGACAGCCAAGCTCAATCCAGCACAAGCTATCGCGTTTGCAACGGTGCTGCATTTTGTGACCATCATTGTGGTCAGCCTTTTACCCGCTTTGGTTTTGTGGTTGTACAAACGACATCGAGTCAATTCATGAAGCGAGTCATGGCTCAACGATTTCCAAATTCCGGTCTGGATTGGCGCGATTTTGGTTCCGCATCAGCGTTTGGGGTGTATTTAAGCGCGGCCATGATCGCTTGTGGTTTTGTCATTTATCTGTTTCCCCTGTCGTTTTTACAAGGTCACAGCTCTGTGACAGACTTTGGCGACATATCACAGCACATCTCTGGCTGGTGGTACTACATGCATGAGCCATGGCATTTGCCACTGCTGCATACCTACAAGCTTGATCACCCTGACGGGGTGAGCATTGCGTTCACTGACAGCATTCCACTGGCCGCATTGTTTTTCAAGTTATTAATCACACTACTCCCAAATGCTTTTCCTGCGCATTTCCATTATTTTGGGTGGTGGATTGGCTTTGTGTTCATTGCCCAAGCAGTCTCTGCCACATTCTTGATTCGCGCTTTGGGTGCTAAAAGTTGGTTTGCGATGGCCATCGCTGTCGGTTTTGCCTTAACGTGGCCTGTACTGCATGCACGTTACCACCACAGCGCATTGATGACGCAAAGCATCATTTTGTTTGGCTTGGCGTTTTATTGGCTGGGACAAAAGAGAGCATGGACAAGACAAGGTGCAAGCGGCGCACTGATCGGGTTGAGTGTCGTTGCTTTGATGGTTCATCCCTATTATTTGGCGATGACGGTTTCGTTGTTCATTGCTTTTTTGGTGGATCAAATTCTCAAAAAAGAATCATGGCTTTTACAACTTACGCGACTGTTGTCTCTTCTTGTGTTGCTGGGTGCTTTGGTTTGGCTACTTGGTTATACCCGTCACAGCGCTTACGATGCATTGGGGTATGGCGACAACGGTTATGGCAATGATTTTTTCTTGAATTTGCTTGAGCCTTTTTGCGGTGGTGGAAAATTGATAGCCTGCGGTGCAGGCCCAGAATTTGTGTTCCCTTATCGCGAAAGTTTCAACTATCTGGGTGCTGGGTTTCTGCTTTTGATTCCTGTGGCTTTGTTTTCGAATCGTCAGCAATTATTTACATTACCCAAACATTCGCCTGCGCTGACAGCGTTATTGCTGGGATTTTTTCTTTATGCGATCAGCAACAAAATACGTTTTGGAAATTCAGAAATTTTCTCATACACACTCCCAGCTTGGACTGCAACATTGACCGGCACCTTCAGAGCGGCCGGACGGTTTTTTTGGCCTATTAGTATATTTGTCTTGTACTTAACTTTGGCCAGTTTACTGAAAAAACGCTCTTGGTTTATCTCATTGATATTGCTTGCTGCATTGGTAATACAGGTCAAAGATGTCAAGCCATGGTTATTGCGCATACAAACGGAATCATCCAAACCCAGTTCGCTTAACTTCAAAGAGTGGGAAACCGTGATGACGCATGTGGACAAAGTCATGGTTTACCCCATTCATGAATGTCCACCTTTGCATTACCAGCACAACATTTGGATCATGCGGTTGGCGGGTTACTATGGCAAACAGATTAATTCTGGCTACACTGCGCGCGGACACAAAGATTGTGATGCAGATGCTCTTTCGCTACAGCAAGATTTAAAAGCACGTCATCTGTACATCATTTCCAGTGGTGCATATTCCAACACGCCATTTACCGAAAACTTTATCTTCCCCAAATCTTTACAACGTGCGATGGAAATGGGTGAGTGTGTCAGAAGACTTGACGACATGATTTGTTTAGCCGGATCCAGCCCTGCCTTTTGGGAATCTCAGCCCTTGGTGACAAGCCCTATCAGATTGATTCCACAAGGTCGTCAATGGATGCCTGCCGAATTCAGCACCGAAATTGGTGTAGCCAAAGGACAAGGCTTGGAACAACGAATGGTGCCCAAAGACATGTCTAAACCCGGTTGGCTTGGTTTTGGCCCTTTCGTTTATTTGCCAGAAGGTAAGTACCGCTATGTCATGGAGTACAGCAGTACCAGTGACACTTCGGCAGCAGTTGGTTACTGGGATGTCACACTGGATAACACGACCACACTGGGGTCCGGGGTTTTGCATGGAACAATCGGTAAAAAACTACGTATTGAAGGTGTTATCAACTTGGTCAGAAGTCAAGCTGGTCACCCTCTAGAAATGCGGACACAATTTATTGCCAAAGGTGATTTGCAATTATTCAGCACATCAATACAAAAAATCCCGTGATTCAAATGCACCGTACCGATTTACAAAGACAAGTTGCGAAAGGATTTGCAGAACTAGGCAGGTCACAAAGCATCATTTTGGCGTTAGTCGTTGGTGTACTGTTTGTCGCTTATTTATTCCCTTTGCCTTTTTTGTTGGGTCATAGCCATGTTTTTGATGAAGGAGACATTGCTCAGCATATTTCTGGTTGGCGGTTTTATGCCCAAGACCCGTGGCAATTTCCATTATTGCGAACCACAAGTCTTAACCACCCGGAAGGCATCAGCATCGCACTGATGGATGGCATTCCAATCGCGGCATTGTTTTTCAAATCGTGGTTGAGTTTATTCCCAAGCGCTTTTGGCAAACATTTTCATTACTTTGGGTGGTGGATTGGTTTGGTTTTTGTGATGCAATCACTGGCTGCAACAGCGCTCATACGCTCTTTAGGCAGCAAACATGTTTTCGGGCAACTCATTGCCATTGGTTTTGCCATCACATGGCCTGTCCTCCATGCACGTTACCACCATCCGGCGTTGATGATGCAATGTGTCATCCTTTTCGCTTTGGCATTGTATTTTGTAGGTCAACGACATATTTGGTCAAGTCAACGCGTGAGCAACACGTTTATTATTTTGATCATGCTGTCTTTGACCATTCATCCGTATTTTTTGCCTTTTACCGCTGGTGTTTATGCCGCTTTTTTGGTCGACAAAGCTTTATCCGGGGAAACTTGGTTTTTGCAACTCAAACGGCTAACTGCCTTTGGTGTCGTTCTTCTGCTGATTATGTGGCTTCTTGGATATACCGATCAAAAAAGCTATTTGGCAGGTTTTGGCGACTTTTTTTACCTCAATCTGCGTGACCCGTTTTGTGGTGGAAGCCGTTATATCCATTGTGGCATTGCGCCTGTATTTACGTTTCCCTATTACGAAGGATTCAACTACTTGGGTGCAGGACTGTTACTCTTGATACCGTTCGCGCTGTTATTGAATTGGAAAATTCTCAAAAACTTGCCGCGCAATTTTTCCGCTTTGAGTTTATTGGCATTGGGGTTCTTTCTCTATGCCTTGTCTAACAATGTTCATTTTGGCAACAGTGTCATCAAAGTTTTTGATGTGCCAAACTGGATGCATTGGTTGACAGGGACCTTCCGCGCATCTGGTCGATTTTTTTGGCTAGTCAGTTACCTGATTTTATTTACTGCGATAGCGAGTTTGCTAAAAGCACACTCCCAACGCAAACCATACTGGCGTCTGTTTATCGCCCTCTTGATGTTGAGCGCGCTTATATTACAAGTTAAAGACGTCAAACCATGGCTAGATCGAATTCAAACCGAAGCAAGAAAACCAAGTCAATTGAATTTTTCGGAATGGAGCGGGGTGATGTCGCAAGTGGACAAAATCATGCTGTATCCGACCTACCAGTGTGCGGACCCACATTACCAACATTACATTTGGGCCATGCAATTGGCCAATGCATACGATACGAAAATCAATACTGGCTATACCGCCAGAAGCAAGCAGAACTGCAAAAACGATAAGCTGGCTGCAGATGCCTCTTTTGAACCGCGACACTTGTACATGATTTCAAGTGCCTATGATCACCAAGTGCCGTTTTCTTCCAGCTTTACCTATCCAGTCGCATTGCAAAATGCCATGATGCGAGGAGAGTGTGTAAGAAGCACTCGCGGTTTGGTATGTCTTCCTGGTAGCAATAACTTATTTTGGGAGAAACAAGACGTATTGAATAGCACAATTAGCGCGGTTTCCAATGGCAGACTTTGGCGTCCTGCCGAACTGAATACAGTCATTGGCCGAGTCACTGGAACTGGCATTCAACAAGCATTAGCGCCACGCGATCAGAGCAAGTCTGGATGGTTAAGTTATGGGCCCTCTGTAGCTTTGCCAGAAGGAAAATACCGATTTACCATCGATTACGCAAGTCAAACTCAACCCAATCAAACTGTTGGCAAGTGGGATTTCGTTTTAGATGGTGATATCACTTTATTATCGGGTAGCTTATTGGGCACTCAAGGCACACAACGTCGCATCGATGGTATCGTTACCGTGACAAAGCAAAATGCAAATAAAGCCTTTGAGATTAGGACCTATTTTCTGGCACAGGGTGAGTTGAATATATTCAACTCATCTTTGCAGAAAATACCAGACTAGGAATTTACTTCTTAAAATAGTGCTATGACTGAACAAAATGCCCTTCATACGAACATGACAGACATAGCAACAAACAAATCGCAGAACAATCGCAGTCAACCATCCATTTCATGTGTCATGCCTGCATACAACGAAGCAGGCAACTTGGGTGTAGTGGTACCACATGTCATCGAAGCGCTGATCAATTTATCAAAAAATATCGAAATCATCGTGGTTAACGACGGAAGCCGCGATGCAACTGCACAGGTATTGTCGGATCTTTGCCTCTCACACCCGCAAATTGTCGCGCTGAATTTATCACGAAACTTTGGCAAAGAAGCGGCGTTGACGGCGGGCTTGGAAGCAGCGCAAGGAGATGTTGTTGTCATATTGGATGCTGATGGACAACATCCGGTTGAATTAATACCTGAGATGTTTCGGAAATGGGAGTCGGGTAGCGACGTGGTTTACGCCATTCGCAAAACCCGGCATGATCAGTCGGCTTTGCATATCGCATTCACAAGCGTCTTCTACAAACTCATCAACTGGCGTAGCCGGGTTCAGATACCTGCCAATGCTGGGGATTTTAGGTTAATGGATAGAAAAGTGGTGCTCGCTTTGCGAGACTTACCCGAGCGCAACCGCTTTATGAAGGGGCTTTATGCTTGGGTGGGATTTAATGGCACCGCCATAGATTACGAACCTTTACCACGTGCAGACGGTCATACTAACTTTGGGTTTCGGGGAGCGTTATCCTTAGCGTTGACAGGTCTGATGGCATTCTCAGTTACACCATTGCGTCTCGTTAGTTATTTTGGTTTGGCGCTGTCACTGGCATCCTTAGGTTACGGTGCATGGGTTATTTTTGACTACTTCTGGTTTGGGGCTGATACGCCTGGATATGCCACCATCGTGGTGGGTATGATGTTTTTAAGTGGCATACAGTTGTTGTCAATTGGCGTTCTGGCTGAATATGTGGGACGTATATATGAAGAAGTCAAACAACGACCGATGTATCTGATAGGGTCAAAGATTGGCAAGGGTCTTCAAAGACTTCCAGAGCTTGGTCAACAATAATGTCTGGAATTTGGTTTTTTGGAGTCGCAGCTGCAGCGGGCTTGACCCATTTGATCGTCTATTTTTCTTTGGAATGGATTTTGCCGAAATTATTTCCAGCATCCAACATTCCTGAACTCTATAACTTTCTGGCATTTTGTGTTGCGTTCTCGGTCAGTTTTTGGGGACATAGAAATTTAAGCTTCAAAGACACCACCACCAGTGTAGGCGAAAGTTTGGGTCGGTTTGTGGGTGTTTCGCTGGCTGGTTTTATATGCAATGAAATAGTCTTCAGTATGCTCATTCGTTTTTTTAACTGGCCATCTTGGCTGGCATTGCCTGCAGGTTTTGCTGTTGCTGGGGCGCAAACTTATTTACTTAGCCGCTACTGGGCGTTTCACAACAAGCCAAACACGAAGAACTTATAAAGAAATTTTTGAATTTGTGAGAGTTTGTGCAAATGCATCACTGGCTAAATAACTGTATTCCCAGTGACGCGCTTTCAAAATACTATCGTCGACATCATCCATATCCAAATCACCTTGAGCGGGATGGCACATGACGATGCAGCCATCTGAAACCTCGCTCAACCACATGGCCATTTTTTTAGCATAAACAAACTCCCCACCAGAAAAATTATAGACGCCAAATAAGCCTCTAGCCGTTTCAATATCTGCCTGGGTTGCTATGTATTTTATAGCATTTGCATTCAGCGATGCGATGAACTTGGATTTGAAGTTGAACCTGTCAGATGGGTCGTCAGAGACGCGCAAATATGGCCTTTGTGATTTCGGCATATGCCCATATCGATTGCGGAGAACATCGGTCAACGCCTCCCGAATGCCCCTAAATTGATGCACATGCTGATGCCCATCAATGTGGCTAGGCGTGGCCTTCCAAACTTGCTCAAATGCATCTAGCTGCTCTTCAATCACAACTCGTGCTTTGATTTTATTGTAGCCACCCAATGCTGCGATCAAGACACCGCGTTTCAGACTCAGTCCATGACCTTTGGCCACTGCAAATGGGCTGGTCCAATCCAAATGTAAACCAACATCTAACTGAGTATCCGAATCCCTCAGAGCGGCGGCATCCAGCTCCCACCTGGGCGACAATGTCATGGCACTGGTTGCAGTCAAGCGACCCAGACGCGCCAAGTTGATGATGCCACGTGAAACAGCTGCATTCATAGCAAAATCATCCGCGTTGAGGATAATTTTTTTCAATTTTTGCCTGATTTAATCTTTAGCGCAGATAGCAATTTGGCATGAATACCGCCAAAGCCACCGTTGCTCATGCAAACGATCACATCGTCTTTTTGCACTTTGCTCATGATTTGACTGACCAATTCGTCAACGGAGTCCCCCACGACAACAGCACTGCCCAATGGAGCCAATGGCAAACGCGGATCCCAGTCCAAACCTCCGCTGTGACAAAAAACCAAATCGGATGCCACTAAACTGTCTGCCAACTGCGCCTTCATTGTTCCCAATTTCATGGTGTTGCTACGAGGTTCTAACACAGCGAGTATTCGCTTTTTATTCTGTTCTTTTTGCAATGACTGTTTCAAGCCATCAAGGGTGGTAGCAATCGCGCTGGGGTGGTGCGCAAAATCGTCATATACCATCACGCCAGCTTCAATACCACGCAATTCCATGCGACGTTTGACGTTTTGAAAACCACTCAGCGCCTCCGATGCAACTGCTGGCGAAACACCCAAATGCTGCGCAGCGGCGATGGCAGCCAAAGCATTGTTTTGGTTGTGTTCCCCCTGAAGTGACCAGAAAATATGCCCAACTACGTCACCTTTGTACATCACATCAAAATCATTTGGCGACCCGCTTGCGGTCCATCCCAGTTCGCTATCACTTCCGAATTGAACAGTTTCACTCCAACATCCCATCTTCAAAACTCTTTGCAAGCTGGCCTCATTGCCATTCACAACAATGCGGCCAGAAGATGGGACGCTGCGAACCAAATGGTGAAATTGCCGCTCAATTGCTGCTAAGTTATCAAATATGTCAGCATGATCAAACTCGAGGTTATTCAAAATTGCTGTGCGTGGACGGTAATGGACGAATTTGCTTCGTTTGTCAAAAAAAGCGGTATCGTATTCGTCAGCCTCTATGACAAAGTACTTCTCACCCAGCCGGGCAGATACTCCAAAGTTCAAAGGCACTCCGCCGACCAAAAATCCAGGTCGTAAACCAGACTGCGCGAGAATCCAAGCCAACATCGACGTGGTCGTTGTTTTCCCATGAGTGCCAGCCACAGCCATGACATGACGACCGTGCAACACATGTTCATACAACCACTGCGGCCCGCTGGTGTAAGGCAAACCTTGGTCCAATATAGCTTCCATGAGTGGGAATTTAGCTGTGCCATCTGGCAAGTGGTATCGACTGATGACATTGCCAATGACATATAAATCTGGCTTTAACGCCAACTGCTCTACACCAAACCCTTCAATCAAATCGATACCTAAGGACTGCAACTGGTCGCTCATGGGCGGATAGACTCCAGCATCGCAACCAGTGACCCTGTGACCCGCCTCACGCGCCAAAGCTGCTACGCCCCCCATGAACGTCCCACAAATGCCTAGAATATGAATATGCATATTTTCCATTTTAACCAGACACACTCATGAAGCTTGACGAAACCAGACGAAGCACGGTGCTCATAGCCACTTCTGCCATAGCGATCGGGTCAGGCTTAGCCGCATACTGGTGGCGCGGTAAAAGCGAGAACGACTCTATGTTTCTATCGCCCCAGAATGACTTGCTCCCAAATCTGTGGGAACAGGTTTTTGATACCCCAACTGGAACAAAATTTGATCTTGCCACTTTACGTACCAAACCATTGTTGATCAATTTTTGGGCAACTTGGTGCCCGCCTTGTGTTGAAGAACTGCCTTTATTGGATCGCTTCTTCACCGAAAATCGCGCTAAAGGCATTCAAATTTTAGGTTTGGCAGTAGATAACGCAAAAGCCGTCTCAACTTTTTTGCACAAATCGCCTTTATCTTTTCCAGTTGCCATAGCGGGCGCGTCGGGCATTGCTCTTAGCAAATCTTGGGGTAACCTGTCTTCCGGACTGCCCTTTTCAATATTACTGGCTGCCAATGGGCACATAATGCAACGCAAAATGGGTAAACTCAATGACACTGATTTATCAACTTGGCTTACTGCTTTACAATCCCCAAAATAACTCAGAAGGCAAAGGTTATAACTATTGTTACCAAATCAGAACTCCCTTTATTTGCTTGTTTTATTACTTAATTTCTGCACAAATAGACGAAATTAACGTAAATTGGTGAATTTAATGGTGGATTTAGTGTAAATTCGCACTTCCTGAAAATTACAAGGCATATCCATATGGACTTACGTAAACTGAAAACTTTAATTGACTTGGTATCGGACTCAAATGTCACAGAATTAGAAATCACCGAAGCCGAGGGAACTGTGCGCATAGTTAAAGGCAGTCATGCAGGCAATATTCCAAATCTTGGAATGCAAACTTTTGCAGTCCAACAAGCTCCACAAAGTGCGCCGATTGCATCTGCACCCATAGCAGCACCGACGCCCAGCGAGGCACCAGTCGCAGAAGTTAGTGTTGCACCCGTACATTCCATCAAGTCCCCCATGGTGGGAAGCTTTTACCGCGCGGCCAGTCCTGGGGCCAAATCTTTCGTCGAAATTGGTGATGCGGTAAAGGTGGGTGACACCGTTTGCATTATTGAAGCCATGAAAATTTTGAACGAGATTGAAGCCGATAAGGCTGGAACTGTGACACAGATTTTGTGCGAAAACGGCCAAGCAGTGGAGTACGGTCAACCCATGATCGTTATTGCGTAGACAGTGAAACAACGACCTCAGTCTTAAATCAATCGTCATCCATGTTCAAAAAAATCCTGATTGCCAATCGCGGTGAAATAGCCTTACGCATACAACGTGCCTGCCGTGAGATGGGCGTTAAAGCTGTTATGGTGTATTCGGAAGCAGATAAAGATGCGAAATACATCAAACTCGCAGATGAGGCCGTCTGCATTGGCCCCGCAGCATCTGCACTGAGCTATTTGAATATGCCCGCTATTATTTCAGCAGCTGAAGTCACTGACGCGGAAGCCATACATCCTGGATACGGATTTCTCAGTGAAAACGCCAATTTCGCAGATCGAGTTGAAAAAAGTGGCTTCCAGTTTATAGGGCCAACTGCCGAATCGATTCGCATTATGGGCGATAAAGTTTCTGCCAAACAAGCCATGATAAAGGCAGGGGTGCCATGCGTACCCGGCTCTGAAGGAGAGTTGCCGGACGACCCGGCTGCGATTAGAAAAATTGCCAAATCTGTAGGTTACCCTGTGATTATCAAAGCAGCTGGCGGCGGCGGCGGGCGTGGCATGCGTGTGGTTCATACTGAAGCCGCTCTCATCAATGCCGTTCAAATGACCAAGGCCGAAGCAGGAGCAGCATTTGGTAATCCTGCCGTGTACATGGAAAAGTTTTTACAAAACCCGCGCCATGTTGAAATTCAAATACTGACCGATAAACATAAAAATGGCGTTTATCTGGGCGATCGTGATTGCTCTATGCAACGCCGTCACCAAAAAGTAATCGAAGAAGCACCCGCTCCAGGTATTCCGCGCAAACTCATCGAGAGGATTGGTGAAAGATGTGTAGCAGCCTGTAAAAAAATCGGCTATCGTGGTGCAGGCACTTTCGAATTTTTATATGAAAACGGCGAGTTTTATTTCATTGAAATGAATACGCGTGTACAAGTTGAGCACACCATCACCGAAATGGTAACGGGTATAGATATTGTCAAAACGCAAATCATTGTCGCAGCTGGAGAAAAACTGCCATTCACACAACGACAGATTGAAATGCGTGGGCATGCGATTGAATGCCGCATTAACGCGGAAGATCCTTATAAATTTACGCCTTCACCTGGTCGCATCACGATGTGGCATGCACCTGGTGGGCCTGGTGTTCGTGTCGATTCACACGTATATACCAACTACTTTGTTCCACCCAATTACGACAGCATGATAGGCAAAATCATCACTCACGGCGATACAAGAGAACAAGCGATGGGGCGAATGCGCACAGCACTAGCGGAAATGCTGGTAGATGGCATTAGCACCAATATTGCATTGCACCGTGATTTAATGGTTGACGCCAAATTTATGGCGGGCGGCACTAACATTCATTACCTAGAAGAGTGGTTGGCTCAACACCAGCGTTAACATGATCAGCAAGACTGACAACACCAAACCTCTTAATGAATGAATTGAAGCTCATGTGCCCAGAGGCACATATTGACGAACTGAGTGATGCTTTGGAAGCGTTAGAAGCTTTAAGCATCTCGGTTGAAGACGCAGATGCGCAAACCGATGCAGAACAAGCTCTTTTTGGTGAACCTGACATGCCTCCACCGAAAGGCGGGTGGCAGCGAAGCCGCGTCACTGCTTTATTTGCAACTGAAGACAAAGCGATTGAGGCTGCAGAGTTGCTCAAAGCGCAGGATTTTTTTGAGTTTTGTTCGGTTCTGGGAATTTTTAAATTACAGGATCAGGATTGGGTTCGTTTGACACAATCACAATTTGATCCTGTAGAAATAACACCCACTTTTTGGATTGTTCCCACTTGGCACGAGCCTCCTCTTGCTGCCACGCAAATGATTCGGCTTGACCCAGGTTTAGCTTTTGGAACTGGCACACATCCAACAACCCGCATGTGCCTCAAATGGATAGCAACGCAAACCGACAAAAGCAAATTTGAACGGGTATTAGATTATGGTTGTGGCTCTGGAATTCTGGCCATTGGCGCAGCAAAATTTGGCGCCATAGATATTGATGCTGTTGACATTGACCCTTCTGCTATAGAGGCAAGCCTGTTGAATGCTGCAGCAAACAATGTTGTTATTCAAGTTGGACTGACTCATACAGTAACAGGACAGTACCAAACGGTTTTGGCCAATATCCTTGCGTCGCCGTTGAAAGTGTTGGCTCCATTACTGTGCGCAAGAGTTGCCAAAGGCGGTTCATTGGTACTTGCAGGCATCCTAGAGCGGCAAGAAGAAGAGCTCAAGACTGCCTATGCCCCTTATTGCCAACTCGTTGTTTCAAATAGCGAAGAGGGTTGGATTCTCATGACCGCATCGTTTTAAATGGTCAACTCCTGTAATTGATAGTCATCGCTCTACAATTACAGAGTTATGAAGTTAACCACCCGTTGCCCCGCATGCAAAACTGCATTTAAAGTTGTACCAGACCAACTGAAAATTTCCAGTGGTTGGGTACGATGTGGGCGCTGTGCCGAAGTATTCGATGCTGGCACAAATTTGGTAACTGAAGGTGCAACATATGCATATGATGATATAAAAAAATCTGTACCACCAAAGGGACTGCCTCAACGCAAAGCTTCACCAAAAATTGACATTCAAGCATCTCCCCATCGTGACGATTACCCAAAAACCGAGAAGATCAAACGACAACATTTCGAAACTCCTGCGAAAACTGACACTGACGAGTTAATACGTTCGACACAAAACAAAATTTCTACGGAAAAAGATGTCCAAGATTTTGATTTTGTAAAAGATGCCAATAGAAAAGCTTTTTGGCAACAAACGTCGACAATTCGAATGACTATTTTGTCTCTGTTTGTATTCTCGCTACTTTTAGTATTGCAAGTTACTTATGACCAGCGTAATCACCTTGCAGCCATTAGCACAGGTTGGCATCGCCTCCTAACGACGGCCTGCGAACACGTGAATTGCACCATACAACCTGACATGCAAATCGATGCACTGAAAATTGATTCCTCATCATTTCAAAAAGTTCAATCCACGAGCGATGGAGAAATTTCAGAACTCAAAGTCAGCATCAAGAACAATGCATCGTCACCAGTTGCCGCACCAGCTTTAGAATTAAGCCTCACTGACGTTAATGACAGGGCGGTAATCAAACGCGTCTTGTCAATCAAAGAACTTGGCATCAAAGAGCCGACCATACCAGCGCTTAGTGAATCGCAAATATCTATACGCTTGCTCATCAACCCATCTCATGCGACTTCCACCGAGAAATTACAAGTCACAGGCTACCGCGTCTTGGCGTTTTACCCTTGATGCCTTTAATCAATCTATCATTAACTCACCTACACGCATAACATATGGCAGCAATCATCTGTGGCTCATTAGCTTTTGACAGCATTATGAATTTTGGCGGAAAATTTTCTGACCAAATATTACCCAACCAACTGCATAATTTAAATGTCTCATTTTTTGTCCCCACTCTTAGGCGCGAGTATGGCGGCTGCGCTGGCAATATTGCATACGCTTTGAAGCAACTCGGTGGCACACCAATCATCATGGCGACGGTGGGTAGTGACGGAGCAGATTACACCAAACGCATTAGCGATTTAGGCATGAGCACTGAGTATGTCAGAGAAATTCCTGACACTTATACCGCCCAAGCCATGATCATGACTGACCACGACAACAACCAAATTACCGCTTTCCATCCAGGCGCCATGATGCAGGCACATGTGACTGCGATTGTTAGACACACAAGTGCCAATATTGGCATCATTTCACCCGATGGCCGTGATGCCATGTTGCAACATGCACAGCAATTCAAAGATGCTGATATTCCTTTTGTTTTCGATCCCGGACAAGGTTTGCCGATGTTCAATGGTGAAGAACTATTGCGATTTATTGAATTAGCAACCTGGATTACTGTGAATGATTATGAAGGGAAAATGCTGTCAGATCGCACCGGCTTATCAAGTGCAGAGATTTCACATCAAGTGCAAGGCTTGATTGTTACCCTAGGCGAGCACGGATGCGAGGTTTGGGTAGACGGAGAAAAAACTTTGATTCCGCCAATTAAGGCCAAAGATATTGTGGACCCAACAGGCTGTGGCGACGCGTTTAGAGGTGCGTTGTTATTTGGACTAGAAAAAGGTTGGCCACTGCAACGATGTGCGGCATTAGGCAATCATCTCGGTGCCATCAAAATTGCACAACGTGGCGGACAAAATTATTCACTAAACCACAAAGATTTGGCTCTTTTAGGTCAGTAATACGTGAAAAGGTGATTTGATAATGGGGTGGCTGATGGGGCTCGAACCCACGACAACAGGAATCACAATCCTGGACTCTACCAGCTGAGCTACAGCCACCGTGAGCCTTGGATTATAGCCCAAAAATATTCTTCAGATATTAATGTCATAGCGCACTGCGACTATGACATTAAAGTAGCGAACTCAAATTATTTGGCGCGGAAGTTATCGTGACATGCTTTGCAAGAACCGCCAACATCCCCGAAAGCCGTTTTGATGGCATCCAGATTGCCTGTTTTTGCAGCAGCATCTAGTTTGGCAACTTCAGAAACCATCTTGTCGTAACCTGCTTTGAACTTATCTTGTTCTTTCCAGATGGCAGGTAAAGCTTTAGAGCCTTGTACAGTTTCAGTGTTTGCTGCAAAGGTTTGTCCTGGCAGTGTGCTGACCAATGCCAATACACGGGTACTGTCTTGAGCTGCTTTGGCATCAAAGGGAACTCGCCCCATAACCATGGCACCTACACGACCCATGTGGTTGCCCATGATGGTAAACGCTCACTGTCGGTATTTAACTGCATCTTCGGGTTTTTGAAATTGCGCAAATGTGGGTGCTGCCATAGCCAATGCTGCAAGAGTTAATATATAACCTATTATTTTTTTCATAATTTTCCTTATTAATTTGGGTTAAAGTGAGCATCATCAGTGAATTCAATTCTTATTGAATTGCACAGATGTGATTATTATTCACATCAAAAGTTCATACAATTTAGCAATCATTGGGGTAAACACTTACCACCATCATTATTATTTCTTTACATTGAAACAGGTTATGAAGAATATTCGTATTTGGGACTTGGCAACACGTAGCTTTCATTGGCTTCTTGTTTTCAGCATCATTGGCTTAATCATCACCGGCAATGTGGGTGGAAATGCCATGGTATGGCACTTCCGTTTGGGTAATGTTGTCTTCACTTTACTGCTTTTCCGCATCATCTGGGGTTTGATCGGAGGACATTGGTCGCGGTTCTCATCATTCATCTATTCACCTAAAAGCATCATTCAATACTTGAAAGGTGACCACCCTAAACACCATGCAATTGGACACAACCCAATGGGTGCCTTGTCGGTGTTTGCTCTTTTACTCACGCTTGCAGCGCAGGTGGCAACGGGCTTGTTCAGTGATGATGAGATTGCTGCTGTAGGTCCCCTAGCTAAACATGTGTCAAATGCCACCGTCAGTCAAGCCAGTTTTTATCACACAGAAATCGGCAAACTCTTAATTATCTTGTTGGTGGTTTTTCACATTGGTGCCATTTTGTTTTATTTATTTAAAAAGCGCGAAAACCTTGTCAAACCGATGATTCACGGCGACAAATTTGTTGATACCGATACACCTCCCTCGAGAGATGATGGTCGCATGCGACTCTTGGCTCTGATTACGCTACTCGCTTGTGGATTAGTTGTCTATCTAACTGTAAGCTAACCGCCATTCCACAAACCATTAGATACTGATAACCATGTCTGTTATTGAAATTCTGTCACCTCGGCACGAAGCTGATTTAGTGCAAACGAAGGAGATTTTTCTAGCGTACGCTAAGGCCATCAACATCGATTTGTGTTTTCAAGATTTCGATGCCGAATTGGCTAACTTACCTGGTGATTATTCGCCGCCCAGAGGTGCACTTCTATTGGCCTGGGTCGATCAAACATTGGCGGGTTGTTGCGCTTTACGCCCCATTGATAGCAGTGATTATGCCAACGCTGCGGAAATGAAACGCTTGTTTGTTCGTCCAGAATTTCGTGGTTTAGGCTTAGGCCGTCAATTGGCAGAGTCCATCTTAGATGCAGCAAGATTGAACAGCTTTGATTGTGTGCTTTTGGACACGCTTGATGACATGGAAATTGCTCGGGCCATGTACGAAGACCTTGGCTTTAAAGAAATCCCACCTTATTATCACAACCCGTTGGCAGGCGCTCACTACCTCAAGGTAGACTTATAATTTATATATTAAATTGACCTAAATCCGGCGTATTTATTGCCTAGATTGCTATTAAATATATAGCAATCTAGGTCTGCGCTGATGTCTATCCTTTAGCTTGCGACAGCATGGTCGCAGCATCACTGACTTCAAATTTACCAGGTGCCTCGATATTCAGTGTGGTGACTTTGCCATCTTTCACCAGCATGGAATAACGGTTGCTGCGCAAACCCATGCCCTTGCCACTGAGGTCCAAGGTCAGTCCAGTTGCCTTGGTAAAGACTGCATCGCCATCGGCTAACATTCGCACTTTGCCATTGGTTTTTTGATCACGTGCCCAGGCTCCCATGACGAAAGCGTCATTGACACTGACGCACCAAATCTCATCAACGCCAGCTGCTTTAAATTCTGCTACACGCTCGGCATAACCGGGAACATGTTTTGCCGAGCAAGTTGGTGTGAATGCACCCGGCAATGCAAATAATGCGATGGTTTTACCTGCGCTGGCTTTTGTGACATCGACCGCGTTGGGGCCTAAGCTACAGCCTTCAGTTTCAACATCTGCAAACTCCATTAAAGTTGCTGCTGGTAAGGTGTCGCCGACTTTGATCATGATGTTATCCTGTAAAAGTTAATGATAGTGAAACGCGTATTTTCTCAAAACACAGCGCGCAAAATAGAAGCGGCTCACAATTGTGAGCCGCTTTATAGGGTCATTGATGAAATCTAATAAGTCTTCGCGAAAAGCCTTAATCTGTGTTATTAATCAACAATCGCTTTCTGTACCAAACGGCTGGCAACCCAGTTTTTGGTTTTAGAAATTGGACGGCTTTCAGTAATTTCAATGGTGTCACCCATTTTGTACTCGCCCTTTTCATCGTGTGCATGGTACTTGCTGCTCTTAGCAACGATTTTGCCATAGAGTTCGTGCTTAACACGGCGCTCAATCAGCACTGTCACAGTTTTGCTTCGTTTGTCGCTGACCACCTTGCCAATCAAGGTGCGCTTGAGGGATGTTTTAGCTTCCGTCATTCAGTTGCTCCTTATTTGCTAGTGGTTGCCGCTTGCTTTTGACTCAAAATGGTCTTGGCACGTGCAATGTTGCGACGCGCAGAGCTGAGCGTTGCAGTGTTGGTGAGTTGTTGGGTTGCTTTTTGCATGCGTAAACCAAAGTGAGCTTTTTGCAAAGCTTTGACTTCAGTTTGCAGTGCTGCAACGTCTTTTTGGCGTAATTCAGTAGCTTTCATATCTGTTTCTCCTGATTATTGACCAAGCGCGCGTGCTACAAAAGTGGTACGCAAAGGCAATTTGGCAGCTGCCAAACGAAATGCTTCACGTGCCAATTCCTCTGGAACACCGACAATTTCAAAAACGATTTTGCCAGGTTGGATTTCAGCAACGTAATATTCAGGATTACCTTTACCGTTACCCATACGCACTTCAGCAGGTTTTTGGGAAATTGGCTTATCAGGGAACACGCGTATCCAAATACGACCACCACGCTTAACGTGACGAGAAATGGCACGACGTGCTGCTTCGATTTGGCGCGCAGTTAAACGGCCACGGTCAGTACATTTCAGACCGAAATCACCAAATGCCACCGAGCTTCCTCGTGTAGCGACACCGGTATTACGGCCTTTTTGCTCTTTGCGGTACTTGCGACGAGCGGGTTGCAACATAATTATTCTCCTTTGCCGTCAGTCGCTGCTGGGGCAGCGGCAGGCGCGGCAACTTTACGTACGCGCTTAACGGCAGGTTTCGGTGCATCAGCACCTGGGGTAACAGCGGCAGTAGCCTCTGCGGGTTTATCGCTTCCATCAACGGGAGCGCTGACAATGCGGCGCGGTGCACGCACAGCTGGTTTGTCACCAGTTGTACCTGCTGGACGTGCCTCACGACGTGGGCCACGTGGATCACGACGTCCAGCGCGGTCATCTTCTGGACGTGGTGTCTCTACCACTGCTGGCAGATCGTTACGACCTAATGTGTCACCTTTGTAAACCCAAACTTTAACGCCAATAATGCCGTAAGTAGTTTGTGCTTCAGAAGTGCCGTAGTCAATATCTGAACGCAATGTATGCAATGGCACACGTCCTTCGCGATACCATTCGGTACGCGCAATTTCGATACCGTTCAAACGACCTGCAGACATAATTTTGATCCCCAAGGCGCCCAAACGCATGGCGTTTTGCATGGCACGCTTCATGGCACGTCGGAACATGATGCGCTTTTCAAGCTGTTGCGTGATGGAGTCTGCAATCAATTTGGCATCGATTTCTGGCTTGCGCACTTCTTCGATATTGACAGCGACAGGCACACCCAATTGTTTGCCCAAATCACGTTTCAAGTTTTCAATGTCTTCACCTTTTTTCCCAATGACAACGCCTGGACGAGCAGAGAAAATGGTGATACGTGCATTTTTAGCTGGGCGTTCAATGAGAACGCGTGACACTGATGCATTTTTAAGTTTAGTCTTCAAGTACTCGCGCACTTTGATGTCTTCAGCCAACATGCCTGCAAAATCACGGTTATTGGCATACCAGCGTGATGACCAGTTGCGACTAATAGCTAGGCGAAAGCCTGTTGGGTTGATTTTTTGTCCCATATTAATTCAGACCTTTCAATTACCAACCGTCACGTACACATGGCACGTGGGCTTGCTGATGCTATTGCCACGACCTTTAGCGCGCGCAGTGAAGCGTTTAAGCGTAGCGCCTTGCTCGACGTAAATTGTTTTCACTTTCAATTCGTCGATGTCAGCGCCATCGTTATGTTCTGCATTTGCGATGGCAGATTCAAGCACTTTCTTAATGATCACAGCCGCTTTTTTTTGCGTGAACTGTAAAAGATTCAATGCTTGATCAACTTTTTTGCCGCGAATTAAATCTGCGACCAGGCGGCCCTTGTCAACTGACAAACGCACGCCACGTAATGTTGCACGTGTTTCCATGGTCTTTCCTTATTTCTTCACGACTTTTTTATCAGCCGCATGACCTTTGAAAGTTCGAGTGAGCGCGAACTCACCTAACTTATGGCCAACCATTTGGTCGGTGATATACACAGGAATATGCTGCTTGCCGTTATGCACAGCAATTGTCAAGCCAATAAACTCTGGTAACACCATTGAACGGCGTGACCAAGTTTTGATTGGTTTTTTATCTTTGCCTGCAACGGCTTTATCAACCTTTGCAATCAAGTGATGGTCTACAAATGGACCTTTTTTGAGAGAGCGAGTCATGTGCCTTCCCCTTATTTCTTACGACGCGACACAACCATAACCTGGGTGCGCTTGTTGTTACGGGTACGATAACCCTTGGTGAGATTACCCCAAGGATCGACAGGATGACGGCCTTCGCCAGTTTTACCTTCGCCACCACCATGTGGGTGATCAACAGGATTCATAACCACGCCGCGAACGGTAGGTCGAATACCCATCCAACGTTTCACACCCGCTTTACCCAATCGGCGCAAGCTGTGCTCTTCGTTAGCGACTTCACCGATAGTTGCACGGCATTCGATATGAATCTTGCGTACTTCACCTGAACGCATGCGCACTTGAGCATAAATGCCTTCGCGAGCCAGCAAGGTTGCCGAAGTACCGGCTGAACGCGCGATTTGCGCACCTTTACCGATTTGCATCTCTATACAGTGAATGGTTGAACCAACAGGGATATTGCGAATAGGCAATGTGTTACCAGCACGAATCGGGGCTTCCGCTCCGCTCATGATGCTTGCACCAGCCTCTAATCCGCGAGGCGCGATCACATAACGACGCTCACCATCAGCATAGCAAACCAATGCCAAATGTGCTGAACGGTTAGGATCGTATTCAATGCGCTCTACTTTTGCGGGTATACCATCTTTGTTACGCAAAAAGTCAACGACACGGTAATGGTGTTTATGTCCACCACCACGGTGACGAATCGTGATATGACCGTTGTTATTACGGCCAGCGTTTTGCATCTGTGGCTCTAACAATGGTGCATGGGGTGCGCCTTTGTAAAGATGATCACGTGTTACCTTCACCACGCCACGACGGCCTGGTGAGGTTGGTTTCATTTTAATAACAGCCATGATTACGCAGCCTCCCCTGATAGGTTCAGCTCTTGACCAGGTTTAAGCATCACATAGGCTTTACGAACATTGTCGCGACGTCCCATTGATTTGCCAAAACGTTTGGCTTTACCTTTGGTATTAACCATATTCACTGATTTAACTTCAACTTTGAACATCAACTCCACAGCGGCTTTGATTTCAGGTTTTGTTGCGTCTTGCAGCACCTTGAATGTGACGACATTGCCCTGATCAGCAACCATGGTTGCCTTTTCAGACACGATCGGCGCAACCAATAATTGCATCAACCGGCCTTCGTCAAATTGGCACTCTGCTTTGGTAGGATTCATGCGGCTCATGCGAACATCTCCTTGAGTTTTTCGACGGCAGCTTTGGTTACGATCACTTTCTTAAAGTGAACCAAAGAAACTGGGTCAGCGTAACGTGGCTCTACAACCATCACATTGACCAAGTTACGTGACGCCAAATACAAATTCTCATCCACCTCATCCGCAATCACCAACACCGATTGCAAATTCATGGCTTTGAATTTTGCAGCCAAGGGTGCGGTTTTGGGTGAGTCAACTTTCAGAGAGTCAACAATGGCCAAACGACCTTCGCGTGCCAGCTGAGAGAAAATTGAAGCCATGCCCGCACGGTACATTTTCTTGTTGATTTTTTGCGTGAAATTCTCATCTGGGCTATTTGGAAAAGCGCGACCGCCTCCACGCCACAATGGAGAAGATGTCATACCGGCACGTGCACGACCAGTACCTTTTTGCGCAAAAGGCTTTTTAGTAGAGTGACGAACCGTGCGGCGATCTTTTTGAGCACGCGTACCTTGACGCGCATTCGCTTGGAATGCAACCACTACTTGGTGAACCAAATCTTCGTTGTAATCACGCCCAAATACTGTCTCCGGCACATCGTAAGTTGAAGCTGCTTGACCTTGGTCATTCAGGAGTTCGATATTCATTATTTCGCTCCCTTCACAGGTTTGGCTTTTACGGCTGGACGAACGCTGACGAAACCACCAGCAGATCCAGGGATAGCACCTTTGATCATCAACAATTGACGCGCTTCGTCTATGCGAACCACGTCTAAATTTTGAATTGTTTTGGTCACATCACCCATTTGACCTGACATGCGTTTTCCAGGAAATACGCGACCAGGATCTTGATTCATACCGATAGAACCAGGCACATTATGCGAACGGCTGTTACCGTGCGATGCGCGCTGTGAACTGAAGTTATGACGGGTAATTGTTCCGGTAAAGCCTTTACCTATTGAAGTGCCTTGCACATCAACGGTTTGACCGACTGCAAATACAGCAGACGCAGGCACAACAGCACCAGCCGCATATTGACCGGCTGTTTCAGCAGTTACACGGAATTCTTGGATGATTTCACCGGCTTCAACGCCTGCTTTCGCAAGGTGGCCAGCAATTGGCTTGGTCACGCGCGACGCTTTGCGCGAACCAAATGTTACCTGCAAGGCAACGTAGCCATCATTCTCATTGGTTTTAATCTGAGTCACACGGTTGTTTGACACATCGACTACCGTAACAGGAACTGAGTCCCCCTCGTCGGTAAATATGCGCATCATTCCAACCTTGCGTCCCAGCAACCCTAAGGAATTGCTCAGACTCATGTTTTTCTCCCGTTCTCACGGTTTATTCTTTCACCGCTGCGACTTCAATTGGCCACAGGCGTTTAGCGTGAAAGAGGGTTAATAAAACTCTGTGCATAAAACACAGAGCCTCAGATTATAGAACGAACTATGGCTTAAAAGCCATATACGCTCTATATTTCTGAACTTTTTGTAGAAATTTTGCTTTTTAGCTTAGTGCTTTTTATTGCAACTTGATTTCTACGTCTACGCCAGCTGGCAAGTCGAGTTTCATCAAGGCGTCAACGGTTTTATCTGTTGGGTCAACGATGTCCATCAAACGCTGATGCGTGCGAATTTCCAATTGATCACGGCTGGTTTTATTCACGTGAGGTGAACGCAGGATATCAAAACGCTTCAAGCGTGTTGGCAAAGGCACAGGGCCTTTGACAATTGCGCCTGTACGTTTAGCGGTATCAACAATCTCAGCAGCAGATTGGTCAATCAATTTGTAATCAAACGCTTTTAGGCGAATGCGAATTTTTTGTTTGGTTGCCATAATTTTCTAATGCTTTCTCTAACGATTAAGCCAAAATCTTAGCCACCACACCCGCGCCGACGGTTTTACCGCCTTCACG
>CALMEI010000052.1 GCA_937863225.1 uncultured Polaromonas sp.
CAAAACCCCCCCCCCCCCCCCGGCCCCCGCCATGATGGCAGTGGGTGTTGCCAAGCCCAAGGCACATGGACAGGCAATGACCAAGACCGCCACGGCGCGTATCAATGCCAATTCAAACGAATGGCCAGTTAACCACCAGCCTAAAAGCGTCAACAAGGCTATACCTAAAACCACAGGGACAAAAATGGCGCTGACTTGGTCAACCAATCTTTGAATGGGCGCTTTACCAGCTTGCGCATCTTCAACCAAACGGATGATGTTGGCCAAAACGGTTTCGCTCCCAACAGCTTTGACCTGCATCAGCAAGCGGCCATCACCGTTGATGGAGCCACCCGTTAAAGTTACGCCTTCATTTTTGTGCACGGGCAAGGACTCACCCGTCAGCATGGATTCATCGACGGAGCTTTCCCCTTGCAACACCACGCCATCCACCGGTATACGCTCACCGGCTCGCACGGCCAATGTATCGCCTACCATCACCTCTAGCACCGGTACATCCACTTCGCCATCTGCACCCATCAAATGCGCCACGTCGGGTCGCAATGCGTGCAAAGCGCGTATCGCCGATGTGGTTTGCCGTTTGGCGCGTGTTTCTAACCATTTACCTAACAACACCAAGGTGATGACGACGGCAGACCCTTCAAAATACAAATGCACCATGCTGCCAGCCTCTGCCGTCAGCCACAACCATACGGACAAAGCCCACGCGGCAGTGGTACCAATGGCGACCAGCAAATCCATATTGCCCGCAAAGGCTTTGATGGCGCTGTACGCGCCTTTGTAAAACTTGGCTCCCAAAATGAATTGCACCGGTGTGGCCAACACAAATTGCACCCACGCTGGCAGCATACAATGCTTGCCAAACAGGTCTCCAATCATCGGCAACACCAAAGGCGCAGACAAAAGCAGCCCCAAACCCACTGGCATGAATCCTGCCCAAGGCGATGCATCCACAGCATCCACCGCCGCATTGGCAGCCAGTGGCTCATAGCCCGCATCGCGCACGGTGCGGCGCAATTTGGCATCGATGTTGTCTGACCCTGCCACCTGAATGCGTGCCGTCTCGGTCGCCAAGTTGACGCTCACTTCCGCCACGCCTGGTACTTTTTTCAGCGCTTTTTCCACCCGCGCCACACACGACGCGCAGGTCATACCGCCAATGCCAATATCGATGGTGGCCAACTTGTCGTTTTGCGTAGTCTGTTTGGATAGCTGCGTTTGCGTGGTCATTGCTGGATAATAGTCCTTATTCACCATTCACCTGTTGTGCAAGGACAAACACCATGAACACCACCACCCTCACCGTTACAGGCATGACCTGCGGCCATTGCGAAAAAGCCGTTGAACGCGCCATCAAACAACTTGACCCCGCTGCCGAAGTGAAAGCCGACCGCACGCAAAACAAGGTCGAAATCAAGTCAAACCAGCCCCTAACAGCCCTGACGGCAGCGATTCAAGAAGAAGGCTATACCGTAGCAAGTTGACGAAATGCTATGTATTACATAGCATTCTAGGCAATCAATACGCCGGCTAGAGGCCAATTTGGTATATATTTTCAAGGAAAACACCTTGATGACTACTTTATATGAAATACAGTGTGCGCTTACCTTCAAAAGACTGCTTTTTTAACCAGCTTTAGAAATGCATGTGTCAATAACTATTTGATATAAAAAGATTTTTTACGCATTTAAATCTCATTATCTAGCGCATTAGATAATGAAACAAGCTCTTCAACCCGTTTTATCCTACAGAACTCTTCGCCGCAACAGCCAGTGATTCTGAGAATCACTTTAATCAATCAACCACTTTCTTTAACTAACAAGGCCTCTTAGTTAAAGAAAAGCGGTTTGCTTTAACTTATGAACATTTTGTGGCAACTGTAAAACAGTTTGCTGGCATCTCAACTCAAGTCAATCGCTCAACCAACCTTCCCGCATGGTACCAAGTTTCACAAGACCGCTCCAACTGACCACCAGGACTTGCATGCGCGATCACGATTTTTTGGGCCATAGTTACGGCCAAATTATTTCGTACAGTAGCTTAGTTTTGGGTGAAATCAATCATCCTCAGCTCGCTAATTTCGCTTCAAACCGCGCAAAGCTGGCTGAGCGGCGCAACTTACTCAAGTTAATCGGCGCAGCTTTAAGCACCTTCAAGGCGTGCACCCGGTCTTCGTAGCGCAGATTTCGGGCTTCTTGAAAATAATTATTCATAACCGCCTTGGGCTGCCGCTCACGATCAGGCTTTTTGACCTTCTTTGCCTCGTAAGCGTGTGCTGGCGTAGAGAGGTACGCACTGATGGCATGTTCGTTGGCGAGCAGCCAGCTCTCCAGTTCTTGCTCAACGCACACCAAGTACACAGGCTGGTTTTGCAACGCTTGCTGCGCCAGTGCGTCCAACAAAGTCTTCCGTTCTGCCGCGCGGCATGGTTTATTGGCGGTGTCTGGCCAAGCGGGACGCAGGTCCCACACAATCAACACGCGTTCGCATCCATCAGCCAGCAA
>CALMEI010000053.1 GCA_937863225.1 uncultured Polaromonas sp.
AAACGTCGTGAGACAGTTTGGTCCCTATCTTCCGTGGGCGCTGCAGATTTGAGGAAGCCTGCTCCTAGTACGAGAGGACCGGAGTGGACACACCTCTGGTGTATCGGTTGTCACGCCAGTGGCATTGCCGAGTAGCTAAGTGTGGAAGAGATAACCGCTGAAAGCATCTAAGCGGGAAACTCGTTTCAAGATGAGATCTGCCGGGGCCTTGAGCCCCCTAAAGAGTCGTTCAAGACCAGGACGTTGATAGGTCAGGTGTGGAAGCGTAGTAATACGTTAAGCTAACTGATACTAATTGCTCGTGCGGCTTGACCCTATAACTTTGATTTGTTGTTGATTTTGGTTTAATCATGATCAATGCTAGATCGAATGTTTGTTATGTCAAAGTTGTGAGACGTGATTAAGAATTTAAGCTGATTAACTCTATGAATTCGTTATCTTGAAGTCCGTAAGGTTTTCAAAATGACAAAAAGTTTTGCCTGATGACCATAGCAAGGTGGCACCACTCCTTCCCATCCCGAACAGGACAGTGAAACGCCTTAGCGCCGATGATAGTGCGGATTCCCGTGTGAAAGTAGGACATTGTCAGGCTTCTATAACGGAAAAAGCCCCAGTGAAAACTGGGGCTTTTTTTTTGGAATTACAAAGTTGAAAATTTGACAATCGATAGTAATTTGATATCTATTGCTTGTTATTTCAATAACTAAATTTAAGGCCAAGCTAAACTAAAATCATCATGCCCACTTGATAGGTTTGGGTTATATGCTGGATCTATATCCATCTTCGCACCCCATCGCTTACGCATGTATCGGTATTCTTTTTCAGCACGTCGTTGCTTGTCAGTTGAGTCATCTTGTCCACGTGTGGCAGATTCATGGTGAATCAACTCAGCGAATGGTGTCCAAACGTTCCGATACCCAGCTTCAATTAGTCTTAAACAAAAATCGACATCGTTAAAACCGATAGAAAGTTCTTTCTCATTCAAACCGCCGAGTCCTAAGAACAGCGATTTTTTGACAACTAAGCAGGCACCGGTCACCGCCGAAAAATTTTGTATCCGTACCGCACGATCGTTAAAACCAGGCTCCCCTGCAGGTAAAAACTTGTGAACATGTCTGGCTACTCCACCTGCTAGTACGATGCCAGCATGCTGCAATCTCCAATCTGGATACCATAACCGCGCGCCTACCGCACCAATACCAGGGCGCAGTGCATGGGAAACCATTTCAGATAGCCAGTTGGGTGATATAACTTCAATATCATCATTCACCAATGCGATGAATTCGCCTTTAGCCAGCGCAACTGCCGAATTATTTAATGCTGAATAATTAAAAGCATAGTTATCTCGTATCAATCGCACATTCGCAGTGTCTGAAAGTGATCGTAAATAGTCTAATGTCTCATCTTCATCGGAACCATTGTCGATAATTAAAATTTCAAAATTAGCGTAATGTGTTTTAGCAAGAATACTGGAAACACATTGTCGTAACAAAGAGACGTTATTTCGAGTCGGGATAATTAAACTCACCAATGGTGGTGTAGTTGGTAGCGTATATTGAATATGCCAAGTATCAACACCAACCAAGGCATGTGCATATTGTCTTGTGCGTAAAAAGTGGGCATTGAGAATTTGTACGTAAAAATCCATTTCAGCTTTACGCGTTTCAGCCAAATTTCGCACATGTACCAATATTTCGGGAACATGGTAAATTTGAGTTGGTTTGATGCTTTCAATTGCTCTCAAAGTCATCGCGAATGAGGCAATAACTAAATCGTTATACTCAACGACAAATCCTCCACACTGACGAATTAATTCATGCTCAAAGAAACACAAATCTTGCGTATAGTTATTTGAATAGAATAGATCCAAATTCCAATCTGGTTTAAAGTCTGGTATGCAACGTGTGAAATTAGGTGAATCCAACTTGTCACTATCAGAGTAAATAATTTTCATATCTACAGATAAAAATAGGGCCTTAGCAAGCGAGTATGTTGCCTGTGGCGCTATATAATTTGTAGCAAAAAGGATCCCTTCCCAAGTTCCAGATGCAAGCGAAGTGGCTTCTTTCAGAAGTTCATCAGTTGCATTAACAGCGACAAATTTGATACGCTGGTCATCTTGCGATGCCAAGTCGATGAATTCATGCACAGTTTTGTTAGTGCGTGTGCTTATCGCAATGCACAATTCCCACTTGCCATAAAACTGCGCCTGAACCGATGCCAGTGATTGCTTAACAAAATCAAACTGTGTTTGGTCAATCACCATCAAGATCGAGAAAAGTGGGGCAGAAGTTTGTTGTTCAAGAACCTTTGCTTCTGCAATCAAAACTGGGTTGCTCGCACGATGTTCATACCGCTTACACCATTCTGTGTAATTATTGCGATCGAAGCCGTCGTCAGACTTGCTACGCCATGCAACCTGTGTGCTGTAACCAGGTTTATCCCACGGTGGCGTTACGCTTTCCCAAGATAACAATGTATTGTTGGCGGAGTTTGTTGAAGGTTTTGACGCAAATACACCGCCGCGATTATTGCTCACTTTTTGCTCTGATCGCATTCCCCTCGCCCATGCTATTAAACTTCGCATTGGTTTGGTCACGCGCCAGCTGGTGGATTTTTCAAAATCTTGACGCACAAGTGCATGAATATTTTCGATAGCAACCGCCATGAAATGTTTTCGCTCAGCCTCTACAAAGCGCAACTCTGCATTGCTACGGTTGAGTGCTACTTGTGTTTGGTGTAAGGCATGCTCTAGATTATCGATTTGTTGTTCACAGTCTAGCAAGCGCCTATCTTCAGCTGCATAGGGGAGTAATGAATCAGGTTGCCAATCGCCAGCATAGACTAATGTTGACTCTGCTAAAAACCACGGTTCGAAATCTCTTCTCGTCAATTGCAAATCAGCCAAACTCAATGCGTTTTCAATAAACTGTAGGCGTGTGTAGCGTCGACCTGTGGCGTGGGTGCCGACGTGTGGAATCTCATTGAGACAACGCAAAAACGACAGACATACATTTTTAATATCAATCTGTTTTGCTTCGTCTTGTGTATCTAGTGCAAATTCTCGCAACAATTCCGACACTTGTGTCAGCATCCATGCCTCTTGCGCAAGAGTCTTAGCTAACTTATTGCACATCATAGAATCACTATTAGTCGGTATTGTCATAGAAGCTCTGTTTTCAGTTTTCTAATGCTGATGCTGATGCTGATGCTGTCAGTTCACTTGACATAAAGGCGTGGGCAATCTGATCCCATCTTTTTCGGTAGTGATTTCAAAACCGCTATTCTTCATGGACACCTTTATATGCCCAGAAAATCCATTGACGTATGAAGATAAATTGCGATCTTCAACCCACTTTCTCATTCGAGAGCTACGCTCACTGCACCACAATAAAGCAGGGCTAGGCACCAAAACAATAGAGGGGGAAGCTACAGCGTAAAACGTGTCTGGTGCAGCGCCTTCTGTGCCATGATGGGGAAATTTTAAAATATCCACCTTTAAGTGTTGGCCTTCTCTTGCAAGATAGTCACCAATTTTTGCATTCAAATCACCTGTCAACAAAGCTGTGTTCGAACCATGCTTCAAAAGCATGATCAAAGACAAATCATTGATGTCTGTTCGCCCTACTGGTGTATTGATCCCGTCAAAAGCATAAAGAATCTTCAGACTACTACCGAGGCCAATTTGGAACTCTAATCCTGCTTTTGCATCTTTAACTTTGACACCAATCTGTTTCAATCTTTTGTGGTACTGCAAAATTTCGACGTAGTCGCAGCCCCAAGGGATTTCGACGTCGCAAATTTGTCGATCAGGAATGTTGAAATAGACTTCGTTTATTTGTATTCCTGAATCCAAAATCGGTAGCAAACCCGCATAGTGATCTTTATGCGGGTGTGTGATGAAAACAATGTCCAACTTTTTGATGCCTTTAGACTGCAAGAATGGAAGCAATGCATTCTTTGCTGGTTCCAAATGCCCTGTATCAATCAGTATATTTTTACCCGTATTCGTTTGAAGCAAATGTGCATCACCTTGCTGCGGTGAATAATTGACATTGACCATTGTCCAAATTAAAGGGCGTTGGTATTTTTTGTAAATCCAAATACCCGTAATAGCAACACAAATAATTAACACCCAAATCAATCGGAACAACTTTTTATGCACGGAGTTCTTGTTAGTCAATGTAAACAATTTTTTTGCCTACAGCCTTGGGGTTGCTCTTGCAATCTGCTATTTCATGTGGGATAAAGCGGTCAAACAAAATATTTTTTTGCCTATAAACATACTGAATGATATGTGATTTGTCATGGTTTGCGCAAAACATGATGTCTTCATCTTTGTATTTCATATTGGCCTCATCAATTTGCGCTTTAATGCTAAGTATCTCTGCAGCCGGTATATCAATGCCAACTTTCTCAGGTTTCAGACTATTTCGAATGGAATGGATGTTCTGGAAATAAGTACCACTGTCATTGACGTACCTTGAATATGCTGCTGTCAAGACCATTAATCCAGCTATCAGTATCAATAAATAAATGGGTTTATTAAACTTTGTAGACTTATTTAACGCCAGATAGGCCAGAAGCGAAGGCAGCGCAAATAGCATAGATGCAAAGTAGAAGCGGTTTACGATGGGCGCAACGTAAAACAAAGACGCAATGCCTGAGGACAATTTAAAAGTCGGTACAAAGCAATATATCAAAGAGGCTAAAACAATGTACAGTGATTTGGTGTTTAGCAAGGATTTGTCATAGAAACTAAAAAACAGCACAGGTATTGCGCTTACGACACAAATGGCATACAAAGCATTCCAATTTGCGGCAAATCGGTTGCCACCTTCAATGTTGTATTGTCCGTATTCATGGATCAACCCTGCGATTTTTCCGCCTTGACCAGTCTTGATTAAGGTAAAAATTTCTGGAATTCTGTCATTGTAAAACTGGCTGGCAATCAAGATGACAATCAAGAGCAGAAGCAAAATGGCGAAAATTTTCTTGATATTTTGTTTATTAGCATAAAGAAACAAAGCAGTTAGCAAATAGACAAACAGGTAAACCAGTTCTCCGGCATGCCAGAACAACACCAATGTCAGTAAAAACAAACTGAATGCAATTTTTACAAATACAAGACGATGTGATTGTTGAGTCGCAACCGCGTTGATCAGTAGAGAAATTGCTAAAAACAAAAATGGCAGCGTGATCTGATAGTTGACCGAATACCACATGATCCACGCTTGCTGAAATGTGCTGACGGTACCTATCACGGTCAACCAAACCATCATGCTACTTAACGCAAAACTTGAAACCCAAAGTTTATTTTCAGCAGAAGTACGTTTGTTTTGCTCTGTTTTGTGTAGCAAGGCTGGCAATAAAAATTTGGCTGATAAGTATATTGAAAAGCAACTTATTAGGAACTGAGTCCGATGGATGATGACAGCGTAAGTGCTTATGTCTCTGGTTTCAAGTAAACGGAGAATATGAGCCCAAGTTTTATACCAGTTTGACCTGCCGTGAAGAACATTTGGATCATAGACATAATCATCGATGTAACCTAGGTGATACCAAATATCAAATCGCGTCTTCATCATGGGGTAAGAGTTCATGATAAAAACGATGAATAACGTGACAGTTGTCCAAAATGCGAGTTTATAAATTCTGGACGAATTCATATATGGATTGTCATGTGGCACACTATGCATGTTTATTTTTGAACAGAAAGTGCGCTTGGGTCTTGTATTAAATGCTTCATAAACTCTTTGCGCCAAATGAAAAGTGACATCAATAATGCAAAGAACATGCTGCATATAGCGATGATTTTCAATGGGTTTGATCCAATTTGCGTGGATTCAGAAGCTTGCAAGATGAAGGACGGCTTTGTGGAAAGACTCGATTTTAAGTTTGATACTTCCATGCGCATCAAAAGCAATTTTTCGCGTTGTGATGGTTGTTTAATCTTGGTTAAGGTATTCGTCAACAGATCGTCTAAAGAATTGATGCGTTCATGTCCTGTTCGATGAATGTGCGCAGGTATTGAAATTTGCTGTGTAATTTGGTTTGCTATTTTTTGGTGTTCAATTTTACGGCTCACCTTGTGTTTAATGGATTCAAGTTCCAACAACTCAAGTTCTGCATATAGAAGTTGAGAACGTGGTGTCATGCCATTGGATTGGTTGACAGTTGCAATAGCAAGGTTATCTACCTTAGCTTTGGCAATTGCCGGCGGACTTGCTAACGCTTTTTTTAAGCCAGCAATTTTCATTTTAAGTTGCTCTGTTACAAATTCTTGTTGAATTTGGGCCACTTGATAGTTTTCTGCAAAGAGCTTGTCCTCGCTGTTCCATTTATCTAATAGCATATCCACTGCGCTGTAAGCAACTGTATCAAGTGCATAGTCGCTTAGCCAACTCAATTTGTTGTTTGCTATTACTGGATCATTTTCTTGTATTGAGATATATAAACCAGTATACGAAGAGTTTTCATTCCGAATCAAATTAGACCGATTGCCAAATAGCATATCAATTTCGTTTGCAGATTCGAGTTCTCTGCGCCTGATACTTTCTTGCTCAAGTCGTACGGCAAGATCTGCTAAGTCTTTAACGTCAAACTTGGAAAAGCGTGGTACTGGTTTAAGCCAATTTGCGTTGGTGATGTCTTTAAGAGTGATCTTAATTTGTTCTTCAGTTAACGCTTGCGGTTTTATTTGTACCGCATATCGGCGAAATTGTGCAGGATCATTCACCATTTGGGCAAAACGTTTATAGCCAGCAATATTAATGTCTATATTAAATGCAGCTTCTGATTTGAACCGCTTCAAGGGACCATAGCTTAAAAAGGCACCTAAGCTTGCACCAAGAAGTGCCGCTAGAGTGATATAAATAATTTTTTTCGTCATTTTGTTATCCCACCAGAATCACAAGTTAGCTGCCTTCGGCGTGATTCGCTGGCGCGTACCCCTGAACCCATTGAGTCAGAATAAGCTTCAGTGCATCGGTATCATTTTGTAAGGCTGTATGGCGTAATTTAATCAACACGGGTGCCAATATGTCCCAAGGAACTGTATCTTCATTGGCTTTCATAATGCGAGGGTGTACCGTTGGCTTGGGGTCATTGCCAATCAGTAGTTCTTCGTATAACTTCTCGCCTGGGCGCAAGCCCGTGATAATTATTTCAATATCGCCATTGGGGTTTTGGTTATCACGAATGGTTTGTCCAGACAATTGGGTCATGCGTTTGGCCAGGTCCAAAATTTTCACGGGCTCGCCCATGTCTAAGACAAAAACATCGCCACCATCGGACATTGCACCTGCTTGTAGTACCAATTGGGCTGCCTCAGGAATGGTCATGAAATAACGGGTCACATCAGCGTGAGTCACGGTGAGTGGGCCACCGTTTAACAGTTGTTTTCTGAACAAAGGCACTACACTGCCGCTGCTACCTAGCACATTGCCAAACCGCACCATTGAAAAAATGGTTGTGTTATCAAGCTCGGGGCTCAGGGAGCCATCAGGCAAGTAGAAAGACAATCTACTTCTGTTGGCCAAGGCTTGCAACACCAGTTCGGCCATGCGCTTCGTGGCGCCCATGACGTTGGTGGGGCGGACCGCTTTATCGGTTGATATCAACACAAAATGCGAGGCCTTGGATGCCATCGCCGCGCGCGCCATGTTCAGGGTGCCAAAAACATTGTTAAGAACACCTTCAGCTGGGTTACTTTCTACCAGTGGCACATGTTTATAGGCAGCCGCATGGTAGACCGTTGTAGGCAGGTACGTGTGGCAAATTTCATTCAAGCGCGCAAAATTGCCGACGCTGGCAAGTAAAGGTACGATTTCCACTGGCAAATCGAATTCCTTGCAAAGCCCAGATAGCTCACCATAAATACTGTAAAGCGCAAATTCACCGTGTTCCACTAACACCAGTTTTTGAGGCTTTTCTAAAATGATTTGTCGACACAGTTCGCTACCAATACTGCCGCCTGCACCAGTGACCAAAACCACTTTGTCAGATAAATTGCGTGCCAGCAAAGTGCGGTCTGGCGGTACCGGAGCACGCCCCAATAAGTCTTCTAAATCAAGCTCTTGAATATCTTGTACCGTGACACGGCCAGCAGCCAAATCACCCATGCCCGGCAAGGTTCGTACATGCACAGGGAGCGCACGTAATTTGGTGATGATGTCGTTACGCTGTGAACGACCCAATGAAGGTATGGCCAACAAAATATCGGTAATGCCTAAACGCGAGACTGTGGTGGCAACATCATGTACGCCGATAATTTTGATGCCATTGATGCTACCCCCGATTTTAGTAACGTCGTCGTCAATAAATCCTTGCAAACTATATTGGCGACTCACTGCCAAAGCCGTGGCCGTTTGTACACCTGCTTCACCTGCGCCATAAATTAACAGCCGGCCTCGCGCATTCATCACTTTTCCAGAAGCACCCGCCAACCAAAACCTGGCAAAAGCACGGCTGCCTCCGACCATAATCAAGAACAATAAAGGTTGAATCAAACCTAAGCTTCTGGGAACATCATTCCAATTGAAGATAAACAGTACTGCAAAGTACAAGCAACCATAGAGGGCGATAGCTTTAACTATTTCCAGCATCGCAGCCAAACCGGTATAACGATAAATGGCACGGTATAAACCCAGAGCAACAAAAATTGGCACAGCCATCAATGGCGCAAGCGCATAAGGGTAGATTTGTTGCTGTACGGGTGCCTTTGTTTGATCAATGCGCAGATAAAAAGCCACCCAAACAGAAGCCAGAGCCAATACAACATCTAACGTGACGACCAAAGCCCTTTTGTTGCCACGTGAAAGTGACAATAATTTTTGTGAAAAAATAGTAGCTGGCATATTTATTTGATGCCACAGGCTCTACTCAACACGTCGCTAATGACGTTGCAAGTTTTTGCCAGTTCAGATTTCGTCAACGTGGGATGTACCAAGAACATCACACTGGTTTCACCCAGCTCGCGCGCATTGGAGAGTCTTTCTTGGGGGCGCCAACCCGTAGTATCAAAAGCTTTTTCTAAATACACCTCAGAGCACGAGCCTTGAAAACAGGGAACATCCAGAGCATTAATGGCCTCAACAATGCGATCGCGAGACCACCCCGCCGCCAATTGCTCTGGCTGAATATAGACATAACACTTGTAATGGGCATGTGCGCTGTCTTCAGGTACAACTGGCACACGAATGGCTTTGAAAGGACGGCAGGCCGACCAAATCATTTCAGTGTTTTGCGCACGCAGGGTTGACCACTCACGCATGCGCATCAATTGAATCCGACCGATAATGGCCTGCATCTCCAGCATGCGCCAGTTCGTACCAAATGAATCGTGCAACCATCGAAATCCTTTTGGGTGCTGTCGTTCATACACTGCCTCATAACTTTTGCCATGGTCCTTATAGGCCCACATGACGCGCCAAAACGCCTCGTCGTTGGTGGTGACCATGCCACCTTCGCCCCCTGTGGTCATGATTTTGTCTTGACAAAATGACCATGCGCCGATGTGTCCTATGCTGCCGACGCTGCGATTTTTATAGCGTGCACCATGCGCTTGGGCGCAATCTTCAATCACCTTGAAGTGGTGTTTTTTTGCCAATGCCATGATGGGGTCCATGTCACAAGGCCAGCCGGCCAAATGCACGCAGATGACTGCTTTGGTTTTGGATGTCAGTACTTTAGCGATGGTGGCTGCCGACAAATTACCACTGTCAATTTCAACATCTGCAAATACGGGTGTAGCTCCAGCGTTAACCACACAAGACACACTGGCGATGAAAGTTCGCGGTGTGACAATGACCTCGTCGCCTTGGCCTACGTTCAGTGCTTTCAAAGCCAAGTCAAGCGCAAGCGTACCGTTAGACAGTGCCACAGCGTATTTGGTCTCGGTCCATTCTGCAAATTCTTTTTCAAACTCGCGGCATTCAGTACCTGTCCAATAGTTCACTCTGTTTGACAGTAATACTTGGCTCACAGCAGAAGCTTCTTCTGCAGTAAAACTTGGCCAGGGTGAAAATGATGTGTTTAACATGTGAGTTTGATCGACTGCTTATTTGCGGCATGGCTCCATGACACGTGCTGGATTGCCGATAACGGTTGTGCCAGGGGCTACATTCTTTGTCACCACAGCTCCCATGCCCACAACAGCGCCTCGACCAATAACCAAAGGTTCGCCAGGTTTCCCTTGCTTTAGGACTGCGCCTGTACCGATATAGGCATGATCTTCAATGTGAACATTGCCATTGCAATGTACGCCTGGGGCGAAAGTGACGAAATCACCAATGACGCAATCATGTTCAACATAGCTGTACAGATTGGCATGAAAATGTTTCCCGATGCGAATATTGCTAGTCAGCGTTACAAATGGGCATAGAACGGCACCTTCACCAATTGCAACCTCATCCAACTCAACCATATTCGATGCGCGCACTTCAAAAAATGAAACCATGTCTATAAGGCACTGCTTAGCTAGGCGTGATCGCACTGTACTATTAGAGATGGCAATACTCACATGCCGTGATTCGGCGGGTTCACTTATCCATTGCGCGTATGGCATCACATGATGACCATTAAGTTCATGAGCATGAATTCCATCATCAAGAAAAACCAAATCCCAATCGGAGTCACCTGATCTCTCTAATTGTTGTCTCGCCAGCGGCATCACGCCACGACCACAACCACTGGCTCCATAAATTGCAAAACGCTTCATGCTTGAAACCTTGGTTTGAATTTTTTCATTTCACTGATCCGAGCCCGTAAATTTAGACATGGTTGCTTCACCCGCTGCGCTGATGCCGTCGCGCATAAGCACCTTGCGTATGGTGAGCCACAGTATTTTGATGTCTAGCCACACAGAGCGATTATCCACATACCAAACGTCGAGTTTGAACTTTTCATCCCAGCTTAAAGCGTTGCGCCCATTCACCTGAGCCCATCCCGTGATGCCTGGTCGTACATGGTGCCGACGTGCTTGTTCGCTTGAGTAAAGGGGTAAATACTCCAACAGTAAGGGACGTGGGCCTACCAAACTCATCTCACCCTTTAGAACATTCCATAATTCTGGCAATTCGTCTAAGCTTGATGCGCGAAGAAACTGTCCCAATCGGGTTAATCGGTCGGCATCCGGTAACAACTTTCCGTCAACACCACGCGCATCTGTCATGGTTCTGAATTTCACCATTTTAAAAGCTTGCCCATGCAGCCCTGGTCTTAATTGACTGAATATGACTGGACGACCTAATTTATTGTAAATGAGTGTATACAAGCAAGCCATTGGAATTGCCAGTACCAATAAGGCAGAACATGCAAAAAACAAGTCAAACAGTCGTTTCATGCTATTTCTGCCACTCAAACAATTCGCCATAATGCGCACGCATGGCATCGACCAACACTTTGGTATCAAACATCTGATGGGCACGTTCAATAGCATGGGTGGCCATGCTGTGACGTAAATCCTCATTTTGAATCAGTGTCAGCAAACCCTGAGCAATTTGCACCACATTTTTTGGTTCATGCAAAATGCCAGTCTTGCCATCGTCTACCGCATCGGTGATGCCGTAAATCTTGGAAGCCAGTGCCGGCACACCAACAGCTGCAGCTTCGATCAGTACAGAGCCAAAACCTTCGCGGTAACTGGGCAAGCAAAATACATCAGCTGCAGCCATGTAGGCTTCTGGCTGATTGGTAAAGCCAACACGATGGTATTGGGTGCGACACGCAAACAGGGTTTTTTCAATAGCTACAGCCATGTTTGCCTCATCCGGTCCTACTACCAACAAATGCGCGTTGTGTACTTGTGTGGAAATTTTGGCAAATGCTTGGGCCAAGTCTTGAACCCCTTTGTCGTGGTTCAAACGGCCCAAATACAGGCAAACCACTGCCGAATCGCTGATATTCAATTCAGTTCGTATGCGTTTTCTGACCATCGCATTGGGCTTGAACCGCAAGACATCAACGCCTGCTACCGACCCTTTGCCTAAGACTTTGATTTTTTCTCGGCGAACAATACCCTCATTGATCAAAAAGTCTTTTTGCGAAGGGCTGTCTGTTAAAAGTGAAGTGGCACAACGTGCTATCAATTTGTCTAAGGTCTTTAAGCCAGCTCGTATCCAGCCATGTTTGGTGGCCCACACTTGTCCTGTAAAAGTGTGTATACGAATGGGTACACCTGTCATGACGGCTGCCAACATACCCAACAAGCCGGCTTTGGGCGTGATAGAGTGCACAGCATCAAACTGTGAGCTTTTGAAAGTTCGCATGAGTGTCAATAATGCGCGCAGGTCTTGAAAAGGTTGAATGTCCCTAGCAATGGCGATTGGGATCACATGCACCCCCCATTCTTTCTCCATCAAAAACTCATCAGTTGCACCATTCGCAACCAGTGTGACATCGTATTGCGTTGCCAGCATTTCAATGTGCGGACGCATAAACACATTAAGTGACATGGGTATGGCAGATACCAAACAAATTTTCTTTTTAGAAGTGTTCGTAGTCATAATGTGCAGCAACTGGCTTATTTCAACATCTGACAAAACACAGTGGGTATGTCCACAGCAGGGACAAAGTTAAGCTGTGCTTTTAATTTGTTCGCAGGGTAAGAGGTGTGCCGAGTCAATACATCTATTCTTTCCTTTGTCAATGGGCTTTTGACAAATGATGGCATCAGACCGACCAGCCACCGCAACGGTAACTCGGGTATGCACATCATTGGCAAATTTTTAGACAATTTTGTTTTGACTGCCGTCACAATATCTGCCCACAAACAATCGTTAGATAAATTAAAAGTGTGCCCACGTGCGCGACTGTCATTGCCACACAAAAGCAGTGCGTCTATAACATCATTCAAATGCACGTAATTGGCTATGGCTGTCCGTGTGCCGATATAAAAAAACAAGCCACGTCGCATCATATTCGTTAATGCGCGTACAGAGCCATTTGGCATGTCTTTGGCAATCACTATTGACGGTCGCAATATCGTATAGCTGAACATAGGTTCGTTTTCTGCGAAACGCATCACCAGCTCATCCGATTGTGTTTTTGTGCTTTCGTACACTCCCTCAGGTTGGGTCAAGGTGTCCTCTGTCACCACACGTGCTTCACTAGACGCAGTTAAAGGCGGTCCGTACGCACCGACGCTGCTAAGCTGAACCCAATGAAAGGTTTGCTGTGTTCTGTGCATATGGGCGCGCACAGCTTCTAATAAGCGTTGCGTACCGTGGACATGCAAGGATTGCATGACGGCCTCGTTTTTGATCTCACCAGCGCAGTGGTATAACACGTGGGCGTCTTTGAGAAAATCTTGCAAATCACCCTCGACACACGTCAAGTCGGCTTGGTAATACAGTGGCTGCTGGGTGGTTTGCTTGTGGCTATCGGTGTGTCGCGTCAAAACATGCACCACATGCCCGCTTTTCACCAGCGCATCAACCAAGGGTTTGCCTATAAAACCAGCACCACCGGTCACACAAATCGTCATATTTAAACTTTGACCTCGGTATTGGCGTTGGTTTGTCTCATTAACAGGGACGCGGCCACTATCAGAATAGCCAAATAGTCGTACATTCGCAGTCGAATGGCGGTTCCCATGTTGTCATTAAAAAATGTCCAAATCGCAGCATAGACAATTGCAAACAGAATTATATATTCCTCCGTTTTGGTGATGAAGTGTTTGTGTCGGTAACTATAAATACCAGAAATAATGACAACGGTGGATTCTGTCAAAAATAAAACCAACAGCACGATGGAATTGATGTGCAAACCGAAAAATTGATAAACAACTGACAAAACATAATTCATGACGAACTGCAATGGATCATCAATCTTTAGTGACAAGTTCAAGGAGCTTCCACCTACAGCCTCAAATAGGGCCCGGTAGTTGAGCAATGGGTCTAACCAACCAAAACTTCTGATGATTAACAGTCCGCCCATATATAAAACAAACAGCACGATTTTATTGACCCTGTACACATGAAGCTCACGCAATAAAAAAGCTACGATGAGCGCAACCGCCAAGTAATTTCTAAATTGGTAAACCAAGAAACACAGGCCCAGCATCGTAAGTAGCCATGCAAACTTGGCAATACCGATCTGACTGTCATAAATTTTCATCGCCATGAATGTGATGCCAATCAATAACACCATGACGGCATCTCTGAAGATGTCCAGAGAATACAAATTCAGCGTTGGGTAAACGCAAATATAAATGGCCACACACCAATATGTTCGGTAGTAAATCTCTATGCTCGCAAAACGCTTTGCATGCGGGATCAGTGAAGCATAAACAAAAGGGGTCACCAATGTCGAGGTGGTGAATAAAACAATGGTTAACACCGTTCGGTTATACAAAGCCAGGTCGTTCAATTCTTTTAATATGTATGACCAAATGCTGTAGGCATCTCGGCTTAGACCCAACGCAAACAAGTCATAGGTATACGCATCAGTTGGCGTTGGATAGATTTGTAACGTGCCATCGAGTACAAACAGCAGAAAAATCAGTTTAAAAAAGACAATCAATGTAAATGCAAATTTCAGGTGGTGTATTCGCACCTTCTGAATAATTTTTGTAATGGCATTCATGTGGCAAGCTGTCAAACGCTAGTTAGGTACGCTGTTTGCATGTTTGTGATTTGAGCGAAACAGTTGCAAAAGCGCATGTGTAGCCGTTTCTAGCGCGAACCTTTCTTCAACGATGCGCCGGCCCTGTGCGCCCAAATCAGCGCGCAATTGTGCATCATCAATCAATTGGTAGAGCGCTGCAATCCACTCTGTAGGAGTGTTTGCCAAGAAGCCATTTTTCCCTGGTACGACAATATCCGTATTGGCGCCCACTGCGGAAGCTATAACAGGTTTTCCACAGGCCATATATTGAAGCAGTTTGTAGCCACATTTGCCGCGCTCAAACGGGGCATCTGGCAATGGCATGATCCCAATGTCAAAGTTTTGGATTTCTGCAACCTCGTGCTCCTCCGACCATGGCAAAGCTTGTATGCCCAAGCTTTTAACTTGATCTTCGTTGGCGCCTATGGCCACAAAACGTACCCTCCTTGTTTGACTAATCAAGGGCATAACATCTTTCAAAAGATGCAAAAACTTCGCAGTAGCGGGTGAACCTATCCAGCCAATGGTGACAATCTCAGGTTCATGCATGTCAGTCGTGGCATACCTATCTAAATCGATGACGGTAGGCACGGTCAAGATGTTTTTGGCATTGGCTTGCAGTGCACGGGATTGGATATATGCATTGCCCGCGACCACATGCCTTGCACTGGCCATGATTTTGTCTATTTTGTTCTTGTAAAAAAACCGGGCGACTGGGTTTGGGTGTTGGTCATATTGGTGAAAAGTCGCATCGTCGTAATCTGCGATGACCCTCGGGTGATACAACATCAGCAAGCGTTCTAGCCAGAAAGGCAACCAAGGGGCGGCCTCTTTTTCCAGCCACACAATGTCATATCTTCGCGCTGTCAATAGTGTCAAACTTCGTTTCAGATAGCTCAAAGCTACACTAAAGACATGGAACTTTTGCTTGTATAGTTGCTGCACGTATCGGTTGTCCAACATTGGTGATACTTTAATGAAGACACCCTGTGCGCGCAGGTGTGGCAAGTATTGGTATATGCGTAGACGGCTGCTAGAGCCTAATTCTGCGTATTTAGGTAGAGCCAATACTTTAAATGGCGTGGTCATCGGGAAGTCTTTTTAGGCGTTAGCTTCAACTTCATATACCTTGCGGTAAACAAAAGTATTTGCAACAAAGGATATTTTTCGGTCAAAAGCTGCGTGTGTAAACCCTCAACGTAACATTGCAAAACTTGCGTGTTGCTGGCGCCACCCGTGCTGAAAGTGCCGAACACATCATCGACGTATTGAACCTTTAAGGTGGGATTTGCAAAAATGGTTTTAATGAAATAACTGTCCGCAGTAATGGGAAAATTTTTGCTGTAGTAGCCGTATTCTTCATGCAATTGTTTGCGGAACACACAGCCCACCGAATGCGCCGTCACAAAGGCGCGGGCACCGTAAATAAAGCTGTTACCTTTTGGCATGTGTATCAATTTACCATTGGCAACCACATTGCCGACTAATACGTCTAATTTGGGTTCTTTCTGCAATGTCGCCAATATTTTTTCGACAGCATTTTCATTGAATACATCATCCGAGCCAATCACCACGTAGTACTCTGTTTGGCAACGGTGAATGGCCTTGTTCATGGCATCGTAAATGCCAAAATCGTGCTCTGAAACCCAAGATAAATTCAAATCTTTGACTTGCTGAAGTAATTCAATCGTGCCATCGTTTGAGTTGCCGTCGGCTACCACCCAATCAAAGTCTTGGCAAGTTTGAGCACGCAAACTGCTAATCAATGCCGGCAAGTGTTTGGCAGAATTGTAGGTGGCAGTGATGATGCCGAGAGAGCGGTTTGATTTGCTCATAAATATAAGTAAAATATGGCTCTAGGCGGTATAATATATGCCTAGAGTGCTATTAATATAGTAGCAATATAGGGGTCCATACTTATCTGCGTCCAGCTTCTGTTAATCTAATACAAGCCCCTTAAATTGACTTGCTTTTTCTAGTGGTATGAATAAAAAGTCATACTGATTCAAAATTTCTGCATTTAAAGCCAAGTTGTTGTTGACCATTTGATTTTCAAGGCAGGTCAGCATGTTGTCTTTGATGCCCATTTTTTCCAGAGAGTAGCCAAGATATTGATTCTGACGCATCCACTCAATCACATCCATGTAATTGGGGTTATGGGTTTTCTCAATCTCCATTTGGATAATGGGGCGGTCTCTTTCAATTAAAGTTGTTGCGCCCAATAGCACAGCATGCTCAAAACCTTCCACGTCAATTTTCAAATAACCGACACGTCCTGATTTTGCCGTGATCAAGTTGGACAATTGGTAAAGTGGCACGGTGCATTCAACGATGCTAGCATGTTCAAACATATTCAGTGCGTTGGTCGCAGATGCTGTGCTGAGTGCGTGGTAAGGCTTGCCGTCTGCACCTACAGGTGTGCGCATCACTACTTCGCCATTGTCTGCCCCCAGTGCACAATGGTGCACTTTGATTTTGCTATTCTCAAAGTGCTTCAGCCGTTGGTAAAGGTAGGGCAGAGGCTCAACGGCATGTGTAACCGCAAAATACTGACTCAAGTACCGGGTAACAATGCCTACATTGGCTCCTACATCGACCGCAATGGCATTTTTTGAATCGACGAGTTTAAATATTCTTTTAGTGACTTGTGGATAGACAATATTATTTTTTAAGACCACATGGTTGTAATAGCGCAACCAGCTGAACAATACGGGCGCTTTGTCTTCATAGCGGGTGATAAGTTCTCTGAGTTTAGACATGATTCGTTGGCTGGTGGCGGATGATGGTTTTGTTGTACAGCGCCAACCATTGATTGGCAGCTTGCATTGGCCCTGTCTTCTTGTAGCTTTGATGAGCGCCCATAGACAAGTGTTCGTAAAGGATTTTATCGTCACATACCCTGGCCAGCGCATCTGCAATGGAGGCAGCGTCAATCTTTGTTGTCAACAATGCATCAAAGCCATCATTAAACTGTTGAGGCAATGCACCTACAGGTGTTGCAACGGCTGGAAGTGCAGCCCAAAGTGCATCTAAGGCAACGGCAGACTGGCTGGCCTCAATATACGGCAATACAGAGACATCGTGTTCTACCAGTAGATGTGAAAGCTCATCATCAGACAAAAAATGGTTTTTCACAGAAATATGATTCAACATCTTTATCTTGTCTTTGTGGCCGCCCAGTTCGCCAGAGCCGGCAATGGTCAGGCTGTAATTCTTGCCTTTGCTTTGCAGCAAAAGCATGGCATTTAATAATATATCCAGCCCTTTGTAAGCATGTATTCGGCCGTGAAAGAGTATCTTGATAGGGCGATGCGATGGATAGCTCCGTGCTGCTAAAGCGGATTTTCTGTGCATCACCAAGCCATCGGCGACCACCTGCATTGGTTTTTTAAATTTGGGATCCAGACGCAAAATATTTGCCACATGGTTAGAGAGGACGGTTACCAAATCGGCCTTGCTGATGCACCAGTCGCGAATGTAGTCCGTTAATGCAGATTCTTCACCTTTGTGTTGTACGGCATCATGAATGGTCACAATGACGGGCACACCCACTTTGGATAGAACGCCTAAAAAGAAAATGTCCCATGGCGAGCACATCACGACATGGACGATGGATGCTTGCAGTTTCAATTTCTGCACTAGCTGTTTTCTAACGCTTCTTATGTTGATTAAAAACTGAAGGCCTGTCAGCCAGTTATCAGGGGTGGGGATGGCCAGCAACAGTTGATTTTGATCGGTGAATTCTTGCAAATTGATATTGTTGCTAGAGGTCACCGCGAGCACGGGTGTGTTGACTCCCAAAGCAGTCACCAATGGTGACTGAACCAAATAGCCCTTGTTGCCAATAGCCCAAATAACAGGACAAGGTTTTGAATGATTCATGTACGGCTATATAAATCTGGTGCAAGCAAAAACGATCAAAACCTTATGCTTTTGTTAGATTGGTGTCACGCAAACTTGCTTTTATGTCTTTATAAAAAAAGAATCTGTAGAACAAAAACTTGGCGACAAAATATGCAAAAGCGGTTGCCAACGGTATCACGATGATTCCATATTGGTCAATATAGTAAAGCTTCAGGAAAAGTGAAATGGCTATATATATGAACATTGAAATTATTTGTGGTCGTGTGATATTCAGACCATTTAACAAAATGGAAAATGAACCGACCACAGATTCCATGAATGTCCAAGCAGCGAATGCCAACAACAAGGTCAGGGGAAGCTCTACATTGTTATTCAACCAAACTCCAATGATCGGTTTGTTAAATACCAATAAAAATAGAATGATGAGCAGCGACAAGCCAATGGTCACTGCCATGCTGCGTTTGAATGTGATGCGTATGAAAGCCTTATCGTTCCTGGAGTTTGCATCCGCATAGGCACCCCATAGAGGGCCATTTAGCATATGCAATGCCAATGTACACATTTGAAACAAACGTTGCGCAATGCTGTAGGCAGCCACTGATGCTGCGCCAAGTGTGCTAGAGATGATCATGCTGTCAGCACCCCAGCCAAACAAAACACCCAGCTGAAGAACAAAATACAAAGACCCATTCTTAAACAGTGTTTTGTATTGCTGCTGAATTTCTTTACCTATACCCATGAAAGAAAATTGGTTTCGTTTCATCAGGATCGGTAATAAAACGATGCCGCTCAAAGATTGCACGCCAAGGGTGGCCAGTAGCAGAATGGGTATATCGGCTTCAAAGTGTGCAGCCCACGCAATGCAGATGAGCGCTAAGAACGAACACACCGCAGACGCTAACAATCCTTCAAAAGTGCGTTGCAGACCGGAGAAGAGTTTTTGCACACCTGAGCCAAATAGATTGACACCAAAAAGTATGGCAAACATCAATACGGCCTGTCTTATCTCTGGCAGCAAGGTGCTATCTTTTACTTTGATCAGGGTGTTCAATGGCAGAGTTGCTGCCAGAAAAGTGAGCAATAAGCCCATGCCCAATGAGACGATGAATAGAAACCCCAAGCTACCGCTGATGGTTTTTTTCAATGCTTCAGGTTCATCCTCAGCGGCAGCATGCGCGGCATGGTTGGTTAATGCGTTACCAATGCCCAAGTCAAGAACAATCAACATGGTTGCAAAACTGGATACAGTCATCCATACGCCGAAACGTTCTGCGCCCAGATAGGGTAATGTCCACCGTATGCTGAACAGCATGACAGCCAATGCCATTAATTTACTTAAGATGTTGGCAATAAATGACCATAGTGCCAAGCGGTATCGCTCTTGGCTTCGGCCTCCTTCTGTACTCGTGTCAAACGGTTTGATGCGCAAATATTTGTAGAGTTTAAAAAAATTCATGCGATCAAACTTTAGCCTGTTTATATGTGACGCGCATTAAACACGCAGTTGTGCACGGTGGTTTTCGAAGTCGCTGCAAGTCAGCTTCAAACCATCTTCGAGTTTGATTTGGGCACGCCATCCCAGAGAGTTCAGTAAATGGCTGTCCATTAATTTGCGTGGAGAGCCATCTGGTTTCGTCGTATCAAACGCGATATTGCCTTGATAACCCACTGCTTTTGCAACCAATTGTGCAAGCTCGCCAATGCTGATATCGTCACCATAACCAACGTTGACATGGCTTTGCATGGGCATGGTCTTGGCCTGAAAAGTGACTGGGTCTAAATTCATCACAAACACGCTGGCTGCAGCCATATCGTCCACAAATAAAAACTCGCGACGCGGCGTACCCGTACCCCAAATGGTGACGGTGTCCGCCAAATTTTTTTTGGCTTCGTAAAAACGACGTATCAAGGCAGGTATCACATGCGAGTTTTCGGCGTGATAGTTATCGCCTGGGCCGTATAAATTGGTGGGCATGACGCTGCGGAAGTCAGTGCCATGGCTTTGACCATATTGACGGTTGTAGCTTTCGCACAGTTTGATGCCAGCAATTTTGGCCACCGCATAGGGCTCGTTGGTGGGCTCAAGTAAGCCTGTCAGCAAGGCACTTTCGGTCATGGGTTGTGTCGCGTGTTTCGGATAAATGCAACTAGAGCCTAAAAACATCAGCTTTTTCACACCTGCACGCCATGCCTCGTGAATGACGTTGGCTTGCACCATTAAGTTGTCATAAATGAATTCTGCTGGATAGATGTTGTTTGCATGGATGCCGCCCACTTTGGCAGCAGCCAAATACACTTGATCGGGTTTTTCGGTTTCAAAAAAATGCCGGACTTTGATTTGGTCAGTTAAATCAAGTTCACTGTGCGTGCGAAACACGATATTTGATTGGCCTTGGCCTTTCAAATAACGCACGATGGCAGAGCCAACCATGCCGTTGTGTCCAGCAACATATATCTTTGGGTTAATCATTCTGTTGTTTAATAAAGATGCCATCAATTTGCAAGGTTCTTCCTGTTTCATCATCTATAAAAACAGGTTGCAAGCTGTATAACTCAAAATTCAAAGTTTTTAACCTTTCATGAATATCAAACCATAAACGTTGATTTTCATAAAGAGGTACCAAGGACAACTCTATCATTAGTCCTTTGCAAGCTTTCAGTGCTGCGGACGCTCCATCGAGAACTTGCCATTCATAGCCCTGTGTGTCGATTTTGATGAGAACGGTATCATCATTGCAACAGTATTGCGTGTAGACACTGTCTAGGGTAATCATGTCCGCATCAATGGTGTGTGTGTATTTGGATTGCGGTGCAGAATTTAGATGTTTGTCCAACATCGGAAGAATAGAGCTACTAACGGAGTTGCCAGCTACATTAATTTGAATGCAGCCTGTATTACTACCCACTGCACATCGCGGATGAACGTGCCAGTGTTCATCGTGCTTGGTTAAATCTAAAAGTGCTTGATGCGCATCGGGCAGTGGTTCAAAAGATACCAATTTTCCTTTGTATCCAAATGCTCTGAGTTCGTTACCGAATTGACCTGTATTCGCACCAATATCAAGTACCACATCAATGTGGTTCGATTCGACAACTTTTGCAGTCTGCAATGCAAAGGAACTCGTTGTTGTAAGGCGGCTGACTTGCCAACCTGCTTTTCGCAGTGCTTGCTTAATTAAATCAATGCTGTTCATATCATCAAACTATGCGAGTTGAATTTGCTGAAGTAATCGATTTAAAAAACACATTGTAAATTTTATTGGCATGCAGCAAAGGGTCAAATTCAAGTAAGTTACTACCGTGTAGGTAATAGGCTGCATAGTCATGTCCAGACATAAATTGAACAATATCTTTGACAGAAGTATCGTATTGTTTCAAATTCAAATCGTATAACTCGATCATCAGTATTTTGGGGCGTAATTTATGCTCAGTCAGTATGGCATGTGCCCCGGTTAAGACCAATTTTTCGGCACCTTCAACATCAATTTTGACGAAATCAATTTTTTGAATGTTAGCTGCTTGGACATAAGTGTCTAAACGACATATTGGACAAATTATTTTTGCTGATTCTTTCTTTCTGCCGGAATCAATGATTGATGAATACGCACTGTCACTGGATACTGAAAACTCCACAGTGCCATCCGTATCACCAACACAGCTTTGGTTAATGGTTATATTGTTCAAACAATTAATTTGCTTGGAAATGGCGATTAGGTGCGCATTCAGTTCTATTGGCTCAAAAGCATGCACGTCAATGCCTTTTGCTTTTGATGCAAGCAATAAGCTGAACAAACCAATGTTTGCGCCGACATCTAAAATGACGGAATTATCGTGAAGTAATTGAGTCAAAAATCGCAATTCATCAATTTCAAATCGATGAAGTAATATTTCTTTGCCAACATCCTCATTGCTGCGTACCAATATTTCCACACCCTCGAAATTGGTCTGGACAATTTTCAGAGCAGAGTTTGCATATTTAATATCGAGATACTTGCGTTTTGCAAAATTCAGGTAGTTGCGCCATTTAAGGTACTTGTTCATTCTAATGTCGTTGGCGAAGTTGGGTTAACTGATTCGTCTTTAACAATCAAAACACGTATTTCAGAACAAGGCAAAAATTTAGAAAATAACTCTTCATAAAGCTCAAGCGTAAAGTGGCTGAGATTGACAAAAAACTGCAGAACTTTTTTAAAGGCGTGGCGCAAGTAAAAAGGTCGTGTTGATCCAAATTTCAAATAGATGTATTGGATTTGAGCACCTTCAATCAGCGCGTAATTGGGC
>CALMEI010000054.1 GCA_937863225.1 uncultured Polaromonas sp.
CTTGCATGGCGTGCAAAATTTCTTTGGGTGGTGTCAAATCTTTGATTTCATAACGCAGCACCTTCACACCCCAGTTCAATGCGGCTTCGTCAATGGCTGCCACAACCTGCGCGTTGATGATGTCACGCTCTTCAAAAGTTTTATCAAGCTCCAATTTACCAATCACGCTGCGCAAAGAAGTTTGTGCCAACTGCGTGATGGCCATGACGTAATTGTTAGAACCATAACTGGCACGCATGGCATCGGTCACTTGAAAATACAAAACACCATCCACCTGCAATTGCGTGTTGTCTTTGGTGATACACACTTGGCTGGGAATATCCAAGGTGATTTCTTTGAGCACATGTTTGTATGCGACTTTGTCAATAAAGGGCACTAAAAAATTCAAGCCCGGCGTCAAGGTGGCATGGAATTTACCCAAACGCTCTATCACCCAAGCATGCTGTTGCGGCACAACTTTGATGGTGCGGATGATAAAGATACCCGCGATGACCAGCAGAACAATGGCGATTTCCATGATGATTCCTTTTTATAGTGAAACAAGCAAAGTTTAATGCTTAAATTTTTTTAACAATGAATCGACTACCGATGATTTGCTCAATCATGTAGTTGCCAGCAGACGCTGAACTCCCCGCTTGTAACTGCGCCGTCCAGGTTGTTCCGCGGTATTTGACGCTGGTTGTGCCATCAGCTTGCCAAGCATCGATGTAAATGGTTTGTCCAATGTCCATATTCACATCGCTGTTGAACTCGGCATTTTTTCCGACCGATTTTTTACCCCGCAATAAATGCCAAGCCACCACAGCGCCGCCGCCAACGATGGCTGCAATCACCAATTGTGTGGCAACACCAAAGCCCATGAGCGCGGCCATCGCCGCTGCTGCCAAGCCCAGCGCAAACATCAACAGATAAAAAGTGCCGGTCATCAACTCTGCAGCCACTGCGACACCCGTTAACAACCACCAAATGTTTGACTCAGCCATCAATATCTCCTCAATATTTGCACATAGATTCCGCAAACTGTCTTAACTACATCACATTTGAACGTATTTTGAATACATTTTGTGTGTTTACACGCTAAAAAGTAGCCTAAGTCTGCAGAGTTGTCCATATATTCCTTACACTTCGCCTATATTTTGTCGCTTCTGCTGTTTTCAAGCGCAAGCGTTTGTTAAACCCCTCCAACCCGCATTGACTTCACAGCCATGAAATTTCGCTTTCCCATCGTTATCATCGACGAAGATTTCCGTTCAGAAAACACCTCTGGCTTAGGTATACGTGCGCTGGCGCAAGCGTTTGAAAGCGAAGGCTTTGAGGTACTGGGTGCCACCAGCTATGGTGATTTGAGTCAGTTCGCACAGCAACAAAGCCGTGCCAGTGCGTTCATTTTGTCAGTCGATGATGACGAATTCACACCGGGTCCTGATTTAGACCCAGCCGTATTGAACTTGCGCCACTTCATCGAAGAAGTGCGTCGTAAAAATTTGGACGTGCCGATTTACATCTATGGTGAAACCAAAACGTCGCACCACATCCCGAACGATATTTTGCGTGAACTGCATGGCTTCATCCACATGTTTGAAGACACACCCGAGTTTGTGGCACGTCATATCATTCGCGAAGCAAAAAGCTACCTTGAAAGCATTCAACCGCCTTTCTTCAAAGCCTTGCTGGACTACGCCGAAGATGGTTCGTACAGCTGGCATTGCCCCGGGCATTCTGGCGGTGTGGCCTTCTTAAAAAGTCCGGTCGGGCAGATGTACCACCAGTTTTATGGTGAAAACATGCTGCGTGCTGACGTGTGCAATGCCGTTGAAGAGCTGGGGCAACTGCTGGACCACAATGGCGCCATCGGCGAAAGCGAGCGCAACGCGGCGCGCATTTTCAATGCCGACCATTGTTTCTTCGTCACCAACGGCACATCCACCAGCAACAAAATGGTTTGGCACCATACCGTCGCGCCTGGCGACATTGTGGTGGTGGACCGCAATTGCCATAAATCCAACTTGCACGCCATCATCATGACGGGCGCGATTCCGGTTTTCTTAAAACCCACGCGCAACCACTTTGGCATCATTGGTCCGATACCTAAAGAAGAGTTTGAAATCAAATCGATTCAAGCCAAAATCAAAGCCAACCCCTTGCTGCAAGGCGTGGACACTAAAAACTTCAAGCCACGCATTTTGACGCTAACGCAGTCGACTTACGATGGCGTTTTGTACAACACCGAAACCATCAAAAGCATGTTGGATGGGTATGTTGAAAACCTGCATTTTGACGAGGCGTGGTTGCCACATGCGGCATTCCACCCGTTCTATGGCAGTTACCACGCCATGGGTAAAAACCGCAAACGCCCGAAGGAAGCGGTGGTGTATTCAACCCAATCGATTCACAAACTGTTGGCGGGCATCAGCCAAGCCAGCCATGTTTTGGTACAAGATTCCCAAACGGTCAAATTGGACAAGCATTTGTTCAATGAAGCCTATTTGATGCACACCAGCACCTCGCCACAGTACAGCATCATTGCCAGTTGCGATGTGGCAGCCGCCATGATGGAACCCCCCGGTGGTACGGCATTGGTGGAAGAAAGCATCGTTGAGGCTTTGGACTTCAGACGTGCGATGCGCAAAATTGACGCCGAATACGGCGACGACTGGTGGTTCAAAGTGTGGGGACCAGAAAAGTTGGCCGAAGAGGGCATAGGCAAAGCCAGCGATTGGATCATTAAGGGCGAATCAAAAACCGCTAAAAATGGCGTTAACTGGCACGGCTTTGGCAAGATGGCCACCGGCTTCAATATGCTGGACCCCATCAAATCCACCATCGTGACGCCCGGCATGGATTTGAATGGCAAGTTTGCCAAAACCGGCATTCCAGCCAGCATCGTCAGCAAGTTTTTAGCTGAGCATGGCGTGGTAGTGGAAAAGACGGGGCTTTACAGCTTCTTCATCATGTTCACCATCGGCATCACCAAAGGCCGCTGGAACAGCATGTTGACAGCGCTGCAGCAGTTCAAAGACGACTACGACAAAAACCAACCGATGTGGCGCATATTGCCGGAATTTTGTCAAAAACACCGCCGCTATGAAAAAATGGGTTTGGCCGATCTGTGCCATCATTTGCACACGCTGTACGCCAAATACGACATTGCACGCTTAACCACCGACATGTACTTAAGCGACCTGACTCCCGCCATGAAGCCCAGCGACGCCTATGCCCAAATTGCCAAGCGCAATACCGAACGTGTCTCCATCGACGAACTGGAAGGTCGTATCACCGTGGGTTTGGTGACGCCCTACCCACCTGGTATACCGTTGTTGATACCGGGCGAAGTGTTCAACAAGAAAATTGTGTCCTACCTGAAGTTTTCACGTGAATTCAACCAGCAATGCCCGGGTTTTGAAACCGACATCCACGGCTTGGTGGTGGAAGAAGACACGAGTGGCAAAAAACAGTATTACGCTGATTGCGTAAAGTTATAAAAGTTACATTTGTTCATTGCGCTATGTCAACCACAAGGTTCTGTTTGGTATTAATATAAAGTTAGGGCTGGGCGGTGTTGCTTAGCCCATTTAAAAGGAAATGATGATGACCAAAGCACTCACAATGATCAAATCGGGCTTTGTCGCCATGTCGATTGCAGCACTCAGTGCTTGCGGTGGCGGAGGTGACAGCAGCGACTATTCTTTTTTATCGGTCGATAACTTAAACGTTTCCAATGGCGTGGTCTGTGTGGAAGATATTTACTACGATGCTTTTTCCGCCAGTGGCCAACAGGTGGCGCGTGATTTGATTGACTTTTATGGCACCTACGATTTCAGCCTGAACCCCTACCACCGCGCGTATTCGGCACCCACCTATTGCAATGGACCGACTTCAAATTATGTGCCTACTGCAGGTTTGATTATTCAAGCCAGCTATTACTACGACGTGATTGTGCCGTGGGTGACGGCTCGCCGATAAGCCTTCGTTTGCTATAGTTTTAATAGCACCTTAGACAATCAATACGCCGCCTAGAGCCTGATTTTTCATATAAATCAGGCTTTTTTTATCACTTTTAGACTTTCAAGTCGGATGCCAGCGATGCCAGTGTTTCAGGTGCAATGCTGGTGTGGGCGGGGTAGTTGGTATGGTCGCAGCCGAGTTTGACACCGGCCCCAGCCAGCACCGCTTTGCGCATCGCTGTGTCCAATTCAAAACGCACAAAATGCACGGCTGATGTTTTTTCATCGTTTTCGCGTTCTAAATCTTCGTCAGCAATGGCGTACACACGGGCATGGCCTTCAACTTCGATGAACATGCGGTCTTCAACGCCAATGAGGCGCGCCAATTCACGACGCCGTTCGTTTTCATCGGGATACTCAATCAACATGGTGGCTTTCCAATTGCTGCCTTCTGGCACCAAGGGCGCGTAGGCTTCAATTTCTTGCAGGATGCCGTCTTCTTCGAATATTTTTTCGATGCGCAGCATTTCTTGAATCTGGTAACGCACGGTCATTTCAGATTCAAACTGCAGCGTCATGTTGTCGCCCAAATGCACCGAGCGCAATTTGCGGTGCGCCAAAATTTCGGGTTTATGGGTTTTACGGTATTTGCTGTAAGCCTCCAACGACATCAAGTTGTCGGGGCTGATGTTGCCAGTAATTTGCATGATGAATTCCTTATTTCAAACCATAAGCTTCACGTATCAGCGTGAGTGGGTGCTTTTGTGGTACCGCACCTAAATTGTTCACTTCAAACCCTTGGGCAATGTGGTGGCCACCCAATGGGCAGTCGGAACTGATGACATCGGGCAAACCACCCTCTTTGTGGTTCGCCATGGCTTTGAACAAGGGCTTGCCAATTTTCATGGCTTGCTGATGCGTGGCTTTTTTGACACCAAAGGTGCCAGCGTGACCAGAACACCGCTCGTGCGTGTGCACGTGGGTACCGGGTACCATGTTCAACATTTCTTCGGTTTTTTTACCGATTTGTTGCACCCGTCCGTGACAAGGGATTTGGTAGCTGATTTTGCCAAGTGCAACCGGGAAATCCACCTTCAGCAAACCATCACGCTTGCGCGCCATCAGGTATTCAAATGGGTCCCACATGTGTTCTTTGACCAAAGCCACATCGGCCTCAGCGGGGAACATCAGTGGCAGCTCTTGTTTGTACATCAGGGTGCAGCTGGGCACGGCGCTCAATATCGCGTAGCCGTCTTTGGCGTATTTGGCCAGCACGGGGATATTGGTGTCTTTGTGTTGTTTGACAGCGTCCAGATCGCCCAACTCCAATTTGGGCATGCCACAGCAGCTTTCTTTTTCGACCAAGACGTATGGAATCTCATTGTGGTCCAAAATTTTGAGCAGATCGTGGCCAATGCCGGGTTCGTTGTAGTTGATGTAGCAGGTGGCGTAAATGGCCACTTTGCCAGGCGTTTTTTCACCATTCTTCACAGCGTGTCCGTTTGATGCAGCCGCACCAGAGCGGAATTTTTGATTCGCAAAACTCGGCAACCAAGCGTCTTTGTCAACGTCCAATGTTTTTTCCATCACGCTGCGCGCGATTTTGGTCTTGTTCACAGCATTCACCACTTGGGTGACGATAGGGATGCCGGCAAAAGAACCCGTGCCATCGGTAGATGACAAAACACGTTCTCCCAAACTCACTTGGCCTTTTTTGAACTTGATGGCTTTGGCACGCAGCATGGTGTGCGGAAAGTCCAAATTAAACGAATGTGGCGGCACGTAAGGGCATTTGGTCAAATAGCACAGATCGCAGATGTAGCATTGGTCCACCACTTTCCAGTAGTCTTTTTTGTCCACACCATCGACTTCCATGGTTTTGGACTCGTCGACTAAATCAAACAAAGTGGGAAAGGATCCACATAAACTGACGCAACGACGACACCCGTGACAAATGTCAAAGATGCGTTCCATCTCATGGAAGGTGGCCTCTTCGTTGTAATACTCTGGGTTTTGCCAATCAATGGGGTGTCGTGTAGGGGCGGATAAATTGCCTTCTGTTGCCATAAATACCTCTATAAATATTTTTGCTCGCTACATTTGGAGACGTAGCGAGCAGGTGCAGGGCCAGGCACGGGTGTCGGTCTACCGGAATGTGCTAAAGGCACATGAGGATTGACCGAACGGGACCCGCAACAACGCCCTGCGCCTGCGCAGTAGCCGAAAGATTAATCAGCGAGTTCTGCTAGTGCTTTGGCATAGCGGTTGGCGTGTGAACGCTCGGCTTTTGCCAAAGTTTCAAACCAGTCAGCCACTTCGTCATGACCTTCTGCACGGGCTGTTTTGGCCATACCGGGGTACATGTCGGTGTACTCGTGGGTTTCGCCGGCTACAGCGGTAGCGAGGTTTTGACGTGTGGTGCCAAACGGCATGCCGGTTGCTGGGTCGCCGCATTGCTCTAGCCACTCTAAATGACCGTGTGCGTGACCGGTTTCGCCTTCGGCGGTAGAACGGAACAATGCTGCAACGTCAGGTTGACCTTCAACGTCTGCCTTGTTCGCGAAATACAAATAGCGACGGTTAGCCTGTGATTCGCCAGCAAAAGCGGCTTTCAGGTTTTCTTCCGTTTTTGAGCCTTTAAGTGCTGCCATGGAAATCTCCTATGAATTAAATAACAACTGGTAATCAAACCAGCACCATTGACAAGTAGTTGCCAGATTGAAGTCTAGCACCGTACGATGACATGAGTGATTGAATTATTTAATACTCAGGCAATGTGATAAATAAAATTTATGATGGCTTTTACGCGTATAACGCGTTTTTCGCGCTTTGGCTTTTTTGCGTTATGGCTTTTTGCGTTTTAACGCCTGTCGACCAATGCATGCGCAATAGTACCTAAGTCCACATACTCCAATTCACTGCCTATCGGCACACCACGCGCCAATCGGGTCACGTGAATATTGCGGGCTTTGAGTTCTTCGCTGATGACGTGGGACGTCACCTCGCCTTCGGCGGTGAAGTTGGTAGCCAAAATCACTTCTTGCACTTTGCCTTTTCTCTTGCCCATGTCATCCACACGGTCAAAGAGTTTTTGCAAACCAATGTCTTTGGGACCAATGCCGTCCAGCGGGCTTAATTTACCCATCAGCACAAAGTAAAGGCCTTTGAAGGCACCCGTGCGCTCTAAGGCGTATTGGTCTGCAGGCGTCTCCACCACACACAAACGCGTGTGGTCGCGCGCTTCATCTGAACATGTTGGACAAATGTGCGCCTGTGTCAAGGTATTGCACAAGGCACAGTGATTGACTTGGGTTGCCGCTTGGGTCAACGCCTGCGCCATGTGCAGCGCGCCTTCGCGGTCATGCTGCAACAAATGAAACGCCATGCGCTGTGCAGACTTGACACCGACGCCCGGCAAGCGGCGCAAAGCCTGTATCAACGTATCAAGGGCGTTGCTGTCTGACACTGATGGCCACTGATCAAAAAGGGAATTTCATGCCGCCAGGAAGCCCTGGCATGCCCTTGGACAATCCACCCATTTTCGCTTCGCTGTTTTCAGCCAACTGGCGAGTGGCATCGTTGATGGCGACTGTCAACATGTCTTCCAACATGTCTTTGTCATCGGCCAATAAACTCGGATCAATCTCAATGCGTTTGACCACGTGCTTGCCCGTCATGGTGACTTTCACCAAGCCCGAACCCGCCACGCCCACCACTTCTGAATTGGCCAATTCTTCTTGCGCCTTCTTCATGTTTTCTTGCATGGCAGTGGCTTGCTTCATGAGTCCTGCGAGTTGTCCTTTGTTGAACATGGTGTTTTCCTTTTCTAATCAATTACACAATTACAAAATATTTACAAAAAAATAACTTGAACCATCCATGTTGGATGTGGTTTATTGCAAAGACTCTCTGATCGCTTGTCCCATTAAGCGTTCCAAATCACCAGCTTTGCCTTGCATGGCATTACTGTAATGCATCATATAGGTCACGCCATGGTCGTAGCTGACAAACAAAGACCCAAAACTGTCATCAAATGAACCACCAACGCCTGTGCCTTTGGCCAACCAACTGCCTGCGTGCCAAAAGGTACGTCCGCGTGGCGTGATGCGGATGTTGGTACCTAATGCATAAAACGGTTTTCCAGCGCCAACTTCCGCATTCAGTTTGAGTAACCATTCATTGACCGGGCCTTTGCGCAAAGCCACGCTGCGCCCCAGTTGATCGGCGAAGCGCGCATAGTCTTGTGCCGTGGTGTACCAACCCCCATAAGATGACATCATGGTCCATTCAGGGCTAAGCACGAAAGCAGGAAGATTGATTGGCTTCAAAATGGCTTTGTAACAATAATTTTCATAGCTTTCACCTGTGACACGTTCAATCACACTGCCAAGTAGCAACCAATTCAGATTGAGATAAAAGTAAGTGCTGCCTGGGTCACTGGCCAACACGAATCTTGTTATCTGATCCATTTGTGACTGATGATTTTTTTTGCTGCGATCATTTCCGCGCAAAAAATTGGCCATCCCGCCCAGCGTATAGTCTGCTGAAGGAGAAAAACCACTGCGATTGCGCAGTAAATCTGAAATCGTGATTTGGTTAAATCGTGCATCAATCGGTTTATCCAAATTTGCCAAATCAACCTTTAACACATCTGCCAATTTATCTGTCAGTTGCAATTGGCCAGCATCAATCAATTGTGCAACGCAAGCTCCGGTAAAAGCCTTGGTCAAACTGGCGATGGTGACAGGCTTATCGACTTTGCGATTGCCTTTTTCATACCGATGTATCACCTCACCCGAGCGCATGACCACCATGGCACCGTCTTTGATGCCATTGTCAACAAGCCAAGTGGCAAAGACACGTTCAGTCGCTTCGCCCAGCTTCTTGTTTTTGGTGTCATCTTGCGCGAATGCCAATGTACCGTGCAGTAAAACAGCAAACAGACAGATGGCATTGAATACATATTTCAACACTATTTTCATCAGTACATGAAGATTAAAGTTAAATGACATGTCAGTTAATCTGAATGCTGTTGGGCACCACTTTCGCGCCAAAATCGCGCATCAATTTTTGTACATATTCATCTTGCATGATGATCTCTTGGGCCATGCGTTGCTTTTCGGCGGCTGCGGCTGCAATGCGTTTGGCGGGCGTGTCGCTGGCAGGACCAATTTCGATGCTCAGACGCACCGACTGACCAATGCTGGCCAGCGCCATTTGTAATTTTTCAGGCGTGCCACTTTGGCTGAGCGATTCGCGTTCAATTCGCAACAACCAATCATGGGGCTCTGGTTCTGCATTCACTGTGCGCGCCAGCAATTGCGATTGCAAGGCCAGTTCGCGCACCAATGCAGCTATTGATTCTGCTGCCAGCAATTGTTGCACCATGCTGTGCCACACATCGCCTTCGGGCGTGAGCACCAATTCAGCAGGTGCAATGGCGGCATTGACACTGGACCTTTCCGTGCGTTGCTCAGTGCGGCTACTGGGTTCAGCTTGCACACGCACCGGTATTGCTACCATTTTTGTAGCACTATAGGCAGTATTTGTGCCAGATACAGGCTGATTTTCTATAAATTTTCCAAGTGATTCAGGCTTTGCATCGGTAACAGAATCATTGCGGCGAAAGGCAGTTGTTGGTGCTTGTGCTTGTGCTTGTGCGGCGGCAGCTTCGGGTGCGGGTGTGACTGTAGGCGGCGCGACCGACGTTGTTTGCTTAGGCTGTGGCTGTGGCTGTGGTTGTGGCTGTGGCGCTGGCGTCAGACTTTTTTTTTCAGCCGATTCTGAAGAAGCACCATTTGCCGCATTGGGTTTGAAAGCCAACAAGCGCAGCAGCACCATGGTTAATGCGGCGTATTCGTCGGGTGCCAAGCCCAATTCAGTGCGACCATGCAAACACATGCTGTAGAGCAGTTGCGTCTCATCAGCTGGCAGTAACTTGGCCAATCGTGCGGCTTCTGATTCTTCCGCATCGCTGCCATCCACAGGCAATGCAGATACGGCTTGAAACACCGCCATGCGTTGCAGCACGGCACACATTTCTTCCAAAGTAGAAGCAGCGGACAAACCGTTTTGACGCAAAGTTTCGGCGATATCGACCACCGTTTTACCATCGCCTTGCGCCAAGGCATCAATTAAACGGAACACATGACTGCGGTCCACACTGCCCAGCATTTGCCGCACCGCCGCTTCTTCCAGACGACCATTGGCTTGCATGCCACTGAACGCAATGGCCTGATCGGTCAACGACAAGGCATCGCGCATAGATCCACGCGCACCACGCGACAGCAATCGCAAAGCCTGAGCATCGGCGCTCAAGCCCTCGGCGGTCAGTACTTTTTGCAAATGTTCTTGCACCGTTTCGGGCGCCATCGGTCGCAAATTAAATTGCAAACAGCGTGACAGCACCGTGACCGGAACTTTTTGGGGGTCAGTGGTGGCCAGTACAAACTTCAAATACTCGGGTGGCTCTTCCAGTGTTTTCAACATCGCGTTGAACGCGGTGTTGGTCAACATGTGCACCTCGTCAATCATGAACACTTTGAAGCGGCCTTGCACCGGCTTGTACACCGCTTGTTCCAAGAGGGTTTGCACTTCGTCCACACCACGGTTTGAAGCCGCATCAAGCTCGGTGTAATCCACAAAACGGCCACTGTCGATATCTTTACACGCTTGACACACCCCACAAGGCGTAGCCGTGATACCGCCTTGCCCATCAGCGCCTTGGCAATTCAGCGACTTGGCCAATATGCGTGAAATGGTGGTTTTGCCCACACCGCGTGTGCCTGTGAACATGTAGGCATGGTGTAAGCGCTGGGTTGTCAATGCGTTGGTCAGTGCCTGCACCACGTGCTCTTGCCCCACCAATTGGGTGAAGTTTTGCGGACGGTATTTGCGGGCTAGAACCAAGTAAGACATATGCGTTCAATTCTACGTTGAGATTGTTGTCTTGACACGCACCTTCACACTTTAATCACGGCAATCAAAATCGCGAAACGCATGGATTTAAAAATTCTGGTATTTGTACTAGGTAGGATATTGGAATATTTGCGCTATATTAGTCTCAATAGCATTTATTTCATTTGTAACTACTCGGAGAAAATCATGTTTCTTAAAAATTGGATGAGCCGCGCTGCATTGATCAGCATCACTGCGCACGCATTCATCGCTGCACCTGTTGCATTGGCACAAGAAAAAACCATCAAAATCGCCCACATTTACAGCAAAACGGGTCCGCTGGAGGCTTATGGCAAACAAACAGCCACTGGCTTCATGATGGGTTTGGATTACGCCACGGGTGGCAGCATGACCGTTGCCGGCAAAAAATTGGTTGTGATTGAAAAGGATGATCAAGGCAAGCCAGATTTGGGCAAAAGCCTTTTGGCCGCGGCGTATGGCGATGACAAAGCAGACTTGGCTGTAGGCCCAACCGCCTCACCGGTGGCGCTGGCCATGCTGCCTGTCGCTGAAGAATACAAAAAAATCTTGTTGGTTGAACCGGCTGTAGCCGACTCCATCACAGGCGACAAATGGAACAAATACATTTTCCGCACCGGTCGCAACAGTTCACAGGACGCCATTGCCAATGCAGCAGCTATGGATAAAGCGGGCATCACCATTGCCACCATGGCGCAAGACTCTGCTTTTGGACGCGACGGTGTGAAAGCATTTAAAGAAGCCATCAAAAAAGCCAAGCTGGTACATGAAGAATACCTGCCACCAGCCACCACCGATTTCACGGCGGGCGGTCAGCGCTTGATCGACAAACTCAAAGGCATCCCCGGTCGCAAAGTGATCTTCATCATTTGGGCGGGCGGCAATCCTTTCAAAATTGCCGACATGGATTTAAAACGCCATGGCATCGAAATTGCCACCGGTGGCAACATCTTGCCCGCTTTGGTGGCTTACAAACAATTCCCTGGCATGGAAGGCGCTGCTTATTATTACTTTGGCATGCCCAAAAATACAGTCAACGATGCCATGGTGGCGCGCCATTACACGCAATTCAAAACACCGCCTGATTTCTTCACAGCAGGTGGTTTCTCCGCAGCGATGGCGGTGGTCACAGCGCTGAAAAAATCAAATGGTGATGCCAGTGCCAATACACTGATTAAAACCATGGAAGGCATGAGTTTTGATACCCCCAAAGGCAAAATGACATTCCGTGCCGAAGACCATCAAGCCATGCAAAACATGTACCACTTCAAAATCAAGGTTGACCCTGCATTTGCCTGGGGCGTACCTGAATTGGTTCGCGAAATCAAAGCCGAGGAAATGCAAATTCCGATTCGCAACAAGCGCTAAAGGCAAACCGTTTCACTTGAGCTTGTTGCAGCCTCTGTACAAGCTCAAGGTGAACGGCCACTGTTGCTCATGCTACAAACCAAAGACTTGACTGTTCGCTTTGGCGGACACGTTGCGGTGAATGCCGTCAGTTGCACGTTCCTGCCTGGCACTTTAACGGCCATCGTCGGGCCCAACGGCGCGGGTAAAACAACCTACTTCAATCTCATCTCTGGGCAAATCAAAGCGTCAAGCGGCGAGGTCATTTTGAACCAACGCAACTTGGCAGGCTTGAGCCCCTCCGCCCGCACGCATGCTGGTCTAGGGCGTGCCTTTCAATTGACCAATTTGTTTCCGCATTTAACGGTACTTGAAAACGTTCGTTTAGCGGTACAGGCCACGCAAAGTGGGGCACACAATGGTGGCTTGAATTTGTGGAGTGTTTGGAGTGATCACCACGCACTGACCCAAAGCGCGCACAGCCTCTTAGAAAAGGTCTCAATGGCCGACAAACAGCATGCGCTGGTGGCCAGTTTGCCACACGGTGACCAACGCAAATTGGAAGTGGCCTTGCTCATGGCTTTGGACCCACTGGTGTACATGTTTGACGAGCCCACAGCAGGCATGAGCGCTGAAGAAGCGCCCGTGATTTTGAATTTGATTCGCCAGCTCAAAGCCGATACCAACAAAATCATCTTATTGGTCGAGCACAAAATGGATGTGGTGCGTGAACTGGCCGACCGCATCATCGTTTTGCACAACGGACAATTGGTGGCCGATGGTGAACCCAACGCGGTGATTGCCTCACCCATTGTGCAAGAAGCCTATTTAGGGGTGGCAGTCGCATGACGACACAGGCTCAAACCCCACTGCTCTCGCTGCAAGGCGTACACACCCACATTGGTGCCTACCATATTTTGCATGGTGTGGATTTGACGGTGCCACGCGCTCAACTCACCATGCTATTGGGTCGCAATGGGGCGGGCAAAACCACCACTTTGCGTACCATCATGGGCTTGTGGCATGCCAGCCAAGGGAACATTCAGTTTTCTGATCACGACATCACCGCATTGTCAACACCCGATATTGCAGCGCTGAACATCGCTTATGTCCCTGAAAACATGGGTATCTTTGCCGATTTGACCGTCAAAGAAAACATGTTGCTGGCAGCCAAACAGGCCAAGCGTGCCAACCAAATGGACGATGTGCGGTTGAAATGGATATTTGGTCTGTTCCCCGCCGTAGAAAAATTTTGGAACCACCCTGCAGGCAAACTGTCGGGGGGGCAAAAACAAATGCTGGCAGTGGCGCGCGCGATTGTGGAGCCACGTGAACTGTTGATTGTGGACGAACCCAGTAAAGGCCTTGCCCCTGCCATCATCAACAACATGATTCACGCTTTTGCTGAACTCAAAGCCACCGGCACCACGATACTGTTGGTGGAGCAAAACATCAACTTCGCCAAACGTTTGGGCGACCATGTGGCGGTGATGGACAACGGCCGCGTGGTGCATGCTGGAACGATGCAAGCTTTGGCTGACGACGAATCCTTGCAACAATCTTTACTGGGTTTGGCCTTATGAAAATCGACTTCGATTGGAAACCCATCGCCTTGGTCCCCTTGTTGGCATTGGTGGTGTGGCCATTTATTGGCTCGCCATCAACGTGGTTGACCTTGACCGTTGCTGGTTTGGCCATGGGGATGATTATTTTCATCATTGCCTCAGGTTTAACATTGGTTTTTGGGCTGATGGACGTGTTGAATTTTGGTCACGGTGTGTTCATTGCATTGGGCGCTTTTGTCGCCACCACCGTTTTGGGTTTAATGGCGGACTGGACTGGCTCGCAAGAGTTGTGGCGCAATTTGGTCGCTGTCCTCCCCGCTGTATTGGTCGCCATGTTGGTAGCTGGTGCAGTGGGTTTTGCTTTTGAACGCTACATCGTGCGCCCCGTTTATGGGCAACACCTGAAGCAAATCTTGATCACCATGGGTGGCATGATCATTGGTGAAGAGTTCATCAAAGTCATTTGGGGTCCGGCCCAACTGCCACTGCCCTTGCCGGAAGCCATGCGCGGTGCCGTGTTGCTGGGTGATGCAGCGATTGAAAAATACCGCCTGCTGGCGGTGGGGGGGGGCTTGGGGGCGTTTGCGTTTCTGACTTGGACGCTCACCCGCACCAAAATTGGTTTGCTGATACGCGCCGGGGTGCAAGACCGCGAGATGGTGGAAGCATTGGGTTACCGCATCAAACGGCTGTTTGTGGGCGTGTTTGTGGTGGGCAGTGCACTGGCTGGCTTGGGTGGGGTGATGTGGGGCTTGTACCAACAAAACGTGACACCGCAAATGGGTGCACAAGTGAACGTGTTGATATTTATCGTCATCATCATCGGCGGCTTGGGCTCAACTGGGGGAGCTTTGATTGGCGCATTACTGGTGGGATTGATGGCCAATTACACCGGCTTTTTATTGCCCAAGGTTGCGCTGTTTTCTAACATTGCGCTAATGGTGGCCATACTACTTTGGCGTCCGCAAGGTGTCTATCCAGTCGCGAATCGATAAACATGATGCTGAGCAAACTCTTATCCAATGATTTCCCCCGCAGTCGATGGTTGGCTGCGCTCTTGATTTTGCTGTTGCTGGGCTTGGTATTTGCACCGTTTATTTTTCCAGGTGTGAAGGCCTTAAACGTGGCCGCCAAAGTGCTGGTGTTCATTGTTTTGGTGGCCAGCTTTGATTTGCTTTTGGGCTACACCGGCATTGTGAGTTTTGCCCACACCATGTTTTTTGGCATCGGTGCCTACGGCATCGCTTTGGCCAGCACCCACATGGGTGCATCTTGGACCGCTTTGGCGCTTGGTTTGTTGTCTTCTTTGGCATTGTCATTTGTCTTGGCATTGTTGATTGGGCTTTTCTCTCTCAGGGTCAGAGCCATCTTTTTTGCCATGATCACCTTGGCCATTGCTTCGGCATTTTTGACCTTGGCTTCGCAGCTTTCAGACATCACTGGCGGCGAAGATGGTTTATCGTTTAAGGTGCCTGCCATCCTGACCAGCAGCTTTGAGTTCAGCGACCAACCTTTTTTGGGTGCCTCATTGGATGGCCGCTTGCTGTGCTATTACCTGCTGTTGGTCACAGCAATCGTTTTGTTTTTGGCGCTTTTGCGGATTGTCAATTCACCCTTTGGCCGGGTGCTGCAAGCGATACGCGAAAACGAATTCCGTGCCGAAGCCATAGGCTACCGCGTGGTTGTTTACCGCACCACCTCCAGCATCATTTCAGCGCTTTTTGCGTGCATGGCTGGCGCGATGTTGGCTGTTTGGTTGCGTTACAACGGGCCAGATACCTCACTGTCATTTGAGATCATGATGGATGTGCTGCTGATTGTGGTGATAGGCGGCATGGGCACCATGTATGGGTCCATCATTGGCGCGGTGTTGTTTTTAATTGCGCAAAGCTATTTGCAAGATTTACTGCGCATCGGTAGCGAAGCGACCCAATCTTTGCCTTGGCTGTCCGCCCTGCTATCACCCGACCGCTGGTTGCTGTGGCTGGGTGTGTTGTTTGTGCTGTCTGTTTACTACTTCCCAACTGGCGTGGTCGGCAAATTGCGCACCAGTGCATTGCTGCGCGGCAAGTAATTCTTGACAAAATATATAAGAAATTGGCCTATAGCCGGCGTATTTATTGCCTAGTGTGCTATTAAATATATAGCATTTAACTATCAGAGGTGGTGACAAATGGTGGCGGCTGGCAGCCTTCATGCATGCAATTCATGGCCGCTGCAAGCATGGCTTGCGACAAGGTAGTGCTAACGCGGCTGTCTGCGTTTTCAGGCTGTAACACCCAATCACCCAAGCAATTACCCCAAAAGGTATCACCTGCGCCTACCGTGTCGACAACCGCGACGACAGGTGCGGCTTGTGCTGCCACCTGACCATCGACTTGCAACCAAGCACCATCGGCACCAAAAGTTAATGCCAAACGGCTGATGCCTTGGGCAGTAAAGTGTTTGGCGATGACATCACTTTGACTGCATTTGGGGTTTGCAAAACCGAGCAGCGCCAAATCTTCGTCACTGGCCTTCAACCAATCGGCCAACGCGACAATCTTTCGAACGGCCGAAATGTAGGCTGGCACATTTTCAGCTACTTGCGGGCGTAAATTCACATCGATGCTGATGGTCCAACCCACCTTTTTTGCCCCTTGCAAAACGGCAATCACCTTTTGGTGTTCTGGCGGTATGAAATGCAACGAGCCAGTGTGCAACACCCCAGGCACTCGCGTTTG
>CALMEI010000055.1 GCA_937863225.1 uncultured Polaromonas sp.
AGTAGCAAACCTGACACTTTTCGCGTTGATCGCGCTGCGACCATCAAAGCACCCGCTGACAAAATTTTCCCCTACATCAACGATCTGCACCAGTGGGACGCATGGACACCCTATAACCGCGACCCAGCTATGAAGAAAACCTTTGGCGGTAGCGCGGCGGGCAAAGGGGCTACTTATGCATGGGAAGGGAACAAAGAGGTTGGCAAAGGCGATATGGTGATCACCGAATCAAGCGCCCCCAACTTGGTGCGCATGGATTTGCATTTTGAAAAACCCTTTGAAGCCAATAATCAAGTTGATTTCAAATTGGTGGTTGAAGGCGACAGTACCAAAGTGACTTGGGGTATGGACGGCAAAAACAACCTGATTTCCAAAGTCATGGGTTTGTTCATCAACATGGACAACATGATTGGCAAAGATTTTCAAGTGGGTCTGAACCAACTCAAAGCAGTGGCTGAAAAATAATGCTTTCTTAATGCTGCCTTGTGTGTGCAGACAAGGTGAACGGCTCAAATCCCCTTTTTCACCATGGCCACCAACTGGTCCAGGGCGGCGCTCCAGCCGGCTTCAAAGCCCATGGTGTCGTGTTTCTGACAGCCTTGTTCATCAGCGTGCAGGACTGTGGCACGGTAACGCGTGCCTTCAACACCATTGACCAAGTGCGGCGCCATTTCAACAATGGCGGTAAACATGAATTCGGTTTGCGCGTCGTCATGGCAGGGGACGTTGGGTGGTGCCGGTCTGTAGCCGGGTAACAAGGCATTGGTCCAAACAATGCGCTCGTTTTTCACGGTCTCTAAATAACAGCCCGTACCGGGAAACTCTTGCCCTTCGGGGGATTGCATCACGGTGTACATTTTGCCGCCGGGTCGCACATCCACATCGGCATGAATGGTTTTCCACGGCAATGGGCAAAACCACTGTTTGATTAAATCGGGTTCGGTCCATGCACGCCACACCAAATGCGGTGGGACATCGATTAAGCGCTCAAAAGTCAAATCCAATTTGGGGTTGAGCTTGCTTGTCATCGTCTTTCCTTTTGGTTTTTTTGGGCGTTTTTGGTGAGGCCTGTGATGCCTGGCGTGTTTCGGCATCTTGTTGGTCTTTTTGAGCCGTAGACGGCATATTTGCTGCCTGAGGTGCTATTAAATTTGTAGCTAAATCACTCTTGGCAAAATCCGCAGCGATTTCCTCTTTGCTTGACACTGCTGCTGCAGCAATGGCGGTTTCGGTGGTTTGCAAAGACTTTGCCACTTCAGCTAAACGGTCTACGCGTCCTTCCCAGACCTCCTTGTACTGTTCAATCCAAACGAGTGCTTGTTTGAGTTTGGCGCCGTTGAGCTTGCAGGGGCGTTGTTGTTTTTGGATGGTTTTGGTCAACAAGCCCGCTTTTTCCAAAACTTTGATGTGTTTAGAGACGGCGGGTAAACTCATTTTGAAGGGCGCTGCCAAATCATTCACCGTCGCCTCACCTTGCGCTAATCGTTTGAGCATGGCACGTCGTGTCGGGTCTGACAAGGCAGCAAAAATAGCGCTCAGCGCGTCTTGTTTGGAAAGTGGTGGTGCGGGCATGGCGCTTCTTTGTTGATTTAATTAACCCTTGGGTTAAATGTAGCAAGAGCTGTTGCTTCTGTCAAATTCAATATATCAACTCAGAAAATGGCTTGACTGTACTTTCAATCAGCCTGATACACCCTTAAAAAGCGCGCAAAGCGTGGCTTTCCTGCTGGCGTGAGGTCTGTATAGGTGTAGGTCACCGTGCTGCCAATGGCGGGTGGGTGTTGGCGTTCATGGTCTGATAAACCCGTACCCAGTTTGAAGCGAATGCCTTCTGGCGTTTTAACGGCGAGCGCACCCGTCATGCCGGCATATTTGCCTTTGCCAGTAATATGTGCAACGACGGTGGCTTCGGCATCTTGTTGAGGTTTGAGTTTGAGCAACACATCACTGCGACCAGTTGTGTAGGGCGCTTGGGCCAAATGCAGCACCAAGCCTTCACCGCCGGCTTGGACCACCTCTTGCAGCTTGGCTTGCAATGTGGCTTGGTTGCTGGCTGTGAATTGCAGCACCGTTTGCAGTTGTGCAAAGTCAGCGGCTTGGACGATGGTTCGCAAATGCACATAGCGTTGCTCAAACGATTTGCCAGTAAATGCGTGGGAAGCAGGTAACTCAAACACCATGTAGTTGACTTGCTGCCATTCGCTATCAATCGGCTGTGCTTTGCGTACGATGCCCGAGAGTTTGTCAAACGCACCGCGCGCCAACCACAGTTCGCCATCCAGAGCAGTTTTGGGTAATTTGTCGGTAAACCATTGGGGCGCTGCTATGGCTTTGCCGCTGCGAAAGCGCAATTGCTTGCCATCCCACAGTGCACGCACGCCATCTAATTTTTCGCTGATCAGGTAACCTGTTGGGTCAATGCCTTTGGGTGCATTTTTTGCCAGCAGCACATCATCTGTCGCTTTGGCATGGGTTTTGGCGAACATGTCGCCAGCAAAGGTTGACCCGACAAAGAGAGATACAAGTTGCGCGTTAAATTTGCGGCGATAGATTGAAGCCGGCATCACTGTGAATTCCAAAGCATGGACCGCATCGAAATGGAACCCATGTCAATGCTGTCATTGAAGGTTCGACATTCGTCTTTGCTGTCCACGGCGCCTGCTGCATACAACAGGGGTAAATAGTGGTCGTGGGTGGGGTGTGCTTGGGTGGCGATTGAACCCAGCTTCAAAAATTCTGCCAGCGCTGCATGGTTTTTGTCCGCAACATGTTTGGCGGTAATGGCGTCGAACTCCAGCGCCCAATCGTAAGGCTTGTCATGCCTGTTGCGATCTAATGTGCGCAGGTTGTGCACGATGTTGCCGCTGCCCACGATCAATACGCCTTGGTGTCGCAGTTGCTGCAATTGCTGCCCCAGTTGAAAATGTTCGATCGGTGCACGGCTGTAATCCATGCTCAGTTGCAACACTGGAATATTGGCCTGCGGAAACATGGGTTTGAGCACAGACCATGCGCCGTGGTCTAAACCCCAGTGTTCTAAATCCAGTTCCAAAAATCCTTTTGGAATCGGTGATACCAGCAATCGACTCAACTCTTGTGCCACTTTGGGTGCACCAGGTGCAGGGTATTGTTGGTCAAACAGGGCTTGCGGAAAGCCACCAAAATCGTGAATTGTTTTAGGCTTTTCCATACCTGTGAGCCACCAGCCACGGGTGATCCAATGGGCAGAGATGCACAAAATGAGGTTTGGCAGCGGATATTTCTTGCCATCACCAAATTCTTGGCCTAAAGCTTGCCACTGGCGGCGATAAGAATTGTCTTCTATCGCGTTCATGGGCGAGCCATGTCCTAGAAAAAGAACCGGCATTTTGGGTGAAGGTGTTAAATTGTGTAGATTTTTAGGCATAGTTTTTCAGGATTATGACGATTATCACGAAATTGGGGTTTTCACTCCAGACTAAATCAAAATTTTGAGTTATATTGCACTGCAACATAATTATTTTTGTTAACTATAAAGGTTTCAAACGCCATGCTTTACCAACTTTATGAAACACAACGCTCACTGATGGAGCCGTTTGTCGATTTTGCCAAGGCATCGTCCAAAGTTTTGGGCAACCCCAAATCGCCATTCAGTCAAAACCCCATCATGCAGCGCCTGTCTGCAGGCTACGATTTGATGTACCGCTTGGGCAAAGACTATGTCAAACCAGAATTTGGTATCACGACCGTCGAAATGGGTGAGGTTGAAATTTCGATCAATGAACGCATCGAAATGAAAAAGCCATTTTGCGATTTGATTCGCTTTAAGCGTTTCACCGATGATGTGGCCACCTTACAAAGTCTTAAAAATCAACCCGCAGTATTGATTGTGGCACCCTTGTCAGGTCACTACGCCACCTTGTTGCGCGACACCGTGCGCACCATGTTGAAGGACCACAAGGTTTACATAACCGATTGGAAAAACGCGCGCACAGTGCCTTTGTCAGAGGGTGAATTTCACTTGCACGACTATGTGCACTATGTGCAAGACTTTATTCGGCATTTGCAAGCCCAATACGGCAATTGTCACGTGATGAGTGTGTGCCAACCCACAGTGCCGGTTTTGGCAGCGGTGTCATTAATGGCTTCGCGCGGTGAGACCACGCCCTTGTCCATGGTGATGATGGGTGGCCCGATTGACGCCACATTGTCACCCACCGCAGTGAACAATTTGGCCATGAACAAACCACTGTCATGGTTTGAAAGCCATGTGATTTACCGTGTGCCCAATAACTTTGAAGGCGCCGGTCGCAAGGTTTACCCAGGCTTTTTACAGCACAGCGGCTTTGTGGCGATGAACCCACAAAACCACCAAAATAGCCATTTCGATTATTTCAATGATTTGATCAAAGGCGACAATTCCAGCGCCGAATCACACCGCAAGTTTTACGACGAGTACAACGCCGTGCTTGACATGGATGCCGATTACTATTTGGAAACCATCGCCACCGTTTTCCAAGAGTTTAAATTGGTCAAAGGCACTTGGGATGTACAAAACCTTGCTGGCAAGCCAGAGCGCGTAAAACCACAAGACATCACAACCTCAGCACTCTTGACCGTTGAAGGCGAGTTAGACGACATTTCTGGCTCAGGCCAAACCAAAGCGGCGCATGGTTTGTGTACAGGCATTCCAAAATCCAATCAAGAACACTTTGAAGCCGAAGGCGCAGGCCACTATGGCATCTTTAGCGGCAGACGTTGGCGCGAGTATGTGTACCCCGTGGTGCAAGCGTTTATTGCCAAGCATAACGTGCAATCTGCTAATGGGGTGTTAGCCAAATCCAAGGCTAAGCCAAAAGCTGTAACCAAAGCTGCGCCAAAGGCATTACCTAAAACAGCTCCGAAAGCAGCTATTTCAACGCAAAAAACCAAAACAAAAAAAGCTTTGCCTCTAAAAACCACTGCCAAGAAGAGCAAATAATCAGCGCATAAGTTGCGCACTGTAAAGTACGCATAAGCAACACAATTTGATCAGTTGTGTTGCTTTTTTTTTACAGCTGCTGATACACAGATTGAGCGAGTTTAAGTAAGGTTACTTCGGGCACTGGTCCCGTCAGTGCATACCCAAAGCCTTGATCGACCCAATAAAAACTGGGTACATTGGCATGTGGCATAAATTGAAAGCTCGTTTCATTTTGCTGTAGTTTATTGGATGGTTTCTCTAGTGCACCCATATAAAGGGTAATGCGCAACCCCTTTGCATCTTGGTACATGAATTGTGCACGGGCACCTGCTTCGCCGGGTAAAAGTCTGCCACCAACTAATTCGAATCCCAACGCCGTGATGTTTGGCACTTTAAGCGGTTTATCCAGCCGTTTGCTCAACCATTGCACCAAATGTGCTTGCTCTGCCGCGCTCACTTCAACAGGGTGACGCATTTCAGGTGTGTAAATGCCATAAGCCAAGCTGGCTTGTTTGACAAAACTTTGCGTGATTTGTGTTTTAGCTACGATTGACTGATTAGACCCTTGGTTACGCCAAATGGTGTTTGAAAACCAACCGATGCTGAATGTCAACACCACGCTCGCAGCCACACCGCCCCAACGCCACCATTGATCGACTGAATGTTGTGCAGCATTTGTTTGCTGAGCTGCTTGGGTCAAAACATTGGGTATGGCTTCGCCCAAAATTTCAGTATGCAGTTGTTGAATGCTTTGGCGTTGCAGTGACCATTTTTCAACCAATATCTGTGCAGCAGTGTCTTTCGCAAGACGCGCATGCAGTTGCGCCTCCTGCTCTGCAGACAGTTGTCCATCCACCAGCGAGTGGATTTCTTCTTCCGTGAGTTTAGATGAATTGAGTGTTTCCATTGTTGGCATATTTATTTGAGGCGTCGCAGCAAAGTCGGTGAGTGATCTGACTCAGTCTGAGCGGATATGCTTGATCCATGACCTGTTGAAGCAGGGGCCTCGAGTAATTGTTGCAATCTTGCGCGCGCACGTGAAAGGCGAGACATGACTGTACCAATTGGTATCTTGGCTATCTTGGCAACTTCTTCGTATGTTAAATTTTCCAGGCCCACCAGCAACAATACTGCACGTTGGTCAGCTGGTAGACGCTGTAAGCAACGCTCTAAATCTAATAATTGTGTGTGTTGGTTTTCTGGTGCAATCAGTTCATTCGCTACATCGTCAAGACTGACAATGCTTTTGCGCATTTGTGAACTGCTTCGTCTGATGTCATCAATAAATAAGTTGTGCATGATTGAAAACAACCAAGCACGTGAATGGGTACCCATGGTCCACAAACGCCATTTGGAACATGCGCGTTCCAATGTATCTTGCACCAAATCATCGGCTGCCCAGCTATCCCCAGTCAGCACGCGAGCATAGCGTCGCAGGCTGGGAATTTGGGCAATGATGTCAGTACTTTTCATGCAAGCATCATCAAGGTTGCATGGGTATGCATTGCAAAATTAGGGTTTAGCGGTATGCCAAACGCCTTGAACACCCTCACCAGTTTTGTCACCAGCTTTGGTATCTTTGATCCAAAAATACAAGGGTTTGCCTTTTAGTGCCCATTGTTTTTTGCCATCGTCGCGCGTGATGACTGTGTAAGCACCACTGGCTTTGTCAGCGTCTGTAGCCATCAAAGGTGGCCAGTTGATGGCGCATTGACCATTGCAGACGGATTTGCCACTGCCAGTGGCATCTCTGTCAAAGGTGTACAGGGTCATGCCGTTAGCGCCAACCAACACGCCATTGGCCTCTTTGGCCGGCGAGCTGCTGGACATCGAAGCGCAACCACCTAAGATGGCGAAAGATAAGGTAAGTACAGGTAAAAGTTTCATGGGTTCTCCAGTTTATTTGACTAAGCAGAAAGGTCTGCAACTGGATAAACGTAAAGCGCGGGTCGTTTATTCCATACCTACTCAAAAATAATTATTTGCTGCGGGTTTTCATGGCCCGCTCCACTTCACGTTTGCCTTCGCGGTCTTTGATGGTGTCGCGTTTGTCGTGTTCGGCTTTGCCTTTGGCCAGTGCAATTTCGCATTTCACTTTGCCGCCTTTCCAATGCATGTTGACCGGCACCAAGGTGTAGCCTTTTTGTTCCACCTTGCCAATTAATTTGTCAATTTCTTCGCGGTGCAACAATAATTTTTTGGTGCGCACGTTGTCCGGGTTGACGTGAGTGGAGGCTGTGTGCATCGGGTTGATTTGGCAGCCAATTAAATACAGCTCGCCGTTGCGAATCACCACATAGCCATCGGTCAGTTGCACTTTGCCAGCGCGCAATGACTTCACTTCCCAGCCCTCTAGCACCATGCCGCATTCAAAACGCTCTTCAAAAAAATAATTGAAAGCGGCTTTTTTGTTATCGGCAATCCGTGTTTGCACCGGTTTGGCATCTGACTTGGCTTTGGCCGCAATCGGCTTGGGTCTGGTCGGAGGTGAAACGGGTGAGGAAGTTTTGGCCATGTCGATAAGGTAACGAAAATACTTGCGATAATTCAATTCATTCAACTCGCATTGTCCATGAAAACCGTTCACAAGTCCGTCCTCATCTGGTACAGCGCCACACAAATGTTTGATTTGGTGAACGATGTCGCCAATTACCCGCAATTCTTGCCGTGGTGTGATCATGCCCACGTGTTGTCACTAACCGATACGGGGATGCAGGCAGAAGTGGGCATCGCCATTGGTGGCGTGAAGCAATCATTCACCACACAAAACGAGCACCATTTGGATGAAGCCACACAAGCCAGGCAGGTGGTGTTGACGCTGGTGAATGGCCCATTTTCAAAGCTAGATGGGCGTTGGGACTTTATACCAGTGGGTGATGCCAGCCAAGGCGCATGCCGCACCGAACTGCGCTTGAACTACGGTTTTGACAATGCCATGCTGGCCAAACTGGTTGGTCCCGTGTTTGACAAAATCGCGGCCAGTTTTGTCGACGCATTTGTCAAACGCGCAGAGCAGGTTTACGGTTGATTGGGTTCATGACCACTTTGCTCAACATCACCGTCGTGTATTCACCCGCACCCAGGCAGGTGCAAGAGAAGGCACTGGCCGTGCGCAGCGGCGGCACCGTCCTGCAAGCATTGCAACAAGCTGACATGTTGGATATCGCTTTGGCTGAAGGCCACACGGTCGGCATTTGGGGCAAAAAGACCAGCCCGACACACCCGCTAGAAGACCAAGACCGCATCGAAATCTATCGCCCTTTAAAAGTAGACCCCAAAGTCGCGCGGCGCGAGCGCTTTCAAAAACAAGGCGCAAAAAGCAAAAGCGCTGGCCTGTTTGCCAAGCGCAGAGTGGGGGCGAAGGCGGGGTATTGAATTGGGTTGTTTTAAGGTTTGAAATTCTTCTTGGCAAATTCAGTATCAACCGGTGGAAGTATTGATTTTTGAACTTCGACATTTTTTAGTGCTGGAAATTTTCGTTTAAATTCAGCAATATCTTTTTCATACTGGTCGCTGATAACGATGTCAAAGGTACTGTCGTTGTAACCTGTTGGTATGGTTGAGAGATGATTAATTGGTGCTTGGAATATATCGCCTGTAGATGAAATTTCCCCAGCCTTTTTAGCACGTGTAACTGCTTGTACATGTCCAAGGTAATAAACACCTGATCGTGTAACTTTTATGTTGGAAAACATGGGAACAAAGAATGGGCCCGAGACCATAAAGCCGTTGCTAAAACCGCGCATATCTCTAATCACATATTCACCCTTTTCGAGCTCCATCCTCAATAAGTAGCTATTCCCTTTTTCAGGCGTGTCATCTTCAATTTTAGATTTCGCATCGGTTCGCAAAAATATAGCTTCACTTTTTTCTTGTCCTTCGATTTTTTTCATTAGAACAACATCCATGACTTTGGGTTGGTACGCAGGCTTGAAGTCATTCTTTAAAGTTGCGGTCATCAGGTAGATGGGATTGCCATTTTGTGAATAAACATCAACATCATTGTCAAAGGGCATTTTGGTTGTACCGCAAGCAGATAATAAAAGTGTCAACGATACAGTTGCAAAGGCAAGGAATTGTTTTTTCATGGCGGGAATTTTTGGAATATTAAGTAAATATGCTGTTGAAAATAGCAAGAAGTTGCTAAATCATGGGTAGTTTAACTGATGAATTTTATTAAAATAGCCCGCCGCGAGCGCTTTCAAAAACAAGGCGCTAAAAGCAAAAGCGCTGGCCTGTTCGCCAAGCGCCGAGTGGGTGGTAAAGCGGGGTATTGATGTCAACTAGGCTGACATCGTGCCACTGTTTGATGCGCATCAAGAACACAAACACTGTGAATGAGTAAGCTGAAAAGAGTTTATTTTGAACGGAGTACTTATGCGTATAAATCAAGTTTCTGTGCTGCTTGCATTGTTAATCATGACAATTTTTCAATTTGCCTTGGCACAGCCAGTCATCTCAAACGGCATCCTACTAGCCCAGACGGGGCACACTCTTTATACCTTTGACAACGACGTTGTTAATTCTGGCGTGAGCGTCTGTAATCCGCCTTGTAGCAACATCTTTCCACCTTATCTGGCGACAGACAAAGACACTGCAAACGGTGAATACACTTTAATTATCAGACAGGACGGCACTAAGCAGTGGGCATACAAGGGCAGGCCTTTGTACCGGTTCTATGCCGACGACAAGCCTGGCGACAAAGGCGGCGACGGGATGAATAGAAACATCTGGCACATCGCGCGCCAGTAGCCGGCATATCAAATTAAAGACTGGCCAGTTGTATTTGCTATATATTTAATAGCACTCTAGGCAATAAATACGCTGGCTACAGCCTTATTTTTCATATAAATCAGCCATTATGGTACTGCTTTGCAGTCAGCGGCAATGATGCCTTCGATGCGCTTGGTTTCTACCATGCGGGCGGCTTCGTCCATGAATTCGCGTTCGCCTTTGCTGTTGGTGACGGTGGTGCGAACGCCGGAATCGAGTGTCATTTTGGCGCGCTTGGCGCGGTCGCAGTTGTCGCGCTGAACAGCCGCTTGCTTCTCGGCTTCGGCTTTTTTCTTAGCTGCTTCGGCTTCCTCTGCCGCTTTCTTTTTGGCTTCTAGCTCTTTGTCTTTGCCCGCGTTGTTGTCTTTTTTAGCGGGTGGACTGGTTCTGGTATTTTCGTTTTCAGTTTTCGCATCGGTTGGTGTGGCGGTGTCAGCTGGATTGGCCTTGTCGAGATTGGCAGGAATTGTTGTATTTCGGGGCTGTTGCATGACTTTTTTGGCGGGCACGCTGGCTGGCGGTGGCTGGTCGCTGAAGACTTTGCGGCCATTGGCGTCAATCCACTGGTACTGCGCCACTGCGGGCAAAACGCTGGCTAAGGTAATGAGGCTGAATAAGAACTTGAATTTCATACTGTTAAGTTTAGCCTGAACCGCTTAAAAATCAAATCCTCACAAGGTACAATACATGGCTTTGGAGCTATCCCAATGCGTTTATTAGGCAAAGCACTCACTTTCGATGATGTATTGTTGGTGCCAGCATACTCCCAAGTCCTGCCCAAGGACGTCTCTCTCGCCACCCAATTCACCCGCAACATTCGCTTGAACATGCCTTTGGTGTCCGCCGCGATGGACACGGTGACCGAATCGCGTTTGGCCATTGCCATTGCGCAAGAAGGTGGTATTGGCATCGTGCATAAAAATTTAACCGCACAAGAGCAAGCTGCGCAAGTGGCCAAAGTCAAACGCTATGAAAGTGGTTTGCTGCGTGACCCTGTCGTCATTACCCCCACCACCACCGTGCGTGAGGTGATGGCGCTGTCTGACCAACTCGGGGTGTCGGGCTTCCCGGTTTGCGATGGCGGCAAAGTGGTGGGCATTGTCACGGGGCGCGACATGCGCTTTGAAACCCGCTACGACCAACCCGTCAGCGAAATCATGACACCACGCGAACGTTTAATCACGGTGCCCGACGGCACCTCGCCCGATGTGGCCAAATCGCTGTTGAACAAACACCGCCTAGAGCGATTGTTGGTGGTGAATGATGCGTTTGAATTAAAAGGCCTGATCACCGTCAAAGACATCACCAAGCAACTGAACTTCCCCAATGCCGCGCGCGACAGTGCGGGGCGTTTGCGCGTGGGTGCAGCTGTGGGTGTGGGCGAGGGCACTGAAGAGCGCGTCGATGCCTTGGTTAAAGCCGGGGTAGATGCCATCGTGGTTGACACCGCGCACGGCCATAGCCATGGCGTGATAGAGCGTGTGCGCTGGGTGAAAAAGCATTACCCGCAGATAGAAGTGATAGGTGGCAACATCGCCACCGGCGCGGCAGCTTTGGCTTTGGTGGAAGCGGGCGCTGATGCCGTCAAAGTGGGCATTGGCCCAGGCAGCATTTGCACCACGCGCATTGTGGCCGGTGTCGGTGTGCCGCAAATCATGGCGATTGACAGCGTGGCCACCGCGCTCAAAGGTACAGGGGTGCCCTTGATTGGCGATGGTGGCATTCGCTACTCTGGCGACATAGCCAAAGCACTGGCAGCCGGTGCATCCACAGTGATGATGGGAGGCATGTTTGCCGGCACTGAAGAAGCGCCGGGCGAAATCGTGTTGTTCCAAGGCCGCAGCTACAAAAGCTACCGCGGCATGGGCAGCATTGGCGCCATGCAGCAAGGCAGTGCCGATCGTTATTTTCAAGAATCCAGCACCGGCAACCCGAATGCCGATAAGCTGGTGCCCGAAGGCATTGAAGGCCGCGTGCCCTACAAAGGTTCTATGGTCAGCATCGTTTACCAAATGGCCGGCGGCATCCGCGCCAGCATGGGTTACTGCGGCTGCGCCACCATTGCCGACATGCAAAACAAAGCCGAGTTCGTAGAAATCACCAGCGCCGGCATCCGCGAAAGCCATGTGCATGATGTGCAGATTACCAAAGAAGCACCGAATTATCGGTCTGAGTAACAAATTAAACTAATCTTTATTATCGGAGACACCATGAAATTTTTTCGCGTATTCTTTGGATTTTCTATTGCAGCATTATTAGCTGGCTGTGCCACAAATTCTGATCGTATCAATGAGCGATTGGCTGGCATTCCAGAATCTGGCCGTGCTTATTTAACGGGAACTTTTGCAGTGGACTGTTCGCCACAAAAAGAGAACTGTTACCACGCATTTAATTCCCTAACTGCAGATTTCAAAAATTTAGACGATCCCGATGTTAGGAATAATTTAAAAGCAACTTTTGGTGGTGCGATTATCAAAGACACGGAATATGATTTTGTGAACCGTGACAAGCGCGAAAAAGGCTATCACTTTTGCATGGCTTTGCCTGCTGGATCTTATTCTTTTTATACGCTCAATTTTACCAACTTTGCGGGTGGTGGCTCAGGATACTCAATTAAAAAAGAAAATCAATTTAATTTACCTTTTACTTTGGCAAAAGGAGAAATTATTAACATTGGTAAAGTAAAAATTACCACTGAGTCGGGTAAAAATATTTTTGGCTTAGGTGTAGCACTACCTGGGCATTTGAGTATCTCTCCTGTAACTGATCAAGATATCAAATCAGCAATTCAAAAATGCCCAGAATCTGTGCGCAATAAAACTGTTAGAAATGCATTTTTGAAGATTGAAGATGCAAAGGGTAACGCGTTTGTTAAAGCTGAAAATACAAAGTAGATATTACTGTCCCAATCATTTCGTATTAGTTACATGTCCCACCAAAAAATCCTCATCCTCGATTTCGGCTCTCAAGTCACCCAGCTCATCGCGCGACGTGTGCGGGATGCGCAAGTTTTTTGCGAGGTGCATCCTTGTGATGTGAGTGACGAATGGGTCAAAGCCTATGCCGCCGATGGCAATTTGAAAGGCGTCATTTTGTCTGGCAGCCACGCCAGCGTGTATGAGGATGAAACCGACAAAGCGCCGCAAGCCGTATTAGAGCTGGGCATTCCAGTGTTGGGCATATGCTATGGCATGCAAACCATGGCGCAGCAGTTGGGTGGCAAGGTAGAAGCAGGTAAAACGCGTGAATTTGGTTTTGCTCAAATTCGCGCACGCGGCCACACGGCCTTGTTTGACGGCATTGCCGACCACACCACGGCTGAAGGCCACGGCATGTTGGACGTGTGGATGAGCCACGGCGACAAGGTGATCGACATGCCGCCCGGCTTCAAATTGATGGCATCTAACGACGCCTGCCCGATTGCCGGCATGGCTGACGAAGCCCGCAAATTCTACGCTGTGCAGTTCCACCCAGAGGTGACACACACCGTCAAAGGTCAGCAGATTTTGGAACGCTTTGTGCTGCAAATTTGCGGCGCTAGACCCGATTGGATTATGGGCGACTACATCTCTGAAGCCGTCGACCGGATTCGCGAGCAAGTGGGCACGGATGAAGTCATTTTGGGCTTGTCTGGTGGTGTTGATTCATCTGTCGCTGCCGCATTGATTCACCGCGCCATTGGCGACCAACTCACTTGTGTGTTCGTCGACCACGGCCTGCTTCGCCTCAACGAAGGCGACATGGTGATGGACATGTTTGTCGGTAAGCTGCATGCCAAAGTCATCCGCGTGGATGCCGAAGCGCAATTCCTTGGCCACTTGGCTGGTGTGAGCGACCCTGAAGCCAAACGCAAAATCATTGGCCGTGAGTTTGTAGAGGTTTTTAAGGCTGAAGCCGGCAAATTAACTGCCTCTGGTGCTAGCAAAACGGGAGCAAAATGGTTGGCGCAGGGCACTATTTATCCAGATGTGATCGAATCTGGTGGTGCTAAAAACAAAAAAGCCGTCGTCATCAAAAGCCACCACAACGTGGGCGGCTTGCCAGAGCAACTCGGCTTGAAATTGCTAGAACCTCTGCGCGAACTCTTCAAAGACGAAGTGCGCGAACTGGGCGTGGCACTGGGTTTGCCACCCGATATGGTCTATCGCCACCCCTTCCCTGGACCAGGTTTGGGCGTGCGCATCTTGGGCGAAATCAAAAAAGAATACGCCGACTTGCTGCGCCGAGCCGATGCGATTTTCATCGAAGAGCTGCGAAATACACCCTATGTACCCGTTCATCCTGAGCCCGTCGAAGGGCGTCACCCCAAAAAGACCTGGTACGACGCCACCAGCCAAGCATTCACTGTGTTTTTACCGGTCAAAAGCGTAGGCGTCATGGGCGATGGCCGCACCTACGACTACGTCGTCGCCCTGCGCGCCGTGCAATCCAGCGACTTCATGACCGCAGACTGGGCCGAGCTACCCTATGCACTGCTCAAGAAAGTGTCCAGCCGAATCATCAACGAAGTACGCGGCATCAACCGCGTGACCTACGACGTGAGCTCCAAGCCACCAGCTACGATTGAGTGGGAATAAGATAATTTTTGCGTTTCAAATATTAAACGTATAGTTTTTATTTGCTTGCTGCACTTGTAGCACTTGCACGACGCTGTAACCAAGCTTTGCGCGTGGCTGCCAAAAATCCTTTGCGGTCGGTTTGCATCCATTGCACTATTTCTGGCGGAGCGTCGGTTTGATAATGATGGTCAGACCACAGTACCATTTCTACTAAGGTCGGGGCAAGGGCAAAGCCTGCATCGGTGAGGTGGTATTCGTATTGTCTAGCGTCCAAGGGGTGATGCCATTTTTCTACCAAGCCCGCTTGTGTTAAACGTTGCAGACGGTCTGCCAATATATTGCTGGCAATGCCTTCGCCTGCTTCAGTCAGTGCTTTGTAACTGTGCAATCCTTTAAACAACAAATCGCGTACCACCAATAAAGTCCACCTGTCACCCAAAAGTTCAAGTGCAATGTGAATTGGGCAAGCACTGCGTTGTGAAGTGGGATTTTTTAGGTACACCATATTACTTGCATTTTACAAGTGAAGTGCTATGATCGCAACGAATAGCCAACCCAGTTCTAAATTTGAAGAGATTAACATCATGACATTACCCATCATCAGTTGCGCCTTTATCGGCATGTTTGCCTTGATTCAAGTGCCGCTCACTTGGATGGTTGGGCTTAGGCGTGTGCATACCAACATTCAATTTTTTGATGGTGGTGATGTGACCTTGCTGCGGCGTATGCGCGCGCATGGCAATTACACTGAAACGGTGCCAATTGTTTTATTGGCCATGCTTGTGTCAGAACTATCGCACATGCCAAGCTGGGCTTTGTACCTGGGTGGTTTCAGTTTGTTGCTAGGGCGTTTGTTGCATGCGTATGTCATCGTACGGCATGGTTGGGGCAATGGTCGTGCCATTGGTATGCTCCTCACATTCGCGCCCATGATTGGGTTTGGTGGCTGGTGTCTGTCGCGTGTGTTTGTTTCTTAATATTTTTCAAGAATAAGGTAGGGTATCAAAATGCCATTTACACCTGAACTTGCAGACCGCATGCGCATTGCCTTTCTTGGCCGAACCGATATTGCAGAAAAGAAAATGTTTGGTGGCTACTGTTGGATGCTCAATGGCAATATGCTTTGTGGCGTAGAAGATGGGCGCTACATGTTTCGCGTTGGCAAAGAATTGGAAGCCAAAGCATTGCAACGTAAAGGCGCAAGCCCTATGGATATTACCGGAAAACCCATGCGCGGATTTGTATGGGTGCAAGGTGATGTGGCTAAGGCAGCAACGCTGAAAAGTTGGATTGCACTGGCCGAAACCTATGTGGCAACTCTACCAACTAAATAATGATGTGAGTCATCAAGAAAATGATAAAAGTAGTGTTTTGAGGCGTATTTACTGCCTATAGTGCTATTAATTATATAGCAATGCAATTGATATGCGTGCTCGGTTTACGGCAAAAGCATATTCTGCGCCGCCATCGAAATTTTGCGTGAATTTTTAATGTGACTGTTGCCAAGTAATTTCTTCTTGTTCTTCTTGTGCAGCGCGCGCATTAACTTGCTTACAAATCCAGTTTCCAATTTTGACCCACCAAGTCCTTGCCAAAAGAGTGGTGCTTTTCTTGCGTTATGAGTTTGAAGCCGGCGGTTTCGTATATGTGTCGGGCAGCATGCAGGTTGTCGTTTGTCCACAGCACGATGTGTTGGTAGCCGGCGCTTTTGGCGAATTGGATGCATTCGTTCACCATGCGGCGGCCCAGGCCTTGGCCTTGGGCTGCTGGGTCAACGTAGAGCAAGCGCAGTTTGGCGGTGCTGTCGTCTTGGCGCACGATAAAGATCGAGCCGACTACTTTACCAACACCATCGCCGTCCTGCACGGCTACCCAGCATTTCTCGCGGCCAGGGATATATTCTTTGCTGAATTTGCCGATGATTTCAGCAACCAACGCTTCAAAGCTCACATCCCAACCGTATTCATTGGCATACAACAGGCCTTGCTTGTGGATGATCCAACCGTAGTCGCCCGGTTGTGGATCGCGCAGGTTGATTGGTTTTAGTGGGTTCGTCATGAATCAAGAACTGGTCATCACTGGCTTTATTTTTTACGTACAACGCGCAATGCCTGAACAAAATCCCAATGCGCTGCATCCACTGGCAGGATGGACAAGCGGTTGCCGCGGGCGAGTAGGCGCAGGTCGGCTAATGCGGCTTGTTCGCGTAACCATGACAGTGGAATCAAATCCCACTTTTCAACCAGTTGCACGTCCACTTGCACCCAGCGCGGTGCTTCAGGTGTGGATTTGGGGTCGTAATATTTTGATTCGGCATCAAACTGTGTGGCATCGGGGTAGGGTTTGCTGGCGACCTTGGCGAGGCCTGCAATACCGGGCTCGGCACAAGATGAGTGGTAGTACCACACCAAATCACCCACGCGCATGTTGTCGCGCATGAAGTTGCGCGCTTGGTAGTTGCGCACACCGTACCAAGGCACGGTTTTTTTCGGAAGCGCGGCCAAGTCGTCAATCGATAAATCAGATGGCTCGATTTTCATCAGCCAGTAGTTTGGTTTTGTATTCGTCATTTTATATGTCAATAATGGCTGTAGACGGCGTATTTATTGCCTAGTGTGCTATCAAATATATAGCTTTCAGTAGCCACGTCATTCAATTTTGGCAAGTGCAAGCGCATTGATGCAATAGCGTAAACCGCTGGGTGCGGGTCCGTCGGGGAAGACGTGGCCCAGGTGCGCATCGCAAACATTGCAGGTGGTTTCAACGCGTGTCATGCCGTGGCTGTGGTCGGCGGAGTATGCCACCACGTTGTCCGTGATGGCTTGGGTGAAGCTGGGCCAGCCGCTGTGGCTGTCAAATTTGGTACTGGCATCAAACAACTCCGTGCCGCAGCATACGCAGCTGTAGCGGCCAGGTTGAAACAGTGTGCACATGTCAGAGCTGTGTGCCCTTTCCGTGCCGTGCTCACGTGTGACATAAAACTGCTCAGGCGTGAGACGTACTTGCCACTGCGCATTGCTGAGTTCGAATCGGCGCGGTGGTGCCGGGTTGCCGTTTTGCGCCAGTTGCAACACGTCGCGCCAGGTGAGTGTGTTCATGTGGTTTCCTTGTCCAAAGATCTCATTATTATCAAATTATGTGCCACAAAAGGTTTGGTAGTTTGCGGTGACTTCGGCCGGTGCAGGTTGGGAAAATTTGGCTGCTATCCCTGTGTCGTCAAACGGCTGCGTGATGGCACGCATCAGCGCATTGAAGGGCGCTGTGTTTTTATTTTCTGTAGCCTCTGTGAGTGCCTCTTCAACCAAATGGTTGCGTGGAATGTGCACCGGGCTGGCTTGTTTGATAGCCGCACTGCGCATGACAGGCGTTGCCGTTTCCAGCATGCCACGTTGTTGCCAACGCGACAGCCATTGCTCGGTGGCGTCGGTCTGGGTGAATACCGTGTAAAAGAGTTGACGGTCTTGCACGGTCAAGGCCAACACGCGCCAGCCTTGGGTAAAGTCAATTTGCTGTTGCTGCATCAGCTGCAAAAAGTCTTGGGCTAAAGTTTTGTCGCTTGTTGCCGCTTCAACCGCATGCTGCTGTAAACCCAATTTGGTCCGCCAGATGGTTTGGCTGTGTTGGGTAAATTGCGTGTCAAAAGTGTTGAGTGCCTCTATCGCCAATGCGGTTGCGTGTGCTTCATCTTCGTCTATCAAGGGCAGCAGCGCGCTGGCCAAACGGCTTAAATTCCATTTGGCAATGCCCACTTGATTGCCATAAGCGTAGCGACCTTGTGCATCGATTGAGCTGAACACGGTGGCGGGGTCGTAGGCTTCCATGAAAGCGCAGGGACCAAAATCGATGGTCTCGCCACTGATGGTCATGTTGTCGGTGTTCATCACGCCGTGGATAAAGCCCAATCCCAGCCACTGCGCCACCAGTTTCGCTTGGCGGTCCACCACGTTTTTGAAAAAACGAAGAATTGCGTCGGGTTCACCGGTCAACTCGGCATCATGTCGGTCAATGGCGTAATCAGTCAGTCGCCGCAGTGCTGCCATGTCTTCACGCGCCGCAAAATATTCAAACGTTCCAACACGCAAATGACTGGCGGCAACGCGCGTCAAGATGCCACCAAGCAGTCTGCGCTCGCGTTGAATGGTTTGGCCTGTCGCCACCGCTGCCAACGCGCGTGTGGTGGGTACGCCTAAGGCGTGCATCGCCTCGCTGATGAGCACTTCGCGCAGCACCGAGCTCAAACTGGCCAAGCCGTCACCACGTCGTGAAAACGGCGTCGGGCCAGAGCCTTTGAAAGCCATGTCTTGGCGCTGTCCACGCGTGTCTATCACCTCGCCCAACAACAGGGCGCGACCGTCACCCAGCTGCGGAGAAAAATGCCCAAACTGATGCCCTGCGTAGGCTTGTGCCAGTGGCTGTGCGCCAGCAGGGGCATGGTTGCCAGCCAACATGGCCACGCCCAGGTCAGACTGCAATTCATCCGGCGATAAACCCAATTGTTGCGCCAATGCAAGGTTTAACCACACCAAGGACGGATGGGGTGTTGGCGCGGCTTGCCACGGTGCATACATACCATTGAGGTCGCGTGCATAAGTGTTATCAAATCGGATGTTTAATGGCATATAAATAGGCTGACACTGGACAATGACCAACTAGCCGCGGCGCGGCAGTTGCCAGTTTGGGCGCACGTAATGGCAGGTATAGCCGCCTGGGTAATGCTCTAAATAGTCTTGATGCTCGGGTTCGGCTTGCCAAAATGCACCTGCGGGTGCAAGCTCGGTCACCACCGTGCCTGGCCAGATGCCAGAGGCGTTGACGTCGGCAATGGTGTCTTGCGCAGTTTGTTGTTGTGCAGGGCTGGTGTAGTAAATGCCAGAGCGGTAGGACGAACCTCTGTCATTGCCTTGTCGATTGGGCGTGGTGGGGTCGTGGATTTGGAAGAAAAATTCCAGCAGTTGGCGATAGCTCAAAACATTTGGGTTGAAAACAATTTCAATGGCCTCGGCATGCGTACCGTGGTTGCGGTACGTGGCATTCACCACATCGCCACCGCTGTAGCCCACGCGTGTGCTGACCACGCCTGGCATTTTGCGAATCAAATCTTGCATGCCCCAAAAGCAACCGCCCGCCAAAATGGCTGTCTCTAGCTGTTCACTCATTGTGTACTTTCATCATTGAATTTGACTAAGGATATACCATGCAAGGTGTTATCCGACTTTCAGGGTAATATTCCCATACATACACCCAGACTTCTGACCTCATATGTACCAACCCGCTCAATTTCAATCACAAGACCGCGCGCAAGCATTGCAGATCATGCGTGCGCATCCGTTTGCATCGCTGATCAGCGTGGATGATGCTGGATTGCCTTTTGTGACGCATTTGCCTTTGCATGTTGAATTGCAAGGAGAGAACATGGTGTTGCTGGGCCACTGTGCCAGGCCCAATCCGCATTGGCAGTATCTGCAAACACGTCCAAAAGCGGTGGTGACGTTTTTAGGACCGCATGCGTATTTGTCGCCGCAGGTGTATCCAGACTTGGCACGTGTGCCGACATGGAATTATTTGGCGGTGCATTGCACGGTAGAAGCCACATTGATCGATGACGCATTGGCGAAAGATCGGTTGTTGAAGAAATTAATCGGCGATCATGAACCGACTTATGCCCAACAGTGGCGCGATTTGGATATCAAGTTTCAGCAACGGATGTTGGCAGGCATAGTCGGCTTTGAACTCAAAGTGTTGGATGTGCAATGCAAAATAAAAATCAACCAGCACCGTACAGAGGCGCATCAAGCCATGCAAAAGATGTACGAAGCGGGTAATGAAAATGAACAAGCTTTGGCGGCTTGGATGAAGCAGCTGGGTTTATTAGAATAAACAGACAAGGGGCCAATCAGGAGGTGAATCATGCGCGGTGTATCACGATTTTTGTTGTTCATGGTGGCGATTGCCGTCATGGCGTATTTGGCTAAAACGCAGTTAGAGAGTTTCACCACCGTGAAAAAGAAGTTAAACGACCCAGCATTCACAGGGGTAAACCGAACACAGGACATCGATGCAAACGCCAGTAATGCCGTTGGGCAAGTGAAAGATAAAGTGAATGAGGCGCTGAACGCTGCAGAAGCAGTGCGCAAGACTGCTGAACCAAAATAATGATAAAATATGGCTGTAGGCGGCGTATTAATTGCCTAATGTGCTATTATATGTATAGCACCATGGGGGTATTATTGTTTTAATAACCTATCAAAAAGTATAACTTGTGCGAGTATTTGGTGATTGGCAAAATCTACCCATGATTTTTAAGGTCTGAACTTTTCCTATCCGTTCATGCGCGTGTAGCTAAAAGCCTTGCCAATAACGCCACCGCGCGACCTTTTACCCTTTTGATGGTTCGCGAAAGTAGGGATTTGTTGATTAACGCAAATTCTGAAGGATACTTCAGAAAATATTCGCCCCCTCCATGTGGCGCTTTTTGTTGACTGACGGTTTGCCAGCGTGTTTGTTCGTCTATTCTTCCAACCGTATACATGCTACGCCGGTATTTCACAATTTTCATGCCGGAAGATATGTAGAGTGCTTTCAAATATTGTTCCACATTGTTGAACAGATTCGGATTTTGAATAATGAAAGGGATGATAAGTAGGCTACGCAGGAATGTCTCCCTATCCGCCACTGAGAACCGGTCAGTGACACCTCCATATTCTTCTCCTCTTGGTATATAGATACTGCCCGGTTTTACGGTGGGAAGAAAATTCGAAACATAATAATGATCGGCCCGAGTTAAGACATACCTGTCATACACCATAGGCATCTTGATCAAATTTTCGTACAGCTTTTGGCGGAACGAACAGATGATCATGCCTGAACCTCTCAGCCCCTGATACGGTCCCCACAAGTTTTCCAAATGATTATGGGTTCTCCATTCTTTGGAAACGCCGTCATAGGTTTTTTCCCAGACCTGAGTGTCTGTTTCGTCAATCTCCCAAATGTATTTGGCGTGCTGTCGCCAATAAGAGTCTTGGTAGCTATTGCCAACACACAGACAAAGATCGCAGTCGTCTCCGAAATTTTCTAAGTAAGAGTTGTACGGCATGTCTCCACCGCGCAAATTCCCGATGATGCAAAACAAGGTCTTTTGTCGGGCAGGTCGCATTAATGGAAGGGGACTCATCTTACCTGTCTGCGCATTTCTTTAACCAGCGATAGCAGCATGCGCAGCGGCAAACAAGCTCACTGATTACGGCTCCACAAGAGCGCATCGAGATACGCTTTGACTTGCGCTGGCTGGTGGGTAGCAACATACCATTCGATGGTTCGCTCCAACCCTTCACGGAATGTATGCCGTGGCTGCCATCCAGTTGTCTCTCGTGCAAATGTTCCGTCCGCAGCCCTGTGCAAAACCCCGACAGGGTTTGCTAACTGATGCTTGATACCCATAGACGGAGTCCACCGCAAGATGTCGAAAATCTCTGCGGCCGCGTCATTGAGACTAATGAAGTCGCTGATCCCGGCGTTCACCGCGCTACCATCTTCAATGGACTCGCAAGCCAGGACAAGTGCATTCACCACATCGTCCACATATGTAAAATTCCGCGTCTGTGTACCATCTCCCCATATCTCAAAAGGTGATTGTTCGATAAATGCCTTTGCAATCAGTGCCATAATCGCGTGCGTTTCGTTCTCCCGGGGGCCATAAGCCGTGAAGATTCTGACCGCGGCCGCTTTAATCCCATGCTGTTTGCGATAAGCCCGCAGCGAGAGCTCACCCATCAGCTTGGCCCAGCCATATTCTTCATCAGCGAACATACGGCCCCGATGCATGAAGGAGACCATGTCCTCTCGCAGGAGCACCTTGCCGGTTTGGATGTCCGTGGGGTAAACACAGGCCGAACTCGCGAAGGTGATTCTCTCGACACCATTTGCAACAGCACTGCGGAATACTGTGTTGTCGAGGGCCATGTTGTTGACGCAGTTGGCAGGATGGGAAGCTATATACCCCCGCCCCCCGTGATCTGCCGCCAAATGGAACACAACGTTGCACCCCTGAGATGACTTAATCGCAAAATCGGGTTCCAGAAGGTCGCCTTTAAGGAGCTCAATCTTGCTTTGAACTGCATCGAGATTTTCGATCCTTCCGCTCGACAAATTGTCAGCAACACGAACAGAAGCACCTTTTTGTATCAACCGCTCGACCAGATGGCTGCCGATAAAACTGGCTCCCCCAGTGACAAGAACCTGACAGCGCTGCCAGTTGATTTGGCTTCCCGTAATCATGGTGGTCATGAGTCAAGTATAGCTCTTACAGCGATAAACAAATAAATATTAGGTGTACATGTAAAAAAATGGACTTATGCGACGTATTGATTGCCTGTTGTGCTATAAAATATATAGCACAATTTAGTCATGTAGATGTCATTCTCTGCGCTCATAATGTGACACATGAGTATTCGCAATTTAGATTCCCTTTTTGATCCCGCATCAATCGCTGTATTTGGCGCATCGCAACGTGCTGGCAGTGTGGGCGCTACGGCTTGGCGCAACCTGACGCAAGGCGGTTACCAAGGTGTTTTGTACGCCGTTAATCCCAAGCGGCCAGAACTAACTGGCTATACCGTCGTGACTGATGCGGCAGATTTGCCCGCGGTGCCCGAATTGGCAGTGATATGCACGCCGCCACAAACGGTAGTGGGTTTGATAACGCAATTGGCAGCCATGGGGACGCGCGCGGCGGTGGTACTAACAGCGGGCATGACGCGTGAACAAAAACAAGCCATGCTGGACGCAGCCAAACCCAGTTTGTTGCGAATTTTGGGACCCAACTGCATTGGTTTTCTTTCGCCACACATGGGTTTGAATGCCAGTTTTGCGCACATCAATGCACGCCCTGGCGAGCTGGCTTTTGTGTCGCAATCAGGCGCGCTGGTGACAGCAATGTTGGATTGGTCGCATGGGCAAAACATTGGTTTTTCGCATTTTGTGTCCTTGGGCGAACATGCTGACGTAGACTTTGGCGACATGCTGGATTATTTGGCCAGTGACGCGCACACGCGGGCTATCTTGCTGTACGCAGAGTCCATTGAGTCGCCACGCAAATTCATGTCAGCGGCCAGAGCTGCGGCACGCAACAAACCAGTCATCATTGTCAAAGCGGGGCGTTCACCAAAAGGTCAACAAGCCGCTGCTTCCCATACGGGTGCCATGGCGGGTTCTGACATGGTGTACGAGGCAGCCATAGCGCGCGCCGGCATGTTGCGCGTCAACTCCTTGCAAGAGTTGTTTTTGGCCGCCGAAACGCTGACACGCTTTCGCACCAACACCAGTGATGCCATGACTGTTTTAACCAATGGTGGTGGTGTCGGCGTGATGGCGGCTGATGCGGCCGCATCGGTGGGGGTGTCATTGCAGGATTTGAGCGATGCCACTTTAGAAAAGCTCAATACCGTGCTGCCTACTAACTGGTCACACGGCAACCCAGTGGACATCATTGGCGATGCGCCCGTGTCGCGGTATGTCGATACATTGCAAATTTTGAACGATGATGCGGCCGTTGGCGCCGTGTTGTTCATTCATGCACCCACTGCCATTGTGCCCAGCGCCGATATCGCACGTGCCTTGGTGCCGCTGGCAAAAAGCCAAGCTGGCATGCCGCCACACGTCTTGAGTTGTTGGTTGGGCGATCATGCGGTGACAGAGGCGCGGCAGCTTTTTCAAGACGCTGGCATTGCCGACTACGACACACCCGAACAAGCCGTGCAAGCGTTTTCCATGCTGGTGAAGTACCGAAAAAACCAAGCCGAATTGGCAGAAGCGCCCCCCGCATCGCAAAGCCATGCGCGGCCAAATATTGACGCCATTCAAGCCATTGTCAAGTCAGCGCTGGCTGCTGGGCGTGACATCTTGACCGAGCTGGAAGCCAAAGCAGTCCTAGAGGCGTCTCGCATTGCCATTGTCCCCACACAACGGGTGGCAGCTACGCCGGAGGCGGCCGCGCATGCGGCACAGAAAATGGGCTACCCCGTGGTGTTGAAAATATTGTCAGACGATATTACGCACAAATCGGATGTGGGTGGTGTGGCTTTGAATTTGCAAACCGATGCCGATGTGCATCATGCCGCCATCATCATGCTAGAGCGGGTGTTGCGTGAGCGTCCGCAAGCGCGTATCCAAGGTTTCACAGTGCAAGGCATGGTGCAGCGCAAGTACGCGCAAGAATTGATCGTTGGCAGCACGATTGACAGCGTGTTTGGCCCTGTGATTTTGTTTGGGCAAGGTGGCACGGCGGTGGAGGTCATGGCCGACCGCGCCATTGCGTTGCCGCCGTTGAACATCCCATTGGCCAAAGCCTTGGTATCGCGCACCCGGGTCTCCAAACTACTGGCAGGGTTCAGGGACACACCCGCGGTGGACGAAGCGGCATTGCATGGTGTGTTGGTTGCTGTGTCGCAGTTATTGGCAGAGATACCAGAGATTGCAGAGCTGGACATCAATCCTTTGATTGTCAACTTTGAAGGTGCCATTGCCTTGGATGCACGCATTCGACTGAGCGCAGCGGCTCCTGCAGGCGCGGCCAATTTTGCGATTCGACCTTACCCAGGACAACTAGAAGACAAGCTGACTTGGAACGGTCAAACCATCTGTCTGCGCCCGATACGCCCTGAAGACGAAGCGCTGCACATGGCCTTTTTACAGCAGCTTGACCCTGAAGATGTGCATATGCGCGTCTTTTACAGCAAGCGCACCATGGAGCGCAGCGAATTGGCACGCTTGGTACAAATAGACTACGCGCGAGAAATGGCATTTGTGGCCATAGGGCAAGATGCCAACGGCCAAGCACAAACGCTGGGCGTGGTGCGTGCAGCCATAGACCCGGATAATCAGGACGCCGAATTTGGCATCATCATACGTTCCGAACTCAAAGGCAAAGGGTTAGGGTTGTTGTTGATGCAGAAGCTGATTCGCTATTTGCAAAGCCAAGGAACAGTACGCTTGGTCGCGACTGTGTTGAAACAAAATGCACGCATGTTGAGCATGGCCAAAAAACTGGGTTTTGAAATTGACACCACAGCGCATTTAGACGCCGATAGCAAAGCGCTGAGTTTGTTGCTAAAACCGGGTGGGTGAGTAAGGCCTTGTGTCAATGAGGGTTGATTCTTTGCTGATCAACTCCGATAACAAACGTCCAGCCACTGGTCCGAGCGTGAACCCTTGATGTCCATGACCAAAGTTGAACCACAAGCCTTGGTGCTTGGGTGCGGCACCCATGATGGGTAACATGTCGGCGGTGCAGGGGCGTGCACCAAGCCAAGGCGGTGTGGCCAGAGGTTGCGCCAGACCTATCAATTCGTGTGCCAGCTTTTCAGTTTTTTGCAATTGTACGGGTGTTGGTAGAGCATCAATGTTGGCAAATTCAGCACCTGTAGTGAGACGCATGCCTTGCTGCATGGGTGCGATGACATAGCCTTTTTCAGCATCTAAAAGTGGCATGGACAAACGCGTCGGTTGTTGGTAGTGCTGGTGGTAACCACGCTTGATGAACACGGGCATGTCGTAGCCCAGCTTTTTGACAAATCCATTGGACCACGGGCCTAGCGCAATCACCACTTGGGCTGCATTGAGTTCGCCTACTTCAGTTTGTAACAGCCAGTTGGTGTTGTGGTGTGTCAAGGTGTTGGCGTCACCCCGAACAATTTGACCACCATTGACAACAAGTAGCTGGGCATAGCGCTGTACCAAAGCGCCCGGGTCACTTACCGCCCACGGGTCTTGCCAATGAACACTGCCGGCTAATGGTAAGCGCAGTACAGGCTCTGCTTGAGCCAAGGCTGTGGCATCCAATATTTGGCTGCGCACGCCATAGTCTCGGTGCAATCGGTCGGCGCGCTCACAGCCTTCATCAAACGCTTGCTGGGTACGATAAACAAAGCGAAAACCACTGCGGGTAATCAAATCTTCAGATTGTGATTGTGTGATGAGCGGTTGATGTTCTGAGTTGGCGTGTGCCGTTAAGCGGCTGTACGCTTGTGTGGCCAAGGCGTGCTTAGCCGCAGACGAATTCTTGTAATACCGCCACAGCGAGGGCAACATGTGCGGCATGGCGTTAGCGTGCCAGTTCACCTCGGTGCGCAATCCCAATGCGCTTTGAAACAGGAAGCCAATATCTTGTGGCATAGCGTAAGGCTCGACGGCCTCTTGCTGAATCAAACCTGCATTGCCGTAAGAGGTTTCAAGACCCGGTGAACGCCTGTCAACCAAAACCACATCGAAACCGCGTGCCTGCAGGTGCAAGGCGGTACAAGTACCCACCATACCTGCGCCTAGAACAATAACTCTGTTTTTCACGGTGTCATCCAATTGTCAAAATTTGTTAAATGATGTTAACTGTATTTAAAAATCAATAAGTCTCACAAAAAGCACTAAATATGATGAAAAATAGCTGACAACCAGATGCCGCCGCACAGCAGCAAACTGAGCAATACGGCGGCGCTACCCATGTCTTTGGCGCGTTTGGACAAATCATGCCATTCGGGGCCGATGCGGTCTATGGCCGCTTCGATGCCCGTGTTGAGTAACTCGACCATCAAAACCAGTAACACCGAACCCGCCAAAATGGCGATCTCTGTCCAGTTTTGACCCAACCAAAAAGAGGCCGGTAGCATCACCAAAGCGGCCAATGCCTCTTGGCGAAAGGCGGTTTCGCCCCAGCCTGCTTTTAATCCTTCCAAGGAATAGCCCCCTGCGTGCAGAATGCGGTTGAGCCCGCTGCGCTGTTTTTGCGGGTTGACCATGCTGTGGTCGGGGGCGGGCGACGCATTGTCTGGTTTGGGCGCAGGATTGGGTGTGTTCATGCCCAGAATTATGGCAGACGGCGCTTATACAAATGAAATCGCATGCTTGCTCAGACGAAATCGCCAATCTTGCTCAAGCGCAGTTGCCATAATACTTCTGTGCTATGGCAAACAGGCGACGGCAGGGGGCTTGCGTCAGATGGCTGTAAGTGCTTACCCTGATAGTCAGCACCATCTTGACAAAGCGCAACCCTTAAGCGCTGGCTTGAGATGTAATATAAGACTTTTCAACACCCGTTCGGAGACAATCCTATGAGCACTGCATCCTCTGCCATTGAATCAACTTTGGTCGAAAACCGCGTATTTAATCCAAGCCCTGCTTTTTCGAAAAAAGCCAACATCAAAAGCATGGCGCAATACAACGCCATGTGCAAGGCGTTCGAAACCGATTTCAACGGCACATGGGCGCGTTTGGCGCGTGAGAATTTGGAATGGAAAAAACCATTCACCAAAGTATTAGACGAATCCAAAGCGCCGTTTTACAAATGGTTTGAAGATGGCACTTTGAATGCTTCGGCCAACTGCTTAGACAAGCACATGGGCACACCGACCGAAAACAAAACAGCTATCATTTTTGAAGGTGACGATGGTCAAGTGACCAAAACCACTTACAAAGAATTGCTCGAGCGCGTGAGCCAGTTTGCCAACGCGCTCAAGGCAGATGGCATTAAAAAAGGCGATCGTGTACTGATTTATATGCCCATGACGGTTGAAGGCGTGATTGCCATGCAAGCTTGCGCACGCATCGGTGCAACACACAGTGTGGTGTTCGGTGGTTTCTCCGCCAAAGCATTGCAAGAGCGCATCATTGACGCTGGCGCGGTGGCAGTGATTACCGCCAATTACCAAATGCGCGGCGGCAAAGAATTGCCACTCAAAGCCATTGTTGACGAAGGCATCAACATGGGTGGTTGCGACAGCATCAAAACCGTGTATGTGTATGAACGCACGGCCACTGCATGCAACATGGTGTCGGGTCGTGACAAGACATTCTCACGCGCATTGGCCGGTCAGAGCAAAGTCTGCACACCCGCAACCGTGGGCGCAGAGCACCCCTTGTTTATTTTGTACACATCTGGTTCTACCGGCAAGCCAAAAGGCGTGCAGCACTCCACCGCCGGTTATTTGCTGTGGACCAAATTGACCATGGATTGGACCTTTGACTTGCAACCCAACGATGTGTTTTGGTGTACGGCTGACATCGGCTGGATCACCGGTCACAGCTACGTTGCTTATGGTCCCTTGGCAGCAGGAGCCACCCAAATTATTTTTGAAGGCATTCCAACTTATCCCAACGCAGGGCGTTTTTGGCAGACCATTGAAAAACACAAATGCACGTTGTTTTACACCGCACCGACAGCGATTCGCTCATTGATTAAAGCGTCTGAAGGTGATGCATCCGTTCATCCTGACCGTTCGGATTTGTCTTCTCTGCGCGTATTGGGCAGTGTGGGTGAACCTATCAACCCTGAAGCATGGATGTGGTACTACAAACACGTGGGTGGCGAGCGTTGCCCTATTGTGGACACGTTCTGGCAAACCGAAACCGGCGGCCACATGATGACCCCGCTACCTGGTGCAACACCGCTGGTTCCCGGCAGCTGCACCTTGCCATTACCTGGCATCATGGCGGCGATTGTGGACGAAACTGGCAACGATATGCCCAATGGGGCAGGTGGTATGCTGGTGGTGAAGCGCCCATGGCCTTCCATGATTCGCACCATTTGGAACGACCCAGAGCGCTTTAAATCCAGCTACTTCCCGGCCGAAATGGGTGGCAAAATTTACCTCGCAGGTGATGGTGCCGTGCGCAGTGCCGACCGTGGTTACTTCCGCATCACAGGTCGTATTGACGATGTATTGAACGTGTCAGGCCACCGCATGGGTACCATGGAGATTGAATCGGCTTTGGTCGGTTGCGCACACTTGGTGGCTGAAGCCGCTGTTGTGGGTCGCCCAGACGATTTAACAGGCGAGGCGATTTGCGCGTTCGTTGTCTTGAAGCGCAGCCGCCCAACGGGTGAAGAAGCGAAGAAAATCGCCAACGAATTGCGCAACTGGGTTGCCAAAGAAATTGGTCCAATTGCCAAACCCAAAGACATTCGCTTTGGTGACAACTTGCCCAAGACACGCAGCGGCAAAATCATGCGCCGTTTATTGCGTTCCATTGCCAAAGGTGAGGCCATCACACAAGACACCTCAACCTTAGAAAATCCAGCGATTTTGGATCAGTTGGCAGAGAAGTTGTAAACAACGTAACGCGCTGTAAAGCGCGTTGCAAACTAAAAAGGCAGTCAATACAAATTGACTGCCTTTTTTATTGGTTGATATTGATAATGCTATGTATTTAATAGCAATCTAGGCAATAAGTACGCCGGCTACAGCCTGATTTCTTATAAATTTTGGTCTATAGATGCCAAGTTTGTGTTAAACCAACTTGACACCTGTTTTAGACTGCAACTCCTCTAGCGTGACGTCGGGTGCCAGCTCCACCACTTTCAATCCTGCTTCGGTCACGTCCATCACAGCCAAGTCGGTGATGATGCGGTCCACCACGCCCAAGCCAGTGAGCGGTAAAGTGCATTGGGGCAAGATTTTTAAGTCTATGCTGCCGTCTTTCTTCTTGGCGACATGTTCCATCAAAATGATGACACGCTTCACGCCCGCCACCAAATCCATGGCGCCGCCCATGCCTTTGACCATCTTGCCAGGAATCATCCAGTTGGCTAAATCGCCTTTTTCGCTGACTTGCATGGCCCCCAAAATGCTGAGGTTGATTTTGCCACCACGAATCATGGCAAAGCTTTCATGGCTGCCAAATATGCTGGAGCCTTTGATGGTGGTGACGGTTTGTTTGCCCGCGTTGATGAGGTCGGCATCGACTTCGTCTTCGTAGGGGAAAGGGCCAATGCCCAACATGCCGTTTTCACTTTGCAACCAAACTTCCACGTGGTCGGGCACATGGTTGGCCACCAATGTTGGAATGCCAATACCTAAATTGACGTAAAAACCATCTTGCAATTCTTGCGCCGCACGTGCGGCCATTTGATCTTGGGTCCAAGCCATAAAAAGTCCTACTTTCTGTCGCGCAATGTGCGCTTTTCGATGCGTTTTTCGGGGGAGGCGTTGACAACAATGCGGTGCACATAAATGCCAGGCAAATGCACATCATCTGGGGCAATCTCGCCTGTGGCAACAATGCGCTCAACTTCGACGATGCAAATTTTGCCGGCCATGGCGGCTGCCGGGTTGAAGTTGCGCGCTGTCAGGTTAAACCGTAAATTGCCGCTGCGGTCAGCAATATCGGCTTTGACCAAAGCAATGTCGGGTGTCAAAGCCCGTTCCATCACATAGGTTTCGCCGTCAAATTCGCGCAGTTCTTTGCCGTCTGCCACGATGGTACCCACACCTGTTTTGGTGAAGAATGCCGGAATGCCTGCACCACCGGCGCGCAATTTTTCGGCCAACGTGCCTTGTGGTGTGAACTCCAAAGCCAATTCGCCTGCTAAATACTGGCGTTCAAATTCTTTGTTTTCACCCACATAGCTGGAAATCATTTTTTTGATTTGGCGCGTTTCTAGTAACTTACCTAAACCAAAGCCATCCACACCGGCGTTGTTAGAGATAACGGTGAGGTCTTTTGCGCCTGTGTCGCGCAAAGCATCGATCAAGGCTTCAGGGATGCCACATAAACCAAAACCGCCAACAGCCAATAACTGGCCGTCTTTGACGATGTCTTTGAGCGCATCGGCAGCGCTGGGGAACAACTTTTTCAAATGAACTCCTTAAAAAATGGGTAGCTGAAAGTTAGCCTTGGGTTGTTGTCGGATTACCTTGGCATTAAATATTTGGCAGGGTCAACAGGTTTGCCATTCTTGCGAATTTCAAAATGCAGCATCACACGGTCTGCATCGGTGTTGCCCATGTCCGCAATGCGTTGACCTTTGCGCACAACTTGTTCTTCATTCACAAGCAACTTTTGGTTGTGGGCATAGGCTGTGAGGTAAGTTTCGTTGTGTTTCAAAATGACCAAGTTGCCATAGCCACGCAAACCTGAGCCCGCATAGACCACACGCCCGTCTGCCGATGCAATGACAGGGTCACCTGCACGCCCAGCAAATTTCAATCCTTTGCTTTTGACCTCGTCATACCCCGAAATTAAAGCTCCATTGGCTGGCCACATGAAGTCAACACTGTCAGCCGGTTTAGCGGCACCTGCAATGGGCGCTGCAGGTGGCGGCACAATGGGCGTTGTGGTGGGCTCAGCGGACGCCACAGACGGCGCTGGCACGGGGGTGGTCGTCACAGTGCTGCTGCCCGATGTGACGGGTGTGCTGATGACGCCAGTTGAACCAGCTCCACTGGCTTGAATACCGGGCGGTGTCACGCGTAATACTTGCCCAACTTCAATCAGATTCGGATTCCCGATGTTGTTCCAAGCGATGAGGTCACGCGAATTTTGACTTGTGTTGCGGCCAATTTGCAGCAAAGTATCACCGGGTTTGACTGTGTAATAACCCGCTTGCCCCGCATTGGCAGCGTAGGGGCCACTGGGTGCTTTGGCTTGCGTGGTTTGGTTTTGTGATGAATGTGGCGATGTGCTTTCGGCACGGTTTTCGACAGGTGCACGTCGACCCGGCCCAGACGAGCATGCGCTGAGCAAGAGCATACTCAGAACCAGCAAAGGTGTTGTCAATTGATGCAATGCTTTTGCGACGTTCGATGTATTCATGCAATCCCTTCGTATTTAGCCAATACCTGATTTTAAGGGCACAAACTGAACCAACTCTAAGACAGTGCGCTTGATTCCTGTGTCAGTTTTATCAATGACGACCAAAGATTGTTCATTTGCGCCATTTGGGTGCGTGTTTTGTGGTCGATTGTTTTCAACGGGTGCCACTATGCGCCCGCCCACTGCCAATTGGTCAATCCACGCATCTGGTATACGGTCACCACCTGCTGCCGCAATGATGCCAAAGTAGGGTGCCCCTTTGGCATAACCCAGCATGCCATCGCCCAAAAGCAAGCGCAAATTGCCCATGGCAAACGGACGAACATTGGCTTGTGCCTTTTCATGCAAACCACGAATGCGTTCGATGCTGTAAACCTCGCTTGCGATATGGCTCAGCAGCGCTGCTTGGTAGCCGCAACCTGTGCCAATTTCCAGTACGCGTCCGTAGGGTGCAGCTTTACCTTCAAATAACAGTGACATCATGCGCGCCACCACATTGGGCTTTGAAATGGTTTGCCCCCAACCAATGGGCAAACTGGTGTCTTCATAAGCTTGGTTGGCCAATGCCGAGTCAACATAGTGGTGTCGCGGCACGCTGTTCATGGCGGTCAAAACACGAACATCTTGAATGCCTTGTGCTTCCAATTTGCGCACCATGGTGGCTCGCACCGCACTGGAATCTAAACCCAAACCCGCACTGCGCACAGGTTTCGTTGGCTGTGACAAACTTTTCAAAGCCTGTTGGGCCAACGGCGGGGTCGATTGTTTGCGTGCTGGCGTGTGCGTCACCCGATTGGGAACACCCAAACCATTGGTCGCACCACGCCCTAAACTCAGGTCCAGTGTGGCTGGAAAAGTGGGTTTGCGTTGGTTATTTTTGGCTGAATTCACGTCAAAGCAGTGGGTGCGTTGTCACTTAGTTTTGCAAAATGCGCTGCCAATCTGGCAACTTGCTGTGGTGGCTTAAATCGGTGTTCAAAGGCGTCACTGATACATGACCGTTTGCGATGGCATGAAAATCAGTCCCCACTGAGCCGTCTTTGGCTGGCCCTGATCCTGCGATCCAATACATGGTTCTGCCAAAAGGACTGGTTTGTGTGATGACATTTTCCGATGTGTGGCGTGTGCCCAAGCGACACACTTGCATCGGTTGGATGTCAGCGTAAGGCAAATTGGGAATATTGACATTCAATAAACAAGGTTCAAACGCTTGGGTCTTGTTTTCGATTTGTTGCATCACCTGCTGCACCACATCACGCGCTTTCAGTGCCGCCGCGTCCAAATGCGCCCAGCCCTTTTTCACTTGCGAAAATGCAATGGCGGGTATGCCAAATAAATACGCTTCCATCGCTGCGCCCACGGTGCCCGAGTAAATGGTGTCGTCACCCAAATTAGCCCCGTTGTTGATACCCGAAACCACCAAATCGGGTTTGTAGTTAAGCAAACCTTTCAGCGCAATGTGCACGCAGTCGGCAGGTGTACCCGTCACGTACCTGAAGCCATTGTTGGCTTGCTCCACATACAAAGGCTCATGCAAAGTCAACGCGTTCGATTTGGCACTGTTGTTGCGCTGCGGTGCGATTACCTCCACATCTGCAATGCCTTTGAGCGCATCGTATAAAGCCACAATACCAGGTGCTTGGTAACCATCGTCATTGCAAATCAGGATTTTCATCAGCCTATTCTACATAATCACCCATATACGCCTCTAACCCCATGGCCACCACGGTGGCGACATCATCGCCTACGGATTCTTTGAACTCAGCTTCTGCTTGCGCGACGGCGCGTTCAAAGGCGGCCAGCCAATCGAGACCGGTGGGGGTGAATTGCACTTTGATGGCGCGTTTGTCGACGGCATCAGCGTTGCGCGTGACCAAGCCCCACGCCTCGCATTGCGTCACCAAATCCCCCATGGCTTGTTTGCTCATGCCCGCGCTGTGTGCCAAGTGAGACAAACGTGCGCCTTCCAGTGGTAAGTGGCGCGTGATATGGATGTGCGCGGCGCTGACTTGACCACGTGCAGCCAGATTGGACAGCGCCAAAGGCACGTCCATGTTATGTGACATCAAGGTCAACACGCGCGCATCAAAACGCCGCAATGAATGCCCCAGCAAGCGCCCCAAATGCGTTTGCCGCCAACCGAGTTGCGTGGCTTGAAATACCGTTTTAATCGCCATGCCGCATGATAATGAAGTGGTTCAAATTAGTCAATTAAACTGACTAAAAATAGCAACATTTAATTTATATACTGATGTAAACTACTGTTCAAGCATCCAGTCAAATCGCTCAACGATCTTTCTAGGATGACTTCAAAGTAAGCAGATACTCACTTTAACATATTGTTTTAAAAGGAAAATACCATGGACATGGCCGTCAAACCCAACCCCGCTAACGCAGCCGCCAGCGCCGAAAAGGCCAAAGCCTTGCAAGCCGCCTTGGCACAAATTGAAAAACAATTCGGCAAAGGCACGATCATGCGTTTGGGCGAGGGCGAAGCGATTGAAGACATTCAGGTTGTCTCTACCGGTTCTTTGGGGCTGGACATTGCCTTGGGTGTCGGTGGCTTGCCCCGTGGACGTGTGATCGAAATTTATGGCCCAGAATCGTCCGGTAAAACCACATTGACGCTGCAAGTCATTGCCGAGATGCAAAAGCTGGGCGGCACCTGCGCGTTTGTCGATGCCGAGCACGCACTGGATACCCAATACGCGCAAAACTTGGGTGTGAACCTGCAAGACATGCTGATCAGCCAGCCCGACACGGGCGAGCAAGCGCTGGAAATTGTGGACAGCTTGGTGCGCTCTGGCGCGGTTGATTTGATTGTGGTGGACTCGGTGGCGGCGCTCACACCCAAAGCCGAATTAGAAGGTGAAATGGGCGACAGCTTGCCAGGTTTGCAAGCCCGCTTGATGAGCCAAGCCTTGCGCAAGCTCACCGCGCACATCAAAAAAGCCAATTGCATGGTCATTTTCATCAACCAAATTCGCATGAAAATTGGCGTCATGTTTGGCAGCCCAGAGACCACCACCGGTGGCAATGCTTTGAAGTTCTACGCTTCGGTGCGTTTGGATATTCGCCGCACCGGCACCATCAAAAAAGGTGACGATGCGATTGGCAATGAGACCAAAGTCAAGGTGGTGAAAAACAAAGTCTCTCCACCCTTTAAGACCGCAGAGTTTGATATTCTGTTTGGTCAAGGCATCAGCCGCTTGGGTGAGGTGATTGACTTGGGGGTGAGCGCCAACGTGATTGAAAAATCAGGCGCATGGTATGCCTACAACGGCGAAAAAATCGGTCAAGGCCGCGACAACGCACGCGAGTTTTTGAAAGAGAACGCCGACTTGGCGATTGAAATCGAAAACAAAGTGCGCGAGTCTCTGGGTGTGCCCATGATTTCAGCCGGCTCTGACATTGCATCGGTCATGTCAGGCACGCCAGCGGAAGAGAAAAAGCCAAAGAAAAGCAGAGATTAAAGGTTCGCACAACAAGTTAGCCTTGCGATGCGTCGTGTGCAGCATTCATTTATTTTTACAAATTTATATGAAAATAATGGCTGTATCCGGCGTATTTATTGCCTAAACAGCTATTAAATTTATAGTAAAAGTGCATCTATGGCGTTCATCCAAACCACTCTGTCACTCAAAGGCCGCGCTCTGCGGCTGTTGAGTGGGCGCGAATATTCGCGTGCAGAGCTAGAGAAAAAACTGCAAGCCTTTGAAGCCACAACGGGTGAATTGGCCAAAGTGTTGGATGAACTGCAAGCCAAAGATTTCATCAACGAACAGCGCGTGGTCGATTCGGTGTTGCACCGTCGCAGCAACAAGCTGGGCACCGCACGCATCAAACAAGAGTTGCAAAGCAAGGGCGTGGACGCTGGCGCGGTGCTGGATGCAGTCGATTTGCTCAAAAGCACCGAGCTAGAAAGAGCCAGAGAAGTCTGGCGCAAAAAATTCGGCAATCGGCATACACCAGATTCTCCACCCCAAACCCCCACCGAACGTGCCAAGCAAATGCGCTTTCTACTTAGCCGCGGGTTTGGCGCAGAGGTGATTCACAAGGTGGTGGCTGGTGGGGGTGACTTTGAGTAACAGGGATGAGAAGAGTGAAAGAGGTTCAAGAGGTTAAGAAGCCAAAGCCGCTTTCACCGCCGCTGACACTTGTCCCATATCGGCTTTGCCAGCCAATTGTGCTTTGGCGGCGCCCATGACTTTGCCCATGTCGCCTGGGCCTGAGGCGTTGAGAGAGGCGACGATGGTTTTGACGGCGGCGAGGACTTCGTCGCTGCTCATGCGGGCGGGTAAATACGCTTGCAAAACAGTGATTTCTGCGGCTTCTTTGTCGGCCATGTCTTTGCGGTCGGCTTTGGTGAAGGCGTCAATGCTGTCCTTGCGTTGTTTGATCATTTTGTCAATGATGGCAATCACCATCACATCGTCCAACTCCACACGCTCGTCCACTTCCTTTTGTTTCATCGCTGACAAAAGCAGACGAATGGTGCCTAAACGCTCAACCTCTTTGGCGCGCATCGCGGTTTTCATATCTTCGGTGATTTGGATTTTGAGTGACATTTTGGATACCTCGGTTGATGTTGGTTAATGCTTCATATCAATAAAAATCAATAAAAAAAGCCCGCAGAATAAATCGTGCGGGCTTTTTTTGTGAGAGAAAAAGATGCTTAGTACATCTTTTTCGGCAACTGCATCGCACGAATGCGTTTGTAGTTGCGCTTCACAGCTGCAGATTTTTTACGCTTGCGCTCAGTGGTTGGTTTTTCGTAAAACTCACGGGCACGTAAATCAGTCAACAAGCCCAATTTTTCAATTTGGCGCTTAAAGCGACGCAAAGCTACGTCAAACGGTTCATTCTCTTTTAAACGAATTGTGGTCATGAAACAATAAATTCCGAAATAGTGCGCCGGGAAGATCGTGACCCTGCGCGGGTATTTTGTTGATGTACAAGACAATGGCCTATGGGTACACCAAGCGGTGAAAGGTGGAATTATACCCGTTTTTTCGGCGCTTGCGCCATTGCCTGCGCACAAGCAAAGCCACTCGCCCAAGCCCACTGAAAGTTATAGCCGCCCAGCCAGCCTGTCACATCCAGCACTTCGCCGATGAAGTACAAACCCGGCTGTTTGGACTCCATGGTTTGGGACGATACATCACGGGTATCGATGCCACCCACTGTGACTTCGGCTTTTTTGTAGCCTTCGGTGCCGGTGGGCGTGATTTCCCAGTTGCAAAGGCGATGCGCCAATTGCGACAGTGATTTGTCCGGCACATCGCAAGCTGGACGTTGTAAAGCAAGGTCAGTTTTAATCCAAGCTTCGGCCAAGCGTGCTGGGATGACGTTGGATAATTCGTTCACCAATAACTTGCGCGATGTGCTTTTAATTTTCATTAAAAATGCCAACATATCTGCATTTGGCGTTAAATTGATGCGAATGGGCGTCTTTTCACGCCAATAGCTTGAAATTTGCAAAATGGCAGGACCGCTCAAACCGCGGTGCGTGAAGAGCAAATCTTCGGTAAAACTGATTTTTGATTTTTTATTGCCGGTTTCAATCTGCACCGGTAGCGACAAACCAGCCAAGTCAATCCATGGCGCCCAATCTGCGGCTTCAAATGTCAAGGGCACCAAACCTGGACGTGTCTCGACCACGCGCAAGCCGAATTGTTGAGCTATTTGGTAGCCAAAATCACTCGCCCCAATTTTGGGTATGGACAATCCGCCGGTGGCGATCACCAATTGTGGGCAGCTGAAAATACCTAAATTGCTATTAATTTCATAGCAGTCTTGGCAAGAATTGATTAGGCTAATGGCACATTTGCTTAATATTTTTACACCACCTGCGTCACATTCCTGCAGTAATACGGTGATTAAATCGTTGGCAGAGTGGTTGCAAAACAGCTGCCCTTTGTGCTTTTCGTGGTAGGCCACGCCATGTTTGTTCATCAATGCCATGAAGTCTTGCGGTTTATAGCGCGACAGGGCACTGCGGCAAAAATGCGGGTTGCTGCTTAAAAAATTGGCAGGGCTGGCATCTTTGTTGGTGAAATTGGCACGGCCACCGCCGGAAATACGGATTTTTTCGGCCACTTTGTCGCTGTGATCAAGTACCAAGACTTTCAATCCCAGTTGCCCCGCCACGCCGGCACAAAACAAGCCCGCTGCACCTGCGCCAATGACGACAACATCGAATTGATGAGGCTCAGATTTCAAAATTGTTTTGGTTTGATGTGTGGTGGTGGGAGCTGAGATCTGTATAGCCTAACTTAGCCCGTGTTACGCAGTCCGGCTGCGATGCCGTTGATGGAGATGTGTATACCGCGTTGCACGCGCTCATCGGTTTTGCCATCGCGGTAGCGGCGTATCAGCTCCACTTGCAAGTGGTGCAAGGGGTCAATGTAGGGGAAGCGGTGTTTGATTGAGCGTTGCAGTGCGGCGTTGTTGGTCAGCCGCTGTTTGTCGCCAGTGATGATTTCCAGTGCGTGCATGGTCAATTGCCATTCGGCTTCTATCATGCCAAAAATCTTTTTGCGCAAACGGGTGTCGGTCACCAGCTCGGCATACAGCGCTGCCAGTGCCAAATCGCTCTTGGCCATCACCATGTCCATGTTGCTCAGCAGTGTGCGAAAAAATGGCCAGTCCTTCACCATTTTTTGCAACAAGGTTAAGCGTTTTTTGGCATCGTCACCTTTGGATTTGTCATGCAAAAAAGCCTGTACCGCAGAGCCAAAACCGTACCAACCAGGCAGGGTTAAACGACATTGCCCCCAGCTGAAGCCCCAAGGAATGGCGCGCAAATCCTCTATTTTTTGAGATGGCTTGCGTGAAGCGGGGCGCGAACCCAAATTGAGTTCGGCAATTTCGCGCAAGGGTGTGGACTGGAAAAAATAATCACTGAAACCGGGTGTTTCGTAAACCAGTTTGCGATAGGCGTCCATGCTGCTTTGCGACAGCGTGACAGCAGTGTCCAAATACAGTTGGCTGGCTTGTTTAGTCGGTTGTAACAGTGTTGCTTCCAGTGTGGCGGCGACCAAGGTTTCTAAATTGCGTCGTCCAATTTCTGGGTTGGCGTATTTAGAGCCAATCACTTCACCTTGCTCTGTCAAACGAATTTGACCGCGCACCGTGCCGGGTGGCTGCGCCAAAATGGCTTGGTAGCTCGGACCGCCGCCACGCCCCACTGTGCCACCGCGGCCGTGGAACATGCGCAAAGTAATGCCATGCGATGCGGCGAGTTCATCAAACAATTCAACCAAGGCAATTTCAGCGCGGTACAGCTCCCAATTGCTGGTGAAAATGCCACCGTCTTTGTTGCTGTCAGAATAACCCAACATGATGTCTTGCTCACCACCGCCACGCTGTATTTGTTGTGCCATGCCAGGCAAAGCGTAAAACTCGCGCATGATGGTGGCGGCATGACGCAAGTCTTCAATGGTTTCAAACAAAGGCACCACGATTAATTCGTGGCTGGCTTTGCTGTTCAACGTGCCATGCATCAAGCCCACTTCTTTTTGCAGCAACAGCACTTCCAATAAATCGCTGACCGTTTCGGTGTGGCTGATGATGTAGTGCTTGATGGCATGCGCACCAAAGCGCTGGCGCATGGTTTTTGCGGTTTCAAAAATTGCCAGTTCAGATTGGGTGTGTGCGCAATAGGCTGCGTCCCGTATCCGCAAAGGTCGGGCATCGTTCAAGCAAGCGAGCAGTACATCGCGTTTGCCAGTCTCGTCCAATTGACTGTAGTTTTGTTCAATTTGTGCCATGGCCAACAGCTCTGCCACCACGGCTTCGTGTTTGTCAGAGCTTTGGCGCAAATCAACCGTGGCCAGATGAAAACCAAATACTTCAACTGCCCGAATCAAAGGGTGCAATCGCAGCGCTATCAAGGCATCGCCGTGGTTGTTTTGCAAGGAATTTTCAATGACACGCAAGTCAGCTAAAAACGCTTCTGCACTTTCATAAGGATTTTGCGGTGCAACGGCATGACGAGCCGCCTCACCGCCTGTCATTTCTTTCAAATTCGCTGCCAAGCGTGCATACATGCCCGTCAATGCACGGCGATAGGGTTCGTCTTTGCGATGTTCATTGGTGTCGGGCGATTTGTCCGCCAATGCTTGCATTTCTTCTGACAAGGGTACCAATATTGACGACATGGATAACTCGGTACCCAAGTAGTGCACCTCGGTGAGGTAAAAGCGCAACACCATGTCTGCTTGGCGACGCAGGGCATATTGCAAGGTTTCGGCGCTCACAAACGGGTTGCCGTCGCGGTCGCCACCAATCCATTGCCCCATGCGCAAAAAGCTGTGCACATCGTGTTGGCCAACGTGTTGTTCCAGCTCGGCGTAGAGCTTGGGTATCTCACGCAAAAACGTGGATTCGTAATAGCTCAATGCGTTTTCGACTTCGTCGGAAACTGTGAGTTTGGAATAACGCAGCAAGCGCGTTTGCCACAATTGCATCACGCGGGCACGCAGGCGTTCTTCGTTGCTGGCCAGTTCTTTGGGGGTGATGGCATCTTTGCGAGATGTGTTGTCCAAACCGCTGGCCATGCCCCGTGTTTTGATGTCATCACGGCATACCAGCAGGTTGGCAATGCTGCGCTCGGCATCCAAAATGCTTTTGCGTTGCACTTCCGTCGGATGGGCGGTGAGCACCGGTGAAACATGGCTTTTGGCCAAGGTGTGCGCAATGGTTTTGGGTGTGATACCGGCCCAGCGCAGGCGCGACAAAGCCACTTCAATGCTGCCTTCTTGGGTGTCACCCGCACGCTCGTGAATGGCGCGTCGGCGAATGTGATGCCGGTCTTCTGCCAAATTGGCCAAATGACTGAAGTAAGTGAAGGCGCGAATCACACTCACCGTTTGATCGGCCGATAAACTTTTGAGTAATTTTTTCAGTGCTTTGTCGGCCGTATGGTCTTCGTCACGTCTGAAAGCGACCGAGAGCTTGCGTATGTTTTCAATCAAATTGAATGCATCTTCACCCTCTTGTTCACGAATCACATCGCCCAAAATCCGTCCCAACAAACGAATGTCTTCAACCAAAGGGCGTTCATTGGCTTTTTGCTTGGCCAAAGATTGCGCTTTGCTGCTCAGGTTTTTGCTGAGCTTCGCGCTCTGTTTGGCGATTGTGGACGCGGTGTTGGACATAGAAAGGACGGCGTTAAAAAGTGCGTAGGCTTGTGCGGTGGACCGAATAGGAGCGATTAAACTACGGGGTGTATCAAACAGTCCGTCAGTTTACCAAAAGGTTTGCGCTCTTGAACACTACCAACATGCATAGCACCCACGCATCCCCTTCACACATCACCATCGCCACCCGCGAAAGCCGTTTGGCGATGTGGCAAGCCGAGCACGTCAAGGCCCTGCTGGAAGCCAGAGGCCACAGCGTCACGCTGTTGGGCATGACCACTTTGGGTGACCAAATTCTGGACCGCAGCTTGAGCAAAGTGGGTGGCAAAGGTTTGTTTGTGAAAGAGCTGGAAAACGCCTTGTTGGACGGCAGTGCTGACATTGCCGTGCATTCACTCAAAGATGTGCCCATGGATTTGCCGCATGGGTTTGCTCTGGCCTGCGTGATGGAACGCGAAGACCCGCGCGATGCATTTGTCTCGAACACCTATGCGAATATAGAGGCCTTGCCACAAGGCGCCACCGTGGGCACTTCCAGCTTGCGCCGTGTGGTGCTTTTAAAGAATTTGCGACCTGATATCAACATTGTGCCTTTGCGTGGCAATTTGGACACCCGCTTGCGCAAGTTGGATGAAGGTCAATTTGATGCCATGATTTTGGCTGCAGCGGGGCTGAAACGGTTGGGCTTGGCGTCGCGCATCAAAGCTGTGTTTGAAACAAACCAAATGTTACCAGCCGCAGGGCAGGGTGCATTGGGCATAGAAATCAAAGCGAACCGCGTTGATTTAATCGCGGCACTGGCACCCTTGGCGCATCAGCCAACATGGATGGCAGTGAGTGCAGAGCGTGCCGTCAGTCGTGCTTTGGGCGGCAGTTGTTCCATGCCATTGGCTGCGCATGCGGTGTGGCAAGGCAGTGCACTGCAATTGCAAGCGGCGTGGGGTGCAACCGATGAAATTCCAGCCACCATACCCGTTCAAAGCTTGGTGCGGGCAGATGCCAGTCAAACGCCAGCCACGTTGGATGCCGCAGCTGCCATGGGCGCGCAAGTGGCAGAGACACTGATAGCGCGAGGCGCACGCAAAACCATCAAGTCAGTGGATTGAGCCAAGGTCCATTGTCATGAAAGTCATCGTCACTCGCCCGCTGGCCGAAGCGCAAAATTGGGTGACGCAGTTGCAAGACAAAGGTTGGGATGCCATCGCTTTGCCATTGATTGAAATTGCTGCTGCCAACGACAACCATGTCCTTGAGGAAGCCACAGACAATGCCAAGCGCTACACCGCCATCATGTTTGTCAGTAGCAATGCTGTGCGCTATTTTTATATGAAAAATCAGGCTGTAGGCGGCATAAATATTGCCTAAAGTGCTATTAAAAACATAGCATCTACTGCGCAACCCAATGTTGCCACGCGTTATTGGGCAACAGGTCCTGGTACAGCCAAAGCCTTGTTGGCGGCGGGTATTCCTGCCAATTTGATCGATGCACCTGCAAGTGATGCCGCGCAATTTGATTCAGAAGCGCTGTGGGAACGTGTCCGCAGTCAAGTCAAGGCGGGCGATCACGTGCTCATCGTTCGCGGTACAACCCAACAAAGCTCTGCAGACAATCAAGCCTTGATGAATGGACGACCTTGGTTGGCAGACCAGTTGAGTGCAATGGGTGTTCGGGTGGACACAGTCGTCAGCTATCAGCGGCGTGCCCCAGTATTTAACAGTGAACAAATGGTTTGGATTGAAGCCGCCCGTCGCGATGGGTCGGTGTGGTTGTTCAGCAGTTCAGAGGCGATAGAGAACTTGTGTCACAGGGTGCCCCAGATTGACTGGTCAAGCGCCAAAGCCATTGCGACACACCCGCGCATTGCGCAAGCGGCCAGACGCGCGGGCTTTGGTGTTGTTTGCGAGTCACGCCCGCTACTATCCGATGTGGTGACTTCTATAGAATCAATGCTATGACCGACACAGCCCAGATTCCCTCACAATCCGACACACCGTCTGCTCAACAAGATGCTGTCACCGATGCGGCTGTCACCGTTGGTACAGACTCCGATAAGGGTGGCGCTGGGCGCAATGTGTTCAATCAGTATCCCAAACTTGCTATTGTTACCATAGCAGCTTTGGCAATATCCCTATTGGCTACAGCCTATTTGTGGCGAAAATTGAATGGCATTCAAGAGCATTTGGCGCGCCAAAGCGCTGATGCATCAACTCTCAGCATCGAAGCGCGCAGTTTGGCCAAAAACGCACAAGAGTTGGCGCGCGATGCGATGGCGCGTTCGTCCTTGAATGAAACCAAATTGAGCGAAGTTGCTTTGCAGCGCAGCCAGTTGGACGAGCTGATGCAAAGTTTGTCGCGTTCACGCGATGAAAATTTGGTGGTGGACATTGAATCCGCATTGCGATTGGCGCAACAGCAAGCGCAATTAACGGGCAGTGTAGAGCCACTGTTGGCGGCGCTGAAAACAGCCGATGTACGCCTGGCCAAATCTGCGCAACCACGACTGAACACAGTACGCCGTGCCTTGAACAACGATGCTCTGCGCATCAAAGCCGCCACAGTGACCGATGTGCCGAATTTGATGGGCAAGTTGGACGAATTGACGCAATTGATCGACACGCTACCAGCCGGCAATGCGGTGGGACCCAAATCTGGCGACACGGCTGCATCACCCCTTGCAAAACTTGAGAATGGTCAAGCATCCGTTAGCCATACCGGCAAGGAAAGCAAACCAGCTAAGACGACCAACATGGGGAGCGATCTACAAAATGCGGTGTCATCTTGGGTGCAACGCGTCTGGCTGGCGGTGCGTGCCGAATCTGGCAAGCTGGTGCGCGTGAGCCAAATTGGACACCCTGATGCGGTGCTGCAAACGCCAGAGCAAACCTTCTTTTTGCGCGAAAACTTGAAGCTGCGGGTGCTCAATGCCCGCATGGGGGTGTTGAGCCGACAATTCGCCAGTGCCAAATCTGACTTGGCAACCGTCAACACCGATTTGCGCAAGTACGCTGATGCGGGTACGCCCGCTGCCAAGCAGGCATTCAGTTTGTTGCAGCAATCACAGGCGCAATTGGCAAACCTGTCGATTCCGGGTTTGGAAGAATCTTTGGCCGCATTAACTGTGGCGGCGGCAGGGCGTTAGATGCGTGCCGCGCTTTGGTTCTTAGCCATTTTTGCCATTGCGGTGTTGAGTGCCTTGTTTGCGGGTGACAACGCTGCAACGGTGACGCTGTTTTGGCCGCCCCACCGAGTCGATGTGTCCTTGAATTTTGCAATTGCCTTGTTGGCCGCAGGCTTTGTGCTGTTGTACTTTGCTTTGCGTGCTTTGTCGGTGCTGTTTGCTTTGCCCAGGCAAGCCAGACAATGGCGCAGTTTGCAAAAGGAGCGCGCTTTGAACGCGCATCTGTTCAATGCGCAATCGCACTTCATGGCAGGTCGTTATTTGCGTGCCCGCAAAGCGGCATTGGCGGCTTTGGAGATGGACAAAGCCATGGGTGATACGGTTGGTTCTAACCATTCAGAACACCGACTTGAAAATGCCGCTCAATTGCGTGCGCTGGCACATGTGATGGTGGCGCAAAGTGCACATGCCCTGCAAGATAAAACGGTGCGGGATGCGCATTTGAAATTGGCCTTGGAGCACAACAACCCCAAAGCCGCACAAGAGACCCGCGAAGGCACACAAATGCTGGCCGCCCAATGGGCACTGGACGATCGCGATGCGGCGGGGGCAGTTCGGTCGCCCGCTTTTTTTTCGGAACGGGACGCCGTCCTCCCCCCGGCCGTTCTCGTGGACACACACGACACCCA
>CALMEI010000056.1 GCA_937863225.1 uncultured Polaromonas sp.
CCAACGCAAGCTGCCTATCAAGATGCTTTCTACGCCAACCTCACCCTCTGTACCTCTGCCAGCGACAGCACGCACATTGTCAGGCGCTTGCACCGTCAAGCCACGTGCGCGCGCCGCATCCACCACTGCGCGTGCCAATGGGTGTTCGCTGCCGCTTTGCAGACTGGCGGCGGCGGCCAATAGTTGATTTTCATCCGCAGTTGAGGCTGCTTCTGCCAAAACAAACGCCGTCAACTGTGGTTTGCCAATGGTGAGCGTGCCCGTTTTGTCAAACGCAATGGTGTTCACTTGGTGTGCCAGTTCTAAGGCCTGCGCATCTTTAATCAAGATACCAAACTTTGCCGCCACGCCCGTGCCCGCCATGATGGCAGTGGGCGTAGCTAAACCCAAGGCACAGGGGCACGCAATCACCAGCACGGCCACGGCACGAATTGTCGCCAACTCTAGCGTGTGCCCACTTAGCCACCACCCAAGCCATGTCAGCAGTGCGATACCCAGCACCACAGGCACAAATACGGCACTGACGCGGTCCACCAAACGTTGTATCGGGGCTTTGCCGGCTTGCGCGTCTTCGACCAAGCGAATGATGCTGGCCAATACGGTTTCACGACCCACGGCCTTAACCCGCATGACCAATCGCCCATCGCCGTTGATGGCACCACCCGTCAATGTTGCGCCCGCTGCTTTGTGGACGGGCAATGATTCACCCGTCAACATCGACTCATCCAGTTGGCTTTGACCTTCTAACGCCACACCGTCTGCGGGCACACGCTCGCCCGCACGCACCACCAAAGTGTCACCCACCAGCACCTCTGCAACCGGCACATCGACTTCGCCATCCAATCCCACCAAATGCGCTTGCTCTGGGCGCAAGGCATGCAGTGCGCGTATGGCAGAGGTGGTTTGTCTTTTAGCGCGCGCCTCTAGCCATTTGCCCAGCAGCACCAAGGTGATGACCACAGCTGAGCCTTCAAAATACAGATGCACCATGGTGTCGGGCTCAGCACTGAACTTGGCACTGAGCCACAACCACACCGACAACGCCCAAGCGGCGGTGGTACCAATGGCCACCAGCAAATCCATATTGCCCGACAGCGCTTTAACCGCACCCCAAGCGCCTTTGTAAAACTTGGCGCCCAAAATAAATTGCACCGGCGTGGCCAACGCAAATTGAATCCACGCGGGCAGCATCCAATGCTTGCCAAACAAATCACCGACCATGGGTAACACCAGGGGGGCAGACAGCAACAGCCCAACACCCACTGGCATAAATCCTGCCCACGGTGAAGCATCGGGCGCATCAATAGCGGCATTGGCGGCCAGCGGTTGGTAACCCGCGTCCCGCACGGTGCGGCGCAGTTTGGCGTCCATGGATTCCGCGCTCGCCACGGTGATGCGCGCAGAATCGGTGGCTAAATTCACGTTCACCGCCATGACACCAGGTACTTTTTTCAAAGCCTTTTCAACCCGCGCCACGCAGGACGCACAGGTCATGCCTTCAATGCCGATGTCGTAGTCCTGCATCGG